>JBCCSC010000051.1:0-42526 GCA_039200705.1 Chloroflexota bacterium
CCCCCTATCTTGTATCCATTTTAGACACCCCCGACCCCTGATTTTACTCGTATCTCGTGCCATATGTTCAAAACATATGGCTAGCTCGTCTTGGGAAGTGCGCTAAAGGCACTGATTTTGAACCCCTTTTAGTGGGTTTCCTATTTTGAGTGTAGCGGATGGTTTTGAACCATCCGTGAGAGCAAGGGTACGGGGATGCTGTTTTGGACATGTGAGGTCGGGGGTCAACCCCGTTGGACTCAACACATAGCTACGCCCCCCTACAGGATGAAGCACTAAATAGCTTTTTGTATATTTTAGCGATTTTTGATAGGTGAGGGCATGTCGTTCGTTTGAGCAAGATATTCCAAGCCTTCACGGTCAGCGATGAAAACTTGCCGTCCTTCTTTACGCAGTAAACCTGCATTGAGCAAACCCCGTAAAGCACGTCCGACGACTTCGCGCGTTGTCCCAAGAATAGACGCGATTTCTTCTTGTGTGAGTTTCGTTGGAGCTTCGCTGATATGGTCAGCATACGTTGTTTCATGTAAGAAAAGTTTTGCCAGCCGTGACGGTATTGTGCGGAAAGTCATATCTTCCAGTCGTTCAATATAATCACGGTTAACTTGTGCCAATGCCTGAACATAATTTTGCAGGACATCGCGCTCCGTCGCGAGTAGTTCCATAATTTGTTCATGACTAATCACAACAATGGTTGCTTGGGTAACTGCAACGGCAATGTAAGGATTTGTGCGTCCATCAACCGCAGCGACTTCATTAAACGATGCAATTGGACGCAATAAACTGAGAGTATGTAAGCGACCTTCTGGACTGATACGGTAAATTCGGACTAAGCCTTCGATTACAACGTGAAAACCAGCACACGCATCCCCTTCATTGAAGATAGTCGCCCCTGCTTGATACAAATGACGATGCGAGGCAGCATTCAGCTTATCGAGGATATGGGGTGCAACCCCTGAAAAACAGGCTATGCGATTCCAATCAATGTGCATAAGAGAATGCCTTCACTGCGACAACGCTATCATCTGATTAAACCGATTGTACACGATTTCACAGATGCACCGTAGAGGCACTCAAACAAAAACGACATCACTTGTAGGATGCCGTTTGCTATCCGCTTGATATACAAGGCAATATTTAAAACGTTGGTAAGTTGAACGCTAATCCGACCAAGACAACAACTAGAATCGCTGCCAGCACACCCATATTCCGTAAATCAACGAGAACGTGTTTATAGTCTTCACGCAGTTCGGCTTCGGTAACTTCACGAGTGGGATTGACTAAGACTTCTGCAATCATCTCATTGGTGAGTTCGCCACGCTTGCGATTGCGTTCTAATTGCACAGTCGATAATTTACGACGACGCGCAGCACGTTCTGCTACAGATGAAGAATCATCGTTGCTGTTGTCGCTAGAACTGGTCGTTTCTGTTTCTGCGACTTCTGCTTCAGGTGTATCTTCAATACCTGCATTTTTACGAGCGCGTGCCAAGACATCGGCTGGCAAGTTGGGCTTATTGCTTTTACGTCTGCGCTTTGCCATGATTTCTCCATTTCGATACGATTATGGCGTGATTATAGGGTGCAGGGTCACCCTCGCAAAGGGTCAAGCTACACATCCACGCGGTCTGCATGAACAATCATCCGCTTATTGTTCACTCGATAAGGATAACATGATATGAGTGTCAGCATGGGTGTTCCTTGACTATCCATCACATGCACGGCATCAGGGTCAACCTGAAAACCTTCCTCGCGCACGATATAATTATGGAAGCCTGTGCGTGTCTGAATTTGAATTTCGTCCCCTGCTTGCAATTGGTCAATATAGCGGAAAATTTCACCATAAATATCATTATGTGCTGCTAAAACGACATTGTCACCATCGCCCGTTGGCGTAGCCCCATTCGGTAACATGCCGACCCCTTGTTGCAGGGCATTCCAGTCAACACCTTGCACAATTGTATTATCAATTTCAAGACTTGGGATAATCACACGCAAGGGCGTATTGTCGGTAACAGGTACACGCGCCACATCAGGCGGTAGATACACTTGATTGACCACTAAACCGCGCATATTTTCAGGAATTTCAGCAAAATTGAATTGCGGTTGATTCCCTGCAAAAGTATGACCTGTCGGTAGCACAACACGGTCTAAGGTCAGTTGTGGCGTGGGTTCAACAGTCGGTAAGGATGCCCGTAGTTGTTCTTCGGCAGCTTGTTGAGCCGCAGCCGTTTCTTGCTCCAAAGTTGTCAAGCCATTGAAGAGGGCAATCCCTAGCACTATTAAACCAATCACGGCGGAAATTTCGACCAAGAACAGAGAACGGTCAACAAACATGCGCCAGATACGCCCTGAATTACTCTTTTTCTTGAAGTCGCGTGTGTCGATAGCATCTTCAAATTCTGGAACAACCTTGCGCTTTTGCACTGTGTTCGGGTCAATCTCATAGCGTGGTTCTTGGATAGCATCAACAGCAGACATCGGCTGAGGGACAGTTTGGCGAGGCTTGGGTGATTTTGCCTCGGTTTCAATGACGCGCCCTGTGCCTTTCATCCGTTGTAAGCGTTGTTGACGTGCTTCACGCTTTTTGATGGCAAGCACACGTTCTAATTCTTCGATGGAAAGGTTATCAATGCTTCGTTTATCTGACATAAGTTTCTTTAACTTTGACTATTTGTGATAATCATCATCGTTCAGATGGTGGCTGACAATTCTTACCATTCAATTATAGAGCGCAAGATGTGGAACGCAATGGCTCACAGGTCTTAATTGCACTATCTTACAATGTAACTATAATGTAATCACATTTCGTCAAACTAAATTTTAAGAGTGTTATTGATGACAACACAATCGACTAAAGCTAGCCAATCGAGGTCTAGCATTTGTAAATGGCTGATAAGAGGGAGTGGGGTACTTCTGATTATTGGTATTGGCTTATACTTTGGTGTCGGCTACTACATCTTCAATCTATTAGGGGCATCCAATGGTGGATGTCAGCAACCGATGATGTATGACCTGCAAGAGAACCAACCTGATAATTTTGGTGCACGGTATCGCGTCGATGATGATTTACTCGATGTATCGCAATATCAAATGCCAATATTTGAAGATGTGCAATTCACACCGCGCGGTGAAGATGTCGAACTGCTTGCTTGGTATATTCCAGCGACGACCCCATCAGATGCAGTTGTCATCATCGTACATGGCATTGCGGGTTGTCGTCGTGAGCCAACCCAACTGATACCAGCCTCGATGCTCACGCAAAATGGCTTCAATGTCTTTGTGATGGATGTTCGCAATCATGGCGATTCGGAAATTGACACTGGCTTCATGGCAGCAGGCAATCGGGAATATCGTGATGTTTTAGGCGCATTTGATTATTTGCAAACGCGCGGATTCGATGCTGATAAAATCGGTGTGATGGGGATTTCGCTCGGTGCAGGGACAGCAACCATTGCCTTTGGACAAGAGCCAGCAATTCCAGCCCTCTATCTGGAAAGCCCGTTTAGCAATCTACAAGAGATGATTATCAACACGTTTGAACGTGATGGCTTACCAACATTTTTAGTATATCCGACATTTCATGTTGCCTTGCTAAACGGCATCAACTATTACGAGCATAGCCCTGATAAATCAATTCTTAATCATGATAATCGTCCGATTTTGATGACACATGGCTCAGCCGATACACGGATTCCTCTTGCTCAAGCCGAAACCTTATTGGCACTTGCAGGGAATAACGCCGAATTGGTTATCATCCCTGACCTTGACCATGTAGAAGCGATTTACGTAACAGGCGATGAATACGCACAACGTCTAGCAGATTTCTTTACAGAGACCTTGTTGCCACAGTAAAAAGATGTGAACCAAAGTTAAGCGAATGGTCATTGACCTCTCTAGCGAATCGGCATAAGGTACAAGCATGTTGTATCTCTTAGAGAGGTTTCATGATTTCTAGTTCATCGCGTCCCCAAGCAACGGGGATTGTCGGCGCATCGCCGATTTACTATGGTTGGGTTGTTTTAATTGTGGCGACGATTGGGGTTATCGCCACTGCCCCTGGGCAAAGTTTCACAGTTTCGCTATTCATTGATTCATTCATCCAAGAATTCGGCTTGAGTCGTACTGCCGTGTCTGCACTATTCAGTACAGGGACATTCGTTGCTTCCTTGAGTTTGACCTTTGTTGGCAGACTCATTGACCGTTATGGCAATCGCCTGATGACAGTCTTGATTGCAGGAGCATTTGCAACTGTCCTCGTCTTATTTTATTTCGTCAACGGTTGGGTGACACTGTTACTGGCATTTTTCGGCATTCGGATGTTAGGGCAGGGGTCACTAGGGCTGGTGAATACCACAGTCATTGTTGAATGGTTCAAACGCTTACGTGGTCGGGTGATGGCATTTGTGCTTGTATCCTTCTCACTCTTCCAATGGTGGTATATCCCATTTTTGCAAGCGCAACTCGAAGTTGTTTCATGGCGGGTGATGTGGGTCTATCTAGGGATAGCGGTTGCCTGTATCACAATTCCCCTCGCATGGATTTTTATGCGGAATACGCCCGAAGAATTTGGCTTGCAACCTGATGGTGAGACCACTCTCAAGTCGGAAGCAGAAACAAAGGCAGACTTAGACGAAATCATGGCGACTAGTTGGGCATTACCCGATGTACTGACCAATGTCACCTTTTGGGTCTTCATTTTCGGACGCATCATCTCGCCAGCGTGGGGCACAGGGTTGATTTTGCATCAAGTGTCAATTTTTATTGAACTCGGTCACACTGCCGAAATTGCTGCTGCAACCTATGCTAACATCACGATTGTCACAGCGATTTGTGCGATTTTGTTTGGCTATTTGGTTGACCGCTTGCGCCCAGGTGTGGTGATGGCACTCCAACTCGGCGCATTGATTGGGTCGATGGTTCTCGCAACTTTCATGACGACCCCGTTGCTCTTGCTAGCTTATGCACTTAGCTTCGGCATTATGATGGGTGGTGGGGCAGTCTTCGATGGGGCAGTATGGGTGAATCTCTTCGGGCGCGGACATCAAGGGACAATTCGTGGCTTCGTGAGTACTATGCTGGTTATCGGCACAGCACTCGGACCTATTTTATTTGGCTTGAGCCTCGATGTATTGGGGTCATACAATCCTGTGTTGTGGCTCGGTGTTGCTCTAGCGAGTATCGGTATTGTTGGCGCATTAATTGTCCCACATCCACAAAAGAGAAAACGTAAACGAGGCTGAGTTAGCGTCTCAGCCCTTTAACGCGCACTTTCACATCACCAGGATTCGGTAATGGTTGCGTGTGAATTTTGATATTGAATGAGTCAGGCAAGCTATCAAAGTCCACTTTGTGGAGCAAGGCTGCCATCGTGACAAGCATCTGGATTTCGGCTAATCCTGCACCTAAACAAGAATGTGCTCCGACAGTAAAAGGCGTGAAGACATTGGCTTGTCGGTTACGATTATCACCCATAAAGCGACTGGCATCAAACTTTTCTGGCTCAGGATAAAATTCAGCCAAGAAGTGTGTCACAGTCTGCGCCAGCATGACTTCTGTGCCAGCAGGAATGTGGTAGCCTTCAAATTCAAAATCCTCTTTGACAACACGAGGCGTGAATGGTGTTACAGGGTAACGGCGTAATGTTTCAATCCCAGCAGCGTGTAGAATTTCTAACTTACGGAATTCGTGCAACGATGGAATACCATCTCTGAAAAATTCATCAACTTCGGCTTTAGCTTCTTCAAGAAGCTGAGGCTGTTTCAACAAAGCAAGCAAATAAAATGCCATCGTACTCGCTAAGGTATCCATACCAGCAAAGAATGGACCAACAGCTAAACTCACCAAATCAGCAGGTGTGAATGGTTTACCATCAGGGCGATTATTGTTGATAATCGTATCAATTAAATCTGCTTCACGGTCTTCATTAGGTGGATTTTGAATATGCCAATCCATCACCTCTTGAGCAAGTTGTTCCATCCGAAGTTTAGCTTGTTTAAAGCGTGGCAATTTACGCATCACTGGTGGATATACTTTAAGGACTTCAGTATTCATCATTGTATTGAGATAATGCAAAATATCCTCAAAGTAACCATCTGGTTTTATGTTTGTGGTGACAATCCCCAACTGGTCAACAATAATACGACGCATAGCATTGAGAATCGGTAACTCCTCACCTTCTTGCCATGAGTCAGCATAATCATTGACAATATTGATTAATTCATTGATATGAGGCTTAGCAGCAGAGCGGGCAAAACCTGATCTCAGTAACTTACGCATATAAATATGGTCATCACCATCTAAAGCAACTAACATCACATCTGTGTTCGCTACATCAGCAAAACCGCCAAATAGTGTGCGACTCTCGAATAACACACTGTCTTCACGGGCAAGTAAACGATTAGCATCTTCCCCTGCTAGGACAACATAATTTTGGAAACCCATCTGCATTTTAAAAACAGGTCCTAGTGCATGATATTGTTCGACAATGTAAGCTAAAGGATCATAAATGAGATGGAGACTTTGACCAATTAAGGGCAGTCTGGGTGGCTCAGGTATATCTTTAATTGTTCTTGTGTATGAGGATGTTTCAACTACTGACATTTTTCTTTTCCTCTTTTGCTTCATCAAGTAGCAATTGTGCTTTATTTATCGCATCGTCAAGCGATTTTTCTTCTAAAATTTGTACAGCATGTGGAAAGAATCGCTGAAATCCCCTCATCAACAAAGCGAAAATAAGTCTCGGTTTCACATTGATAATTGCCACAAGATTATCAGGGACATCGGATGTACCAGCAGATGCAGCCGATAAGACCTTGCTCGCAGGTGCAAGCGTCCCAGAATAATCAATAATCGCAACATAAGGATGCGAAATCTGTTCCGCTAATGATTTTGAACGATCAATCGCCAAGTGAAACTCTTCTAAAGTCCATGTTGGTGGATATTTCCATATAAGCATGTTTTTTGCATCATCGTTCCAATTCACTGTAATAGTGGACCTCATTTACCTCATAAGGTCTATATGTTCGATTGTAAAAACATATAATTATGAAAGTTACAAAAACGCATTAGTTGCTATTTTAATAAACCTTAATTTAATGGCTATAGCTTAACATAATTAATGATGTGAACTCAATTAAGATAAAAGAATAAATACAATTTGCGACAGTTTTTATATAGCGTTTTAATAAACATTGTATGGTGCTAATCTTTGATAGGATAATAGACCTTATGTTAGTGTGTATAACAGGTGGGACGGGTTTTATCGGTTCGTATCTTGTGCGTGCTTTGCTGGATGACGGTCATCAAGTGCGTGTCCTACACCGTCCGACAAGTAAGCTGACAGCGTTAACAGGTTTAGACTACGAATCTGTCATTGGGGATGTCACTAATGGTGATGTGCTGGAAAAAGCCTTCAAGGGATGCGATTGGGTATTTCATGTGGCAGCCGTTGCCGATTATTGGCGTGCTGATACAACACAACTCTTTCACATCAATGTCGATGGCACACGAACCGTGATGCAAGCAGCACAAATCGCTCAAGTGCAACGGGTCGTATTCACTAGTAGTGCAGCCGCTATTGGTCTCCCTAATGATGGCACACCATCGGATGAAACTGTTCCCTTTAATTTACCGCCTGAGCATTTCCCTTATGGATATAGTAAAGTCTTAGCCGAACAAGTCGTGCAAGACTTTGTCGCTGATGGTTTAGATGTGGTAATTGTCAATCCATCGGTGGTGATTGGGGCTGGTGACCTCAACTTGATTAGTGGCAGTTACATCACACAGGTTGCTCAATTACAGTGGCTCGTTCCAAAAACATCAGGGGCAATTGCTGTTTCTGATGTGCGCGATATTGCGATGAGTCATCTGATGGCAGCAAAAAAGGGCAAAACAGCGGAACGCTATCTGCTGGTCACTGAAAACTATAGTAATCAAGACTGGTTTGAAATGATTGCGGATGTGGCTGGCGTTGCACCTCCCATTTTCCCAACCCCGAATAGTCTCATGCCATTGATTGCACAATCAATAGATTTTCTACGATCTATCGGTATCAATACACCTGTTAACAGTGACCAAGTACGTCTCGGCGCACGACAAGTAATTTTCGATGCCAGTAAAGCACATGAACAACTGCATCGACCACAAATTCCGATGCGTCAAAGTGTTGAAGCAACCTATGCGTGGTATCGTCAACATGGTTACCTGCCTGATACAGGGCGGACAAAGCTGTTACATCAAATAGCTCGTTTATGGCATTAAATCAGCTATTTCGCTGATTGTTGCTGTTGATAGTCACGCAGAGCTTGTTCAAGAACAGCACGCGGGATGCGAATTTTTTGTGTGCTTTGCACCAAATTATCAGTGACCATGACTTTATCATGTGTATTTTGTGGCACTGCCTGAACGCGATTATCGCCAAATAAGCCTGTGAGATCGAAACCATAGTGTTTGAGAGAACTGAGGAGGATTGTTGTAGCGATGCCTTCATCCAGCCAGCCAATGAACGGCACAAAATCAGGGAGTACAGAAGGCAAGAAAAGGTAAACTAAGGCAACGGCTGAAATCACAATAATGATGAGTTCTTTGAAGACACGCATGAGGATGACCTTTCCAAGTTAATGTGTTGTGTCATCCTATTATACGTGCGAATCTCGTTTGATTATGCTTTAAGCAACAAATTCATGCAGGCAATTATCAACTGCTCGGAGCAAGTGCCTTAATGATAATGGCGCAGCTAAAACAGCTTTCACGCCTAAACGCGCGACATAATCAGGGTTATGAATGCAAAAGTTGTTGGTATGCAATAAGATAGGGATATTCTTGGTTTGCAGATTTGTTCTTAATAAGTGGGTTGCAAATAAGAATGATTGTCTTGTATCCCCCAAGAGAATGACATGCGGTGATTGGTCTGCTACCAATGACAAAGCATGTTCAACACTACAAGCCAAGATTACATTATAATGTGTGCCATCCAGCGCAGATTTGAGAGCATAGCCCAAACCAACACGAGATGTGATGAGTATAATGTTCACCATAATCGTCAATCATTTCGTTATAAATAGTAATACTCTGATTATAACGCATTCTTAAGATTATGGAACATTAATTGTTGAGAAAATTAGGCAATTTCTCACAAATGAGTTTGGTGAAGTCTTCTGTATTGGTTGAACCACTGTGTTTGACATCGGCTGTGTAGTAACCATCTTGCAATGTTTGGCGAACCGCATTGTCGATAGCATCCGCAACCTCAGGACGATTGAAACGATAACGCACCAATAGTGATGCACTCAAAATAGTCGCTGTCGGGTTCGCAATGCCTTGTCCTTGAATATCTGGCGCAGAACCATGTACAGGTTCAGCAATGCCAATATCATCTCCTAAATTAACAGCAGGGACAAAGCCTAATCCGCCACCCCATGCTGCTGCCATATCGGATAGAATATCGCCGTATTGATTCATCGTCAAAATGACATCGAAACGAGTGGGGTCTTTGACGAGCCAATAGGCTGCGGTATCTACCAATAATTCATCTGTTTCAATATCAGGATACTGCTCCGAAATTTCAAACGCAACCCGACGAAACAAACCATCAGTGCGAGGCAGAACATTCCCTTTATGGACAATCGTCACCAGCTTACGCTTTGATTGTTGTGCCAAGCGAAAGCAAGTATGCGCGACTCTCTCTGTTGCCGCACGAGTAACAACTTTTTTGGCTGTTCCCATCTCAGCATCTTCTGAGAGTTCTTCCATGCCAATGTAAACATCTTCGGTATTTTCTCGCACGACGATTAAATCGACCCCTGCACGCGCGGTGGGGACAGGCAAGTAGCTAATGGGTCGGATGTTGGCATGGGCTTTTAATTCACGACGCAAACGCACGACAGGAGAATAATAACCATCGACAGGATAGGATGGAGAAGTCGCTGCTCCATAGAGCAATGCTCCAATTTTAATCACCATGTTGACAGTGTCTTCATCAATAGGTGACCCTGATTCTTGAAAATAATCCCATCCTGCACGCGCATGCTGTAACTTGAGATTGGGCAAGGCTGTTGTCAGCACTTTCACCGCAGCAGGGATAACTTCGTGTCCAATCCCATCCCCTTCAATGATGCAGAGTTCCATGTGTTCTGTCCTTTTAGTTGCGTCAGAGGCATCGTGATCTACTTATTTTAACTGTATCACGAAAATCGCTTGTTCAAGAATTGATATGCTCTATTGTGGTGCAAGAAAAGCAGTAGAGCAAGATGAGGTTATCTGTGGATGCAAATATCAACATATAAAACAAAAAAGCGTACCCTACAAAAGGATACGCTTTGAATTTCGGGGATACAATTCGATGACTAGTCGCCAGCTTCAGCGAGTGGTTGTAATTCTTCTTCGTGTTCTTCGAGCCAGTGAATGGTACTCATAGCAGCACTCACACCTTGACCAACACTGGTTGCGACTTGTCGCCAAACTTCGTCCTGGATTTCACCTGCAGCGAAGACCCCATCAACACTGGTGCGATAGCGTTCATCTGTGATGACATAACCATTATCATTGAGTGCGATTTGGTCACCGAAGACCTTGCTGTTGGGGATATGACCAATGAAGATGAAAACACCTTCGGTTGGCTTATCATAGGTTTCCTCAGTTTGGTTGTTGTAGAGTGTTACACTACCAACCGTACCATGCTCATTGGACTTAATCTCTTTGACTTCAGTATTCCAGATGAAGTCAATTTTTTCATTAGCAAAGGCACGCTTTGATAGCGCAGTTCCAGCACGCAATTCATCACGGCGATGGATAATTTCGACCTTATTAGCGAAACGTGTCAAGAAGAGGGCTTCTTCAATGGCACTGTCACCACCGCCAATAACGACAATATCCTTACCACGGAAGAAGAAACCATCACACGTTCCACAGTAGCTAACACCTGTTCCTGTGTATTCGGCTTCACCAGGGATATTCAATTTGCGTGGATCAGCCCCAATCGTGACAATCACACTGTCAGCGAGATAAGTTTCGTTATGTGTTTTGACTGTAAATGGTGAGCCATTTGCAAAATCGACTTCATTCACAAGGTCAAAGACATATTCTGCACCGAAGTGTTCACCATGTTCTTTGAGTTTATCGACCAACTCTGCGCCACCCAGATGAATATAACCAGGATAATTTTCAATCTCATGGGTGATTGCTACTTGCCCACCTAATTGATTCCCTGCGATGACGACAGGTTTTAAGTCTGCACGAGCAGTGTAAAGCGCGGCTGCCATCCCTGCAGGACCTGATCCAATGATAATGACACGTTCTCTTTTCATATATTGTTTAACCTCCTACCAGTAAAGTTTGCTGATGTTATTATAGCTTATGATTCTTCTTCAAGTTCTGGGAGTTCATCCAGCATCTCTGCTTTCAGAACATTGACTAAGGCAATGAATTCTTCACGACAGTCGCCCCAGTATTTCATGTGTTCCTTAAGTTCAGGTAACACATCATCAAGTTCAGCCCCGTCAGCAACTTGTTCTGCTAAGCGTGACATCTGTTCGCAGTGGTCATTACAATCCATTGCGATAATATCTTGATTTTCAGGCGCGTTTTCAACAAAATTCAATAACTCGCTCAGATTTTTTCGAGCTTTATCCGACATGCGTTTGCTCCTCTAACAGCATCTCTTGCTTATTTGGTGATGTTAGCGTCGCTAACATCACCCTGTGCTTACGTTACGTGTATTGGACGCATCGCAAGGTCTAAACTTACGCCAACAACCATAAAGATTCTATCAAAATCGTATCACACCATGATTTACATAAGCCTAACATGGTGTAAATTGATTGACTTACGTCTATTGCTCTCGTACACTCCTAAATCAATAGTTTAATAATTTTTAGGAATTAAGCGAATGAAAATTTTAGTAATTGGTGGCACACGCTTTTTTGGACGAGCATTTACAGAATTAGCACTCAGCAAAGGGCATGATGTCACGGTTTTTCATCGTGGGCAGAGCGATTCTGAGCATTTTGATGGGGCAACGCGCATCATTGGTGACCGCAATACGGACCTCGAAAAACTTGGTGACGATTCATGGGATGCTGTTTTAGATACTTGTGGCTTCACGCCGAATCAAGTGACAGAGACCGCTACTTATCTCAAAGATAAAGTGAAGCACTATGTCTTCATCAGTTCGATTTCCGTCTATACCGAATCAGAAAAGATGAATCGCAATGAAGATGCCGACTTGCTAGACCATCCAGAAGGCGAACCCACTGATGAATTGAAAATGGAAAATTACGGCTCACTCAAGGTGCTGTGTGAACAAGCTGCAGAAGCCATCATGCCCAATCAAGTGACCCAAATTCGCCCAGGTTTAATCGTCGGACCATATGATGCCTCAAATCGCTTTACCTATTGGGTAACTCGCGTGGCAAAAGGTGGTGATGTGCTTGTTCCTGGTGATGGTAGTCGTCTATCACAAGTGATTGATGCTCGTGATTTAGCAGCCTTCACGCTTAAAGTGATTGAAGATAAAAACATTGGGATTTTCCATGTGGCAGGTCCACAAGAACCGCACACAGTGAAATCTGTTGTTGAAACAGTGAAAAGAGTAACTGATAGCGATGCGAATTTTATCTATGTGGATGAAGACTTTTTGACTGACAATGAAGTGCGTCCTTGGATGGAACTACCACTATGGATTCCAAGTGCGACGGGTGATTCGATGATGAATGTCGATATTAGTCGTGCGCTAGATGCTGGACTAACACTGCGTCCATTAGAAGAAACAATTCAAGATACGCTGGATTGGTATCGTGAAATTGACGGCGATAGTCAAGAGTGGGCAGCAGGGATGAAACCTGAACGTGAAGCAGACTTACTAGAAAAGTGGGCGAACCATTAACTATCTATCAATTTGGTAACATCAAACATTTTGCTGTTCAGATGCGTTACAATTACAGTAATTTAGACAGTCTGTAGAGCAAAGTAGCCAATTGATGACAACGCGCACGATATATATGATTCGGCATGGACAATATCACACAGAAGTTCACGCTCCTGATGGAGGTAGTTTAACCGACATCGGTAAACAACAGGCATCAAGCGTGGCTAAAGCAATAGCGCGTATCAAAATTGACCAACTTCATGCCAGCACTATGGTACGTGCTATCGAAACAGCAGATATTATCGCGCAACAAATTGGTATCGACTATCAAACACACGATAGCATCCGCGAGGCAATCCCGACGATTCCACCGCGTATTGCCAGTGATATTTTAGCGATGATGGAAAATAATCCTGACTTTACTCACGATACGATTCATCAAGATAAAAAACGTGTCGATGACGCATTCGAGCAATTCTTCTACGCACCATCGACAGATAGCTCATCAACACATGAGGTTTTAGTGTGTCATGGTAACCTGATGCGTTATCTAACGTGCCGTGCCCTAGATATTAATGTCGATACATGGGCAAAATTGGACATTAACCACTGTGGCATCACCATTATCACCATTGATGACCAAGCCCGCTCTCGTCTGATTACACACAATGCAACAGGACATTTACCCACACATCTATTGACGGATTAGTCCAAGATTGCAATTCGACCAAAAATATCATGGACATCATCGGCTCGGCAGAGTTCTGTGCCTGTCGTCATCACAGCCGCCGACCCTGCTGCGACTCCGTATCGCACAGCCGTTAGAACATCATCGCCCTGACTCAGTGACCAGACAATACCCCCAACCATGCTATCACCAGCACCCACTTTGCTCTGAATTGGCACAACAGGTGGACGCAATTTCACCGCTTGGTCAGCAGTAATCATCATAGCCCCTGCTGCTCCCATCGAAATCACGAAGACTTCTGCCATATGGTCAGTAATCATCTCACGGACAACAATCAGCATTTTATCTTCGCTCTCAAATTTCTTGCCAGAGAGTAATTCAAGTTCATATAAATTGGGTTTTAGTAAAAAGACTCCTGCATCAGCACAGGCTTCAAGGGCTTCACCAGAGGTATCGACAATCAGTTTACTGTCTGTTTTGGCGACTTCATCCGCTAGAATTTTGTAGAAATCTGTAGGCATAGATTGTGCTAGACTGCCACTCGCCACAATGTAATCAGCACCTGTGGCTAAAGTTACATCAATACACCGTTGCCATTCGCTGATATGAGGTCCTGGCATCCCAAAGCGATATTGCAAACCACTCGATTTTTCGTAGACAGTTAAATTTTCGCGCGTCATGTCGCTGATGGCGATGGGATTTGTGGTAATGTCTTCTGCATCTAGCAAGCGCGTGAGCATCATACCACTGCCACCCCCTGCGGTATAAATTGCTGTGGATGCCCCGCCTAATTTTTTGACCGCTCGTGAGACATTGATGCCACCACCACCAGGGTCAAAACGAGGTTCATCACAGCGTAATTTGATTTCACTCGCAACCGTATCGACACTACTACTCTTATCAATGGTTGGGTTCACAGTTAGCGTCGCAATCGTTGGCATAATGTATCCTTTTATACTTGGTTGATTATGCTGTCGATTCTACTGAAAGCGACCAAATACTGCAATTTCATCCCCATTAAATTTGTGGAGTACGATATTTCTCCGCGATATGAGGCAAGAGATACTGATTAAAAGTAGCATCGCGGTCATAGTGTGGCGACCATCCCCAATCATCCCGCGCGACTGAATCATCGATGATACCTGCCCATGTATCCACAATACTTTGGCGACCCATGTGCGGTTTAAATCGAATTTCTGCATTGGGGAAGGCAGTTGTGACAATCTCAGCAAAATCAGATGCACGCAAACTAAAACTCGTTACATTGTATACCTCACGAGTGAGCGACGCACGTGGGGCTTCCGATAGATCAATCAGTGCTTGGATACCATCAGGCATTGCCATGAAAGGCAACGTAGTATCAGGACGCACAAAACAGGTATAGGGTTGTCCTTGTGCGACAGTGTGAATCATCTCAGGACCATAATCACTTGTCCCACCTGATGGCACAGTATGTGCACTGATTAAACCAGGAAAGCGCACGGCACGAAAATCGATTCTAGCAACTTCTTCTTCTGATAGTTGCTTATAGTGACGTGCATAGTAGCGTCCGAGATTTTCGCAATATAATTTGTTGATGCCGTACATCGTAGTTGGTGATAGATAATCGTCTTCCGCCAATGCGCCAACAGACTCTTTAATTGTCACATTGGGCAAGCCATAAACTGCAATTGAACTAGGGAAGATGAACTTCACAGTACGCTGATGTGTTTCACCTGCACGAACAGCGAGGTCAAGCAATTTTTGTGTACCATTGACATTTACATCATGTGCGAGTTGCGGATTACGTTCACCTGAAGTCGATAATAAGGCAGCCAGATGAAAAATCGTTTCAATCGCATGGTCACTCTCAATACTGGCTAGCAAAGCATCATCTAAGATATTGCCGACATAGTGCGCTTTGACCAACGGATGTAGAGCCTCATCTAAGGGATTCAAATCCAGTGTGACAATCGCAGGTGCATGGTCGTGATTGGCAAAATATTCGATTAAGCCATGTCCGACTTCGCCATTTGCGCCAGTAATCAGAATCACAGAGTCGTGTGCCATAGATGCTTCTCCTATTTGATGACCTGCATCGCTTTACCGACAGTCTCAAAGGCAACGAGTGCTTCTTCAAGGTCAGTTTGCGTGTGAGCAGCCGTATTCATCACACGGATACGAGCTGTGCCTTGCGGTACAGTTGGATAGCTGATTGCCATCGCAAATACACCTTCATCCATCAAACGTTTGCTGAATTCTTGTGCGACAGGTGCATCTCCCAAAATTACAGGGATAATCGGTGTCACGGTTTCGCCTGTGTTAAATCCCATTTTTGTCATTTCTGTCTTGAGGAATTCGGCATTGCTCCACAAGCGTTTCACAAGGTCATCACTGCTTTCGAGCATATCGACTGCTTCGAGGCACGCTGCGACATCAGGTACCGTCATCGCACTACTAAATAAGAACGGGCGACCCCGTTGTTTAATCCAATCGATGATGACTTGTTTACCAGCGACAATGCCTCCGACAACGCCGAATGCTTTACTCATCGTGCCGACTTCAATATCGACTTTGCCATGTAAGCCAAAATGGTCAACAATACCACGTCCACCATTACCGAGTACGCCTTCACCATGAGCATCATCGACCATCAATAAGATGTCGTGTTCATTAGCGACGTCGTAGAGAGCAGGTAAATCAGCAATATCGCCATCCATGCTGAAAACCCCATCACTGACAATCAAGCGACGATTATAGTCAGTGGTTTCAGCAATTTTCTGACGGAGGTCATCAATATTGTTGTGTTCATAAGCGACAATTTTCGCACGGCTCAGACGACAGCCATCAATGATACTCGCATGGTTGAGGCGGTCACTGAAAATCACATCGCCTTTGCCGACAATGGCGGGGATGGTAGCAAGGTTGGCAGTAAATCCACTCTGGAGGGTGACAACGGCTTCAACTTTTTTGAATTCTGCTAAACGGCGTTCGAGTTCATCATGGAGCGACATTGTGCCAGCAATTGTCCGCACAGCCCCAGGTCCGATGCCATAATCATCAATTGCTTTTTTAGCAGCTTCTTTTAAGCGTGGATGATTCGCTAAACCTAGATAATTATTGGCACAAAAATTGATGACACGCTTGCCATCAATCACCACATGCCCGTCCATTGGGCTATCTATCGTGCGGATGTTGTTGTAGAGACCCTCTAGTTGGAGTTCAGCAATATTTTCGGCAAGGTAGGCAGTTTTATTGTCTGTAGTGTAAGTTTCCATAAGCTCTCTTTGCAGGATGCACAAATATAGTTTTAGTCTAATTGTGTATATTGTACAGCAAAGAGTGTGATAGCATCAACAAAGAAAGTGGATAAATTCTTCTTAAGCGGTAATCCGTTTCACAAAATCTCTGACTTGATTGAGTGTGACAGGCTTCATCACCACTAAGTCAGCGCGTTCTAGGATAGATTGATACTCACTGACCTGCCGACTCGCCGAAATCATGATAATTTTGATGTTATCTAAGGTCACATCAGCTTGAATGGCTTCTAAGATTTGAATCCCTGATACATGAGGCATATCAATATCCAATGTGAGGACAGTTGGCATCATCTCACGAATCGTCGCTAAGGCTTGGCGACTATCATTGAGCGTTGTTACCTCGAAATTATCCAACTCCAGCACAATTTTAAAAGCATTGGCAAGCTCTTTATCATCATCCACGACAAGGGCTATATTATTTATCATGATTATGAGGCACTTTCTGAACTATCAGTTGATTGCTCAGATTGTACCACGTTAGTAGCTGTATTAACGGCATGTAATTCAAACCAGAAGGTACTGCCTTCACCAAAGGTGCTAGCAACACCACATGTTCCGTTCATGCGCTTAACAATCCGATTCACAATCGATAAGCCAATGCCTGTGCCTTCAACCTGTGTGCCTTCGACACGGCTGAACATCTCAAACAAATTCTTCTGATGTTTTTCTTTAATGCCCGTACCATTATCAATCACTTGATAACGAATCATGTCTGCTATTTTTGCAGCACGAATCTCGATAGTTGGACATGAATTATCAATACCGATGTACTTAATCGCGTTGCTCACAAAATTAGCGAATACTTCTTCTACCCATTGTGGTTGAGCGATGGCACAGGGTAAATCATCAGCAATCTTGAGTGTAATATGATTTTCCGTCAATTGTGTTGAAAAGCGACTTTCTACTCGTTCGAGGATGTTTAGCATATTCACAGGTTCAAGCTCAATTTCATCTTGTCGTAATTTAGCTAACCATAGCAAGCGGTCAATCATTTCGCTCATGTGAACGGTATTATGTTCAATAGATGCCAACGATGTTTGTGCTTTCTCAGGCAATACAACATCTCTTGTGACCAGGTTGATAATCTGTGAACTAAGCAAAATTGTACTGAGGGGCGATTTCAAATCATGTGCAATCGTGTGGTTATAAGCATCTAATTCTTCGATACGCAATTCGAGTTCAGCTTGCGTGCGGTTGAGTTCTTGAACAATTTGAGCATTCCGTATCGCTGAGGATAATTGTAACGATAGCATATAAGCGATACGCATATCATCTTGACTATATTGATTCGATTCTTCACTTGCAAAATTAATTGTTCCCAACAGATGACCAGCGGCTTGAAGTGGTAATAAGAGTTGTGATTGATATTCGGACAAGAATTCGCAAGATGTGCTCGTATGGATAATTTTTGGGTACTTGTGCTTGAGAACAGCCCCCACATTATCACACTGCATCAAGTCAATATCGGTTACATCATCATCACCGAATAAGACCTTGACTTGCCAAATGCCATCCTCTTCTAAGCAAACACTACAATGGTTGAAGTCAAGCAACCACTTCGCTTGCTTACCAATGACACGCAAAATAGCTTTTAAATCCAGAGATTTATTGACAGCAACACTAATTTCGTTGACCGCCGCCACACGACTAGAGAGTGCATCTGCCTCAACCAAAATCTGACGAGTTGTAGCCAGCAACTCGTCTTTATTCAAATCATCTAATCGCTTATGTGTCGTCATAATAATTAAAGAGCGTCAATTTCTAACTTAATCGTATCAGTGTATTGATTAACGCCTGTGAATAAATTGGCTGTCGCAACCACCTCAAAAATTTCGTCATCATCAAGACCTTGGTCACGCAATTCCCGATAATGTTCATCAGTAAGTTCATGTGGGGCTGTCGCAGCGAGTAAGCCAAAACGGATGACTGCCTTTTCTCGTTTGGGCAGAGGACACGCCTCAAAATCAGATATGAGTGTTCGTAAGACTTCTTCGCTCATACCTAAAGCGGATAAGCCATGTAAATGGACTTTGAGCGCGTATTCGCTATTGTTATGTTGAGAAATCGCCACGCCAACCATTTCCTTAAGTGTTCGTGGTAAGTCGCCTTGCAGAATGGTTGTGCGGAATTGTGTCCAGTTGACATCAAGAAAATCAGGACGTGTCGCCATTGATTTAAACAAATTCGGTACAATACCAAAGCCGAGTTCTGCTCGAATTTGGTCATAAATTGCTTTCACACGCTCATCAGTGACATCATCGTATTCTACAATCGAAAATTGAGCCATTGCAACTATCCTTATTAATTATCAATAATTACAGTCTAGCCTTAAAAAGATGTAATAATGATTAAGATTATAAAAAGCAGTAGTCTAGTGCTCAATCTGATGCTTACCCTATGGTTTAGCGTGGCTATTGAGGTATAGCTAACTTGTATGATTAGATAAAAACTTACTATCTAATCTTGGAGGAGATACTATGTCCGACCCTATGATGATACTAATTGCAGGACCTTATCGCAGTGGCACAGGCGATGACCCACAAAAAATGCACGCCAATGTCGAACTGATGGAATCGTTCGCGCTACCCATTTTTCGCAAAGGTCATATTCCGCTCGTAGGGGAATGGTTCGCTTTACCTTTAGTTGAACTAGCTGGCTCAAAAGAAGTTGGTGATGATGCCTTCAACGAAATTTTTCATCCGATTGCTGAACGTTTACTGACAAAATGTGATGCTGTTTTACGCGTCGGCGGTGCATCCAATGGGGCGGATATGATGGTACGCATCGGTGAAGAGCGCGGACTGCACATCTACCATACACTGAAAGAAATCCCGACACATTCAGGAGATGCTTAGGTGTTAGCGGTTCTTAATGGATAATCGCCGTTGTTATCGTGCCTTAATTTTCGTATACTATTCGTTCTGCTATCCACCAGCTAGCTGAGGAAAAACACTCTATGATGAAACGACCCTCTGTTTACCCTTTTACCGCCATTGTCGGACAAGACTTGATGCGCCTCGCACTTGTCCTCAACGCAATTGATATGCGAATCGGCGGTGTACTCATTCGTGGTGAACGTGGTACTGGTAAATCAACAGCAGCCCGTGCGCTGGCAGCATTGCTCCCAGAAATTGATGTGGTTGCTGATAGTCCCTTTAACGATGACCCCAATCGCCCTGATACATGGTCAGATATTACACGCGAACGCTACGAAAACGCGAACGGTAAGATGCCAATTGACCAACGTCGTGCCTCATTTATTGACCTCCCTGTGAGTGCAACCGAAGACCGTGTTGTTGGTACACTCGATATTGAAGCAGCGATTCAAAAAGGCGAACGTCACTTTGAACCTGGCATTCTCGCCAATGCTAATCGTGGCATTTTGTATGTTGATGAAGTCAATTTGCTTGATGATCATATTGTTGACCTCTTGCTCGATAGTGCCGCGATGGGTGTTAACATTGTTGAACGTGAAGGCATCAGCTTTAGTCACCCTGCACGCTTCATCTTGGTCGGCACGATGAATCCCGAAGAAGGGGATTTGCGCCCACAATTATTAGACCGTTTTGCATTGTCTGTAGACGTACAAGGTATTAAACGCGCTCAAGATCGTATCGAAATTTTGCAACGTCATGTCGCTTACGAAGATGACCCTGATGCTTTCAAAGCAGAATGGAATCCTGTCGAAGCAAGCCTCAGTGAACGCATCGCTAAAGCGCGTGAAATGGTCGAAGATGTGAAGTACAATTCGCGTGATTTGCGTCTGATTGCAGGGATGATGGCAGATATGCAAATTGATGGTCACCGTGCGGATTTGGTGGTACTGAAAACGGCTCGTGCCCATGCTGCTTACGAAGGTCGCACACATATCAATGACCATGATATTGCATTAGCAATTCAATTGGCAATTCCACATCGTCTTAAACGTGGTCCTTTCGCGGATGGCACAGCCCAATTGGATAATCTCCAAGACCAAATTGCTGACCAACGCGCTGCGATGGAAGAAGAAGGCGATGGACAAGAAACAGGCGAAGATGGTGAGCCTCAAAGCAGTGACGCATCACCCGACGCTAAAAAAAAAATGAAGAAGTAACAGACGAGCAATCGCAAACGCAAGCTCCTGATACCTCGCAACAAAGTCAACCTTCTCGCCAAGATGCGTTCCCCAGTAGTGACGCACGCTGGTGGGAAGGGGGACAAAAAGTTGGCGCAGACCAAGAATTTGAAACGCGCAAACTCAACACCCAACTGGATAAAATGTCGCGTCGTCAATCAGGGCGACGCTCGACCACCATCACCGAACGCAAACGCGGACGTTATGTCCGAGCGCGTCCTGCTGGTAACAAAACTAATGACATCGCCTTTGATGCAACCTTACGGGCGGCTGCACCCTATCAAAGAGCGCGTGCCAAACAAAAAGAAGAACATGGCATGGCGTATGCCCTCAAGAAAAGTGATCTCCAGCGTAAAATTCGAGTGAAAAAAGCAGGGAACTTGATTCTATTTGCAGTTGATGCCTCATGGAGTATGGCTGTCTCTGAGCGGATGCAAGCGACTAAAAGTGCAATTCTTTCACTCTTGACTGATGCCTATCAACGCCGTGACCGTGTCGGCTTGGTCGTCTTCCAGAAAGACCGTGCCTCATTGGTCTTGCCTCCGACCAATAGTGTCACGCTGGCGAAAGAAGCACTGCAAGATATTCCTGTTGGTGGAAAAACACCTTTGTCGGCAGGCTTATTGCTCAGTTACGAAACCATTCGCCGTGAAATCACCAATAATCCTGACATCATGCCAATCATGATTCTGCTAACCGATGGTGCAGGTAATGTCAGCATGAGTGAGAATCTATCACCACAAGAAGAAGCGCACTATGTCGCTAATCTCATTCAAGACCGCGACATCCGTACTGTGACGATTAATATGGAACACGTTGCCTTTGACCAAGGATTAGCCCAACGCCTCGCAGACCGCCTCGGAGGACCTTGCTACACACTCGGTCAAATCCGTGCGGATAACCTGCTGGAAACAGTCAAACAAGAAATTGAGCGTGGGTAACATTTTTACTAGAGGCTAGGGAGAGATAATCGTTTATTCTCTCTAGCTTTTGTCAGTTTTTAACAGGGCTGTTAGAATATCGGTACTCAACAAATACTTAAAGCTCAACTATATGTCTTCTCAAATATCAAACAATTCTGATAATTCCAATAATTCAGATGAGAATAATTTCCTCAAAATTGCTCTCGATATGACACGTATCATTGACATTGAAAACTTGCTTGACAGCACAATGGACTGGACAATGCAGTTATCTGGTGGAGATAGAGGTGCTATTTTCTTACTGAGTGATGATAGTCAGGTCTCTGTGCACGCTTCTCGTAATCTTTCAGACCATGTTCAAGAAAATGTTCAAGTTTTCAGTCGGTCCTTAATCACTCAAGTTGTAGAGTCTGGCGAAACTGTACTGACAACAACGGCATCTGAAACACCGAAAAGCGCGTCTGAAATTATTGCAGGATTAACGCTACGTTCTGTGATGGCAATACCATTAAAAACTATTAGTGAAATGATAGGCATCATCTATGTTGATGTGCCAATTACAGTTGGCATATTTGGGAAAGAGGACTTGAATCGATTTGAGATTTTTGCATCTATTGCAGCAGTGAACTTTGAGCGATTAAGTCAACTTGAGACAAGACAGTCCGAGGTCAATGCTGCAATGGCTGAACTCAAGCGCAGAAATGAACAACTGCAAAATCTACTTGACGGTCTCCAAGAACTTCAAAATCCAACAACGAAACCCAGTATCTTTGTCTCCTATAGCAGGACGAATGAAGATTTTGCGCGACGTATCACAAAATCACTAATCGAACTCGATTTTGATGTGTGGTTAGATGTTGAAAAAATCCCAAGTGGTGCAAATTGGGCAAACACCATTCATGAAGGTTTGACTAGTTCTGAGATCATGTTGCTTATTATGACACCAGATTCTATGAAGTCACAAAATGTTGAACATGAGTGGCAATATTACATGAATGAAGTAAAAAAGCCTATCATCCCTGTGATGTGGCAAGAGTGTCAACGACACTTCCAATTAACTATGTTGCAGTATATTGATTTCCGTATGAATGAAGTTGACTATGAAAAGGCATTGATAAAGCTGGAGCGTGCTCTACAGAACGCTAGCACCCTGTCAAATCTTTAATTTAACCTATACGCATAACATCCACTCTCTGTAGCACTTTTAGGGAAAATAAAACAAGATTTATATCGCCTCCGTAAAGCGAGTTGACAAGCACAACAGTTTTTACAGGAGGCATTTTCGATGCAAGTTGCACTCAAACCTGCTATTAATATCCAAAATTTGAGCAAGACCTACAAATCACGCAATGGCGAAGCAATCCACGCGGTTAATCACTTAGATTTGCAAATTGATACAGGGCAAGTGTTTGGTTTTCTCGGTGCGAATGGGGCTGGCAAAACCACCACTATCAAGATGATGTGTGGATTGGTCAAACCAACATCAGGCGATGTCTATCTCAATGGCTATCATGTCCATAAAGACCGCCGTAAAGCGATGACACAAATCGGGGCTGTGCTAGAAGGCACGCGCAATGTCTATTGGCGATTAAGCGCATGGGAAAATATCCTCTACTTTGGTCGCCTCAAGGGGGTACATGGTAAATCACTCAAACAACGTGCTGAATTGCTCCTACACGAACTTGACCTATGGGAACGGCGTAATGATAAAATCCGTACCTTCTCGCGTGGGATGCAACAAAAAGTGGCGATTGCCTGTGCTCTCATCAGTGACCCGCCGATTGTCTTACTTGATGAACCTACACTCGGCTTAGATGTGAAAGCTGCCCTCACTGTCAAAGAATGGATTGCGCGTCTAGCAGAAGAACGCCGTAAAACCATCATCTTGACTACCCATCAATTGGATATGGCACAAGAACTCTGTCATCGAGTAGCAATTATCAACAAAGGGCAATTGATGACTAATCTGCCAACCTCCGAATTGCTTGACCTTGCACGCACCGAATACTACGAAATCAAGGTGGATGGTTATCTCAATGGAAGTGCTGATGCGTTTGAAGCGCGTAATCTCACTATTCATAGCGACGACACCACAACGACCCTGACAGGCGCAGTCCAACAAAGCGACCTCTACGATGTGCTCGATAATTTACGACAAGCAGGACACGCTTTAGTGTCAGTTAAACCGATTGAACCTAATCTCGAAGATGTCTTCATGAAATATATTGATACGGAGCAAGCCTCATGACGATGGTACGCACAACCTTCAACGAAACACGCAAAGGGCTGATTATCCTTTGGGATTACAAATTCAGCATGTTTACGCAATTGCTTGGAATTTTCTTTGTCTTCATTGGGATTATGTTCTTTGTTGGGCAGGGGTCAATCACCCAAGAGCAAGTTGCATCGACTGTTATCGGCTTTATCATCACATTCTACGCGATGGAAACAGTCAGCAATATGAGTTGGGCACTACAAAATGAAGCACAAGTCGGCACATTAGAGCAGATGTATATGTCGCCTGCACCAACGCCACTCGTCATTCTGGGACGTTCCTTCGCATCACTTGTCTCTGGGACGGTTGAAATGGTCATAGTCGTCATCGCAACGATGCTGCTATTCCAAGTTACCTTGCCCTTTTCATGGGCTATTATCCCAATTTTGCTGATTACACTGGTTGGCTTGCTCGGTTTTGGTTATCTGATTGGTGGCTTGACACTCATTTTTAAGCAAATAGGTCCGATTGCTAACCTCATGCAGAATTTCTTGCTAATTGGTAACGGTACATTCTTGCCTGTGAGTATGATGCCTGCATGGTTGAGTGCTATTTCACTCGCATTGCCGAGTACCTATGGCATTGTGTTGATGCGTCGCATTATGCTTGATGGCGAAACTTTCATGATGCTCGTCAGAGATGGCAGTATTATGTGGTTGGGTGTGCAATCAGTGGCTTACTTCATTGCGGGCTGGCTCATCTATAAATTCTGTGAGCGTATCGCACGCAATCAAGGAACACTTGGGCAATACTAAACATCATTAAACTAGAGAGGGTTTAGCGATGCCAGACCCTCTACATAAAACTATTTCTGCTGATTGGCTACTTATGCCATCTCACGAGCACGTTTATCAGCTTCTTCCATCTCCATGCGGATAAGTTCTCGACGGAGTGTTTTACCAACTGCCGATTTTGGTAACTCAGCAACAAAACTGTAACGACGTGGAATTTCGTATTGTGCCAGATAATCATCACAATGTGCGATGAGGTCTGCTTCGGTCACAGACATATCAGGTTTAACCACAATCCATGCCTTGAGAGCTTCTTGTCCGTGTTTTTCAGGATGTGGAATCGCTGCGACACCCACTTCAAAGACGGCTGGATGTGCTTTCAGAGCGACTTCGACTGTTGCAGGATAAACATTATAGCCACCGATGAGAGCCATATCTTTCTTGCGGTCAACAATATAGACGTAACCATCGTCATCGAATTTGGCAATATCACCTGTGTAGAGCCAGAGTTTGCCGTTTTCGTCAGGACGCAAGGTATTCTTCGTTTCTGTCGGCATTCCATGATAGCCCTTCATCAAGTTCGGTGCACTAACAACTAATTCACCAACTTCGCCAATCGGTAATTCTTGCTCAGGGTCGTCAATGGCGACAATTTTCATATCCACATCAGGGAAGGGCAAGCCAACACTGCGGATTTTTTGCTCCCCTTTGAAAGGATTGTTGGTCACTGCCGTAAAGGTCTCGCTCATGCCATAGCCTTCGAGGATACCATTCGGCACTTTGGCATCGTATTCTTCTTTGGTTTTAGTCGGTAAAGGAGCTGACCCACTGCTATTGAGTGCAAAATTACGCAATGAGACCTCGCCTGATTGAATCCGTGTATGATTGTTAATAGCGTTATAAAGCGCAGGTACACCCAACATCACATTTGGCTTGTAGTGACCAATAACATCTACAACTTCATCAATATCGCGCGGATTTGGAATCAGCACAATTTGTCCTGCGTCAATCACGCATTGCGTCAACATCACTAACAGACCATAGACATGAAACATCGGAATTGCGCCGAGGTATTTCAGAGGCTTATACTCGTCAAGTAAGCCCTGTGCTGAACCAGTCCAGTTGCGGATTTGATGACAATTGACCACCAGCGCACGATGACTGCCCATCGCGCCTTTGCTGACACCTGTAGTCCCACCTGTGTACTGAAAGACAGCAAGGTCATCTTGTGATACATCAACATTAACACTGCGCCCATCGTATTTTTCGAGTAAATCTTGAAGCCATACATCGCCTTGTTTGAGTTCTACGCGATGCCCATCTTTTTTCTCACGCGCAATTGTGAATAAAACTCTTGCAGGTGTAGGGAAATACTCTTTGATATTGCTGACAATAATGGTCTTGGCTTTGGTTTCTTTCTGGATACTCTTAATCGTGTCGTAGAACATGCTCAGGCAGATGACAATTTCGGCATCGCAATCGTTAATCTGATACGCCATGCGTTTTGGTGGATAAGTTGGGTTGGTTGCAGCGACCACACCCCCTGCTTTCAACACTGCCCAATAAGAAATCCCAAATGAGGTCGTGTTTGGCATCACAATTGCAACACGGTCACCTTTTTTGAGACCAAGTTCAACCAAAGCAGCCGCCATTGCATCTGCTTGCTGATTGAGTTCAGAATAAGTCATGTGGGTATCTTGTCGCCCAACAACAGGGATTTTTACCGTTGTTGTGAAAGCAATCCGATTCGGGAAGTCTCTGGCAGCTTGTTCGAGATACTCATGCACAACTTGTGTCGGATACGGTTCAAGGGATTTCGGGACGTGAGCATCATAATTTTTCGTCCAGAAGCGTTCTGAATAAGTGACCATAAGGGCGCAGTCTCCAAATAACTAATTTTAAGATATTTATCTTATCTCATATTAATGCTAAATGGGTCTCTGCGCCAACTATTACGATGTATTAAATTTGTTAGAGTGTGTAATCTACTGCATGAACAGTCTCAGCATGGTCTCGGATGAAGTCTAAAACTTCAACATGAGCAGGATGGTCGTTATAGATTTTGAGCGTCTCGTAACTTTCAAATTGTGAATACAGACAGACATCAAATGACCGTGCGCTCTCGACTTCATCAATGCCCACTTCATAATGCTTAATTTCAGCAATTTGTGCTGGTAGGGCATCTAGCTTCGTTTTGATTTCCTGCGCGATACTTTTATCTTTCAATTTGAGAAACACAATATGTGCTATCATTTTAGAATCCTCATTTTCAGCTTAATCTGCAATCGGCAACCACTTAAATGCCTTATCAGTGCGTTCAACATATCCCAACCCTGGGAAGGGTAAATGATAGAACATCACTAGCAAATGGCGATTGACTGCATTCCCTAGTTGTGCTTTGCGTGATTGTACCGCAAGGTCAGCATCGGTATCCCACACAAAATGCCAGTCAGAATACGCAAATTGGGTTTCGTTGTGCAGTAAATCAACCAAGTGAATCACCATCTCATCACCTGATTCAATTTTGATAGCACTCTGTCCCATAGTATGTCCTGCAATCGCCATCACGGAAACACCTGTTGCAATCTCATCACCAGCCGATAGCGTGCTAAATTGGTCTTTGAGTGGCTCGACTACTTTTTTGATGCCTTCAATCCGTTGTGCCATTGCCTCATCTTCATTTTCTAGCCAATAAGTCCATTCCGTATCAAGAGTCATGTATTGTGCATTCGGATAAGTTGGCTCACCATCGGTCAATAAGCCGAGATAATGGTCACTATGAAAATGCGTGATGAATACAATATCAATCTCCTCAGGTGTAATCCCTGCCAATGCAAGGCTCGGTACAGTTTGCCCGACATTCGGACGCTCAGGAATTGTTCCCATACCAGCATCAATCAGAATTTTCTTGCCATCGGCTTCGATATATAGGGTGTTCATCGCATGTCGGAGTTCCCCCTCATCAAAACCAATTTTATCGAGTGCATCCTGAATTTGGTCTTCTGTTGCATTCGGATAGCGTTGCCTAAGACTATCAGGCGCGAAGGTACTCGTGCCTTCTTCAAGTGCAATGCAGGTGATGTCGCCAACAGTAAATCGGTGGATTGTTGCCATAATTTGACCTCCTCATAAAAAAGATACACGCGAGTATAACGCATCAACGCTCAAGCATCATGAGACCATGTTATACTGGTTTTGTTGTTATTATTTGTGGAGATAATAATGTTCGATTCATTAGATTTAGAAGAATTAGAAGCGCGTGGCGATTTCAATGCAAACTTAGATAAAAAACGTCGCAATGCCTTTTGGGCTTGGATGGGGGTGCTCTTTGCATTGGGGATTTTGTTACAATTGTTACCAGCACCTGCCGATTGGACTCAGCCTTGGGATAGTTACACTGCGTATGAGTTATTTGCAATTTATGCCAAAGCCTTTTCCCCGATTATATTTGTTGTGTTGCTCCTCATTGTAGTGTCCATCTTTACAAGTCGTTTGAACAAGATCCGCGCATCACGTTCAGGCTTAGCACGCAAACGACTGGCTGACCTCATGGCAGATATGGTGGAATATGCTCCTATTCATAAGAATGAGGTTAAACCAAAACCGAGATACATTGGTATCAAGACGATTGCTTCTTACCTTGCTTTGTTGGGTGTTCTTACATTCACGAGTCAATCACTCGTATCAACAATTGCAATTGTAGCGACATGGTTGTTTTTGTCATCATCGTTTCGCTATTGGCGAGCATTATTTGATAGTTCTTCTGAAACACGCTCATACTTATGGCGTAATATTGGTTTGCAAGCCTTATTTTTCTTTGGCATTGTGACACCGATTTTCTCCGTTTCCCTGCAAATAGCGACCTTTATCACGACTCAATTTTCACTTCCTTTTTGGGCGATGATGGCTATCGGATTGACTGTCATTTTTGGTAGTGTTCGGCTATTTTGGCAACTCTATAATAGAATTATGCAACATTATTTTTATCAATCCATGTATGACGGGAATTTTGAGACCGCTATTAAACGCATCGAGATGGCTCGCAGTGTATTCAAGCAACCGTTGCACTTCATCATGATACATGCCCAAATCTTGCACGAAGCAGGACACTACCAAGAGGCAGAAATCGTTTGGCGCGAGGCAATCACCGAAGCACAGAATGGTGCACCAGCGACTATTGCACAACTTTTGATGGGTTTGGCTAATACTGTTCAAGCGCAAGGTCGTTGGAATGAAGCGATGCGTTATCTTGAAGTGGCT
Organism: Chloroflexota bacterium; assembly: GCA_039200705.1. GTDB lineage: Bacteria > Chloroflexota > Anaerolineae > Aggregatilineales > Phototrophicaceae > JAUZRW01. Next base: position 29,155 of record JBCCSC010000051.1, read on the forward strand.
GCCAAAATTTATCCTGAAAATTCTGCTCCATATGCTGCAATCGCTAATCATTACGTTCTACGTCATGGCGACCCACATCGTAGTCAACAATTCTCGCGGTTGATGATGCGTTATCTGCATCAACCAATGTATAAATCAGCGAGAACACGCTATGGCATGGCGTATATCAAAGTATTGCAAGGTGTTATACTGGCAGAAACTGGTAATATTACTAAAGCTAAACAACTAGCAGAAGATGTTGAAGTACACCTTAGAACTGAAAAACAAGCTCTCTGGCAAAGTTATCTCGCATATTATATCGCACAGATATATAATCGTTTGGGGAATGACCAATCGGCACAAAATATCTTGCAACAAGCGCAACTTGCTTATTCATAAGGGCATATTGGAAAACGAATAGCTGATGAAATACAACAAACAGATGATGCTTCTAATCAAATTGGTTATAATGACTTCCATAATCACTCAATTAATACAGTAGGGAGCAATCATGGCAACTGAACAACCCTTTGCAGTATTTGAACTCAAAGAATATATGGTAATTTTTCGGCAAAATGAAGAACGTGATTTTGCAGGTACAACGGTTAACATTCGTGGTTTAGTCCGTTGTACAGGTGTCGGTGTTCAAGATAACAGCAAGCATCAGTTGGATGTTTTTTTCTTAGCTGATTTTAGTGACTTCCCAGACCCACAAGTTGACCTCGCCAATAAGACAGGTGCGATGTTCTTGCCGATGTCTGATATGCGAACTTTCGTTGATGTCTTACGCAATGAAAAACCAATTTATGGGCATTTACGTGGTGACGACCCACAATTAACCAGTGTGACGACAACGAATGAACCTGTGGGTGCAGGTGACGAAGATTTTGGCTGAAACACTCAGCTAATCTAAATTTAAATTAAATAAAAACTTACGTCTTCATCACTGATAGACAATGCTATACTAAATGTGATGAATGATATGGAGTGTCAGCACAATGACAGCACGAATTTTGTGTGTCGAAGATAATCCACAAAATATGCGTTTGGTTCGCAAGTTCCTGCGCCGTCAGTATACCTTCCTTGAAGCCGAGGACGGTATGACTGGTTTACGCATGGCAGAAGAAGAAGAACCAGACCTGATTCTGATGGATATTAACTTGCCTGATATTGATGGCACGGAAGTCACGAAACGCATCAAAGCACAAGACCATCTCAAGCACATTCCGATTATTGCCTTGACAGCCAATGCTATGTACGGTGACGAAGAAAAATATCTAGCGGCTGGGTGTGATGGCTATATTGCTAAACCTGTTAGTCGCTCGACCCTCATTAACGAAATTGAGCGTTTTCTTTCTCATGAGGATGATACCGAGACAGCATCATAAGCCTGTCATCATGTAAACATCCTCAATCCCCTGACTTTACGCGAATCAGAATAATCACATTGACCTCTCATCCACTTCTGCGATGTGTGTGGTAAGTTGAAATTATCTAAATGTTCATGCCACAGCAAGGAAAATTCCCGATGAAGAAAATTCAAACACAAGGTGTCCACCACATCACACTCATTGGTGCTGACCGACAAACCAGCATTGATTTTTGGGAAGGGGTGCTAGGAATGCCTTTTATCTTTGAGCAACCGAACCTCGATGTGCCCGCCGAAAATCATCTCTATTTCGACCCTGGTGATGGTCGCCTTATCACAGTATTTACAAATGAAGACCGTCAACCTGACCCAACTCGTAATCCAGAGGGGATCGGCAACTTACATCATCTGGCTTTCACTGTCTCGCGGGCAATGTATACACAAATTGGCAAACGCCTTGATGCACGAGGCATTTCACATACTGGCGCAATTGACCGAGGCTTTATGGATTCGATTTATTTCCGCGATCCATTAGGGCAGTTAATTGAATGCGCTTGCTATAAATTTGAGCCACCTGTGGGGTCAACTCACGCTGAGGTGTTACTAGAAGCACACAAACTGCGTGTAGCACGTAATGAATACAATATCACTGATGAACAACTCGCCGACGCAATTCAATTCATTATCGAACGCACACAAGGCACATTATCAGACGAACGCACTCCCAAAGACCCATATACTGAAAAACCGCCTGTTTGGGATTAATTTAGCAATTCAGATAATCAGCAATTCAGAAGGTCAGGAAAAGGATCGATTATATTCTGACTGGCTGAAATGCTAACAGGCTAAAAACTTAATTGCGCTTTTGTGCGAGACGAGCTTCATCTTCAATGAGTTCTACTGATGCGGCGATAGTCGCATCAGGCTTAATACCCTTTGGCATGGTGATAATGTCGTTTTGGCTAATTGTCATCGTCTGCATATCAATCACACACAAGCCGACTTGATTTTGCTCAATTACTTGCAGATGTAACATGCGGTTCTCTAGCTTGGTCGTTTCAGCAGAGGCGCAGATGATACACAATGTCATCGCTGGTGTCGCTTGCCCAGCAATCACGATGTCATCATCACGGACAGGTGGGACATGGTATCGCCACATGTGTCGCTCTGTGACTAAGCCAGCACTGACATTTGTCTGCAAACCATCTCGCACAGCACTCGTCATGTAGCCACCGACATTGACTGCATGATAGCCCATGCCATCCAGTACAGTCACTGTACTTTGCCCCTTAGTTGCATCACAATGCCAAATGCTCTCACTACAAGCATTGCCTAAATCTAACACTAAAGCCGATGTATCATGCTCTTGCTTGAGTTGCTGGAGAAAGCGATATAGACGAGGCAAGCGTGCGAGGTCGCCTTGAAGATTATTGGTGTAAAGAATCGTAAGTTTGTTCAATCTCTTAGTCACTTCTGCTTAGAAAGATAGAAGTTCAATTGTCTGTTGATAGCTTCTCTGTCTTCTGAGGATAATTTAGGTATTTCGGACTGTAAATCAATTTCAGACTGAACTGCATCAATAATAATCATATGTGTCATAATTTTTCGCGAGTCTAGTTCCTCATCATTTAGCACATCTCTAAGTGCTTCATAGGCTTCTGGAGTGTCGATATAGCCTACAAAGAAAATACATCGTCTCTGTACATCAAGTGTTTCAACCTTGGCGATTTTTAGTAATGATTCTATGGCTAGATTGGACTTCATCTCACCTAAAGCAATAATGGCTTTCTCTCGTGTCTGCTGATTATCACTTGAGAAATAGATTTGCTCCAATATAGGTATCGCTGACAATCGCTCTCTTTTACTCAATGCTTCAATTGCAGATAGTTTATCGTCAGAACTATCTAGGAATTTCACTATTATATCTAAAACATATTTATCTGGAAGTCTTCCGAGCAAAACGACTGCACTCTGTCGTCTATCAGGCTCATTGAGCATTTCCGTCGTTAGCTTGAAAACATATTCACTATCGAAATTGTCAAAATTTTCAGGGATAATCACATGTTTAGCATTGGTGGCAATTTCTACATATAGTTTTGTGTGGGGAGGATCTGCTACTGCCGCACAGAATTCTGAAATTTCGCTACGTAATAAATGATGAAAATCATAATGCTTGATAGTGTGATAGGTGGTGCGAAGCAACCGAATAAATTCTTTTGACGTGTGATGATAATTGGTATTCAAGAACTTATCAATTGCTTCATGTTCTTTGTCTGTTGTGCTGGAGTAATCTCGTTCTGATTCCATAATTATTTGAAGACGTTTTAGCGTTGATTCAACATCTAATTTACGCTTGTACATAGTTGTTTCCACAGAACGACATTATTTTCTATTGATTGCTTAGTTTTGGTTCTTGATTGCGTCGGTCAAATCGTTGATAGCATCCAACAATTTTTCTTCGGTGGTCGGTTCGGCTGGTGCTTCTTCCTCTTCTTCTTCAAAGCGTTTCATCGCGCTGTTGACAAAGCGAACAAGCATAAAGACCACAAAAGCGATAATCAAAAATGAGATAAGTTGATTGATAAAAAGACCAATATTGATGGTCACAGCTTCTGTATCAGCAGTTGCCTCTTGTAGTGTGATGACAATGTTGGAGAAATCAACACCACCAATCAACAAACCAATCGGTGGCATGATGAGGTCGTTCACTATAGAGTCAACAATCGCTGTAAAAGCCGCACCGATGATGATACCGACGGCAAGTTCGATGACATTGCCCCGCATGATAAATTCTTGAAATTCCTTTAGCATACTATACCCCTTTTGTATTGATGCAAACGATTTTGTAATTTCCATCGATATTATAACGAGCAATAGCAATTCCGCAACATAGTTCGTTATATTCACAGAAAATTGTTCTAATCCCCTAACTATTGGTTCAGCGACCCACTAGACAAGTCGAACGCAATCCACCTATAATTCACGCCACACTATATTGACTGAATTCCGTCAACCATCGAGATATGTAAGCTGTTCCCTTATGCCTGATTTAAGCATTATCATTGTCAATTACAACACTTGCGACAAACTGCGTGCTTGCCTTGAGTCCATCCTAGCACATCGAGATACCTTAGACCTCGAAATTATTGTGGTCGATAATGGCAGTCAAGATGGGAGTCATGATATGGTGCGCGAATATGCACCTGACGTGACACTGATTGCACCTGAGCACAATACGTGGTTTACAGGAGGCAATAACATTGGGGTCAATGCCTCTGCGGGCGATTTTGTGTGGATACTGAACCCTGATACGATTGTCCAAGCCGATACTATGCAAACGATGCTAGCTTATCTGAAAAAAAATCGTGATGTGGGAGGGTTGACATCACTGATGCAATTCCCTGATGGTAGTCCACAACCGACATGCTCTATGACCCCTCGTTATCTTGATTTACTCTTAGGCTATACCTTTATCGGTGTCATTTTCAGTGGATGGCGTGAAAAGCGACGTGCCACCATGTTCTATCAAAATTGGAATCGTGAAACAATAAAATCTATTGAAGTTGCACCAGGCAGTAACCTGATGTGTCTGCGACAAGTGTTATTGGATGTTGGGATTTTCGATGAGGCAATGCGTCTCTATTTTGTCGAAGATGACCTCTGCCGACGTATTCTCAATGCAGGTTATGATGTGCGCTACCTGCCTGATGCTTTGCTCTTACATCACGAACATGCTAGTGTCCAACAAGTACAACGTCTTGCATCACAAATTTACTTTGACGATTTGCTGATTTTCTGTGAAAAATACTACGGTAAAGTTGCTTCTCTATTCTTGAATGCGCTTGTTATTCCCACTCGCTGGGCGATGGATACTGTACAACGCTTTCGTGGCGAGAAAAAAGTGTTATCCTCATGACCCCACGTATTTTATTTGTTGCCAGCCTACATCATCCTGAAACATTGCAACGCGAACGACACAATGCTCAACAAAACGGCACAGTCAGTCCCTTATTCCCGTCGAGTATGTCTTTGCGCTTTTGGGAAAAAGCTATGCGGAAGCAAGGATACACACTTGATATTTTCTGGCGCAATTTGCCATCTTTTAGCAAGCAAGACATCACTAGCATCAAAGCGGATACCTACACAGCACGCATCACGCCACAACGCATCATGCAAGCGGTGATGCAACGCTTGCCTTACAACATCAATCTTGAATTACGCCAGCGCAATCATCATTTATTAACTCATGCGCGACAATTCCAGCCAACGCATATCTGGATGATTGGTGATAATCGCTCCATTCATGCCGATACACTCGCCACTATCAAAGCAGAAACGGGCTGCAAACTCATTTATTCGACAGGCACATCGCCGATTGTATTTTCACATGCCATAGAACGTCAGGCGGCTGAATTATACGATTTAGTCATCACCAATGATTACTATCATGGGATTCAATGGCGAGAACTCGGTGCAAAAGATATGCTATGCTTGCCTGTCGTAGCGATTGACCCTGAGTTTCATTATCTGCGTCAGGCAATGGATGCCAAGACAGTTGATGTGGGCTTTGTCGGAACACTCATCCCCGAAAATCTCTATGGTGAACGTGTCGTTGCCCTTGAAGCCCTAACAGGCTTTGACTTAGGTATTTGGAGTGTCCATGATGTGCCAGCTAGCTTAAAACCTTATGTACGTGGGTCGGCATTAGGCGAGAGCATGTTAGAGGTACTATCCCAAGCGAAAATTTGCTTGAATGTGCATGGTAACTTCATGAGATACGGCGGTAACATGCGCCTCTTTGAAGCAGCGAGTGTTGGTGCATTCCAAATTGTCGATGAACGGTCTGGTATCCATGAGTGGTTCAATGTGGGCGAGCATTTAGTTATGTTTGAAGGTTTGCAAGATTTGCGCGATAAAGTGACTTACTATCTAGCACATGATGACGAGCGTATGCAAATTGCAGAAACAGCACGAGCGCATGTCATTCAGCATCATACTTACGAAAAACGTCTCCAAAGGTTGATGCAACATCCTGTCTTTGCAGAATCGACATCATCTTAATCTATGCTACAATCTTCTGCTGGTTCAAAATATTGAGACTCATAAGCTATGAATGACCGTAACTTATACAATAGCACCCGCAAAGCATGGGAAGATATCTGGGATGCTGCATCAGTTGACGTTGAACTCCAGACATCTTATTACCGTCGGTCAATACGCGGACGTAACCATTATTTGCCTTATCTCAATCAAGAGGATGTCATCTTAGAAGCAGGTAGCGGACTCAGTTCAGCACTGATTCCCTTGCGCGAGATGGGATACAAGGTTGTTGGTGTTGATTACGCATTGAATTCACTTCATGCCAGCCGTGACCACACACCTGAACTTGCGTTAGCTGGCGCAGATATACATCATCTGCCATTTGCTGATAACTCGGTTGGTGCGTATTTATCATTCGGGGTATTAGAACACTTTGAACATGGGATGCATGATGCTCTCGTCGAAGCGCACCGCATTCTCAAACCAGATGGCATTGCTGTCATCACGATTCCATACCCCAACATCGTCTGGAAATTAGCACAGTGGCGACGCAATCAGCAAGGTCGTCAACTCATTGATGATAGCTTCTACGAAAGCACCTACACAAAAGACCAACTCGTGTCAGAACTCACCCAAGCAAATTTTGACGTGGTTGCCAGCATTCCGACATCGCATTCATTTACGCTGTGGGGCTTGGGAGGTATTTTTCAAGGCAAAGGATATTACGAAACCAGTGACACAGCCGAATTTCTAGGGGGCATCTTCTCTCACATCATGCCTTGGACATTCAATTTTATGACGATGATGATTGCACAGAAACCGTCTGCTTAGGGTGATTCTTCGGCTGTTGGAGTCCGATTTTCAGCATCAGCAGTTGCTGAACCAATAATTTGTATTTCAACTGTTGCATTCTGGTTCATAACGCTTTCCCGTGTTTGCTCCATATGATACTGTTGAACATTGTCTAAATAAGCAAAGATGCCAAAACACAGTATTACACTAACAACTGCTAGTATGACAATAAGTTGTGTTTGTTGCTTTTTGGGATTTGTCTTGCGTTTAGCTTTCTCTTTCATGCTCATATCCCTTCAAAATTTGCAGAGGTATTCAGCAGGAGCGCACAAGACGCTCCCTAGAGTAAATTGTATTTATTGATGAAAATGTGGTAGCACATCATTGGCAAGGTCATTGAGTGTATGCAATTCATCTAGTTCAAGCCACTGGAGCATAATGCGTTGTAAGCCTGCGTCTTGCCATTTACCCAATATATCCACACATTCCTGACCTGTGCCGACGACAATGCCTCGTTCTTTGAGTTCTTCCTTACTACTGCTGACATTTTCGAGGCGTTTAGCGAGTTCAGCATCATCTTTGCCATAGAGGACGCGCGTCATCAATGAGCGTTTGACATCACTCGGTTGGCGACCTTCATCAGCTAGATACCCATCCAATAAATCCATACGTTCTGTGAAGTCTGCAAAATTGAGATAGACCGCGTTCCATTCCACTGCATATTTAGCGGCTAATGGCAGTGTCTTGTTGCGTCCATTGCCACCGATAAGGATTTGCGTATCTTTACGCTTCATAGTGATATTGGCATCTTTGAGCGAATAGTGCTTGCCTTCATAACTGATTGGCTCATCTGCACTGAGCAAACGCGAGACGACCTCCAGACCATCTTGCAAGCGTTGATAGCGTTCAGTCAATGATGGGAAGTAAATATCAAACGATTCATGTTCGCGGTCTTGCCAGCCTGTACCCATGCCGAGTACTAGCCGTCCTTCACTGAGCACATCCACTGAGGCAGCATATTGTGCGATAAACGCAGGATGACGAAAAGTAATTGGTGTCACGAGAGGACCAAATTCAATTGTGCTGGTGTGACTTGCCGCGTAGGTGAGGCTCGTCCATAGCTCAAGTGCGTCTAAAATATCGCCTTGTGGATTAGTGAAATGGTCACTGCGAAACACACTCTGATACCCTGCATTTTCAGCTATCTCTAGGATTTGCTTCCAGTAATCCCAATTGAGTCCGTTCTGCCCCTCAAACATCAGACCAATTTGCATAAGTCATGTCTCCTCGTTGAAATTTTCAATGATGATAGTGTAGCGTGGAAGTATGAAGATTGGGTTATAAGTGATTTTTGGTGCTTAGTTTTTAGTGATTGGTCGTTGTTCGTTAGGTATTGAATGATGACTAATAGCCAGCCAATAGGTTGAAGTCAAACATTGAATTTGCTCGATTTATCGAACTTTTTTGTAGAGTCGTCCAATTTATTGGATGACTCATAGTGCTAAGCATTTAACCCTATCGAGCTATGTAGCTAACTCGCTATCACGCTAAAACTACTCTACATGAGGCGACAGAAACTCATCAGGCAACAGATTCAGCAGTAGCAAGCCGACCTCACGCGCTGAGCCTTCATTAGGGGTTTGGTCAACCAGCACTTTATAGCGATTGTCACGCACGCCTTCCATCACCCAATGGTTTTGTGCCACAATCGTATAGCCTTCGGGGACAGTGTCCCAGCTATCGGCTTCCCAGAATTGATGCTCTTTCATGGCATTCTGAACTTCTTGCCAATCGGCTTGTGAGGGATGCCAATCTGCGACTTGTGCAGGTGGTCCTGGCATTGGTCCGATATGTCCGATACTCCGTCGCGCACAAGCATGGATTTGTTCATCGTCTTGCCATAGGCGTAAGGTTAAATCTGTGCCGTAAGTTGGCAAAAAGCTAAAACGATAGGCTTCGCTGATGTCACTATCTTTTGCCCAATTGGATAACACTTGTTCGTGTAATGCCACCAGATGTTCGCTAAATAATTCATTACGCCAACGGGTGATGCCTTGAGCATTCTTGGGGAAGAATAATTCACTTGGAATGAGGGCGATAGCTGCGCCGAGTTGCTCATAGCGTTGTTGTAGCTCGCGTGCATCGCCTCCGCTGATGCCTCGTCGTAGTAAGATAGGCAAATGTTGCAACCAATCGCGTGCTTGGTTGACATCCACCACATGCAAAGGAATCAACTGCTGAATCGTATTCATGACAGCGAGTGCAACCGATAGCTGGTCACTGCCTGTATCTGTGAGTAGTACATCGTATTTCATTGAGTGTAAGTCCATATCCCTGATGGTCAGGTTCTACTTCTCATTAAACACGAAAATCATCCAAAAAAGTACAACCAAAATATCACAATTTGTTATCTTGAAAGGCTTATTAGCTGATACGACAACGCTTCACTGCTCACTAAGCTGGTATACTGTATGGCATCTATAACAATCTAAAAAGGAAGATAAATGTCAGTTTCAGTTATTGCTAAACATGACCTAGATGGCTACATTCTCGATACAGAAATCGTCGTCAAAATTCCACAAGGAACAGCAGGGAAATTGGTGCAAAGTGTGCGTAACGATATTGTGATTGTCCAATTTAATGTGCCATCACTTGGCGCATTACGGGTCAGCCGTCATGACCTCATTGTAAATGATACGATTGACTCAGTGTTGACGGAAGCAGAACGCATTATCAACATCAAGCCGTTTGTGGAAGCTGATGTACATCGTGCGCTGGACAATATCTTGGTGCGTGCTTTAGAAGTTATTGCTACAGATAGCAATCGTAAGCAAGTAAAACAATTAATCACACTCTATAATGGTGTGCAGAAACATTATGGCTATGTAGCTAACAAAACTGAAAGCTGATGGCTGAACGCGCAGTGCATGGTAAAATTATGAGTATCACAGAATGTGTCTTGATGTTAAGCTAATCGAATAACATACAGTATTGAAATTGAGCCGTACAATCTATGGTCAAGCCGTCTCCGAAAACAACATCCCAAACAACAAATGTTGTCATCTACCACAACCCTGATGTGACGCATACCTATTATCTGTTGATTCCATCACCTAGTAAGACAGAGTTCAAAGTCTTATTGCAAAAGGTCAATGCCTCGATGTGGACTGTGCCATCATTTGAGCCACACGAACATCATTATGCCGTTGTGCAACATATTAACGATTTTTGTCATCAACAATGGGATTTAGAAGTGGCGACGCTACGGTGCATTACGACCACACGCGACCCCGAACAAGGCGAGATTCGCTTCTATGCACTCGATAACAACACATCAAGCGATTGGTCATTGCCCGATGATATGATGTGGGCAGAAGAAGAAGACCTTGATTACCTCACTTTATCCAGTGTTTTACTGCGCCATACACTAATGGATTGGTTTCAATGGCGACACAGCGATGATTCCTTACGCTCGCCTTGGATGCGTCCCCAATGGTATCGTCAAGTAGCCGATTGGATGGTTGACCTCGCTGATCGTATGTCGATGACAGATATTCAAATCCCCAAGCAGATGCGTGTTTGGGCAAGGTCAGCAACAATGCGTCTAAAGACAGAGCAGGGAGCACTAATTTTTAAAGCTGTGCCAGAATTTTTTAGTTATGAGCCTGTTGTTACACGCGTCCTCTCGATTCGCTACCCTGACCGTGCGCCTGATGTTAAAGCTGTTCACGTCGATAAAGGCTGGATGCTCATGAGCGAAGTCGAAGGTAGCACCTTGACACATATAGATGATGTGAAGATATGGGAACGTGCCGTTAAAGAATTTGCACGGATGCAAGTTGACCTGATTAGTAACACACAATCACTCGTTGCACTTGGTGTGCCAGACCGTAATGTAGATTATTTAGGCTCGCAAATATCACGCTTAATGCGTAATTTGCCTGATGTTTTGACTGATGATGAACGCACAAAATTACAACAACTCGCACCAACGCTACGTAGCATGTGCCATGAACTATCCGAATTCAACATTCCATTAACTTTAACGCATGGTGATTTTTGGTCGGGGCAAGCATTCATCAAGTCAGACAATAAATGTGTGTTTTTCGATTGGTCTGATGCCTCAATTTCACATCCATTTTTTGATATGTGTACTTTCTTAGCAGAAGTGAACGCTGAATTACCGCATGTGGATAATGCGCGGAATCATCTGTTGATGATTTATCTCAAGGAATGGCAACGCTACGAACCACTCCCTAATTTGCGACATGCTTTTGCATTGGCAATGGTGCTAGGATATTTGCATCAAGCCTTATTTTATTATGTGCATATCCTGCCAAAAGTTGAAGTCGATGCGCGTTGGGAACTCAGTGGTATGTTGACCCATCTTCTACGACAAGTCCTACACGAGATGGAACATCACTCCTAATGCGTGTAGAACTCACAACATCCCCCTCACAAGCTGATATAGACCATGTGCGACGTGGACTGATTGCCTACAATCTCGCGCAAGTGCCTGAGTTGTATGAACATACTACAGGTGATTTTGCAGTCGTCATGCATGAAAATAGTCAAGTCGTCGCAGGTGCACTCTGTGAAATTGACTGGGGCTGGCTCTATTTTGATAGTGTCTGGACTGATGCCAGTGTGCGTGGCAAAGGATATGGTTCATTGGTGATAAGGGCTGCCGAAGCTCATGCCGTTCAACACAATATCCACCAAGCCTATCTCTTCACGACCAGTTTCCAAGCGCGTCCATTCTACGAAAAATTAGGCTACACCTGTTTCGGACAAGTCGATGACCATCCACGCGGACATAGCTTCTATGGGATGAAAAAGACTGGATTACAAGTCCAAGCAATCGACCCACGTGTTATGATTGATGCACCGCCTAATCATGAACGAGCGAGTGTTATCGAAAATGGTTTGCTGGATGAGATTGCAACAGCCGTGCCCCTATATGTGCGGAAATTAGCAGTTTTCTTGCGTGGTGATGACAATCAGATACAAGGGGGGGCAGTCGGCATTGCCTTTTGGGATTGGTTCGATTTGCAATTACTATGGATTGATGATGCCTATAGTGGGCAAGGCTATGGCAAGCAACTATTGACCACACTCGAAACAGAACTGCGTCAACGACACCTGATTGGTATCCGATGTGATACAGCCAGTTTTCAATCGTTGGCGTTTTATCAGGCTCAAGGCTTTGAGGTGATGGGAACGCTGGATAACCGTCCTCCGAAGCATACAAGCTATTTCCTCAAAAAGCGTTTGTGAATGATGCTATCTGTATTTTTCGCCTCTTATAGAAATTGTATTCTATGGTCATTCAACTTTCACTTCAAATTCTCTCAACAATGTAATCTGCTGTATATCATCCAATTTCCATTTGGGATTACGAGAAAGCGCAATAGGATTTGGGCTATCAGGGTTTCGAGGTGTAATCCGTCCAATTATTTCTACATTGGCTGTACCAAGCGAGAAAATTCCGTAAATGGCTTTGAATGATTTGAAATAGGGTTGAGGAACTAGCCAGATAAATTCATCTCGGTATTTAGTGTTTGCTCTGACTTTTAGACTTAGGTGTTCTTTGTTTTGTTTATTATCTTTGGACGGCAGAATATCTCCCAGTACACCTGCTATATTGTTCATGTGATTGAGATGAACATCGTGAATGTTGTCAACTAATGACAGATTATTTAGTAAATACTCCCCGCTTCCAACTAAGAAGATCAGTCGCTGGATTACTTGATAGTCCTTAGTACTATCATACTTATCTTTGCTGATTGGCTTCATGTATACTTCTAATTTGTAAGTATCCGTTGGGAAAAAATCAATCGTATCTTTATGGTGACATACCTCTGTTGTGATGTGGTGAATATCTGATAACTGGTACAAATATGGTGTCACTTTACTTTTTTCCAGAATACCTTTAATTGTGACTTCAATCTGGAAAACAGCAAATTTTAAATCGTAAATTGAACGCATCATTGGAATACCATCAGGGGTAAAATCTACTTCAGAGTAAGTTGTGTATGTGCCTTTATACCACGACTTTGACATTATTCTTTCGACTATTTTATAAGGTAAATCAATATAAATAGATGTGGTATTCGGTTCATCCATTCCTTTTTGACATAAAAATGCTTGTTGTTTCCATTCATCTAATGTTAGCCAAGTGTGTAATTCAAC
>JBCCSC010000052.1:0-40716 GCA_039200705.1 Chloroflexota bacterium
CACATGCCACTCTATTTTACAAACAACAGTCTCTTGCATTATCATATTTCAAAATAAGCGAGAGAAGATATTGAGATGCCAGTTCGTGAATCCAGACACGATCCCAACATAGGCAATATAAATGGGTGGTTTCCTAGTAGAAAGATGGGATTCCCCATTCCATTTGAGAGTTATCTAGAATATTGCTGCATTATGATTTTTGAGTTTCTGACAGTGGTCTCCTCATATGATGTTCAACCTTTTTCTACGCACTATCAGCATCCAGAGACAAAACGAAAACGAAAATACACACCAGATATTGAAGCTCTCATATTAGGTGATGACACACCACACATTATTGAAGTGAAGCCACTGGCACTGCTGGATATGGAAAAATATGCTCCTATTAGTAAACATATTGTGTCGGATTTGGATATGCGCTTCGCATTCATAACTGACTATGATGTGTTAGATCGAAATCTCCTTAGTAATGTGTTTGACTTGCATTATCATTCTAGATATGCAGTTAGTGAAATGGTTCAAGAAGGATATGAAGAAGCTCTAGCAAATAGGTGTCTTACAATTGGTGAACTGGCTTATCAAATACTACCAAAACATCCTGAAAAAGCATTCGCCAGTATTCTCAGATTAATGTGGGATGGACGCATAGGGTGTGATATCAAAAGTGAAGAACCCTTCACGAGTCAAACTCCCATTTGGTTAGCAAAAGACTCAGACGTATTGGAGCGAGATAAAAATGTCTTCACACAGATTTGTTCGTCAGAAAAAATTTAAGTGGAAGCAGACGCGAGACTCAAAAGAATTTGAGGAATGGAAGGTACTAAATCGCTTTACAGCCGACAATATCGAATATGTCGAACTACAAAACATTAAATCAGGTTTGAAAGATACAAAACAATATGATTTTCTAGCACAAGCGTTTTTCGAGGGACTTATTGCATTTGAAATCAAAGGTGAAGGTGCGGCGGATTTGGGGGAAGGTGAAACTTTTGCAACAAAATATGACGTTGAAGCACCAGACGATATCGAAGCTCACTATTGGGAAGAAGCAAAGTTACGATTAGAAGCAATATTACCTTTGTTGAGTATACAGCGTAAAAAGAAATCATATCAAGACAGATTAGATGAAATAAAAGCCGCTGTTGATGATGAAAATAATGATGAATGGGATGAAGAAAGATTTGCATTACTGAACGTAAAAAGTGCCAGAACATTGGAGCGTCTTGTATCAAAATTTATCAAATCCAATGGCAATATTCGTTCACTCTTGAGAAATTACAAAAATAGCGGTGCGCCTGGACAACCTGGTATCAATTCTGATGCACAAGTATTGGAGGCTCTTGATATTGTTTCACTTGACGCAAGTCCTAAAGAAGTGCTGGGTGAAACTGAATTATTGGTAGATGAAGCAAACGCAGCTAATGAATCAGATGAGATTTTAATAGCACCTAGTTTAAGCACCGTTGATAGAATGATTAAAAGACAACGATATGAAAAGAAATTAGAACGATTTTTGGGACCAATACGCTCGATTATAAATAGTAAACAACACGGGGTTTTTAGAGAATTGAGTTATCCTCGTGAGAGAGTAGAGCTAGATGGGACCAAAACAGATTTAATTGTTGTAAATGATGATGGTGAACCAATTGGTCGTCTCACATTTATCGTTGCCATTGATGTAAAAACCCGTGTGGTGCTAGGTTATTATCTAGGCTTTGAGCCAGAAAGTTGGCAATCTGTAAGTGATACGTTGTACGATGTAATCCGTTATAATGAAAGCCCTATAACAAGATGGGGGACAACAAACCAACTGGAAAAAAACTATGGGCTAGTTTACTCCGCAGCTCATGATCGAGGTAAAGGTTTCAAGAACACACATATGATAGATAGTATGTATGCACTTGGTACAACAATTTTTACAGTTGGTACATTACATGGTGAAGGAAAAGCATTTGTTGAGAGTTTTTTGAAGACAGTAAATAAAAGTTTTTGGCATGTACAGATTGGTACTACGTTGAGTAATTATCTGGATCTAGGGAAACATGACCCTCGTAAAGTTGCTTGCGTGTATTTGAGTGAATTAGACAGAAAATTCAATAAATATCGGTTTGATTATTATCATATGGATGGTCATAGTGGCTTAAATGGTGCTTCTCCTCATGATAAATATCATGAATTTATAAATACAGGATGGGAACCACCTTTACCACCGAATCTTGATAATTTGAGCGTTTTGCTAGGAAGAACCGCTTACAAGGAACTGAGTGATAAGGGTATTCTCGAACTCTACATAAGATACAACAATAAATCGTCAGATGAGCTAGTGAGTTTTGTTAAATCTATAGAATACTTCAGAGCACATCCAGGTGCAGCACCTGTTAGAAAAACGCTCCTTGGAAAGGTACTGCCTCCTCACAAGGTAAAAGTTAAAATCATACCAACGGATATTCATACTGTTTATGTTCATAATTATCTCAACAACACATACATTCCACTATATTCTCATCACCCAGAATACACACGTGGTCTCCCTGCTTGGAAGCATCGTATCATTCTTAATATGCTAAACAAATCAAATGACAAAATTACTGATAAGACTTTAGCACGAGTCAAGCGTGAGTTGCGAGAAGAATTTAGTTCACAAGCACCTAGTGTACAAAAAGCGCGTTTTGAAACAGACGGTAAGGCATCTCGTGACCTTAATAAACCAAAAGTAGCATCTGATTCATCAGATAGCACACCTCTAAGCGTCAACGAAACTAAAGATGCCCTATCAGAGGATGAGCTATCTGATATTTTCGCCAACAGTAGAGATAACGCTACCCAGTGGTTCGAGGATGAGGATGATGATTAAATGATAGATACACACCTGAATAAGTTGCCTAATCTGGATGTACCTACTCTCAAATTTCGGACAGTTCCACACACTAAATACGAAGAAACCGTTAAAGATATTATGTTTTGTGTGAGGGCAACGAAAAAATTTGGTGAACCACATTGTGTTCCAATTGAAGGTGGAACACGATATGGCAAAACTCGCATGGCAGAGCAACTCGTCGTAAACAACCCGCCATATATGAAAAATAGTAAGCCCATAATACCGATATGGCTTGTTCGCGTTCCATCGAAGTCAACCCCTTTACAATTAGTTCAGTACATGTTGCTGTGTCTAGGTGAAAATCCTGATCATATTACCGCCAATCAGCCAGATATGATCGCGACTTTAGCAGAACGCATTAAACAGTACGTGCGCGATTTCGTGGTATTGGATGATATTCACTATTTGTTGAACGTAAATACTGAAAAAGGTCGCCAAGAAATTGCTCAAGTACTCGCAGATGTAATCAAGCGCTCCAAAACAACATTTGTTATTTTAGGAATACCAGACACAATAGGAAAAGTTTTGAGTGAAGACCCACAACTTCGGAGTCTTTTTCGTACTTTAATAGAGTTGGAATCGCTTGAGTTGGAGATAAATCCTCACCACACCAATCAACAATCTCCTAGGTATAAAGAACAACTCAAGAAATTTGCTGAGTTCATTGCCAAAGCAGAATTAACCATTGGTATAAAATTGTCATCATTCTCTGATACGACTGAATACCAAGAACTACTAAGAAGGGTCAAGTATGTGACTGATGGCGTTGTAGGTCATATCATGAATTTATTTATGTTTGCTGAGGGTATTGCTTATGAGAGGAGAGGTGAAGCAACCGATTTGGATGGAAAAAAGTTAATAGTTAATTTGGATATTTTATCGGAAGCATATGACAAAAAATTTAAGGCTTATGCTGGCGAAGCACACGATACTGAATATTTATTGGGAAGAAAAAATCCATTTACAATCCCCCTTAATCAAGTATTCGAGATAGATTAGATTGAAGACAGGTATATCTGAAAAATATCATCCCTAGTTAAAGTTTTCTGTAAATCACCTAAAATTATCATGTCTGATTATTCAAATACAATTCAGTTATCTATACATCATACGATTTCAGTCGCTCTAGCTCAAAGTATTGAACACGCACAATCACATGGGTATGGTGCTTGTGTCGTAATTAGAGGTGTAGCAGGATGCGGAAAATCGCACTTTGCATATGCCAGTATATTAGAGGCACCACCTTATATTGACCAAGATAGATATTATGTTCCGCGTTGCCTCGTTCCTGTGCCATCCGAAATTACTCTAATCCAACTATTGAGAAGCATTTTAATTGCACTAGGTGAGCCTATCATCCCCATTTGGTATGGTGAACCATTATCAAACGACAGTGGTTCTGCACAGTCGGAAGTAGATGGACTAGTACACCGAGTAATTGATGTAATCCAATTGGTTGATGTTGAATACATTATATTTGATGACTTTCATTATTTGCATATGATTGGAGGAGAGAGAGACGTAAAGTATGTGATGGAAACACTGTTTGAGATCATAAACAGAAGTGGCAAATGCTTTGTGCTTATGGGTTTGCCTGAAAAAATGGACAAGTTAATGTCCACGAGCTTGCGACTCAGACTTATCTCATCGGTAGTAGACTTTGAACCTTTCAGCATCGATTGGAATAAAAAACATCTCTTTGAAAAGCAAATTTCCGAATTCAATAAGTTTGTGGCTGACGCTGCGAATAGAATTGGTATTCAGCTCACCAGTAGAACTAAACACGAAAAATTGCTAGAACGTATTCATCTTGCAACTAACGGTGTGATAGGAAAAATATTCAACCTATTTGTCTTTGCTGAGGGTCGTGCTAAACAATTAGGACAAGAAACAGTTGACCTAAGCATTCTCGCATGGGCTTATGATGTCCGTTTATCAGAATCCCAAAATCTGGATGAGACCTCGAACAAAAAGCGGAATCCTTTTAAACGAAAATTCGATACTCGAACTTATCCCGTATCAATCAATGATGTTGAAGCTACAAACCAACCGACAAAATCAGCAGAAATCACAACTAGATTTGCACATCGAGTTGAACCATATGTTGATGAAACAGTGATTAGTTGGCTTTTACGAATTACTTTTGTAAATCGCTATGTCGATTTAGATTTTATGTTGAGATTTTTCAAATATACCTTCGAGTTAACTTACTTATCGAACCAACAATTGAATCGTGATACAGACAAACGAATTATTGAGCTATTCTCTGATTTAGCCCGTGTTCCCACAGAGAAACTTAGGTCACAGAGTTTACAGAATTACTGGTCTCATCTCGTCGTGCCAGAGCGATCCGTGAAAGCTCAATCAGAGGGGGTACTCAATCTATTTCGTGCATTAGTCAATGACCATCCTCGTATCTGTCCAATATGTCTTCATGAAAGCACTTACATTCGTCAGAAGTGGCATTTAGATCCATACTGCATATGTGAGGCACATGGCACAGCCATGATAGACACATGTTTGAACTGTGGGGAGGTTTATGAAATCGAAGACATATTCAGAGATTGTTGCTCGGCATGTGGCAGTCGATTTAGCGCAGAGACAATATTGCTAGCTGACATCTCAGAACAACTACCCACTCAAACTAGAATCATCAATTGGATTGAAAATGGCGAACATCAATTACCTGACTTACCCGAAAAATCATTCGATACCATCATGACAGTCATTTATGGCTTAGTAGATAGTGTCATCAAACGGCAACCTCCAGGCAAACATTGTACTCCTACTACGAAAGCTGAACTGTATGAATTAGCAATGGAAGTCATTGAAGACCCATCAACGTACTTTTATGCGTATCTCAATGAATACCGAAACAATCAATCTCAGACAGAACAATATGGATTCGAGGCTGAATTTGGGACTTTGTATTCTAAGTGGTTGATTGGATATTGGAATTCGTCTGAGTTTGATTTTATACATGAGGCTTTCAACGAGTACTTATACACTGAATTTGTGCCATATGATGGTATTACCAATGCCAAATGGTTACACCTCTATCCTGATTTCTGGGACAAATCAGATTTCATTTCAGTTCAATCAGCCGTGAAGCAAAATCGAGCTTTAAAACTATCGAAACTCTTGCTAGCAATACACGCTCAACAGCTACAGTTACATGTTGCACCAGATAGCTATTCGCAATATGTCCGCAAAAGCGATTTAAGGCGTTTTATTCTTAATCTTGATTAGTAGGATAGAAAATCGCTAAGAAACCGCTATAAGGCTTTTATTTTCGCCAATAACCCTCTATCTGAATGAATTTCAGAGCCAATCTCCGAAAATTGTGTAATTACATCATGAATTTGGCAATGAGCGCTTGCATGCGGAATATTTGACGCATCACAGTTGCCATGGTAAGCCCGCGACAAGCAAGAGAACTTGGTCTGACACGCGAGCAATGCGTTGATTAGCACGCCCCAACGCATCCCGATACAAACGTCCAAGACGATATGGTGGCACAAGCCCCATCCCAACCTCATTACTGATGATGAGCCATGTTGCATCAGATTTTTGATAGGCATTCAGCAAAACATCAACTTCTTGCAAAATAGCTGTCTCGGCATCGGTAGAGGTACAGTCTTCGGGGAGTTTGAGCAATACATTGGATGCTAGCAGTGTGAGGCAATCCACCAGAACAGTATCATAGTGGTTGGATTGTTGGGCGATAGCTTCGCCCACATGGGTTGGCACTTCAAGCGTATCCCATGTTGAAGGGCGACTTGCCCGATGATTGGCAATACGTTCGGTCATCTCATCATCAAAGGCTTGCGCTGTCGCCACAAATAAGACACGTTCACCATGTTCTTTTGACCAATTTTCAGCATAGTTGCTCTTGCCGCTCCGCGCACCACCTAATAGAAATATCAACTGCTTACCCACAAAATACCTCCTAACAGACACATAACTTCGCAGATTTCACACAATGCCCCATAGATATCGCCTGTGATGCCACCGCCTAGTCGTGTCATCGTCCATCGAATGAGCAAGATAGCGATAATCAGAACACCAAAGGCAACCCACCAAGCATTCAACCACCAGATAGCTATCAGTGTGATGCCTGTCGCAATCATAATTTCTCGCCACCCTGCGCCGTCACGAAAATAACTGCCTAATCCCTGCTTGCGTGCATAGGGAATCGTTAATACAGCGATACTCATCACCCAACGCCCTAATACAGGGGCAAGCAAAATATACGCTACCGAGGCACTTTGTAGAAATATCCACTTACCCAGCAACAACAGGACGAGACCAATCACCGCCCATGAACCTGTGCGAGGGTCTTTCATGATGTCTAAGCGACGTTCTACGGAGACAGTTGCTAATAAACTATCGCAACTATCGGCGAAGCCATCAAGGTGCAAGCCCCCTGTGATGATGACCCATGCAAGTAGCATCATGAAGGCAATTAATGAAGTATCAAAAGGTGAGAGGGTATGAATTGCGACGAGTAGTAAGCCAATCAAAACGCCAACTAGCGGATACCACGCCACTGACCAACCAGGTTTGCGACCTTCGGCAAAGCCGAGTGGCAAAATGGTCAAAAACGAAAATGCGGCGCGTATGTCATCCCACATCTAATGTTCCCATCTCGTTAAGTGTCCGCATTGCCACTTCAATGATGGGTAGTGCCAATACCGCGCCTGTGCCTTCACCGAGTCGTAAATTCAAATGCAAGATAGGCTCTAAGGTCAAATAATTCAGCGCGATACGATGTCCTGGTTCTGCGCCACAATGCCCTGCCAGCATGTAATCACGCGCACTTGGATTAATTTGATTAGCAATTAAGGCAGCAGCCGTACAAATAAGACCATCTAACACAATCGGGATACGTTGACTGGCGGCGTAGAGCATCGCCCCCGCCATCGCACCGATTTCATAGCCACCTATCTTCGCCAGCGTATCAACATTTACAGGTGTGTGTAGCTCTAGTGCCTCGGTGATGAGCTTAATTTTGCGCTGATAGGTTGCATTATCAACGCCTGTACCACGACCTGTTACAGTTTCTACACTATTGCCTGTGATCGCCGCGATAATCGCGCTGGCAGATGTAGTATTGCCAATGCCCATCTCTCCTAATACAAGAATATCTAAGCCACTTTGTATCTCTGCTTTGACAACATCTGCACCGAGTTGCAACGCCTTTTGTGCTTTTTCTGCGCTTATCGCTTGCCCTACGGTGAAGTCATTCGTACCATATGCAACTTTGCCACTCACAAACCGCAGTGACTCGGTGTTAGTAAGTGAGAGATCAGCGTTCACGCCAGCATCAATCACAGTTACTCGAGCATTAGCTTGACGCGCAAGCACATTGATAGCGGCTTGCCCAGCCATGAATTGATTTACCATGTACGCGGTAATCGCTTGTGGAACGCTACTTAGATTGTGCGCCATCACACCATGGTCGCCTGCGAAAACTAGCACAGCGCGATGTTGTGGCAACCAATCACAGCGCCCTGTCATCCCTGCTAATTGAATCGATAAGGTTTCCAGTTGACCCAGTGCGCCTTTTGGTTTGAGGAGCATATCTTGTTGCTCACGGGCTTGTTGCATGGCATGTTTGTTTAGTTGTGGTATTGTGATTTTCATAAACCAATAATGCTTTCTAATTGTTTCATATCTAAATGTGCCTCAACGACATCCGCAAGATTATCAAAGGCATAGTTGAGCGAAATAGTCTCTTGCCCTGTATCTTGCCAACCCAGCGACGATAACCAAGCGCGTCTGAAATTATCATTTGCAAACAAACCATGCACGTAGCAGCCCCAAACACGTCCATCAGGACGCATTGCCCCATCCGCAATAGATTCGCGATGACCTCGATTGATGTCTAGCCAATGAGACGGACTGATGGTTTGCCCCATGTGAATTTCATAGCCTGTGATTTTTTGATCAGTAATGTTATTCATCCAAGCAATATCACTCACCAATCTTGCCTCTATTTGATGCGTCGATTTTTCTGTGAGAAATTGGGTTACTGTTGGTAGCAAGCCCAAGCCCCTGATTTGTGTTTGTGCTGATTCGATTTGCTGTGGGTCGGCAATGCTTTCACCGAGCATCTGATACCCGCCGCAGATACCGATAATCGCTGTGCCTGATTGTGATAGTTGTGTAATTGCTTCCGCGAAGCCTGTTTCGTAGAGCCAAGTGAGGTCAGCAATGGTGCTTTTTGTGCCGGGGATGATAATTGCATCGGGCTTGCCCAATTTGGTTGATTGGTCGACATAATGCACAGAGACACCCGCCTCGGCGGATAAGGGGTCGAAATCATCAAAGTTTGCAATGCGTGGCAAGGCAATGACCGCAATATCTACTTGCTCCGATGATTCATTGGTACGATTTTGTGCTTCAATTGCGACAGCATCTTCTTCGGGAATGCCGTGATTTTTCACATAAGGCACAACACCCAACACAGGCACATTACCCCGTTCTTCGAGTATCGTGATGCCGTCTTCAAACAGGCTTGGGTCGCCCCGAAACTTATTCACAATCAGCCCTTTGACCAACCGACGTTCATCGGCTTCGAGTAAATCCAATGTGCCGAGTAGTTGAGCAAAAATACCGCCTCTGTCGATGTCACCTGCCAGTAATACAGGCGATTGGGCATAACGCGCCACAGCCATATTCACAATATCACCCCGTTTGAGGTTGAGTTCAACAGGACTGCCAGCACCTTCAATGATGATGATGTCATATTCATTCGATAGGCTATCGAGTGCGGTTGTCACATATTGCCACAAGGCTTGTTTGCGTTCGTAGTAGGAGCGTGCTGGCAAGGTTTCCCACATACGCCCATTGACAATCACCTGTGAGCGCATATCCGCTTCGGGTTTGAGCAATACGGGATTCATCGTCACTGTTGGAGCGATACCTGCCGCTAATGCTTGGGTGTACTGCGCCCGTCCGATTTCACCCCCATCGTGACAAACGGCTGCATTGTTGCTCATGTTTTGGGCTTTGAACGGTGCAACGCGTACCCCCCGTCGTGCAAAAATCCGACAGAGTGCCGTAACCAGCGTACTTTTCCCTGCGGATGACATCGTGCCTTGTATCATGAGGGTTTTGGCAGTCATGCGTCACCCCCTAGATGCGAAATATCATTGAGACGCACCAGAATTGCACCGCCAGGATAAATATTTACTTGGGAAAGTGAACAGGAATCAAAGTTAAATCGCCAATATTGGGTCGCGGGTAAACCCAGCAAATCACACAAAAGCAAGCGTAACGCGCCATCATGCCCAACAAGCACCAATCGTTTGCGCGGATAGTCGGCTTCAATTTGTTGACGGACAGTTTGCACCCGCGCAAAAACTTCACTCAATTTTTCGCCACCTTGGGGTGGTGCTTCGGGGTCATCAAACCACATTTCTGCCATCTGTTTGTGATTGTCGATGATGTCTTTGTAGCGCAAGCCCTCGAACATGCCGAAGTTTGCTTCACGCAAATTGGCATTCGTTTGTACCGTCAAGCGTAGGTGATGTGCGACAATCGCATCTGCCGTTTGGGTTGCACGCTGTAAATCACTACTGATAATAGCGTGTACCCGTTCATCTCGGAGACGGTGCGCGACTTTTTCAGCTTGTGCTTGCCCGACTTCGTTCAGAAGAATATCGCTGTGTCCTTGATAGCGTTTTTCTTTATTCCAGTCGGTTTGTCCGTGTCGGACGAGCCACAATAAAATCATGATTGGATTACCTCAATTGCTTGCAGAAGTTTGGCGTTATCTTCTGGGGTGCGTGTCGCAATGCGGATGTACTGCGGCAACCCAAACGAGGTACAATCACGCACCATAATTTTGTGTTGCAACAATTTTGAGCGAAATGCCGTTGCATCCCCAACATTGACAAGGAAGTAATGCACAAGTGAGTCAAGAGAGCTGAGTCCCAAATCTTGCAAGCTCCCAACGAGATCATCCTTGTCCTGATGAAGTTGAGCAATCGTTTTCCGCATCCAAATAAATTCATCTAATACTGCGATACCTGATGCTTGTGCAAGACCATTAACATTCCATGCGGGTCTTACTCTGCGAATAGGCTCAACGATGTCGGGATAACCAATAACATAGCCCAATCGTAATCCTGCGATGGCATAGTCTTTAGTTAAGGAACGCAATGAAAGCACATTTTTGACAGTTTGAATACCAACAACACGCAAACGTTCATCACGATTGGGGCTGGAAATGAATGGGTATAACTCAGACATCATACTGTGGCTTAAAATAAAGTTTATGTATGCTTCATCACTGACAAAAAGTGTTTGTGGATTTTTCTGAATAATCTTAAGCAAAAAGCGATTGAAATATCCCTGACCACTTGGATTATTTGGGTTAGAGAAGAAAACGATACGTGGTTGAATTACTTCTACAGCTATTTCAAGTTTTTCTATTTCTGACCAATCAAGTGAAGCACCTACCGCAATATCCGTTAAGAAAACTTCAATATCTGCCCCCATCAATTCTGAAACGCGCTGATACTCACTAAAAGCAGGTTCAACAACCAATACCTTATCACCCTCACGGATGAATGCTTGAGCAATCAGCATCAACAGTTCGGCTGTGCCATTGCCCACAACGATATTTTCGATATTAGTGTGATGATGTTCGGCAAGTTTTTCGCGCAGTGCAATACATTCACGGTCTGGATATCGGTCAAGCGGCACGGATGCAATCGCTTCGCGCACACTTTTGGGCGCACCATAGGGATTGCTATTGACACTAAAATCGGTGACTTCATCGGGCGAGTAACCAAGTCGTGCTAACTCATCGTAATCAAATGCGCCATGATAGGCAGGTGGTGTATTTTTGACACTCTCTTTGGGTTCAATCATCGTCGTGCCTCATGACAAGTAATAATAATCCCACGAACATCCCGACAACGACCAGCATCAAGTGACGACTGCGCTGAATATCATCTGTTTGTGGCGCAGGGGCGTTCGCATTCAGGTGATAATGGTCAACTTTTTCTAGTTCTATATCTAACGCGCCCGCCATCGCACTCATCGGATGCCCAGCGTTAGGACTTGCTGTGAGGTGGGCATCGTGTCGCCAGATATGCCACGCACGCGGACGCACTAACACAAGCAACATGCCTGTTATGCGTGCAGGGATGAGATTCAGTACATCATCCGTTCGGGCAGGGATTTTACCGAGCCACTCGCGTTCCGTATCTCGATAACCAAGTATCGAATCGCAGGTTTGCAAATAGCGATAAGTCATCGCAGCAGGTAAGCCCCCGATGCCATACCAGAATAAGGGTGCAATCACCCCATCCGATGTATTTTCAGCAACCGATTCGATTGTAGCGGCGGCAACCTGCGACGGATTCAACGCACTCGTATCGCGGCTGACGAGATGCCAACTCAACAAGCGACGTGCTTCTACAATGTCAGCGTTTTGCAATGCGGTTTCGACTTCATACGCGGCATTGTTCAATCCTTGTAATGAAAATGTCGTTTTCAGCAACCATGCTTGCAGTAATGCCGATAGCGGTTGTGGGAGGCGTTCAATCACGCAAATGACGAATACCGTGCTAATCCACACGACAACTGCCCCACCCCACGCAATTAAGCCACCAAAGATGAACTTTCCGCGTTGCGGTGCATGACGACGCAACCAATAAATCGTTGTTCCCATCCACGCGACAGGATGCCAGCGATTGGGCGGATCGCCAATGGTCATATCGAATACGATTGCGGTCAGCAAATGTTTACGGCGCATCGAGAGCCAACGCCAGACACTCGCGCACGCCACGCGCTAACAAGTAACCAACTTCGGTCACAGGACCACCATAGGGCAAGGTATCGCCTCTACCTGTTTGAGCAATAACGACCGCATCGGTTGATGTACCTGTTGCGCTGAGATCATCAAACGTGCGAATATCTCGCACGTGAAGCACAGCCGTTTTTGCTTCGGTGATGGTCGTCACTGCGTTGACCATCGCCCCTGACGATAGATTGCCATCCACAAGCGCGATGATATTAATTGTGCCTGCTTGCACCGTTTGCGGTTGGGTGATACCTGCTGCAATCGCATTGCCTACACCCGCCGTAATCATTACACTGACCGTTAGACCATTGCTGCGTTGAGTGATGTGCCGAGTTTTACACATCCAGACCGCCGTGAGCATCCCGACGAAATCACCTGTGATGTTGCGCTCTCGTGCGAAGTTGCGTAAATCTGCGATGGGGTCACTACAATCGTAGTTTTTATGCACATGCCGATTCACAATCGCGTGAACCGTTCCAATACCACCTCCGACTACTGCCGATGACAAACTATATAAAGGCATACCGCCACGAATAATCAGCGCGTCATCATCTAGCTCGGTTGTGATGTGCGGAAAATTTATGTCCATCAGAATTCAATCCCTGCTCTCGCTGGAATACCTGCATCATAAGCATGTTTTATTTTTTCCATGCTAGTGACAGTATCGGCGTAATCAACGAGTGCTTGTGGTGCGCCCCGCCCCGTAATGATGAGATGGAGATTTTCGGGCTTGTTCTCTTCTAGCCAATTAATGACTTCCATCGCATCCAACCAGCCAAAATCCATCAAATACGTGAACTCATCCAGCACCACGAGGTCGTAGTCACCACTGGTGATTTTCTCTTTGGCGATGTCCCAACCATGCAAGGCTCTAGACTGTGTTTCATCCATATCTTTGCTTGTCCATGTCCAGCCATCGCCCGTTTTTTCAGCATCTAGCCCGAGTTGTGCCAGCGCACGAACCTCACCCCATTGACCGCTTTCATGTTTGAGGAATTGCACAAGCGCAACTTTCTTCTTACGCCCGAGCATCCGCAAAATGACACCAAACGCCGCCGTTGATTTGCCTTTGCCCTTCCCTATATTGACCAGCACCAGACCGCGCTTCGTCCGATTGCGCCGAATCTGACGACGACGTTCAGCATCTTCGTCGGTTTGCTGGGGACGTTCTTCGGCTTCAATTGTCACAGCTTCATCGGTTTCATCGAGCAAGGTGGCAGGGTCTTCTGCTGATTGGCAATTCGCCAACATAGGGTCGCCTGTACCATAGAAAGTCGCATCTTTTACAGGTTGGTCATGCTTGAGATGTTCTTCGACAATGCGCTCTAGCATCGCCTCATCGACATGGTGATACCAGATACCTTCGGGATAGACTGCGATAATGGGTCCCCCCGTGCAAATCCCCAGACAGGGAATCGTCGAGCGTTTGACACGACACGGATTGCGTAACTTGCGTAGGTCACCCAGTA
Organism: Chloroflexota bacterium; assembly: GCA_039200705.1. Classification (GTDB taxonomy): domain Bacteria; phylum Chloroflexota; class Anaerolineae; order Aggregatilineales; family Phototrophicaceae; genus JAUZRW01. The sequence continues at coordinate 14,168 of JBCCSC010000052.1, forward strand.
AATCGCCCATCTTTGAGAACAACATCTGCCCACGTCCTTCAGGGTCACATGATGAACCTGTGCAAACTAGCACATGGCGCGTAAACGGTCGCATTGTCGGCTTATCAGTCATTAATTATTCCTCTTCACTTGCTATCAGTGGCATATAAAACGTGAATTCATGGTCAGGCATTAATTCAGGGTGGAAGATAGCAACGAGGTCTTGCAAAATCAAATGTGGATTGGTAACACCAAGTTCAAAGTAATTATTTCCACCATTTTGATTAATATCAAGCGTGTTATTCCAGATATTTTCTGTTTCTATAGCTGAGAAATAAGCATACCGTTCTTCGCGCCCCAGAAAAGCATCCAACGATGTGATGCCATAGGCATTCGTAATCCAAATGTCAGCATCAAAAGCACCATCGTATACTGTTTCAAAACCTAGTAAAGCACTTTCAGGTGGAACAGTATCACCCAATGCAATGCGTCCTCCTGCATCTTGAATCAATGCACCAGCATAAGTATCTCTGCCAGGGATGCGCCATGCGTCTGCTGTGTTTGAAAAACTATTCCAGAGGACAGTGGGACGTTCTTCTTCAGGAATGCTGTTGGCTAATTCTCTTGCATCATCATAAGCGGATACAATGTCACTGTAGATTTGTTCAGCCTCAGCCTCAGCGTTATAAAATAATGCCATATACTTCAACCATTCTGCACGTCCTAGAGGCGTAGCTTCGCGCCATTCTGCATTTATCGCTGTGAAAATGCCTGCCTGAGTCAAAACTGGATGTGCATTAGTCGCGGCACTATATGCAAAAGTCATTACCATATCAGCCTGACTATCGAGGATTAGTTCTGTATTTACAGACGTTCCAGAGCCTACTTCAATTAAATCCCCGTCAGCAATCATTTCATTGACTTGTGGCGTGTTGACGTACAAGAAAGTGTCCAAACCCAGCAAACTATCTAGCAAATCAAGCTCAACTAAATGAGGTAATTGTGTAGTAGAAAGCGCAATCATGCCTTCAGTCGGAACTTCAATGAACTGTGTATCAGTAGGGAAATTTGCTGCATCTGGTGCGGGTGTCCCACATTGTACAAGAACATAGGTAAACGGGTCTGCCCCATCAAACGCATCACTGACGGTGACTACTTTGTAGTGATTAAAATAGTCTACGCTAAAATTCTCAGCATCAGTGATTTCGACTTTTTCAGGGAAATAATCAACCGACTCATCATAGTCACTGGCACACGAGTCTATCAGATTAATCTGTTGTGCCAGCGTGTCGATTTGTAGGGCTAATAAAATTAAAGTGATAAGGATAAATGTTTTATTCATTGCCATGCCTCCTATTGAGGGCGATTCCAGATAACCAGACCCACTGCAAATTGGCAGGTATAGTGATAGCTATCTGATGCCTGTTTGATATATGGTTCAAATTTTTGGATAAAAGTTCGAGTATCTTGCTCATTGGCGTTATGTGGCACAAAATGATGTGCTAGTGTGTCAACATCAGGGGCAGAGTAATGGATTTTCTCGCGTACAACATGAATATCTGCACGCACCCGACATTGTCGCAACATCCCAGCAAAGTAAAGATAGTTACAGATGCCAGGGTCGTCTACACCCCATATTTCATTTTTTATAAATTCATGAGGTGGGTCATTGTCAGGACGTGGAGCATAATCGCCATCCACAATGATGAGTGTGCGCCGTGTACTATTTATCAATTTTTGCAAACTACGGAGCATATCACGCTGACGATACAGCGACCATGCGGCTAAGACCACATCATGTTGCTGAATAACGGCATCTTCCCAATTACATTGCACAGTGTAGATATTTTTGATGTCATTTGCCTTAGCTTTGTTCTGCAAGAGTTCCAGCATATGTGGTGAGAGGTCAAGTGCAGTAACAGACTGAACATACGATGCAATTGGTAGAGTAAAACGTCCACTACCTGCGCCCACGTCTAATACAGTGTCGTCACAGCGCAGATGAGATTGAATTAGATTAAGTGTCTCTTGATAAGACTCAGGGTGTTGTTCATTTTGTGTATCATAGCCCTCTGCGTAATTGTGCCAGAAATCAATTTCATCTATATCACTCAGGCGTGAGGACATATTGTGCAGGGTAAAATCCTGCCATGTTTTTGCAAAATCTAGTGCTTGAGGCAAAATTAGTCTCCCCGTTCAGTTTGAGATGGACGTTGTTGGGATCCATTGGCAGGGTAACGCGCATAGTCAGCAACAATCTGCCCCTCAATGAAGTGTGTTTGTACGATATGCTTAATTGCTTCGGGACTTAATCCCGCGTACCAGACTGCTTCAGGATATACAACCATCACTGGACCTAAATTACAGGGATATAAACATCCTGTTTGAGCAACAAGTACATGCTCATCACCTATCTTATTTTCTCTCAAAGTTTGTGATAACTGCGATGCACAGTCACCTGCCCCTGCGGTATTACAGCGCGGACATCGACACATCAAAACATGATGCAGATGCACAGGCAAAACTGACCATTCAGGACTATTGGGACTAACATGATTAGGTGATAAGGGTTGAGAGGCTTGTTCATACTGTCGGTCAATCACTTGATTAACAACTACTGCCAGTTCAGGTGCATCCCCTATTGCTTCTGTTAGACGAATATTGAAAGTCGCGTTCGGGTGATGATATAACCAGCGTTGCATTACTCTTGAAACCCATGAGTCCAAGCGACGATCTGATGGCATATAAATAGGAACAATTACCACATCTTCCACTGTATCACTAATACAATCAGTTAGCACATCAGGCAAAGATGGTGATTTTCCGTCAATGAAAGCATACTTGACGCTCGCATAACGCTCTGAACTTTCAAGCAGTGTCACCAATTGTTGCATTTGTTCATCAGGTGCTTTGCTGTATCCACCTCGTCCCAGCAAGACAATCGCTGTTTTCTCTAAAATCAGACTCATGACGTTACATTCTCTTGTAAACTCGCTGGTACATATGTGATATTCAATCTGCCTGTCAGGGGATGTAGGGAAACCTCTGCTGATACCCCATACACATCGGCGATTAATTCAGCAGTTAATATGTCATTTGGTGTACCTTCGGCAACAACCTCTCCTGCTTTGAGAATATAGAGTTTGTCACAGTAGATAGCGGCGAGGTTCAAATCATGCAATGCTGCTAACGTAGCAACGCCTAGACTACTAACTAAATCCAAGATTTCCAGTTGATAACGAATATCAAGATGATTGGTTGGCTCATCTAAAACAAGGAATTTTGCCTGTTGTGTCAGCGCACGCGCAATCAATACCCGTTGTTTTTCGCCACCCGACAAAGTGCTAAAACTACGCTCAGCAAAACCAAGCATATTGACCTGCATCAAAGCATCTTCAACTAATTGCCAATCTTCTGACGTATCAGCATCGAACAATTTTTTATGAGGGGTACGTCCCATTGCGACCATTTCGCGCACTGTGAAATCAAATTGAATTGGGCTTTCTTGCAAAACGACAGCCATTTTTTGGGCAACTTCTTTTGCTGGTAGGGTTAGTAAATTTTGCCCATTTAAGTACATTTCACCTGTTGATGGTTGGAGACTACGATAAATACAGCGGAGCAAGGTCGATTTACCACTACCATTAGGTCCGAGTAAGCCGACAAATTCATTAGCTTGCACTCTCAGACGAATATCATGGATGATACGCTGGGTTTCGACTTCCCAACTGACACGTTGAACATCGAGATTCATAAGCTCCCCTTATTATGACGCATCAACCATAAAAAGAATGGCGCACCAAATAACGAAGTAATAATTCCAACAGGGATTTCTTCTGGAGCAAACAGGGTTCGCGCAATTACATCTACCCATATCAAGTAAATAGCACCTGATAGTGAGCTAATCAGCAACACACGCCGATGGTCTGACCCAACAAGCAACCGCACAATATGGGGCATCATCAAACCAACAAAGCCAATTGTGCCACTAACCGCGATGACAACGCCTGTTAAGAGTGAAGTCAGAACTAATAGTTTACGGCGCATATTGTGAACATGAATGCCAAGTGTCGTCGCTGTTTCATCACCGATGAGCAAGGCATTTAGAGCGCGTGATTGCGCGGTTAGATAAATAATGCCAAGCATCAAAGCCAAAGCAGGTAGTGTTAAATCTTCCCACCGTGCGCCTGATAATCCACCTAACATCCAGAACAGAATGCGACGTGCTGCCCCACTACTATCATCGCTGATGGTGATAAAACTGGTCACAGATGAAAACATAAAGGATACGGCGACCCCTGCCAGAATCATACGTGTTGGTAGTAAACGTCCGTGTTGCACGGCTAAGGCGAAGACAATCACAAAAGAGACAATCGCACCAAGAAATGCCCCAACCGAAAGTGCATAAATCCCAAATGAGGAAAAAACACCCAGTAACAATACAGAGACTGCCCCCAGTGCTGCCCCTGATGACACACCCATTAAGTACGGGTCAGCTAAAGGGTTACGGGTAATCGCCTGCATCACCACACCGATGACCGCCAACCCAGCCCCAACTACACCTGCAAGTAACACACGCGGAAACCGAATTAGCCAAACAATATTAACCTCTGCATTTGACCAGTTGCCCTCAAAGCCAAAAATTTGAGCAATCGCAATCTGCCAGACAATTAAAGGCTTTATCGATACAGGTCCAATCATCACAGCAAGCGTGACAGAGATAATAATCAGGGCAATTAGGGTCATCACTAGCAAACAATAGGTATTTCGCGTATCAGCAATACACTTGTTAAGTTGTTTTTTACGAGGGGCAGTCACCCCAACAGATGACAGCCCTGCTTGTGAACTAGTCATCAGCTTCTTCGGTTGCTTCTGCTTCCACATCCTCAAACAAATCAGGATAGAGCGCTTCTGCAATAATGCGGACAGCTTCAACATTGCGGATATTAGGTGTGGTGTAGCTGAAATCAATCACAACCCAATTTTCATCTTCTACAGCAGTCATGTCAGCATAAGCTGGATTACTGGTTAGGGTATCAATTTTTTCTTCGGATGTATCCCAGTCAGCGTTAACGAGTACGATGAAATCGGCATCACGAGCGACAACTTCTTCCCAACTAACAGTCGCCCATGAGCCTTCAACATCTCCAAAGATGTTTTCGACACCGAGCAATTCCATGATGATATTGGGCGCACCACAGCAAGCCCCTGTGTAAACATCATCTGTACCACTATCGTACCAAAACACACTTACTGGTTCTTCTACCTCAGCAAGAATTTCTGTGATTTCATCTAACTCTGATTGTAATTCTTCGATTAGCACCTCTGCACGGTCTTGCACCCCGAAAATAATACCAATATTGAGGATTTCACCGTAAACATCCTCCATACTGACGACCTCTGGACGCAGTGAACGGTCTGCACATGCCATTGGTGATACATAAGACCCGATGTTCAAATCAAGAAGTTGCTCGCGTGGTCCAGCGGCTTCATCACCGAAAGCACTGTTATATGATCCATAGATAAAATCAGGGTCTGCACCAAAGATGATTTCTTGTGATGGATATGTATCCGACAAAACGGGAACGCTGTCATAGACTTCTTCAAGTTCGGGCAAAATAAAGTCATCAAGATAAGCTGTACCGACCATGCTATCTTCAAGACCGAGTGCTAACATAATTTCAGTTGCACCCTGATTCATGGTGATTGCCTGTTGCGGTGGTGCATCATAGGTAATCTCGACACCACAGTTTTCAATGGTGACGGGGAATGCTGAAGCATCATCATCTTGCGCGATGATTGGCACAGCAATTAGAAATACTGAGAGTGAAATGGCAAAAAATTTACGGAAGTTCATGATATGTCTCCTCTTTGAATAGTAGAAATACAAAGGAGACAGTTAGTATGAATTAACCCACTAGGTAGCAGGTATGAATTGGAAATAGTCATAACCACACTCGTCTCCCTTTTTGCGCGAAGGTTGCAACATAGCGTTGCGTATCACGAGCTAAGACATTGGCAGGCATTCGGGCTTCTGGCTTTAGATGCCAGTTACCGTTGCGCGACAGCGTCGGACTTTCACCGATCTTCCCCTATTGTGTACCGAACCTCCGAGTTCTAGCACACCTATGTCTTAGGTTTATATTATTAGTTGCAGATGAGAATAGCACGCTCACTGATAGCTGTCAATACAATCGGGTACGAATTGTATGAATGAGCGTGTCAGTGCTCAAGTCATCCAGTGCCATGTATTCTGCGTGCAACAATTGGGCTAGTTCTACCCCACGCCCAACCCGAACATATCCCATCTCAGTATCCAAAAACAGAATGGGTAAAGATGTTTTTGCGAGCTGTTCTGCCATTGCCTGTGTTTGCGTCCACGCATCGCCCTCTGTTCCTGAGAGAGCTACATTGGCTTTGCCATCACTGAGCATAACAACCAAAATTGACTGTTCAGATTGCTCACGTTGGATGCGAGATATTGTTTCGTGTGTTAGTTGTAGGGCATGAGCCAATGGTGTTCTGCCGCCTGTAGGTAGGCGTGTAAGTTGTTTTTCAGCACGTTCAATGCTACGGGTAGGTGATAGAATTAACTCGGCGTGCGTACCCCGAAAAGAAATAACGCCCACATGGTCACGCTGTTGATAGGCATCAGTGAGCAACGCGAGAACCGCCCCTTTGACCGCTTCCATGCGTTGACGTGCCGCCATAGACCCCGAAGCATCCACCACAAATAGAATTATCGTATCCGACGTGCTACTGCGAATTTTCTGATGGAGATTCTCATCGCGGATAATGGCTTGCTGATTCTCATCGCGTCCATTGATAGCCGCCGAGCGGAGCGTTGCATCTAAGGCGATATCGGTTGGCTGATTGTCCTGCTGGGCGCGTGTATAGTGTCCTCGTTTTGTTCCTTCAACTGGATTACGTCGCCCGAGATTACCACTTGTGCTTGACTTTTTCTGTAAGCGTAGTTGTTTTATCTGCTGAGGCTTACTCGCAGTGAAAGTCTGCGTCTCATTGTCGCTCTCTTGCTCATCAGATGGAGGGTCGTCGGTATCGTTTGTGTCTGTATGAGATTCATCTGATGGCAAATCGTCTGCCTGATTGATGATGTCGTCCAGTTGCTTATCGTCAAGTGTTGGTGACTGAAACGGTTGTCGTCTTTGGCGATGCGCCAGCACCCATGGGGCAACCCGTCGCACATTGGCTTCAGTGACGGTATCGCGTGCCTCCCATGCCGCTAATGCGCGAGCTGTCTTGTACAGGGTGATGTCTGCGCGTAAGCCATCAACATCAAGTGATGCACAGATACGCGTTATCAAGTGCAACATCTCCTCCGTGACCACGACATTATCCAGACGCTGAATTGCTGACGTAATACGCTGGCGTAAGTTTTGTTCGGCATCCATCCATTGTGCGAAAAATGCTTGTGAATCTGCCTCAAACGCGATACGGCGTTGCACCACATCGGCACGCAAGATGGGGTCACGCGGTGCAACCACATCAATCATCAAGCCGAAGCGGTCAAGCAATTGCGGACGCAAATCGCCTTCTTCGGGGTTCATCGTCCCAATGAGCATGAATTGAGCAGGATGACTCAAGGTGATGCCTTCCCGTTGAATCGTATTTACACCCATCGCCGCCGCATCCAATAGGACATCGACAAGATGTGCAGGCAATAGATTGACCTCATCAATGTAGAGAATGCCACGATTTGCGGTTGCCAACAATCCAGGATGGAAAACGCGCTCACCCGTTTGTAGCGCCGCCTTAAAGTCAAGTGACCCCAGCACGCGGTCTTCGGTTGCGCCAATCGGCAACTCCACAAAGGGAATTGGCTTCTCGATAACTTCACTGTCTGATAAGACTACATCAGGATAGCGGGCATCAGCATCAGATGGGCGATTGTATGGGTCACCGGCAACGGCACGAATCTTCGGCAATAGATGTGCCAGTGCGCGTGCCGCCGTACTTTTGGCAGTGCCTTTCTCTCCACGAATCAACACCCCACCAATTGCTGGATAAATCGCATTCAGAATCAGCACTGTTTTCAGGTCATCTTGCCCAACCAATGCTGAAAATGGATAATGTTTAAGCATCCTGCCCACCTTCCAGCATAGTATCTGTTTTGAGTAAGGTTTCACGTAGGGCTTCTATGGTTTCAGGATTTGGCGCTGACCACATGCCCCGTTGTGCCGCTTCGAGTAAGCGTTCGGAAATAGCGCGTAATGCCCAAGGATTACTTTGCTGGAAGAAATCTTGCATCGCATCGTTCAGGGCATAATCTTGTGCGACTTGCTCATACATAAAGTCACTGACCACACGCGCAGTTGCATCATAGCCAAAGAGATAATCGACCGTTGCCGCCATCTCTAATGCGCCTTTATAGCCATGCTGAGTGATGCTGTCCAGCCATTTTGGATTGACAACGCGCGTGCGGTAGACGCGCAATGCCTCTTCTTTCAGGTCACGGACTTTGGGGGTTGCTGGATTTTGCGTGTCACCAAAGTAATGCTTGGGTTGCTTACCCGAGAGTGCGCGAATCGTCGCAATCATGCCACCGTGAAATTGCAGATAATCATCGCTATCAAAGATGTCGTGTTCGCGGTTATCTTGGTTATGCAATGCCACTTCCACTGTTGTCAAACGCTGGATGAATTGCTCACACGCATCCACGCCATTGATTGCTTCGTTTGTGTAGGCGTATCCACCCCAATTGACATAGGTTTCAGCAAAATCGTCGTCGGATTGCCAATTCTGATTATCAATGAGCGGTAAAATACCTGCGCCATACGTACCGGGTTTACTGCCAAAAATACGATACCGTGCCGTTATGTCGTCGGTTTCAGCCTCTTGTCGGTCAGCCAGATAATGCTTGCGGACAAAGTTCTGCTCAATAGGTTCATCCGCATCAAGTACGAGGTTAACCGCATTATCCATCAACTGTATCAAATGTGGGAAAGCATCGCGGAAGAAGCCACTGATACGCACGGTGACATCAATGCGCGGTCTACCGAGTTCGGCTAGGGGGATGAGTTCTACACCCAATACACGGTGATTCTCGCGTTGCCAGCGCGGACGCACGCCTAATAGTGCGAAAATCTCAGCCACATCATCACCATGTGTCCGCATAGCTGATGTACCCCACACACTAATAGCCACACTTTCGGGGTAATCGCCTGTCTCTGTTATATAGCGTTCTAGCACTTCTCGCGCCAAGCCTTGTCCGACTTCCCATGCGGCGATGCTCGGTAAGGTGCGCGGGTCAACCGCGTAGAAATTACGTCCTGTTGGTAAGACATGTGCCATGCCGCGTGTTGGTGCGCCACTCGGTCCTGCGGGAATAAAACCACCATCCAGCGCATGAATGAGATTGTCAATTTCTTGTTGCGTGCCATCCAATGATGGGACGAGCGTTTCACAAACGAAGGCTAAAACATCGTACAGAGCTTTGTGTGTAGGCAAACCAGTAAAAGTCGCCTGTATCGCATCATTTATGGCGTGTTGGTTGAATTGTTTGTCAGCTAACAGCATCAACAGATGCTTGGCGAGTTCATCAATGACACTAACAGCATCACCGTTCGTCACTATAGGACGGTCAGCCAAGTGTGCTAAATTGGGCAACGCCTGCGTTAGACGCGTTCCCTGTTCAGCCAGCAAAGTATCTAAATCTAAGCTGAATGTATCAGCAATGGTTGCACGTAAAGAGGGCACATTGAGATTTGGCAGTCGTGTCAGTGCATGCAATGTATCAATCAGATGGTCACCCTGTGGTACTTGACCCAAAATATGTAAGCCATCACGGATTTGTGCGCCTGCTAATTCACAGAGATAGCCATCCATATCTTCAATGAGATGAGCAATCTCACTACCATCCATCTCTGCTAGCGTGACAGGTGTGCCATCATCGGTCATCTCGTCATCCCACTCATGCACATGGTCACCATGATCACGCTTGAGCATCGCCGCGAGGTCATCCTGCAAATTAATCGCTTGCATCAGTTCCCAGATTTGGCGTTGAATCAAGGGCAATTTAGATGGGTCAAATTGCTCGACCTGATAATATTCGTCGACCAGTTGCATCAGTTGTGCCAACTCACCGTAACCGTCGGCTGTTGTCATCGGTGGCGTTAGGTGGTCAATGATGACAGCATGGGCGCGACGTTTTGCCTGTGCGCCTTCGCCGGGATCATTGAGAATGAATGGATAGATGAGAGGCATATCATCGAGAAATGTATCAGGGTAACACTCAGCAGATAAGCCGATACCTTTGCCCGGTAACCATTCTAGCGTGCCATGTTTTCCCATATGCACAATCGCATCCGCCCCCCATTCATCGCGCAACCAGCGATAGTACGCATAATAATTGTGTGGTGGTGCTAAGTCAGGCATGTGATAGATGGTATCAGGATCCATCCCGTAACCGCGTGGCGGTTGTAACCCAACAAAGATATTCCCAAATTCGACACCTGCTAAACCGATATGCTCATCGTGAACGTAGGCTTCACCCGGTGCATCCCCCCATTGGCGTGTCATTCCATCGCGCTGTTTATCAGGTAATTGTGCAAACCAATTGTCATAATCATCGGTTGGCACGCGCCCGACAGCATTCGCTAATTGCGCTTCTGTCAGGTAGATTTCATCATAAGAGCAATGGGCAATCAACTGTTGCATCAGAGCATCCCCATCAGGGGGGAGATTGTCAATTTTGTAACCAGCCGTTTGCATTGCACTGAATACCCGCATTAGAGAGGCAGGCGCATCCAAACCGACAGCGTTACCGATGCTCTGTGCTTTACCCGTGCTGTTGGTCAGCATGAAAGCGATACGTTTTTGATGATTCGGTTTGCGTCTTAACACCACCAAGCGCGATACTTGCTTGACGACCTGTGCCACACGGTCAGCAACAGGCGCATAATGGATAACTTCCGCGTCATGCTGTGACGATTCAGCGCAAGTGCCATCTGCACAACAATCAGATGTAGATTGCCATTTTTCCTTAAACGAAATGGGTACGGTGATGATGCGACCATCAAATTCTGGCATGGCGACATTCATCGCGGTATCCAGCGGATTGAGACCGCGCGCCGCACCTTCCCAACTCCAGCGTGTGCCACCACTGGTAATGGCTTGCAGAATGGGTATATCCAAGGCTTCCAACCCTTTCGCTGACCATGTACTCAAGGTTGCTCCATCTGGATTGACATCGCCCATCGCAAATGAAATCGTGTTAATCACAGCATCGACAAACGGCGTACCATCGTCAGCCAGTAGCAAGTTGAAAGCATCTGGCAAACGATTGACATGCTTCCCGTTGACGTTCTCGTGCGGGCTATGTTGCCGCAATGATGCTGAAAAAACCCCAATCGCATTCAAGCCATGCGCTTCAAGCTCATGCAAGAGTGCATCGACAAATGCGGTGTTCCCACTGAGCCAATGCGAGCGATAGAACAGCACCGCAACTGTCGCTTGTTGTGGGTGACGATAACGTTGCCAATCTGCCAGTGTTGCGTTCTTCGGCAAGCTCGGATGATAAATACCGTGTTTAGCTTGTTCAATAGGTGCATCGTACCCGAAGCCAAATCGCAACAGATGGTCAGCCAGATAATGCAACATCTGCGTCATATTCTGGTAGCCATCCGCTTCAAAGTAGCGCATAACGGTATGGATAGTGTCAACTGGGACAGTGGACATCGCCATGAAATCAGGTTCGATACTTCCTGTTCCACTGATGACAATCAATTGCTGGTCATGTTGGCGCACATGGTCAAGTAAGTGTCCAAAACCTGGCACACTGCTCACTCGTCCTAATAAACGCACGAGAATTACAGCCGCCGTGCCAGCTTTCTCGTTGAGCATATCAATCATGTGCGCGTCATTTTTGATATTGAGCAAATTGGCATAGTCTACGGGTGGAAAATCTTCTGGGAGATTGGCTGTTGCTGTCGAAAGCGTCAACAAGTCGGTATCTTTGTGCGTCAAAATAAGGATCCCTTCTTGTTTCACATCCTCTGACGGGGGCAACAATTTCTGTGGGGTTTCACTGGAGATACTATCGCGATGTGACCAGGTATAATAATCAAATACATAGTCTGTAAGATTGGGAGGCGGTGGCAGATACTTGTCCGCTTCCAGCATCGCATCAATGTAATCAAAGATGGCGCGAATCAGTGCTTCGGTGTTGATGGACTGAAACCAGATGGGGTGTCCATCGAACATGAGCAATACCGCATTTGCCATTGTGCAAGGTCCCAAACAACCTGATTGTGTAAGGTGAACGCGATTACGGAGTTTGCGGGTTTCCCACTCACGATGATACAAATCCTCTGGCACAGGGGCAAAACCGCGTTCCGTTAAGCCGCAGCAACAGCCTTTAGAACATACCAGTAGGTGACCGCGATGATGCACGATGTTGATGAGTTTACCATCTGTGCGGAGTACACGAGAACGTTGCTTGATGTCTGTCATGTCTACCCTTTTCATTCACTCAATCCACTGGATGAGTTAGAAAAGCGGTAAGCAAACATGCCGATTGACTGCTCACCCTTTGGACGCGAAGACGTTATTGTGTCATGCCTTGTAGTCAGGTAATCGGACTTTGACCGTTGCGCGCCAGTGTCGGATTTTCACCGAACTTTCCCTGAAATTAGATTACTTTTATGAGCAATTCTACAAGAATATGAAGTTGTACAAATACTTTAGCATTGATAGTGAAAAATGGTCTACCCTCAGTCTTTTGAAGAAAACAACATTGATCCGAGGGGATTTCTAGCGTAACTACTCCTAAATATGAGTCATCTGAGTGTCTCGGAGGCATTTTCTGCCTAAACAAACTTTCCATTCCGTTGCCCCCAGTTTTCCTACATCTCAAATATGTGACGACTTTGCCACACCTGTAAAGACAATATGCAAGTGACCTGTTGATTGTCGGACTTCGACCTCAGCACACACGCCATAAGTTGCTTCAATTTGCTGTGGCGTTAATACCTCTTCAGGAGAGCCGCTGGTCACAATACTTCCTGACTCCATCAAGTACAGTTGGTCACAATAGGCAGCGGCATGATTAAGATCATGTAGTGCGGTAATGGTTGTCAAACCAAGTGAGCGCACGAGGTCAAGGATTTCAATCTGATACCGTACATCCAGATGATTAGTCGGCTCATCTAAGATCAAAACTCTTGTCTGTTGCACCAGTGCTCGTGCCACCAAAACACGCTGTTTCTCACCCCCTGATAAACTAGCAAATATACGCCCAGCTTTATCATGCATCCCTACGCGAGCCAGTGCATCTGCAATAATCTGTCGATCCGTTGCATTATCGCGCTCAAACATCTTTTTGTGAGGCGTTCTTCCGGTGGCAACAACTTCAAGGACACTGAAGTCAAAGTCAGCGGATCGTTCTTGGGCAACAACTGCCGTACGTTGCGCTGACTCACGTGCTGATAGGTCACGCCATATATTGCGCTCGTCGATTAAAACTGTGCCGCCAGCAGGTTTCAACGCACGATAGATAGCGCGCAGTAAGGTGGACTTCCCACAGCCGTTCGGTCCCAATAATCCAACCATCTCGCCATCTTCAACCCGCAGTGTAACATCACTCACAATACGAGTATCTTCAATAGCAACAGAAACATCCGAAACTTGAATACGCACTACAATCCTCCACCTGATCGCTCATTACGGTGCATGATATAAATGAAGAATGGCGCGCCAATGACTCCTGTAATGATTCCTAATGGCATTTCCGCTGGACGGATCACAATACGGGCGAGAATATCGACCCAAATCAGAAATATGCCACCGACCAATACAGAAACTAGCATTACACGGCGATGATCTGGTCCGACCAACATCCGCACCACATGTGGGATCATCAGTCCCACAAATCCAACGCCACCAGATACCGCCACGACACTCGCTGTCAGCAGAGATGCCGCACCCAGCATGAGCAAGCGAAAGCGGTTAACATCTACCCCCAGCGCATACGCTGACTCTTCGCCCATCAGTAAAGCGTTTAAGGGTCGGGCTTGCAGTACTAGTAGTCCCGTCAGAACGATAACTACCGTTCCTGCCACTGCTAAATCACTCCACTCCGCCCCTGCTACACTACCCAACAACCAGTATAAGACAGCACGTAACTCATTCGGGTTCGCCTGAAGCTGAATGTAACTGGTGATAGCACTTAGGAGATAGCTGATAGCAACACCAGCGAGTATCAATCGCCCCGGTGAAAAAGTGCTGCGACGCTGACCGAGTACAAATACGAGCAAGAGCGATCCCATCGCACCGACGAAGGCGCTGATTGTGACTGCTGAAGGCGTTGCTGCCATAAATCCCAAGGCAATCACTGCGACTGCGCCGACAGATGCACCAGAGACTGTACCAAGGATATAAGGGTCTGCTAAAGGATTACGAACGACCGCCTGCATCACGACCCCAGCGATTGCCAATGATGCCCCAACAATCAAGCTGAGTAACGTGCGTGGCATTCGGAAGTCCCAGATAATCTGATTCGTGGTCAGTGCAATCTCTGGCGCGGATGTTCTTCCTGTGATATTGGAGACAATGACTGCCCAGACTTCATGGATTGGAATGGGTACTGCGCCAATACTAACTGAAAAGATGATACTCAATAAGACAGTAATGAACAAAGAAACTAAAAAGACCCCGTACCAACGCCCTTTGATCAAGTGTGGACTGGCATCCATATCAACCAGCGCACCTGTTTCTGCACGAATGAGAGACGCTGATGGCATTATCTTGTTTGCTGAATTGCTCATGTTATCCATTTCTAAACTGAATACATAACAGCAGACAGTGAACTAAGATTGCTCACTGTCTGCGTTGTTTACATAGGGGCTATGATTATTGGTCGAATGCTGACGGATGAAATGTCCGCGCCGCAAATTCTACCAATTCGACGGTTCGCAGTGGACCGAAGTAGGGACCCGCAAGCAGTTGGTCGTTTGCAATAGCGGGTGAACTTTGAAAGACTGCTTCGTAATCGGGCAGAAATGCTTCCACATCACCGAAGGTGACCATCAATATCACATCAGGACCTGAGATGGCTAGTTCTTCCCGTGATGGTGGCGTATCGTAGGTTGCACCTTCAAACAGATTAACACCACCTGCACGCTCAATCACGTCGGTATAGTAACCGTTACCGAGTGGATAAATGGGATCAGATGAAAAAGCATCTAACCAAATTACATTGACAGGCTCGACATCACCGACTTGTTCAGAGATAGCCTCCAGTCCATCTCGAATTTCTGCAACAAGCGCTTGTGCTTCTGCTTGACGATCAAAGATAACACCAAGTGTTAGCATCTCCTCAAGATAAGCCTCAATCGTCTGGTCAGCGGGATCAGAGCAAGCATACGAGGTTGTGAAAACAGTTGTTCCCATCTCTTCAAAGTTTTCTAGACTGACTTGTCCTTCGGCAAAATCAAAATCGCCACCCGAGTAGAAGAAGTCTGGTTCTAGTGGGATCACAATTTCCCGACTCGGTGCGATGCCTTCTGTACCCAGAAGCGTGATGGCATCGAAACGTTCCTGCATCTCAGGCGGATTCACAGTAACGTCTGAGTCGAAATAGTAATAGTAACCGATTAGGGATTCATCAAGACCGAGTGCTAACAAGTTCCCCACATAGCCTGTCCACGAAGCAATGACACGCTCTGGACGAGATGATATGGTAATTTCTTGTCCGCAGTTTTCGACTGTCACTGGATATTCAGTACGTGGTGCGGTTGCATCAGTAGCTGGTTGACTTTCATTCGGGTTGTATCTATCTGGATGAAACAAACCAGCGAGTGTCTTGACACCCTCTGTATTCGAGAGACCCAAGTTGATTAGATCATAAGGGAACATGTAGACACGGTCATTGGTCACAGCACTAGTTAGTGCCAGCGCCTCTCGAATATAAGCAAGACGTTCTTCATCGAAGGCTGGGTCATCATAGGATGGCACAATCACCACATCGGGGTTGCGTATCAGCACCTCTTCGAGACTAACATTGTCATACGAAACAGATAGATCACCGAAAACGTTGACTCCGCCTGCCCGCTCAACCACATTGCTCACCTGCCCTGGTCCCCAGACCCCCAAAGCCCCTTCGCCAGCATCATAAATCATGAATGAGAGGGGTTCTACACCATCTAGCGCCGCATCCACTTCTGCCAACTCAGCTTCAAAATCAGCGATGAGGGCTTCAGCACGTTCCTGCACATCGAATACCAGTGCAAGGTTGCGAAGATCGGTAAAACTTGTTTCTACAACAGCGTTTATATCACCGTCGCCACACCGACCTGTAAGCGTGTAGACCTGTGCATCGATTGCTTCAATTTCTTCAATGGTAGCAAACCCTTGTGAGGCATCGTAGAAGAACCCCGGTTGATTATCGATGACGAGATCTGGCTCTGCGTCGATCAACACCTCACGCAGTATGCCAAAGTCATTAGGATCACCCATCTCAGGTAGCTCTGCGTATGCTTCGCGTAGCGGTTCC
Organism: Chloroflexota bacterium; assembly: GCA_039200705.1. Classification (GTDB taxonomy): domain Bacteria; phylum Chloroflexota; class Anaerolineae; order Aggregatilineales; family Phototrophicaceae; genus JAUZRW01. The sequence goes on from JBCCSC010000052.1 coordinate 30,657, forward strand.
CAAACTGTCTGCATATTTTTGCTGCCCGCACCCAAAATGCGATCTTCCAAACCGAGTGCCAGCATCAACTCAGTGGCGGGTGGATAGTGCGTAACCACCCGCTGAGGAGCCATCTCAAATGTAATGGAACGCCCACAGTTCTCGATCGTGACGGGATATTGGGTCTCCATTGTAGGTTCAGGTGGCGATTCTTGTGCAAATAGAACGGATGTAAAAATTAGTAAGAATAATAAAATACCTAGTCGCATCATGTGTCTCATTGTGAAGCAATTCCTCTCTTAAAGGTTGAGTTTTAGATACTGTAATTGATACTTGGTATCATTTAGATGCAGATATTATCACATAGAATTCATAGGCGCAATCTTATGTCACTTCCGTTGAGCCGTTCTGTAAGCGGCGCATCAGCATTTTACTTAATCATATTTGGGCAGTTGGTGTCACTGCTAGGGTCAGGGTTAACCAGCTTTGGCTTATCTGTGTGGGTCTTCAGGGAAAGTGGTTCAACTCTGGCATATAGTATTGTGTTGGTCGCTATATTACTGCCTGTAGCTTTGGGGTCATTCTTTGCTGGACCGCTTGTGGATCGTTGGGATCGTCGGTGGATTTTGTTACTGACAGATTCAACATCATCACTCATGACCCTTGTGCTAGCACTTCTTTACAGTACCGACCAGCTTCAAATTGGGCATGTCTATCTAGCCCTTTTTGTTAGTGGTATTGCGCTTTCCTTTCAAATTCCTGCCCAACAAGCCATCGTGCCACTTCTCGTTCAGAAAGAAAAGTTGGATCGAGCAGCAGGTCTCAGTCAACTTCCGGGAACAGTATCCGAAATTGTAGCGCCCTTGCTAGCTGGTGCATTGCTCGTTTCAGTAGGCTTAGGACGTATCTTCTTCATTGATTTTGCTACATTCTTAATCGGTATTTTGACTATCTTTCTCGTCGATATTCCATCTCCACAGCGTGATACCTCATTGGTCGAAGAACCAAAGTTCATTGAAGAATTCACAGCAGGTTTTCGTTATTTATGGGTACATCGTCCATTCTTATATTTGACTGGATATATCACATTGATGGTATTTACTTTGGGTGCATACTATGCGCTTTATCCACCACTCATTCTCAGCCTAGCATCTGACAGTGTGCTAGGTATCGTCAACGCTCTCGTTGGCGTTGGTTCATTGATAGGTGCGATACTACTTGGAATTTGGAAATTTAAAAAGCGAGTACGAGCGATTTTGTTGGCAGGTATACTGATGAGTCTGGGAGGAATGTTCGCTGGAATGCAACCAACTTTATTTTTAATCGTTCCAGGCTTAGTACTTGCTTTTGGCACAGTTCCCTTTCTAATTGGACTGAATCGGGCTTTGTATCAACTTAAAGCGCCACCAGCATTATTAGGACGAATTTTTGCATTTCGGCTAGCTGTCGGTACAGGCGCTCAAACAATCGGGGCACTTCTTGCTGGTTTCATCGCAGAGAATGTGTTCAAACCTGTATCTGTAGATACATTAGCTGTAGGTCAAGGTATCGCATTCACTCTCTTATTGTTTGGATGGCTGTTTTTGATTACAACACTTATCGCCTTTACAATCGCTCCGTTACGTCAACTAGAACAGCGATTACCTGATTTTCAGGAAGATTATAGACAAGCACCTTGAAGAATCTCATATCACTCAATTGGGAGCATATTTTTACGAATGACTAAGTTGAGTTTTTGTATTTATATGCTAGAAAAGCATATCTGGATAGAGTGACCTCAGATAGAATTATCGACTCAACTATTCAGATTTTTCTTAGTACTGGCATCACGTCCGAATCAAGTTATCAGTCGAAATCAACTAGCAGATTCTGTTAGGGAGCATCAGGAATACCAGAGGTTATCTCGTATGCTTTATACAGTAGCATTGATTAACCGTCGTAAAAATAGAACTTGTTCCTGAGATGCCTCAGGACATTGCAAATGTTCGCGGAATTGGATATATGCTTAAGATAGATACACATTTAGATGGTAAACTTGAAAAATAAGGATATGTTGTGAGCCAAAAACAAAATAATGGCTGTTTTTCGCCTATTGCAATCTTAATATATGGTGTCGTTGGTCTTTTGATTCTCAGCCAATTTGGAAGGCAAGCGATTAGTTACCTGTCCAGTACAAACTGGCAACAAGTTCCTGCAACAATTACTTCCTCAGAAACTGAGACGATATGGGAGACAAGTGGTGAGCGTTTTGCTGGTAATATCGTCTACACATATGAGTATGATGGTGAGACTTATCAAGGTGATCAACTCAACTTCTTTGGGAATGTCTATTTCGGTAATCAAGAAGACGCCCAACAGGTCGTACAACCCTACTCTGTTAATATGTCTGTTTTAATCTATGTCAATCCTAACAATCCTGAGCAAGCTGTCTTAGACCGTAATGTAACAGGAACTGTATGGGCATTGATAGTATTGGGTAGCATCTTAACCTTACTGAGCATCGGTTTGGCGGTTCGACGTTTGCTGTAGTCTGGATCTTTATATTATATCATCACTTTGATGGTCTCTAAGGAGCAATATACGCGCGTGGGTGGTATGACAACCCTCACATGGTATGGGGGTAATATTCTTAGCCCCGCTTTTGCTGCTACACTCTATGCAATGGGTGGCTTATTGTTTGTCATGATTATCGACATTGTGACGTTTATTGTAGCCATTGTTACAGTAATCATATCGCATATCCCACAGCCTATTAAAGAGAGTACCGAAACTGAACAATCGCTTGCACTTAAAGGGCAACTACTGTTCGGATTCCGTTATTTGTGGGAACGCCCCCCTTTACGAGCCTTTATATTTGTCGCTTGTTTGTGGACGCTATTCCACGATGCAGCTATGAACGCGCCGATGATTCTAGCGCGTACAGACAATAATGAGGCAGTCCTAGCTGCTGTTTCAGCCGCATCTGGCATTGGTGGTGTGATTGCCGCACTACTCGTCAGCACATGGGACGGTTCTAAGCGTCATATGCTGACCTATGGCTGGGGTATGGTCAGCGCAGGGATTGGCAAGGTCTTTGTTGGCATGGGACAAGATGTTGTGTCATGGTCATTAGCACAAGGCTATACATCTGCAAATTTTCCATTCTTGGGGAGTGCGAGGCAAGCAATTGTGATGTCGAAGGTCGAACCATCCGCACAAGGGCGTTTCTTTGCGACCTTCACAATTATTGTAGGATTAGTATCGCTACTGACTCGTCTGTCGGCAGGATTACTCGGAGATTATCTATTTGAACTTGCTATGTCTGTGGATGGTTGGTTATCACCTTATCTTGGTTGGTTTTTTGGAACAGGCGCTGGCGCAGGTTTGTCTGTGCAATTTGTGTTGTTAGGATTAGGGATGACAGGAGTTCGTGTACTTGCTTTAACATGGAAAAGTGTACGCAATATTGAAACTGATTTGCCTGATTATGAGATAAATAGTGATAGTCAATAATAGTGGTCACGAATAACACATGATTCTTTGTGTATTAAGAACCTCAGTTTTGTATCTGTTCGATCTTAAAACGATTTGAACAGAAAAATAAGACAATGTATTATATTCTCTCTTAGAGCTAAGTTGTATAACGCTCAAAGTATTCTTTTGGCATAATATTATCAGGTAGAAGTGTTTCTAAATCAAGTTCATCATTCCATCCCATTTCCAGTAAGGCGCGACATAGAATTTGATACTTCTTCACATACTCATGGTTTTTAGTTTTTCGCCATGTACCCGCTAAACAACCTAACTCGTGCATTATAGTATTAAATGTTGGATCATCGGATAATCTGCACTGTTTTACTATCGTGTTAGTTTTCATTTGCTTGCTCCTAACTTTATTATTTTGAGTATAGTCAGCTAGTCCAGCATTGTCTAATAATTTTGAGCTAAATAGGTTCGGAAACTGATTAATAACTACCACAAAAAAGTATCACAAATGCAATACTCAAATAATTTGTTAACAGCATCCGATTTCAGAGTGACTCAAACAGATAGATGATATAAATTAAAGGAGATTCTCATAAACCATTGTAGCTCATAGGAGATAAAAAATAAGTAAGAAAGTATCCAAGAAAGCCCGTGCAGAAACAATAATCAAAACCGCACGTCATAAAACACAACGGAAGTACAGCGCAGAAGAAACGTTTCGCATTGCACTAGAAGATTTGCGAGGTGATGAAAAGATGGCAGATCTGTGTCACCATGAGGGGATTCCCCAGCATTTACTACAAGTTTAGCAAGGACTTCATGACGGTGATGAAGTCGATTGTCAAATTGAACGTTTACTACACACCTACTTAGTTGCATCAGGCGATAGATAATTTTGTCTGTCACTACAACAATAACAGCTACCATGAAGTAGTGCATAATGTCACACTTACTGATATGTATTTTGGGCGACAGCAACATCCTCTGACACAACGAGATTTAATTGAGCAACACTATAATTATGCAAAAAATATCAAAAAATGTACAAACTCTGAAGTTTCCATGTTTATTCTTGTATGCTTGACAAATCAAGCATGTGCTTGATATACTTAGCATATGAACAATAAAACAACACTAGGAACATTACTAAAGGTAGCACGAGAGGAGAAATCCTTGTCATTACGTGCTGTAGAAAAAGAGGTTGGTATATCAAACGCATATCTCAGTCAAATTGAGAGTGATAAGATTAAGCAACCCTCTCCTAACATGCTGTTCAAATTAGCTGAACTATATGATAATTCATATAACGAATTACTTAATCTAGCAGGTTACCCCACACCCGATGATATAGATGGTATAGAAGAGAGTTCAAACGCCTCATTTGTTGCACGATTAGGTTCGATAACAGATGAAGAGCAAAATGAACTTCTAGATTATCTTGCTTTCCTACGATCCAAGCGTTCAAGAAAGGATTAACTATGGTCTGGTCTTATTCCAGTAGTCGCACCTTTCAGCGTTGTCAGAAACAATGGTTCATTAAACAACACTATGTTAGTGCGCGAGCCAAGAAAGATCCACGTAGACGGCAGGCTTACTTATATTCGACTCTGCAATCACTTCCAGCATGGCGTGGCTCCTTAGTAGATACAATCATTACAAAAAATTTTGTACTGCCAATAGATCGAGGAAGTAAATTACCCTCAAAAAATCATCTGCTAAAAGCTGCGTGGAGATTATTTAAACACCAACTTCAATTTGCAAAGCGAAACCGAGCCTGGGAAGAGGATATGACCAGAAAAAAGGCTGGGGATGACTTCGCTTCATTATTTCCTGTTGTTTATGGGGGAGATATGAGTGATGAGGCTATCGATCAAATGTGGTCAGATATTGAGCAATCACTTATCAATTTCAGAGAGTCTGATGAGCTGATGAGCATGATTTTAGATGGAAGTAAATTAGCTGCACAAAGACCTCTAACATTTACACTTGATGACACTAACGTAAAAATGATACCTGATTTGATCGTGTTTTACGATAAAGCGCCACCGCTCATTATTGACTGGAAAGTTCAACAAACAGGTTATCATAATGCTCGACGGCAACTTGCGAGTTATGCTTTAGCACTCGCTAACTGTAAACCACATAAAGACTTTCCTGACTCTTTTGAAGTGGATGCTGTGAACATTCGTTTACTTGAGATGCAATTACTCACTAATCAACAGCGATTCTATTCTCTATCTCAAGCTGATATCGAGGCATCTATCGCATACATCAGCCAAACTCAAGATGATATCAATCTTGCAACAGAAAATAGCCCAAAATCACTAACATTTGACAACTTTCCGTCTACTAATGACCCAAGTGTTTGTGAGAGATGTAATTTCCAAAAAATTTGCTGGGAGCAAAACTAAATGCCTTTAGGGATGAATATTTTTCCAATTGTTAATGCCAATGAAATTACATCAGAATATAAAATGTATCGAATTAAAGGCTTAAATAATGCCCCAGATGAATTCTATTCTAATTGTCAATACATTATCAAGAAACTGAGTTTTGATTTACGATCTCCAGTTACAATTATTCATCCAAACGGAATTGCACATCTAATCGTTCAAACAGATTGTCAACCTCCTGCTAGCCTCTCCTTAGTGCGAACAATTGCCAAGTTTGAAGAAGTTCAATCGTTGGCACTAGATTACACTTTTCGTTCACCTGAAAATGATACCATTGCACAACGGTTCTTAGATTTTGCTATTCAAGGTAAGTTATACAAACGAACAGATTTATGGCAACCACAAGCAGGTAAACCATTTTTTGAAAAGGAAGGAACACAGCTTGGTGGTAATTTAGTGTTGTATCGAGGGTTTGCTATACGATCAGTTATTACACCAAGTGGCAGTTTAGGTTTCTGCGTTGATTTAACTAGCAAGATTGTTTCCGACAATCCACTACCTCATTATATAACTCAAGATAAATTTGAAGCTTATCGTAATCGCACTTTTGTTTATCGTTATGGACATCAATGGTATGAAGTAAAGCTCACAGCATTAAGTGATTTCCACGCTAGCGAACAACCAATTGATGGTACAGACAAGCCGTTACTTGAATGGGTTACAGATCACTCACAAAAGCCAATTCCACAGGAGCTGGCAGATATTCCACATGACGCGGCTGTCGGTATATATTTAAATAATCAAAACCAAACGCGAAGTGTGTTGACATCACTGTGCTATCAAGTTCAACGTGCAAGTGATGCAGCAGCTCGAAAATACCATCGGAAGTCCATCCACAAGCCTTATACTCGGCGACAAGAAACAATCAAATTTGTCAAAAAACACTTACAGTTTATACCCTTCGGAAAGACACCTATTCAAGTTTCCTCTAAACCATTTGAGACTGAACCAAAGATGTTCATTGTACCAGACCTTCTATTTGGAAATAATAAAGTGTTATCAGTTAGGGGAACTAAAGGTGCAGTACATACTAGCCTAGATGCACTTGGTAGAGATCGGCTATCTCAATTGCGTGATCCTCAGTCTGGTTTTTATACTCAGAATGCTCTTGATCGACATTATATTGTTTTACCGAGAAGTGTTGCTGAAAGTTCTGGTCAGAAATTTGTAGCTGACTTGACGAAAGAAATGTCGAAACTCTATCCACATCCATATCAACCTAATTTGGTTGTGTATAACGATCAAGTAGCAAAGACTTATCCGAAACAAGGAAATGCAATACTTGAAGCTGTAAAAAAGCAGTGTCAGCAACCTGGCTATGCAGTTGTTATGATTCATCGAACAAAAGACCAAAAAAATAGGCAAGAGGATCAATTGGCTGCGATGGTCATGCGTGAATTACGCAAAGATTCAATTGATATCAAGGCAACAGTTATTCATACATCGGTTGTGCGTGAGTGTTATCAAGAAATTAGGAGAAGTGGCAATCCTGCCTATGAGATTAGACAAGATAAAAAAGGTAAATTATCAGGCTATCTTCGTTTAGTTGCTATCAACAAAATACTACTAAACAATGAAAGATTGCCATTTATTCTTAGTTCGCGTTTACATGCGGATTTGACAATAGGCATGGATATTAAAGGCAACACAGTTGGATTTGTCGTAATTGGCGCTAATGGAAATGAAATTAATACCCTGTTCAAGACATCACGTCAAAAAGAAAAGCTAAATAGGGAACAAATGAAAGCCTATTTGGTGGAAATTATTCGTCAGGAAGCTTCAATAAAACATCATCCCATTCGACATATTGTTCTTCAACGAGACGGTCGCTTATTTGATCTGGAACATGAGGGCATTCGTGAGGCGATGTTATATTTGAAAGAAGATGAGATATTACCAGATGAAGCTACAATCACCATCATTGAAATCTCGAAATCTGCTCCAGTCAGATTACGTTTGTTCGACATTCGCCATCGTGACGGACGTGGACCTGATGTTAAAAATCCACAAATTGGAACATATCTACTTCTCACTGAGAAAGATGCGTATTTATGTTCAACAGGGCGAGCCTTTAGAATGCAAGGTACTGTACGTCCACTACATGTACGACATATAGAAGGTCCTCTTAGCTTAGAAAATTGCCTAGAGGATATTTTCTACCTCACCTGTTTACCATGGACAAAACCTGATGGTGTGATGAGAAATCCAATTACCATTAAACTGATTGATCGTTTCTTGGCAGAAGAAGCAACAGACTACGACGACGATGCACTCGATATTGACGCAATACTTGATGAATTAGAACCAGAAGAAGATTGAGAATTATGACGAATTCAGGCTTATATGCAGATTTACATCAACAAATGCGAGAATTAGCTGATCTTGTTGATGAGGTACTTACATATCTCAGGCAAGATCACAATCAACAATTTATACAGCGGACAAATTTGGCACAGCGCTTAACACAATTGGCAGAACCTGACCCACAAGATTTAGCTGACCGACTACTTTCAATTAATCTAGGTGTTAATCAAAATAACAACCGACAAAAATGGCAGTCTATCAGTCAAAAGCTGTATTCAACTGAAACGGATAAATCGATTATAGGTGAATTAGAGACATTTGCGTATTTACTTGAACAACATCAAGCAGATGCACTTGCAAAAATGCGTGGATGGATCAAGTGAAACAATTTTTGTTAACAGCTATTAATCAACATATTTATCGTGGAAGACATTTACTTGGTACTATGCCACGTCCTAATGATCTCCCAGATCAATTTTACCGATTGTTACAAACATCTCAGAAGGAGTTGAAAGAAATAATCACAGAACTCGAACGACTATCTAAAGATGTGCAAAGCAATAGTGAATTAGATCAGCAAGAAAACTTACGACGATACCGACGAGCAGTTGCGCTCTTAAATTTACTTGAGAGTACATGTGTAGCTGCTATTTCTAGACATGGCAAGAATGATGTATTTTTGTGTCTTCTAGTAGAGACGATTAGTAAGGAAATCAACTATCCAATTTTATCACCAATTGTATCGTCATTGTCCCAACAATATTTTCACATTTATCCCTTCTTGAACTTATTGTTTGTTCCATTAGAAGAAGGTGCTTTCTTCCTTCATCTACCAGATTTGTACCATGAACTAGGTCATCCTATGTTGGCATCTACTGAACGACATAATCCACATGTTAAGCCATTTCGTGATGCGCTCAACCGTACCATCATTGATGTTTTAGATCATCTCGAAAGTGAAAGGAGAAGTAATAGTAGAAGTCGTGGTATAAAGGCTAAAAAACTGTATATTGATCTATGGGAGAAGTCATGGGTGGATTGGTTGGTGGAGTTTTTCTGCGATTTAGTTGCAATTTATACACTTGGTCCAGCATTTGCTTGGTCACATATTTATTTATGTTCAAAATCCAATCAATCTCCATATCATGTTCCTACAACATCTGCTTCAAGCCATCCAGCTGACCATGCACGAATGCAAGTTATGTTATATGGACTTCAGTTAATTGGCTACGATAGTGCAGCATCAGATATTGAGAATCGCTGGAAACAGTTACTCAATACCTCTGGAGCAAAGATAACAGCAGAATACACCAACTGCTTTCCTAATACATTGCTTCATACTATTGCATCAAGAGCCTACGAAGGCGTGCTTGAGTCTAAGTTAAGCATAGTATCTCCAGATAACACAGGAATGGTAGCTAATTATCTCAATGAGGCTTGGGATATTTTTTGGAATCAGCCGAGCCTGTATCCACAGTGGGAAACGCAAACAATGAAAACTATTCGTAATAACATCATGAGCGAATTAAATTGAACACATAAAGGATGATAACAATGAAGCAACAATCACATTCCATGACACATGCAGATTGCTTAAAAGCAATCCAAGTTTATAGCAAAAAAATTACCGCTCTTAGTCAGGATCTTGATCCTCAAATTACTGCACAAATTATGTTGGAGTTAGAACAACTTCTAAATTATGCACAAAACAATCACGAGCCTTTTACATTGGAGTTGGGGCTTAATTTTCATCGTGTGAAATAAATGAGAACTTCCTACTCCGATTAGTTGTGAAATCTATTCAATGCTTTGTAGAACTAGGGCTACAATTAGATACGTCTCGTATTCAAGCATTTTCG
>JBCCSC010000053.1:0-40475 GCA_039200705.1 Chloroflexota bacterium
ATCAGAAATTGGTAAGCTAAGAAGTTTGCAAGAACTGTCTCTTCGCTCTAACAAATTAACTGGTCTTCCTGTAGAAATATTTAACATAGATACATTGTCTCGCCTTGAGCTTAGTGGAGGAAATCGCATAAGAGATTTGCCGAAACAAATTGGAAAGTTGACAAATTTGGTACGTTTATCTGTCAATGGCAACGAGTTAACGAATATTCCAAGTGAAATTAGCAAATTAAAACAACTTCAACTACTATACTTATCTAATAATAAAATAAACTATGTTCCATCAGAAATTGGTAATCTTTCTCAATTACGTATACTGTATTTAGACGGTAACTTGTTACAACGCTTACCCCCTCAAGTTGGTTTATTAAGTAAGCTTACTCAGCTTGAATTAAGTGATAATCCTCTACCGCCACCTCCTACATCTGTTAGTTCTAAAGGAGTTTCTGCAATACGAGATTACTATGCTCAGCTAGGTGAAGATGAAATGGATCATCTTTATGAAGCTAAATTACTTATTTTAGGTGAAGGTGGAGCTGGTAAAACTACTTTGACTCAAAAAATACTAGATTCCAACTATCAATTAAAAGATGAAGACACAACAAAAGGGATTGATATCGCTGAATGGGAATTTTTATTGGATAATGATAGGGTTTTTAAGGTCAATATTTGGGATTTTGGGGGTCAAGAAATCTATCACGCAACACATCAATTTTTCTTAACTGAGAGATCATTATATGTTTTGGTAGTTGATACTCGTAAAGAAGATACGGACTTCTATTATTGGCTTAATATAGCAGAATTACTTGGAGGGGAAAGCCCTTTGGTTATCTTCAATAATGAAAAGCAAGATCGTAAACGCGCGATTGATGAGCGTAGTCTGCGAGAGGAATTTCTAAACTTTAATGGAACCTTTCACGCAAATCTTGCTACTAACCGTGGGTTGGAAGATACTGTGAGAGAAATACAGCACTATATGCAAGGTCTACCACATGTTGGTGCTGAGTTACCAAAAACATGGGTCAATGTGCGTCGTCAGTTAGAAGATGATAATCGTGATTACATTTTTTATGAGGAATACTTAGACATTTGTGACACAGTTAATTTGACTGAAGAGAGATATAAGGAACAAGTTTTAGGTTATCTACATGATTTAGGGGTTTGTCTTCACTTTAAAGATGATCAGTTATTAAGAAGATATGTGATATTGAAGCCTGAATGGGGTACTAACGCGGTCTATAAGGTACTTGATAATGAACGGGTAATTGAAAATTGGGGAGAATTCTCTCCTGAGGATTTAGAGTATATTTGGTCAGATAATCAATATAATGATATGCGTGTCGAACTTTTGAAATTAATGATGAAATTCAAACTATGTTATCAAATTCCAGATACCTCTACTTATATAGCTCCACAATTATTACCTGTAGAAAAACCAGATTATAAATGGGATATATCCTCAAACTTAAGACTACGTTACAGTTATAAATTTATGCCCAAAGGAATTGTTACACAATTAATAGTAGCATTGTATGATCTAATCAGTGAGCAAACTGTCTGGCGTACAGGTGTAGTAATTCAAGAAAAGGATACTATAGCTGAAATTAGAGAATACTATCCAAATAAAGAGATAGATATTCGTATAGCTGGAAGTGATAGGAAATCTTTGCTGGCTGTTATTCGACGTGAAATAAATCGTATACATAGCCGTTTTCATCGTCTCAAAGTTGATGAACTCATTCCATGTAATTGTATAGCTTGTTCAAGTGGAAATGAGCCTTTTTTTCATTCCTATTCACGTCTTAGAGATTTCAGAAGTCGTAGAATTCAACAAAGTCAATGTGGTTTGAGTGGAGAGATGGTGAATGTAGGAAGTCTAATTGATGACGTAATTATACCAACAAAGGAGATCTCACAAGATATTTCTTTTGTTACTTATGATTTTGATGTTTTCATTTCTCATAGTTCTCGTGATAATCCTATGATTGAGCGAGTCATAAAATCATTCAAACGTCATAACATAAAATATTGGTTGGATAATGAGCAGATAAAACCTGACTCTAAAATTGTCTCTGAGATTGAGCGAGGAATTGAAACTAGCCGACATTTTCTAATATGTCTTAGCCCTAATTATGTACAATCTGAATGGTGTAAAGGTGAATATCGACCAGTTCTCAACTCAATACTAAGCCGTGTAGAAGGATATTCTGTTGTCTTATTAAACCTTGAAGATATGGATTTAAAAGAAACTCCGCTCATGTTACGCGAATGGAAACAGACTAACTATAGAGATTCTAAAGAATATACTAAATTACTTGAATTCCTTAAAGCTCAAAGGTAATTCGAATAATAGTCTAGAGTGGATAATGTAGTTTATCCACTCTAATTTTATTATGGCGCAACAATAGGCTTTGCACCCAAGCCCGATTCGTGCACATCCACACCATGAAACAGTGAGCCTTCCTCAAACCATGATTGCGGTGCAGGATGCCCCCACAGCGTTTGCCGTTGTGGGTCGTGCAAATCCCAATGAATCGGCTCAAAATCAGGGTCAACCGTCAGATAGTCACTCGTATAAATTTCAATTCGATGTCCGTCAGGGTCACGCACATAGAGGAAAAACGCATTACTAATTCCATGCCGACCAGGACCGCGTTCCAGCTTATCGACATAGCCTGTCGTCGCCATCAAATCACACAGGTGAATGATATTCAACGCAGTTGGCACCCAAATCGCCACATGATGCAAGCGTGGACCTGTCCCATTCGTCAGAGCTAAATCATGCACATTGCCTTTGCGGTGCATCCAGATTGCCCATAAATCTTGTTCATCAGCGTTAGGGTCATCAGTCTCGGTGTATTCTGTCACCCGAAAGCCCAACTCTCCCACATAAAAATCATGCGAGGCTTGCACATCAGGCGTAAAACAATTGAAGTGGTCAATCCGCATCGGTTGCACCCCTTGATACTGTGCATACTTCTGCAAACTGCGCTCGACTTGTGTCATCGTTGCATAAAATTCGAGAGGCATTCCCATCGGGTCGTGTGTCGCCAATGTCCGACCCTGTGCATGACGTTCAACCCACTCTACAGGCAATCCTAATGTTTCTAAGTGTGATGCTAATGTATCCAAGTCAGCTTCACTGAATACTTTATAGCCCATGCGGAACACTGTCGGTTCGTCCACTTCACGCAACACAAACGAATGATGATTGCGTTCTTCCAGACAACGTAAGTAAAGTGTGTCCTCAGTTTCTTCGGTGATAATCATCCCTAGCGTATCAACATAAAATGACTTTGACCGTGCCAAATCCGTCACGCCCAATTCAATGTGACTCAAGCGCACAATATTAAATTCAGGCACAGGGGCAGGATGTAAAATCGGCATACCATTGCCTTTCTTCTAAATTTTCATATTTTACTCCCCTCTCCATTTATGGGGAGCTGGGGGAGGGGTCAGTTAATTCCCTAACTTCGGAATATGATGCTCACCCAATGCAATCGAAATATTCTTCGTTTCCATATAGAAATCAAAGCTATAATCACCACCATCGCGCCCGATGCCACTACTCTTAACCCCACCAAACGGTGTCGGCAGATGACGCACATTATGCGAATTGACCCAAACCATCCCTGCTTCGATGCCATGTGCCACCCGATGTGCCCGCGCAACATCCTTCGTCCAGATGTAGGCTGTCAAACCATATTTGACACTGTTCGCAAGCTCTAGAACCTCGTTTTCTGTATCAAACGGAATTGCAATCAAGAACGGACCAAACACTTCTTCCTGAGCAATCCGCATATCCGAGGTTGCGTTCGTGAAAAATGTCGGCTGGAGATAATTGCCACTGCCCAAACCATCAACTGTATGACCACCGACAGCCAGTGTTGCGCCTTCACCTTGTCCAATGCCGACGTAACTCGAAACTTTCTCAATATGCGTCTGATGAATCAGAGGACCGATTTCTGTGACAGGGTCAAGCGGATTACCCACCTTGATTTTTGTCACACGCTCACGCAATCGTGCTGTGAACTCATCATAGAGACTGCTATGCACAAATAATCGGCTACTCGATGTACACCGTTCGCCGTTCAGACTATATTTCATGAAAATCGCAGCATCTAAGGCACGCTCAAAATCGGCATCCTCAAACACAATCACAGGATTCTTGCCACCGAGTTCAAAGTGTACTCGCTTGAGTGTTGGTGCACCTTGTGCCATGATATGACTACCTGTCTGTGATTCGCCTACGAAAGCAATCGCCTTAATGTGTGGATGTTCTGTCAGGGCTTTGCCTGCGGTTTCACCAAAACCATTGACCACATTGACGACCCCTGCTGGAATCCCCGCTTCTAGGAAAATTTCGCTGAGGCGCATCGCTGTCACAGGAGATAACTCTGCTGGTTTATGCACAACGGTACAACCTGATGCCAACGCAGGTGCAATCTTCCATGTGCTGAGCATAAACGGTGTGTTCCAAGGCGTGATGACACCGACAGGTCCTATTGGTTGCCGAATTGTATAATTCAAATGCTCAGGTGTTGGCAATGATAAACCATCATTCGCGCTTTCGATGCGGTCTGCAAAAAATCGGAAATTGGCTGCCCCACGAATGGCTGCTTTCGCCATAAAGCGAATCGGTTGCCCAGTATCCAAACTTTCTAGGAGCGAAATTTCTTCGGCATTGGCTTCAATCAGGTCAGCCACCCGATACAGTAAATCACGTCTGTCTTTAGGTCTCATTGTCCGCCACGCAGGGAAGGCATCCCAAGCTGCTTGAGCTGCTTTGTCAATATCATCAGCATTGCTATCAGGCACAGTACAGATGAACCCATCATCCACAGGCGAAAAATTCTCAAATGTTGCCCCACTCATCGCCCCGACTTGTTCCCCATTGATGATATTCTGCACACCGCGGTCTGCAATTGCCTGACGATACTGTGCGACCTTCTCTAAATTCTTTTCAAATTTTCCCATTAATTTTTCTCCAAAAACTGTCTTTGCATTATTGGGCATGACGCATCAGCCCTTACAATTTTAAATTATCTTGGCGTTCTTTGTGCCTTGGCGGTTCAAACTACAGGGTTTTCCAACGCTCCAATGCCTTCCACTTCACAGCGCATCACATCCCCCGAATGCACATGCGAGATACCTTCAGGTGTGCCCGACCAAATCATATCCCCAGGATAAAGTGTTGTGAACTCGGTCAGATATTCAATGAGTTCAGCAACGCTGTGCCGTAGATGACTGGTATGCCCCTCTTGCCGTAAGTCATCATTCACATAAGTTCGCACCGTGACATTAGCAGGGTCGATGCTATCAGGCGAGACTAACCAAGGACCAATTGGACCAAAGCTATCGAAGCCTTTTGCCTTAACAGGTGGGCGATAGTAATTACCGACGAAATCGCGTACTGTCACATCGTTGCCGACGGTATAACCTTTGACATAATCGAGGGCTTCATCTGCTGAGACATTTTTACACGGACGACCAATCACCGCGACGAGTTCAGCTTCATAGTGCATGTACTCCACATCAGGGCGTGTGACCGTTGCCTTGTGACCAATCAACGCATGAGGATTCTTCGTGAACAAAATCGGATATTCTGGTAACTCCAGACCGAGTTCTTCGGCATGGTCAGCATAACCCAATGCCACTCCATAAACAGTGATGCCTCGTGTCTCTGTCGGAGGCAACCACATCACATCAGTGGGGTCATAAGCAACATTTCCAACCCATAACTGCTCATCTCGGTACTCTGCTTCATGAATTTTTCCGTTATATGCAAACCGTGCTAATTTCATCTGTTGTTCTCCTGAAAATGTGTGTTTATTGGCTAAAACTCATACCATCGCTCAACATCCGCTTCGACCTCATCCACTGTTGATTGTGTCTCTAACATCGTCATGATGTATGCGACTTCATCAGGGGTCGCTTTCAAATGACTCGCAATTGTTCCTAATTCATAAACTGACTCCGACGCTGGCAAAACGTCTGCTACAGACAATGTGTGATAATGACGATACTGCAAAAGATACTCATAAGTCTGCCGATAAACTGCATCATCATAAATCGGTTCAGAGTGCGCCTCACAAAATCCGAGTTCTGCTCCAACACCATAAATCTCATGCCAGAGAGCTTGTAAAACATTCGGAGGAGCATCTTTGGTCTCGTGTTGATGACGTGGGTTAGTAATTGATTCGGCACGTTTGGCTTCAATCATTGTGCGTACATTTTTTGTTGGCACAGGTAACAAGAATTGTGTCTGCTGAGATGATAGCAATACCTCTGCATCATCTTGGAGTGGTTTCGCCAATTGCATTAGCCGTTCCCCAACAAGCGTCGATTCACCAATGAGTACATGCTCATCGCTTTGATAGTCGTTTGCCCATCTGAGAATCGCATCGCGCGTCCATAATCCAACCGCTTTACGAATCATCGCATGAGTGAATCCATCAATCTCAGGATACTTTGCCAGAATTGCATCGGTTTCAAATGCTGAACGGGTCACATCCCATTGCAGAAGATGCACCTGCCGACCTGCAGCCTGCGCCATCGCAGTCATCTGTTGCACATACAAGCTCTTACCAACTCCAGGTAAGCCTGTCAAAATAACAATTTTGGCATCCTCAGCCAATCGCTGACAAATGCTGTAAATCTCTGAATCTTCTGGAATAACAATCTTGCTCATAACAACCTATCTTACATATTTATCTGTAGAGGAAGGCTTATACCCTCCTATGATTTTGTATCGGATATGACACGTCATATCTCTACATTGACCATCCCATTTGTAGGGGGTTGGCGTGCCAAACCCTCTTTGTGTTTCTTCGCACCTCTGCGCCTTCGCGTTTTAAGTCCCTCACTCTTGATGGGAGAGGGATTTAGAGAGAGGGTGATATGCTCTTAATCACCATATACCCATATAACCCACGCGCCATTACTCGACCTACATCCGTGAAAAAACGAGTCTCAATCCACTGAGCAAGTAACTCCATCTGTTGCTCAGTCGTGAAATCAAACCATTCTGCTAAGGTCTCTAAACCAAAATCGGTGTATCGCCACAACTTATCGGCATCACGCACAATCGCATCCTCAATCGAATGAGACTCCTTGCGTGTATCATGTCCGTCAATAATCGCCGATACAGCGTCAATGATGTTTTCGGCATAGCCTAACGATTGCAAAATCTCACTAGCAATTCGCACACCTTCCAACTCGTGCTGACGACGCAACTCAGGATATTGCATATGCGGACCAAACGAGAGCAGTTGCTTATCCTCTGGCACAGTTGACCAGCCTACGTCATGCAATATCATTGCGGATAACACAACGGTTTCATCAGCGTCGGGATAACTCGCCAACAATTGCTCCGCAAAATAGTAACAATATAGCGTGTGTCTATCGTTACTGCGCGTATTCAGATAAGGCTTTGCTCCCTCCCATATCGGAAGATATTGTTCTTGCATAATCAACTTTCGTAGGGACGCTATTTTGTTGCCGATAAAGGTTGTATCGATAAAAACGACACAGGGTTTGTCGGATTGTTTTGCTCATCATCACTGGAGGCTAAAAACCATCCAGCTAGAATTGTCGGCGACTAAAGTCGGCTCTCATCCCAAATCTGTTCAACGTTATGGGTTTCAAGTGTGCTTTAGCACCCGACATCTCTGAGCCTGACCGCTTTAGCGTCAGGCGATGCAAGTTCGTATAATTGTATATCGTATCAATTACCTATAACCCTCTATCGCATAATACCCTTGGTGTCCGTTCTTAATAAATTACCCTCTGCGCTTCTTTGTGCCTCTGCGCCTTTGCGTCAAATTCTTGATTTTCTCTTTGTGTTTTAGTGCCTCTGTGGTTAATCATTTCAACGGACTTTACCCAATCGCCTAAATCGATCCACACTCGGCGTGTCACCAATCGGCACTTCGATAATCGTCGGCAAATCGCTCGCAAATCCCTGTTCGAGAGCCTCACGCAATTGCTCAATTGTCTCCGCCCGATAACCATTCGCACCGAAAGCGTGTGCCAGTTTCACAAAATCAGGATTCACGAGGTCACTAGCAATTACCCGACCATCGTATTTGTTCTTTTGCATTTGTTGCACATTGCCATAACTATCATTATTGAAAATGATGGTCACCAAGCCAATTTTGTGCTGAACGGCTGTTGCGAGTTCTTGCACCCCAAACATGAAGCCTCCATCACCAGCCACCGATACAACAGGTACATCAGGCTTTGCGACTTTCACACCTAATGCTGTCGGGAAGCCGTAACCGAGTGTTCCCATATAACCCGTACTGATGAAGGTGCGTGGTTTATAAACATCCATCACAATCCGCGATGCAAAGCCAACTTGAGTCAATTCATCAACAAAAATTCCATCCTCACCGAGCATCTCCCGAATCAGTTTGATGTAAGTCATCTGCGGTTCGAGATACGCCGTGTGCTTTGCCCAATCCGCTTTGATGGCGAGTAATTCATCTTTGCGTGATGTGCGTTGGTGATTATATTTTTCGACTGTATTCAATAATAAAGGAAGTGCATCCTCAGCCCGTGCAATGATGCCTAAATCAGCTTGCTTAATTTTATGAAGTGCATCCGCATCGACATCAATCCGAATCACAGTCACGCCATCCGTGCCCCATTGTTGCAATGGAATCCGCATGTGTGTTCCGATGGCGAGGACAACATCCGTCTTTTTCCAGTATTCATGTGATGGAGGCATCGTCAAACTCAGATAATGCCGACTATCTAATATACCTCGTCCTGTGCGATACCCCACAACAGGAGCTTCGAGCATCTCCGCGAGGGCAGTTACCTCTTGACTGACATTCTGTGCGCCACTGCCAACATAAATCATCGGATGTTGCGCTTCGCCGAGCAGTTTGGCAGCTTCTTCTATAGCACCTGCATCAATAGATGGAGCAAAAGGCTGACGCACGTCATCAATTGTCACTTCGCCTATATCAGCTAGCACATCCATCGGAATTTCTAATGCCACAGGGCGCGGACGACCTGACCGCAATTGATAGAAGGCTTCACTGATTTTACGAGGCACATCTGTCGGATGATTGGCACGGTCAACCCATTTTGTTAAGCCACGCAAGACCTCTGGTGTATGTGGAATCTCATGGAGTACACCGCTTGCTTTACCAATTTTGTTCGTTGGGATTTGTCCTGTGAGGCAAAAAACAGGGGCGTTGAGTCCGTAAGCTGTTGCTAAAGCTGCCGTTGCATTCAATATCCCAGGACCAGGCACAACATTGAAGACACTGACATCTCCTGTGGCGAGTGCATGACCGAGTGCCATATAGGCAGCCCCTTGCTCATGCCGTGTATGAATCACCCGAATATCATCGCCAGCATCATAGAGGGCATTGTATAGCCAATCATTCTGAATGCCAGGCAAACCAAAAATTAAGTCAATGCTATGTGCTTTTAAGGTCGCAACAGTTGCTTCACCACCTGTCATTCGTGCCAAATCGTCACTAGCCTTTCGCTGTTTTTTGCTCTCCTCTCCATCAACATAGTGCAATGAGGAGGGGCTGGGGGAGGGGTAAAAATTCATAAATAAACAATCTACATTATTATCCTATCCAACTTCGACCTCACCTGAAAATGTGAAAAACAACATAAATTAGGTACTTTTCAACGAAATTGCCAATACAAGTCAAATTTTTATCTACAATGAATTGCAGAATATACTTCATCAGTACCATAAATTTTGATGAACTTTTTGTTGAATATCTTGGCGTTCTTGGCGACATGGCGGTTCAAAGATCGGAGAATTCCTTATGCTAGACCCTCGCTTTCATCCTGACGTACACAAATTTCTTACAAACCCTGATAAAGATTTATTGATTGATGGCAAACCATATACCTCGTCCTCAGATAAGCGCATTGATGTTGTCAATCCAGCATCAGGGGATGTAATTGCGACTGTGCCTGATGCCTCCCAAGCCGATGTTGATACGGCTGTAAATATTGCTCGTGAAACGTTTGAGTCAGGCATATGGTCAGAGATGCCACCGACAGAGCGCGAGCGTCGCTTGTTCAAACTCGCTACTGTTGTCGAGGCTCATAGCGAAGAACTCCAGCATTTAATCGTCGCCGAAAATGGCAAATTATTATCGGCTGCCCAGCGTGAGGTTGCTTCAGCCGTTCGTTTCATTCGCTATATCGCAGGTTGGACAACAAAAATAACAGGCGAAACATTGGATGTTTCCTACACTGCTCCTAATATGGCATATAGTGCTTATACATTGCGCGAGCCACTCGGTGTTGTTGTCGGCATTACCCCTTGGAATTTTCCCCTGAATATGTCGATATGGAAGTCGATTTCAGCCTTGGCATGTGGCAATACCGTCATCCTCAAACCCTCTGAAGAAACCCCACTTTCTGCTTTGCGACTTGCCGAACTCGCTCTCGAAGCGGAGATTCCCGAAGGGGCACTGAACGTCATCACAGGCTATGGACACACGGCAGGCAATGCCCTCGTCAGTCACCCTGATGTGGATAAAATTGCTTTCACAGGCTCGACAGCAACAGGCAAAAAAATTGGACGCTCTGCCCTCGACAACATGACGCGCGTCTCATTAGAATTGGGTGGCAAAGGTGCAGTTATCATCATGCCAGATGCGGATTTATCGCAAGTGCCAGCCAATATTGCTAAGGGAATTTTCTACAATCAAGGACAAGTCTGTGCAGCAGGCTCACGCCTTTATGTGCATCGCAGTCACTTCGATGAGGTAGTAGAAAGTGTTGGAACTATTGCCAAAAAAATGCAGATTGGCTCAGGCTTAGATGAGGGTGTTCAACTCGGTCCTTTGGTCTCACAGGTACAACAAGAACGTGTCATCGGTTATATTCAACAAGGGCTGTCTGATGGTGCAGAAACAGCTATCGGCGGACAAGTTATCGACCATGCTGGTTATTTCATTGAGCCGACAATACTGGTCAATACCAACCATAGCATGAGTGTTGTCCAAGAAGAAATCTTCGGACCTGTGCTTGTGGCAATGCCTTTTGATGATGTTGATGAAGTGATACACCTCGCCAACGACTCCCAATATGGACTCGGCACGGCTGTTTTTACCAACAATCTATCCTATGCTCAACGCATGATTAAACGCCTCAAATCTGGCTCAGTCTACATCAATAGTCCTGTGCGTAACGACCCTAATCTACCGTTTGGAGGTGTCAAGCAATCAGGCTATGGACGTGAACATGGTAGCTCCATCATCGACACTTACACGGAACTGAAATCCGTTGTCATCGGCTATCAAAAACCTTAAGGTTAATTACAAATTTTTATATTATAATAATGGATATATATCGTAACTTTTTACTGTAGGAGTATATACATGGCAGTCATCGTCACCGACGAAAATATGCACTTAGAATACCTAGAAGATAGTGCGACTTATCTTGAACGCTTTAAAACGGAGCTTGAACTCGACTTAATGCGAAAAGCATTACCTATCGCGCGCAAAGAAATCGATAGACACCAATTTACTCGTTGGATAACAGATGCGCGAGCTATTAGTGGCATGTCTCCCGAAACAGCACAGTGGATTCTGACAGAGTGGTTACCCAGTATGCAAGATACAACATGGAAATATTGGGCATTAGTTGTTCCAGAAGCACTTGCAGGACGGATGCAAATGATGCAGTTTATGCAAGCAGTGAGCAATTTAGGCATTCAAATTCGTACCTTCACGACGATGGAAGATGCTCAAGATTGGGTTACAGATATCGAATAATCTCAACATAGATGAATACTGATACATCGCACTTCCAATGTGGTGTATCAGTAATAGATTCAAGTCTATGAGCACAATTTCTTCATTAAGTTTACCCTCCAACAACTGTCCATTTGACTCGTATGTCTACATAGTTTATACTATCAACAAACTTGTTGGTTGGGTAACTTATGACAGAAAAATCCGAAGCACGTGAACGCTTTCTCGAAGCTGCTGAAAAACTCTTTGTAGAACGGGGTTACAACGCAGTTACAGTCAAAGACATTGCGAAAGTGATTGGCAAAGACCACTCGTCACTTTACCATCATATCAATGGAGGTAAGTCAGGCTTGTATGTCGAAGTTATGACGCGCCATATGCAACGCCATCACGAGGCACTCTGGGATATTGTGCAAGACAATGAACAGAGTTTGCGCCAGCAATTGCTCCAAATGGCAGATTGGTGGCTTACTCACGACCCGATTGATATCATCCGTATGTCTACCAGTGATTTTCGTGAAATTCCTCAGCAAGATGCAGACATTATCAGTGAACAAGCACACGAAGCAACATTAGTGCCAATTATGCACGCTCTGGCGCAAGCATCTGAGCGTGGTGAAATAATGACACATCCGCACTTCGGCAACATCGCAGGAGCAATTTTCTCTGCTATCCAAAGCGTTCACTCTGTTCCTGATGAATACGTTATTAATTCACGGCAATTTATGGCAGAAGAAATCATTGCTGTCATGATTCGTGGCTTAAAACTCTAGATTTTTTTGCAAAGTTAACCAACAAACTTGTTGGTTGAATTAATGGAGACACTATGATGACACAATTCCCGACAATCACAGGTAAAACAGTCAACGGTGCAAGACGAACCGTCCCACAAGATTTGTACGGCAAGTACAACGTCGTTTTAATCGCCTTTGAGCAACACCATCAATACGACATTGATACTTGGATTCCTGCTCTCAAACCGATCAAAGAAAAATATCCCGACTTGGATGTATTTGAACTCCCTATCATTGAACAAACACAGACATCAATGGTGGGTCGTATGATGGTCGATTTTTGGATGTACACAGGCATTCCCGATAGTGATGTACGCGACCATACCATCACTTGTTACATTGACCTTCAACAGTTTCTGAGTACATTGAACATGCCTCATGCTGACCAAATTTATGCCTTACTCATTGACCAAACAAGCATAGTCTATTGGCAAACATCGGGTGTCTACACACCTACTAAATTGGATAGCCTTACTGCAATACTCCAAGACCTAATTATCGCGTAATTGTATAGTGCATTATATCCGCCAAGAAAACATTCAAACATCATCATGGAGAGGAATCATGAAAACTATCGTTATCACAGGTAGCACACGCGGTATCGGTTTCGGACTCGCCCAACAATTCTTGGAACGAGGATGCAAGGTTGTAGTCAATGGACGCTCACAGGCTAGTGTCGATAAAGCTGTTGCTCAACTTGGGTCATGGCGACAAAATCTCATCGGTATTCCTGCCGACATCACTGAAGAATCACAAGTACAAACCCTGTGGGATAGCGCAGTAGAATCATAATATCATATGGGAACGCCGCTTTCTCAATATTTTGGGTGACCAAGTTGAGACAGTGACACCATATCTCGCCAAGCAAATCCTTAAACATAATGGGCGTGATAAAGACATCAACTGGTTACCGACATCTAAGCTACTATGGCGATTTCTCAAAGCCCCTTTCACCTAGCGTGACCTTTTTGTCGATTCACCTGTAGTAATCTCACAACCATAGACCATGATACGCACAAAAAATCCCTCTACTGATAGAGCAGAGGGACATAAAATTATACAATTGTGAATCAACCCTCACGCACCACCGTATAGCGGTTCACTTGTAGTAATCTCACAATCATAGACCATGATACACATAAAAAATCCCTCTACTGACAGAACAGAGGGACACGAAATTATACAATTGTGAATTAACCTTCATGCACCGCCGTACAATGGTTCACTCATAGGACGCATCCCAATCATCAACATGCGCGATTTAGGGTCAGCTTGTGATGCAAAAACAACCGCATCTGCGACAGTATTTGCTTCACTCATACCATCAAGTGCATCCATACCATCTTCACGACCTGTTCCAAATGCAAACGTTGTACGGACACCACCAGGCGCGATGATGCTCACCTTCACACCATGCGGACGTACTTCACCATCTAATGCATGAGCAAAGCCCACTTGAGCATGTTTCGTCGCACAATAAACAGCCTCATTCGGGAAGCCATTTACACCAGCTTGTGATGAGACAAAAATCACTGTGCCACTTTTCTGCTCAACCATATTAGGCACAAAGGCATTCGAGAATAAGAAGGTCGATTTCATATTGGTATCCATCATCCAATCATAATCCTCGACAGTGGTTTCACCTAACATCGCGTACTTTGCGACACCTGCATTATTGACTAGAATATCGACGCTACCGAAATCGGACATCACTTTATCACGTAAAGCATAGACAGATTCAGCATTAGTTGCATCGGCTGGATACGCCATTGCTTTGACCCCTAATGCTTCACACTCTTGTACTAACGAGGCTAATTGTTCTTCATTGCGTGCTGTGACAGCAACATTGACACCCACTTTAGCAAGTGCAAGTGCTGATGCGCGTCCAATCCCGCGTGATGCCCCTGTAATGACGGCTGTCTGCCCACTAATATCTTGTGCCATGATGACGTTCTCCTGCTGTATTTCTCTGTGAATAGTGAGCTTAATCCTACTCAATAATCATGAGCATCAGATAATTACAGCGTCAGTGTAAATACGGTGAAATCAATCTCCCCAGGTGACTGTCCCAACTCAGTCAACATCACAGCACATTCGCTCCGATGTTGTGTGCCATGATTGACAACATGTAACAGACAATGCCATAAGACGCGCTCGCGTGTACCATCCTCTACGGCATATGATAAAGTCGAAGTCATATCCTCATCGCTCAGACTTTTCAGATACGTCCACATTTCAGTTTCTTCTTGATGCCAACGTGTGATAATTGCATCAATGTCGTCGAAATCATCGACAGTCAATAAGGGACTAGATGCACCATTTTCGAGCAAGCGTCGCCACCCGTATTCCGCATCCATGATGTGTATCAATGTGCCACCTAAACTATCCCAACTGTATCCACGTGATTTAAATAAGTCTTCAATCGAGACATTTTTCGCTTGTTCGAGAATTTGTTGAGTCGCCCAATAATTGTATTGAAACAGTAGGCTGATGTCTGCTTGTTTCACGAGCTTTCCTCCGTATTTTTGTCAGCGAAAAAATCGACTACATTACCATCAGGGTCTTTAACTTGTGCATAACGTTGTCCCCAATAAGCATCAAATGGATCATTGTTCGATTCATAGCCGAGGTCAATCAGCTTTTGCCATGTAGCATCAACCATTTCAGGACTATCACACAAAAACGCCAAGCCAATCTGTTGATGACCCGTTGGCGGTTGCCAATTATCGTCAAAACTGCGAATGATGTCATAGGTATCCCATGCCATTCGCAGACCATTATCGAGTGTGATTTCGACGTGTCCTTCGCTATCTGCTTCTGCTGGAATATCCAAGCCAACCGCCCGATAAAATGCTAATGCTTTTGCCATATTTTCTACCACAATGCCGATTAAATCTAATTTGGGTTGCATAATTGCCCTCCTCATCGTCTGATGCTAAAATTAGAACATATTATCTAAATTTGTGCAATCAGTTGATATTTTTAGCTACAGTGGTTTTCCGTAGGGGCGACATCCATGTCGCCCGTTTTGTGAAACTCTATTATTTCATATATAACTTATCAAAACTAAAAGTATGCTAGATAGAAAGACATCAAATAATCAATTCTCTGAATTTCTTTGTGTTCTTTGTGGCTTATTTTATCCTGATAAGTAACACAGTCTAATCACGCACAGGCACAATATAACCCTCACGATACCACGCTTCAAATCGCTCACCAGAGACTTCATACTGCATCGCTTTATCAGGTGTCAGTTTGGTTTCCAACAAAGCAACCAGGGGCAAATCTTCACGATAATCTGCTTTAAAATCATGATAAATATGGTCACCTGTCACATAACACCATGGCGCAAGCACAAACTCTGTTTCTGACTCAATCACCTGTGGCTGAAAATCCATCGCAGGTGCAAGCTGTGCGCCTTCGATTGTCTCTGCATAATCTAGCAACTGGTCACGGAAGTTATACTGTGTTTTGAGATAATCTAGCGTGTCATCCGATGTGCCACGTCCTGTACTCAAAATATCATCGACAATCTCTGCAGCCGTTTCTGCATCGCCAAAATCAACTTTATCAATCAGGGATTCTGGCAATAGTTCTCGATGTGTTGCGATGCGTGCCACAACACTTGGCGTACCACATCCGAGTGATTCATACACGGCATTGCCAAATGACTCCACAAACCATCCAAGCGAGAGAGTTACATCTCCCAAAGAATAGTATTCAGGCAATAGCTGATACGGTATCCAATCATGAGACATGAAGTATTGACTGATGCCTCTTTCTTCACATGTTTTACTCACATTGAAATAAAATTCCTGCACGCCATCATCTTCTTTGAGACCCAACCATCGTGGAAACAAGACACGAAAATCATCACGCTTTTGCGCTAATTTTTCGACCATATCAATCACTTGCCAGATACCCTTACTATCTTCTGGTCGATGCGGTTGCAAGATGATTTTGTAATTATCGCTAATCTCTCTTGGGATGATGTCATGAATTTTATTGGGTATTGTTGGCTGGAAAAAATCCCAATCTAAACCATTGTTGATGCGCTTCAAGCGACGGTCCAAATCAGGGAAGAATCGTCCCATCGTCGCCTCTACAAAACGACGCGAATATTCACTGATAACAATCAAGCTATCCCCACGAAATAGATAGCCTCCCATAATCGTTTCGGGATATACATTGTCGCGTAAGCCCACCACTGTCGGAATATCTTGATACACATACGGAAACAACATCTCACCATCATGAATGTAAAAGCGGTCTGCATCTTGCAAATGCTCAACAACATCCTGAATGATATTCGCTAGATTGTGTGCACCTGTATCATATGGTGCAGGGAAGGGTTGCTTAAATTGTAAAATTGGATGCACCGTTACATTCGGATGCCAGTTGAACGAAGCGGTAGAATCATGCCGTTGTGTCGATAAAACAGTCACAGTATGTCCACGCTCACCGAGGAAGTTCGCAATGTAGCGTAGGTGTTTCTGTGCGCCACCCATATCATAATCAGGGAAGAGGGGAACAATCGAAAATACAGTAATCTTCATACGATAACTCCAACAAATCAGATAATTACTTGATTGTACCCACAATCACCGAATCAGTCGTATGCCAATCACTCAATGTCTGTTGGACACAACACAAAAGTACTTCGCAGGGACATTCTGATGCAACAATGTAGATTTTTTAGTACAATTTATCTAATTCATCTATGGTATACTGTACAAAAGAGACAATAATTATAGGATTTTTGCATTGTTAGATGCCAATGCGACATCAGCTAGTCAGCTTCGATTCCAATACGCCCAAATAATCGCCAACGCTTGCCCATCAACACTCTACTCTGAAATCGCACTCACAGGGTCATCTGCGCGTGGGATTGCTACTGATGATTCAGACATTGAAATCAACTTTTGGGTGCATCAATTACCGTCACTAGAAGCACGTCGAGACTGGGTGAAAAGCCTCGAAACGCAAGATGTCATCGCCCAAAATCAACCACGTCCTGACAATAGTTACTGGGTCAACGCACGCTACAAAGGCATTGAACTTGAGGCTGGTTGGCAAACATTTGATGATTTAGATGTAGCTCTGACACAGCTAATCGAAGCCCAGACGACTGACCACAAAGCCCTGCGCTTGGCTGAACTGGTGCTGTCTGCGAAGTCCCTGCTGGGGGCTGGGGTATTGGATAAGTGGCAACCTATCCTTAGAAATTACCCTGATGATCTCGCTCACAAGCTAATTGAAGATGCGCTGAGCAACTGGCTAACACCCAATTGGCTTGATAATCACCTAGCCGAAAAGACCTACAAAGACGATATTCACTGTATCTGGAGGCTGATTTTTGCCCTCAATCACCAGTGGGAGATTAACTGGAAATATGCTCACCATAGTCTACCAGTCTTAGAAATTTATCCCAAAAATATCGCAAATCGACTTGGGATAATTCAAACATTACCTGTAGAAAAAGCCTCCCAAATGATGCTTCAACTCATCCAAGAGACTTTAGAGCTTATCAAAAGTAATTATCGCCAGTCAAAACTAGTGTCACAAAATCTCAATCAAGTGCAACACTTATTAGATTTATCATCTTAATATCTTTGTCGAAAGGATTCATATCATGACAGTACGACCATTTTATAAATTTGACGAAACCGCAGACAATATTTGGGCGACGCTTTATCAAAAGCAGATTGAGCAATGTCAGCAACACGCACATCCAACATGGCTAGAAGGTCTAGAGAAACTCAATATTTCGCCAGACCACGTCCCTGACTTTGAAGAAATGAACGAATTGTTTAAGGCACAAGTTGGCTGGGAATTAGTCAGCACTGATGTTCAATATTCAGATGGACAAGACTGGTTTGAGAACCTTGCAGAGAAGAAGTTTCTCATCACCGAATATATTCGTCCAATGGGTTCTCTGGATTACACACCACTTCCTGATATTTGGCATGATACCTTTGGGCATCTACCTTGGATGATTAACCAAGAATATGCAGATTACACACATGACTTTGCACTCAAAGCGATTCAGTTTTCACAAGAAGACCGTCATGGTTTCGGAAGTTTGTGGTGGTATTCAATTGAATTCGGGCTGATGAAGCATGAGGGCAATGTCAAATGTTTTGGTGCAGGTTTGATGTCTAGCGTGGCAGAGATGAAACGTGCAATGGATGGCACAGTTACGCAGCAACCATTTACATTGGAACGGATGGACAATATCGACCCCAGCCCACATGAATATCACACAGAAATGTTCGTCTTTGATAGCTTCGAGCATTTACGCCAATCCACACAGGCATGGTACGAACACAACCAAGATTTACGTATCAAAGCCTAAAAGCATCAAGCAGTTAAATTCACAAGGACGGGATAGACTCGTCCTTTTTTGTTCCCTTTTGATGCCCCTATGAGTCATTACGTAATGACTCATCCTGAATGTGAAGAATCCCATTTGCGACATTACAGTATTCATCGACTGTGATATTTTTGGCTCGATAAAATATTTAACTGATACAGCATTTTATCCATTGAAATGTTATGGGCATGATGTGGAAAACTTTGGTGCAAAGTATCACTATTTTTCTGACATGATTTCTTTGTGTCTTTGCACCTTTGACACTCTGCGTTAAAAGGTCATTACGTAATGATCGCTCCTTATCCCAAAAATAGATTAGGATAATTTGTGTAAAATGCCAAGATCAATTTTCAAAGACATCTTAGCTAACAAGATGGATTTATCACTTTGGTTCGTCACATATTCTGGTGACGAAATTGTGGTTGTCGCTCTCAATAAAGTACTAAATGACATCGTCTGGATTGACCACTTAGGAGTCTTACCAGCATATCGAAAACGAGGTATCGGGAAATCACTCATGCACCACAGCCTGAATATTTTTCGCCAGCGAAACTATAAATAGCCAAACTCAATGTCGATTCAGCTAGCCTGACCAACGCACTAAATCTTTATTAATCAGTCGGTTTTGAAACTGTCACTAAATATCATTGGCTCGAAAAAGTCATTACGTAATGACCACTCCGTATCCCAAAATATTTCCCAATTCATTTTGGAAATATGAACTTTTCACTCATCGCTTCTGAAGGAATTTGCCACATAAAACTAATGATGATTCCCAGCACTTATTGCTCAGAACGCAGCACTACTTCGTTAACCATTGTTGCAACAGAGTTCCTCGACTATGTACTAAGCAATAGAGACTCGGTATGCTTCCCAATACTCCTGATAAGCATATTCCTGATAAGTTATAGCAATACTCGTGATAAGAGATGCTAACAAGCCTTCTCTTTCGCTTTGTGGCTCAACCTGCCCCATTTGAGTCGAAAGAGTGTAAATAGGTGTAAAAATTGACTCAATCAGCAATTGAGGGTAGGCATGTCAAGCAGTGGGGGAGGTGGCTTCTACTTATCATTTCAATCAATCAACAATGAGATGCTAACCAATCGCAAATGAGAATTTGAAGATTCAGCCCTTATTGTAGGAGCAATGCGTGCGTTGCCCACAATAGTATGAGGGTATCATAGGCACAAAGAGTGACACAGATTTCGTGCCACTAGAGAAATAAAAAATCCCCCTGAGCACACAATACTGAGGAGGATTTAAAAGGTAAAGATAGAGCGAAAAAGACTATTCTTCTGCTTCCATTTCAGCGATTTTTGCCACCAATTCTTGCCACTCTGAGGCTTGCTCTCTGGCATACATCAGCCACAATTTTCGAGCATTTTTACTCTGTGCTTTCTTCATAACTTTGGTGCGTTCCTTCGCCATTTTCAGACGCGCATCTTGCACAGGGGAGTTGTCCTTACCAACTTCATGTGGTGACATCAAATACTTTTGAGGGTCGCCACCTTCTTCCCAAATCGTGATCGCATCGCGCAAATTCCGCACCGATAGTTCATGGTCTTCAGCCATCCGCAACCAGTACTCTTTTTGTTCGTTGCTTTCTAATTTCGCTACATTTTGATGATGATTAAATGACAGTTTCGCGTTGCGAACCTCTTGAGGCACATTTCGTGCAATAGAAGCATAATTCTCAACTGTCTCAACTTTATAGCCTGTTTTTTCTGCAATCTCTTGGTAGCTAATCTCGAATTCACCAGCACCATATGCAGCTAAATCGCCAATGATAAATTGAATCGCACTTTCGATTTTTTGCACGCCTTCAAAGAACGCCCACCATTCTTCTTGCGTGATATCTCCCTGAATTTGCAGACCCTTCATGCTGATATGAAATGCACCCACTTTGATGACATCGCCGTGACGAGTCACTTTCGCAAGTGGCAAACCACCAAAACCCATTTCATCTACAGACTGAATATTTAATTCTGGGAGCGAGTTATCCGTGTCAAAAAAATCGTTATCAAATTGAGCGCGACGTTTATTTGCTGACATTGATTGTTTCCTCCATTCTATTCACATATCGCCACGCATCAGCAGCCGTTTTGCTATGGGGCGCAAGTGAAAATACAGTACGTTTTGCAGTGGCGGCTTCCGACCAAATTGTTCGCATCGGAATCGGATCCCATACACGATTGCCAAAACGTTCGCGTAAAACTTCCAAGTTAGTTTCTTGTTCAAGTGTCCCACGACGATAGAGTGTTGGCACAATGCCATAGAGCTTAATCGCACCTAAATTATACTGCTGACGAATGGGCTGGAATTGGTCTTTGTGTGCCATACTCTCGCGCAAACCATCGAATGACCACGCCTCTAATTTGGTTGGCATCACAATCGCATCAGTTGCCATATAAATCGACGCATGAGTTAACGATGGTGTAGGAGATGTATCAAAAATCACAAAGTCAATCGCTTCACGCAATTGCATCACCCGTTTGAGAACAGCGAAGGCATCACTAATATTTTGGGAAATACTGCGCGTCTCCACATTCGATGGCACAAGCAATAATTCACCTTGTACCTGATGTGCTGTTTGTGGCACAGAATATCGCTCAGGCGAAATCCGTCGCAATACTTGGTCGAAAGGCGCACCACGAACAATCAAATCGTAAAATCCTGGTTCTTTTTGACGACCCAAT
Organism: Chloroflexota bacterium; assembly: GCA_039200705.1. Classification (GTDB taxonomy): domain Bacteria; phylum Chloroflexota; class Anaerolineae; order Aggregatilineales; family Phototrophicaceae; genus JAUZRW01. Next base: position 21,608 of record JBCCSC010000053.1, read on the forward strand.
GCAATCGTCGCATGACCCTGAGCATCAGCATCAATGAGCACCACACGATAACCCTTGATAGCTAATCCTGCTGCTGCATGAACAGCCATTGTCGTTTTTGCTACGCCACCTTTTTCGTTGAGGAGGGTAATTACTTTCATCTAAAAAATCTCCCTGCTGACATGATGCCTTCTATTCTAAACGATTAGTCCAAATAGCGCGTGATGTATTTTTCCGATTTTGCACAGTTTAACAAACTTGCTATCTCTTCCAAAGAAGAATTATCCTAATTTGTCCAATATTTAACATTGTTCATTCGATTTAAAAATGATTTTCGTAACGATGAGGCATCCAGTTTTATAATTAAATATGGTATTCATTCAGGACGCGCCGTTGGATGTCCTCAGATTTTTCTTCACACAATGAATATTAACCATAGTTGTGCCAGTAATTACGTAATGACCGCCTTCTAACAAGTCACTCGATATTGGTAATTGTGACAACTATTTCCAACTCGTGAGATAGAGTAACAATGAACCAATCCAAAACAAAGACGGACAATTCGGTGCAATCGTACCTGATGGCATCATCATTACACAAATTGATGACGGTATTCAACTATCATGGCGTAAGTGTCGCATTGCACGTCTGATGCTTCTGGTGATAGCCATTTTCGTTAATCTAAGAAGCCATTTAAACATTGATTTTCAGGTACACTGGGAGCACTTGTCCATAGTTGAGTTCGTATAAGGGCGTGGTCTGTGACCCGCCCAAAAATACCGAAATGCTTAATTTTCAAATGGTCTCTAATCGATGCACTATTTGTTGAAAATCTCTCGATATAGACAATGTCTCCATCTTATTCCAACGAACCAACACTTACGAAGATTTCATGCAAGAACTTAAAATTTTGTATAATACTTATCGTTATAAAAATTATCGGAATGTAAGATACAACCTAAAGATGAGTCATTACGTAATGACTCAAGATGAACAATAATTCTATTGAGACATAAGATAAAGTGAATGAAATCAGAAATAAAAAAGGAGCAACACAATCACATTGCTCCTAAATGGATAGTTCCAGGAAAATGATGGACTTAGTCAGATGTGTTTTCCGAACTGGTGTCATCTATTAAAAATGGATTTGGTGCAACAACTTGTGGGTTAAGGTCGGTGAAGAACATGAACATATCATCCAGAATTAGATGTGCTGAAATCAAACCACTCAATTGCCAATATAACGACACAGGATATAGATTCTCATTCTGAACAGCCTCAAGTGACATCAGTAGCGAATCAGTCTCATATTTTTCGATTACAGCACGAGACATTTCTGATTCACCGCTAGGTCGTATATTGCTATTCATGAAGATGATGTCAACGACATTCAACGCAGCTAATGTTTCTTGTGTTACTTGGAACGTGTGATAACCATAAGTCTCAAAAGCATCATCTGCTGTCGTCGGTAAAGTATCAACAGGAACAAAACCAACATCAGAGAATATGTCCCATCCTGCAAAGCCAGGTAAGGTAATATAATAATCATCATTCGCATCCTGCATATAAACCATGGATGCACCAAGCACGTCTGCTTCAAGATTATCAAGTAGCACTTGAACACGCTCTTCGTAATTGGCTCTCAGTTGTTCATAGTCTTCGCTAACATCCATCACCTCTGCATAAAGTGAATCCAATTCGGATGCGCCAAAACCATCTCGCTCACTTGGACTCCGAAAGACATAAGCAATTTCTTCTAATTGCTCAACGAGATAACCACTACCGCGCAAAATGATGAGGTCAGGTTCAGCTTCGATTAAAGTGTCTAAATCAAAACCAGCAACATCATTGATTGGTATGTCAGCCACCATCTCGCTGATTCGATTGTAAACAGCAGGCGACCCACCGTAGAGAGCTTCTAAGGTTCTGTCACTTGGTCTGACGACTGGTTCAATGTCCAGCAGCAACATCAACTCAATTGGATGAAGTGTTCCCAACACTGCGATTCGCTCAGGGTTCTCTGGAACACAAATTGCTTCATCCAATAATTCATGTGTCACGAGTCGTAAGCCATCATCACACACGACCTCATCTTGGGCAGATAGTGATGTGATATTCACCATGATGATGAACAATAAAATTAGAGTCAATCGCATTTGATATGCCTTTTCACTGCCTCATCTTGTAATCTACAAAAATGATTTACTGAAAATCGTCTGTTGTGCGTTCAATGATAACCATCACATTATCGGTGAAGCGCAGCGCACCAGGTTTCTCGACTTTCACTTTGATGTGTGGCGCACCACAATCGACAATCGCTACTTTGGCAATGTTAGTCGCTAGAGCTTCCAATGTTTTGTAACTCGATGCCTCGACCATTTTTATCACAGCCTTATTGACCGTCTTATAATTCAGGATGTCATCAGGGTTATCAGTCTCGCCCCCTTCACGGATGTCTGTATAAAGTTCCATCGTGATGACTACATCTTGCTTGTCTTTCAGTTCGTGTGGATTGAATCCAATCATGCAACGCAAACGCAAGTTTTCTATACGTATAATATCCATGTGCTTTAATACCTACTTTGAAAATATTGTAGGGACGCTGTTTATAACGTCCGTGGTTGATAAGTTGTTTTCAGGGGAAATTACATCTCTGCCAATTGCCGAACCATCTGACGCATAGTCGTTTTATAATCTGTGCCATCAAAATTGAAGCGCGGACTGCGCCGAATCTTATCAGGTGGGTCAATTGCTTCAACTTGGGCAATCACAATCGGCTTGCGTTGGTCTTTGAAGAACGACCACGACGATGACACATCGTCTGTGTCCAAACTTTTTGCTGATAGCACAAACACCATGTGCTTACACTCCTTGAGCGCAGGGTGGACACCACTACTCCAATTCACATCGGAATCGCCATCGTGCAACCAAACGGCTAATCCACTTTTTTCTAGGTCTTCGGCGAGGCGTTGTGCGAGAGCTTCATCAGCAGAAGCATAATTGAGGTAAACTGTATCGCGGGTCAACTTCGGAGCAGTACGCTTATCCCCATCGTTTCCAATTTCGATTGGCTCAGGACGTTCATGCTCATCATGCAATTCAGTCTTACCCATACGAAAAACTGTGCCACCACAGGTCGAACAAATCCCGCGCGTTGCAGGTTGTCCTTTGCGCGTCCAAACCGCTTGTGCCTCGTCTATCTCAACCGATTCCCGACAACTCATACAATAGCCTTCGATGATGATGTCATCCATTTCATCAGTCATAGGATGTCTTTCTGTGTATATTCATCAATGCAGACAGATGTTCCAAATTATAGCATCCTTTACTTGTTTCAGCTTACGGTTGCTTAAGAGATATTAAACGCCTGTAGTCGTTCAGTTCCCATTACGTAATGACTCAGTTGATGATTTTGCTTGAGCCAATCGACATAAATAGACGCGACATGATTTTCAAATGCTAAGGTCTGTTGGCACAATTCACGGAATAATTTTAGTTCCTCATCCGAGTGGGGAAGTTGGTAATGCCATTTGTTGCGCCCATACGTATAAACATCAGCGATGAAGTCCGTCCACTTATCATGAATATATTTACGATACAGTGGCAACATATGACGTTTAGATGGCACATAAACCCCCGCACGATGCACAACCAAAAATGTTGCCAACCAACCGACATTCAACACCCATAATTTGATAGGCGTGTCACTATCTTGATAGATAGCAGGGATATAACCAAAATAGGCATCATTAGCGTCAGGATAATCCAATGGCAGTGTCACTTGCTCTTGCCGAAAACGTATCGTTAAGCCTCGTTGTGTTGGCATACTAATCTGATATAGATACGTCTCCATAGACGGTAGTGGAATTGACTCGCGTGTATCCTCCCCATAAACGAATTTACTGCTCAACTTGAGCGCAACTGTATCCACCTGATGAAAATCAGCTTCGGCGATAACAGGCAAATCAAGATGTACAGGAGTAAGCACACGACACGACGTTTTTAACGTATCACAACGATCTTTCTCAGACTCTGTCATAGTACCTTTAAAAATAATCATCATATCAACATCACTACCACGAATCGCCGAATCGTCCCCGTAACTCCCTATCAGATAATACCCTTGAATTTGCTCAGGGAATGTTGCTTCATAAATACCAATCACTGCTTGAATGATATTGTCGATGTGTGCATCACCTGTTGAATTAACTAAATTTATCACTTTTCCCTCTTGAACTCTGCGAAGATTAATTTTTTACTGTCTTAGAACTTATATCTTTATCCCTGCATCCATTAATTTCTGACGCGCCCTATTCAAGCGTTCTTGAAACTCAAAAGGCGTAATATCATGTCCTTCAATCTCTGAAAGTATCTGACTTGCGCCTTCCAAGCTAATGGTCTGATTTTGCATGAATAGCACAATCACCTCAATCGCTTGACGTTCATTATCGCTTAGCTCGGCTACATCACCCCATTGCAACACAATTTCGAGATTGTCTAGGTACTGACTCGGCTCAATGGGGGAGGGTTGCTGTTTTCTGCTTTTGGGAATATGTCCACGCCGTTTGTGTGGAAACGCCACATCACCATTCGCCATATCATCCCCATCATGGAAGCGACCATCCTGCCGAGTCGATATACTGCTGAAAGTCATAATCGGTGCATTATTTTGCCGACTCTTGTGCCATGCTTCCTCTGCACGAATCAATTCTTGCACCCATGCTTCACTGACATCATATTGCCGACGACAATCTTTACAGACGTGCTGTTCGAGATTGGCTTTCTTCGTCGCCTTGCCACAAATAGCGCATTTATAACGCACACTCATGAATACAATTCCTTTAATTACGTGCAGATACTGTATCATATTTTTTCAGGAGATATTTTGCCCAGACTCAATCACGAAAATAAATTGTATCCATAGTTCAATTCATTGAACGTAATTATAGAGGCATCGAATTGATTCGATGACTTTACAGACATTCATTATTTCTACATAGACTCATCGTATAATGATAGGACACACAACCGTTGCACACACAAGGAACTTGAATGACCATATCAATTTGGCAAGCCGATGATACACAACCCATACGCGATGTGGGTGTACTCGTCGTAGGCGCAGGCTTAGTCGGTTGTTCAGCAGCATACTTTGCCTCACAAGCAGGGTATGATGTTGTCATCACCGAAATGCGTGATATTGCGATGGGCGCAAGTGGACGTAATGCAGGTTTCATGATTTCGGGCTTGGATACCTACTATCATCGTGCCATCGAAGAATACAGTGCACCCATTGCCCATGAAATGTGGGAACTCTCTGCCGATACCATTGACTTCTGGAAAAAGATTGTCACACAATCTGATGGCGATGTATCATTCGAGCAAACAGGCTCATTGCTCCTTGCTGAAAGTGAAAAAGAAGCACAAGAACTCGTTCATGCTGCCAAAGCCCTCACCGAAGCAGGCATAGATATTATCTTTCATGAGAGTGACCCCCTCAATCGTGGGTACTTTGCTGCGATTGAACAACCGCGTGATGCTGCTGTGAATCCTTATCAATTGACACATGCCATCCATAGAGCCAGTGAGGCAGAGCTTTATACCAATAATGAGGTCTATCACATCGAACAAACCGAAGCCAACCTCGTCACTGTTTACACGAAACAGGCGATTTTCAAAGCACGTCATGTCATCTTAGCGACAAATGCTTATTCGCCTAAAATTGACCCGTATTTTTACGATAAAATCATCCCAACACGCGCTCAAGTCTTTGTCACTGAGCCACTTGACTATGCTGTGATTGATACCTGTGGTTATAGTAACTATGGTTATATGTATTATCGCATGACATTCGATAATCGCTTCTTGATTGGGGGCGCACGCAACAAACACGTCCCACTTGAACACGACACTACCGAAGACCGTGTGAATGTACTGGTGCAATCCGAACTGGAACGCTACATGGCAAAATATTTCCCTGATGTCGATAAGCCAATTGCGCGTCGCTGGGCAGGGATTATGGGATTCAGCTTAGATGGCTTGCCTCTAGCTGGTACATTGCCTGATAAACCGAATGTCGCCTTCGCAGTGGGTTTCACAGGGCATGGCTTAGCACTTGGGGCAGGAGTTGCAAAACGCGCTGTTGAACTCGCCTTCTACGACAAGCACGCTGGCGCAGTCGATGCCCGTCGCCTCGAATCCAATGCAATTCGCGTGTAAACAAAAAACTAACTTTGTCAAGCGAGACTAATAATCTCGCTTTTTTATTTTAGGATACTTTGTAAAACGCTATACTCCCTGATAACCAACTTCAGTTAGGTGAGAGTATGAAGCTCAAATATCATCAAGCAACTTATGACCTCATCGCACAAGATAAAATTGATCCAAGTGATTTCATTGCAGAAATTGAAGAAGATGCTCAAGCTATCATCTCGTCCTTTGAAGAAGGCTCTGAGCGACAAAAAGCTGTAATAGCTGAAAGAGAATATCACCAAACGAAAATGCTTGCTTGGACAAATTTAGACTTGTACCAACGTCCTGTTCAATTTTCACATGAGAACATGCAAAAGTTACATGAGATTGAAAATAAATATAATGTCAAACTCCCTGCATCGGTGCGTGAATGGTACAGCTTAGATGTAGTACCTGATGTTATGGCACTGAGAGCCTTTTCGTATTACAGGATCGAAGAACTTCAACCTGATGAAAATGGTAATTGGCATTTCATACATTGGGAATACATCGGACAGGGTGGCGAATTGCTGTATTTTAGAACCGATGAAGGTGCTAATCCTCCCGTCTATGCGTCTAAAACAAGTGTAATCCGCCATACATTTTCAGATTTTATCCACTGCCACTTTTGGGATTGGCATACTGAATATCACTATCCATATTACATCGCAATCAAGCATCATCCATTTGCGCCAGAATCTTTGAAAGTTGCACCTCGCTTTTATGTGCCACTGGAAAAGTTTGAGACACATTTTAATCAGCTATCTGGGCATCGTTTTTACAATGATGACTTACGTCTATATCCTCGTAGAGAATATAAGCTAAATGATAATTGGGAAGTGATAGAGGTTACAGATAAAGTCACTAGTGGACTATTCTACGGTAAGACTCCTGAACACCTACGAGACTTCATAGAATTAATCTGGGACGATAATGTTCCACCCCTTTATCATATGAATGGCATTTCTCGTTTTCCTTTTGATGAACGTGAGGCACAAATTTCTGAGATACTTGAATAGCTAGAGAGACAATATATTTTGGAAGCCTTGGCGAGTGCAACAGATTGGTTAGGTGCTAGCTCAATCGTAGAACTATTTCTTTCTACTCTTCACAAATTGCCAGAAGATACGTTTCAGTGGCTATCAAATCACCCTGATATTGAACAACATCCTGAAAATAATGACGAGAATATTCGGGACAATCGGTTTAGATTACGCAGTTAGCTAAAATATTCACGTATACAGAAGAACGCAAGATAAAAATCAGAACATATTTTCGTATAGTGAGATGTTATCAAAAGGAGAAATACACAAAAGTTTTGAACAAGCTTATATGTTCTGTTCAAAAGCCTGTGCATAAGTATTATTAAAAAATTTTGTGCTTTTTAGCCGATTGCCCATTCAGGAAGAGCTTCTCGATAATCCAACCACGCTTGTGGAATGCTATCTATTGAACGACTGCCAATGATACCACCCATGATGGCACAGGTTGTATCAACGTCCCCACCGAGTGACGCTAAATTCCAGAAACCCTCTTCAAAATCATCAAACCATCGCACCGCACACCATAATGCAACAGGAACAGTATCCATTGCTGAAACGCCTGAGCCATTACCTAGAAGTTTGCCCACATCGCGGATAGGTGTATTGGATGGTATCTGCGATGCTCTGAGACAATTTTCTTTAACTTCACTATCAGGCAGATGAGATACCACGCGATTAATAAATTCATCTATCGGTGGGGGAGGTGCATCCCGATTGAGAACAGCATAAGCACAGGCAACCGCCACAGCAACGCCACCCGTAACTCCTTCAGGATGAGCATGAGTGATTTCAGTCGCTTGCCGTGCGTTCCCAATCAGGGACTCTATATCATCAGCAAAGAATGCTCCCAAAGGCGCAATCCGCATTGCACCACCATTGCCGAAAGATCCTTCGCCACGAAATAATTGTTTTGATAATGGTCGCCAATCATGCCCTTGCTTTACACGCTTTAACAAGTGACGCGCACCCATACCATAGCCACGCTTAGGGTCGAAATGTTCTGCAAAACTTTGTGCTAACTCATCCTGACGAATTTCTCCGTATAGATGTACTTGCTTGTAAATTGACAATGCCATTTGTGTATCGTCTGTGTATCGCCACTCAGTTTTGGGGATTGTTCGTGTTTTTATCATGTGATGATTGCGACCCAGCGAAAACTCGAAAAATCCGCCGAGTGCATCACCAACGGATAGCCCAACGAGTGCGTTATGTGCATGGTCGATGTTTTTCATCATGAGCCTTTATAGAATCATATTCAGAAAAAGAACGCCACACAGAATGACGTTCAATAGTAATTTCTATAATCTAGTACGTCGTCAGTTGACCCGTTTCTTGCACATCAACGCGCACGCCCTCAATTTCGGAGGGAATAACATCCGTATCATCCAACTCGCGCCAATCGACCTTTTTCTCGACCATCACCACCAGAACAACTTCATCGGTGTATTCATCATTTTCTTTCGCCAAGCCAATGCCAACACCGACTACATTCTTCTTTTGCATCAATTCGTCAACATACTTACGCTGAATGTCTGAAATACGCTCTTGCATCTTATCATCTCCTCTATGGTGTGATTGAAACACCTAATTTTTGTAAGACACGGTCAATCGGTGTGAAAATCGTCGCTGTCCCTGAGCCAGCAAATAATAAGCCAACAGCATTCAATGATGTGCCATCCATAATCACTGAGCCACTATCGCCACCCTGACTCATACCTGTTGTCATTACCTGACCTGTAAAACGTGCTGTCCGACTACCGATTGCTGTCCGATAGCCAACATCAACAGTAGCGTTAATCAAGGTGACTGTGCCTGTGGTCAAGCCTGTTGTGCGTCCTTGCTTACGAACAGACATGCCGAGCATAACCGCTTTTGTTCCTGTTGGTACGCCAATTTCACGAATCTCTGGAATGAACATGCCAGCCTGTGTCGGCAGAGCTAGTCCTGCATCCAACTGATTTTCAGCAATCGTAGCCTGTGCTTCAATTGTCGTCGGATTAAAGGGATCGAATGTCGTATTTTGCGCTGACCCACGCACGATTTGTACACGCGCGTCGGGGTCATTCGCTCTCGCAATCGCATCCGCAAACGAAACAATAAATGCTGCACAACCATCACCACTTGGATTCGTAGGCGTGGTTGGTGGGGTAGTTGGAGGCGTAGGAGTTGGATTCGGCGGACTACCAACATCTTTGCCAATGATTGGATTCGGGTCGCCAACCACATTTTCATCACTGTAAGTGATTTTGGCATAACGATGAAGCACCGCGACAGTATCCGAACCTTGTACACCGCCGTCCGTTGCTCCAGGTTGGATGATTGCATCATTGATGAGCGCATCATTGCTATTGGCTATCACATGATTATTGGACAAAATGTACGCTGTTCCATTAGCATCGTAGACCAATGCACCGTATGTACCAGCCGTAATCTGAAAATGCCCAATACTAACACCCGCAGGAATAGTGGGTCGCCAACGAGACCGTGATGTTGTATTTTGTGCGCGAATCGTGCCAACTTCTATTACATCAGTTCTAATTCCATCCAATTGTGGTGGTACGAGGTCTTGTGCGCGAATCCCTGCGATGGGACGTTTTTCCTCCACCATTGCCACTACAGATAGTTCATCACTTTCGCCTTGGTCGGCATTTTTATAGCCAATGCCCACACCTACGACCCCTGTTTTGGCTAGTAACTCACGCTGAAATTGCCGTTGTGCTTCTAAAAACTGATTCAGTGATGCCATAACCTTTCCCTCTATATTGTCGAACCATTACAGCTATTGTAACGCAGATTTGCATCTGTGCTGTACATCATCATTGTGAAACCTCAGAACATATCCTATTGTCTTCTATGGAACTATCTATCTGAGCAAATCTCCTGTAAGTTAGAACAAAGTCTATTTAAGAGGGAGACACAACATGGCAAAACAATTCGAGAACATCACCCCTGAATTTCAGCAATGGATTGAGCAACAGCATCTTTTCTTTGTTGCCAGCGCACCACTCAGCGCAGAAGGGCACGTTAACTTATCCCCCAAAGGACACGACTGCCTCCGTATTTTGGATGACAAAACAGTTGCGTATCTTGATATGACAGGCAGTGGCAACGAAACATCGGCACATATCGCAGAAAATGGACGTATTACCTTAATGTGGTGTGCATTTGAAGGCGCACCACGCATCTTGCGCCTCTACGGACGGGGTGAAGTTGTACTACCAGAGTCTGAGCGTTGGCAAGACCTCTATCCTTTATTTGACCCACTCGAAGGCGCACGTCAAATTATCGTCAATCATGTTGACATCGTACAAACATCTTGTGGTTACGCTGTCCCATTCATGGATTACAAAGAAGAGCGTCTAACACTCAAGAAATATGCCGAAAATAAAGGCGAAGATGGTATGCACGCCTATCGTCAAGAGAAGAATATGCAATCCCTTGATGGTCTTCGCACACCACTCGCGGATTACTATAGTGAATAACATATGGCTTGGTGCGAGCAATACAATTTGATTTTCTGCTATATCATTGAGGAGTGATTAAAAATCAAGGACTTCTTCAATGACAGAAATATCTCCACAAGATCAACGTATAAGCGAAGCACAGAATCAAGGCAAAGAATTAATCTATGGTGTATTAATTGGCATTGGACTTGTCTTAGTTATCATTTGGATAGGTTCGATGCTTTTTACTGATGAAGGATACGCTACGAATGTATTCACCGAAGCTGTAAGTGTCATCGCTACAATCTTCATTATCGACCGAATAAACCAATGGCGCGATGAAAGACGTTTGCGGAATGAATTATTTGAGCAACTGCGTAGTCCAAGCACATCACCAGCAGTCAATGCTCTTGAACGTTTGCGTCGTGAAGGTTGGCTTCCAGACAAGTATTTCATCGGAGTTAATCTTAATAATGCTAATTGGCAAGATGCAGATATTAACGGTATGAACTTTGAAGATTCTATCCTAAAAGGTATCAATCTGAACTATGTAGTAAGTTATTCTAATAATGAAAGACCAGTCATTTTTCGTGGAGCAAATCTCCAAAAAGCAACTTTAATATCATCTGATCTTCGATCTGCTAATCTTCAGTGTGTTTCTTTGCGAGATGCTAATATTGAAGATGCTTATTTGTTGAATGCAGATTTGCGAGGTGCAGATTTGAGACGAGCTAATGTTAAAAATGTTAAGTGGAAATCTGAAAAGGGGAATTATCCAGCTATTCTGCCTAATGGAAAATTATGGACAAGTGATGTTGATACAGAATGCTACACGAATCCCAATCATCCTGACTATCAGCTTACTTTGAGCGAAATTAATAGAATCCGTATCCAAATTGGGTATCGTCCATTACTTTATTAGAATAAAAAATGAGGGAAAACAGGATGACAAACCAAAAAATTGCAGTGCAAGATACCTACGCCGATGACATTGCTATTTGCTACGGTTGCGGACGCAATAATCAACATGGCTTACACGTCCGCACCTTTTGGGATGGCGAAATCGGACATGCAACCTTCATGCCTCGTCCTGAACATACCGCATTCCTAGGCATTGTCTACGGAGGTTTGCTTGCTAGCCTCATTGATTGCCATAGCTTAGGCACAGCTATCGGTGCAATGTACGATGAAGCAGGGCGCGAACTCGGTAGTACACCAGTCATTACCTGTGTTACAGGCAATCTCAATGTTAGCTACAAAAAGCCAACACCAATGGGACATGAGTTGACACTACAAACGCGCGTCAAAGAACTCACCGAGAAAAAAGCGATTATTACCACCGAGCTATTTGCAGATGGCATTGTGACAGTGACAGGCGAGGTGATTGCGGTGCGTGTGCCATCACGCATGGTAACAGGCAACACAGACTAGACGTATAATGCTTGCTGTGTAAGATTAGGCGCAAATTCACACAGACAGAGTACGCACACCATGACCTTACTCAGCATCATTATTCCAGTTTATAATGAAGAAGAAAGTTTGCCTCATCTCAGACAACGATTAAACAGTCTCCTTGATTCACTGAACATAGATGCTGAAGTCTGGCTAGTTGATGACCATTCAACGGATAAGAGTCTTACAATGCTCAGAACAATTTGTGCTAAAGATGAGCGATATAATTATATCCGCTTGGCAAATAACAGTGGCTCACACGTTGCGATTTTAGCTGGTTTACGTCAAGCACGAGGTGATTGTGCCACGATGATTGCCGCCGACCTTCAAGACCCTCCTGAACTGATTCCTGAATTGCTAGTCCATTGGGAGAATGGCTACAAAGTTGTCTGGGGTGTGCGTGCAGCCCGTGAAGGTATCTCCAAACGCGAGATTTTCTTTGCGAATTTGTTTTATCGCTTGCTCAATCAATTTAGCAGTGTCAAATTACCACCCACAGGCGCAGATTATAGTTTACTTGACCGTATCGTGATTGATGCACTACTCCAGTCTGTGAGTGCTTCACCGAGCCTTGCCTTAGAAATTGCCCGTCTCGGTTTTCGTCAGATAGAAATTCCATATACTAAAGAAGAACGAAAATATGGTGTCTCGAAATGGAATCTCCGCAAAAAGTTGAACGCTTTCGCGGATGCCTTTGTCACTACCTCGTATATGCCACTGCGCTTGATGTCTTATACAGGGCTGTTCTTTAGCACGATAGGTTTCATCTATGCAGTGGCGATTGTCCTACTGCGCTTTGCCAATATCGTTGGTATTGCAGGTTGGGCAGGGTTGATGGTAGTTGTCTTGGTCTTTGGAGGGATTCAAATGATGATGCTAGGCATTATTGGTGAATACTTGTGGCGTACACTCGAACAAGCACGGAATCGCCCATTATACTTTATTGAAGAAGCCAGTGAAGAATCGGCTAAAGAACAACTGATTAAGCCTTAATCTAAATAATAGACTAGAATCTACTATCTTCTTAATGCTAGCTCGGTATAATAGCACCAAAAAAGGACTGTGATGTCTCTTTGGCAATCCTTCAAGCAAGTGGTTAACCAAACCGAAAATAAAGTAGATAAGTTATCACGTCGTGTCCGTCGACGTTTATACCGCAATACGGATGTCACTGTTATGCCATTTGTGGGATATGGTAATCCCCGCCATGTTCGTTTGCGTGGACGTGTTCTCGAAAATCATACTGTCCGTGACCCACGCGAAGATGACAATGCACTCCATAACCTTTGGAACATTATCCGCCGCTTTAATAGTGATGAATTACCATTCGTCAAGCTCACTGTTGAATTTCAAGGGCAGAGTCAAACCGTCACAACCGACGAAGAAGGCTTTTTCTATGCCGAATTTGATCTCGATGCGCCACTAACAGATGTGCGCCATAAAGCAAGGTATCATTATGTCGATGCCCGTCGGGAAGCCTATGCAACGGGAGATGTTCTGATAGCTTCGGCAGATGCACAATTTGCTGTCATATCCGATATGGATGACACAGTTATTCGGAGTAATGTGCCGAATCGCATTAAGTTAGTTGCCAACACACTTTTCAATAATGCCCAGACACGCCTCCCATTTGCTGGTGTTGCCGAGTTCTACCGCTCTCTACAAAAAGGAACAACAGATAGCTTCAATCCAATTTATTATGTGTCCAATAGTCCGTATAACTTATATGATTTGCTAAATGATTTTTTCGCTGTGCGTCACATTCCTGTTGGTCCTATCTTCTTGCGTGATTTTGGCTTGACCTCGCGTTACTTCGGCGCATTGAACAGTCATAAGGCACGTCAAATTGTTCGCTTGCTAGAACTACACCCTGAACTACAATTTATCCTGATTGGCGACAGTGGCGAACACGATCCCGATATTTATGCCGAAATGGTGCGTCAATATCCAGACCGCATCGCAGCCATTTATATTCGCAATGTGCGCCCAGGTAAAGATTGGGAAAATAACAATCATGTTCACCAAGTCGCAGAAGAAATCCGTGAACTCGGTGTCGATATGTTGTTGATTCCCGATACACTAGCAGCAGCAAAACACGCGCACACATTGGGCTTTGTCTCGGAACAATGTATCCTAGATGTGCAAAAAGCAGTCGAAGCTGATTTACCATCGAACCCACTTGAAGCATTCATTGACGATGCCACTTCATAGGAGTAAAACGTATTTATGATTTTGAAACGTTCATTTGTCACTATGATTATTGTTCTCGCTTTAGGGATAACGAGCTACACACAATCTTCTGACGCAGGCTATGCAACGGTAACAGAATACACTGTCGAAATTATCAATACTTATCCACATGATCCAACCGCTTTCACTCAAGGCTTGCTAATTGTAGATGGCACATTTTATGAAAGCACAGGTCTACGCGGAGAATCAACCTTGCGCGAAGTTGACATCATAACAGGGGATGTTCTACGCAGTATTGATGTCAGCCGTTCAGCCGATGACCCTTTGCCTGATTATTTTGCTGAGGGTTTAGAACTGATTAATGGCGAACTCATTCAGTTAACATGGCAAGCAAATGTGGCATTTGTCTATGACCCCGAAACCTTTGAACAAGTCGATACCTATACCTATGATGGTGAAGGATGGGGCTTGTGCTATGATGGCCGCTACATATACATGAGCGATAGCACTGAATATCTCGCTATCCGTGAAGCTGATACCTTTGATTTAATCGGGCGTATGTTGGTGACTTTGCAGGGAACTCCAATTCAGGCACGCTTACTCAATGAGCTTGAATGTGTCGGCGATTACGTCTACGCGAATTTATGGCAAACGGATTTCATCGTACAAATTGATAAATATAATGGCAATGTTGTCGGATTGATTGATGCGGCTGGACTACTGACATCTGACATGATTCGTGAGATTCCAGGCTTCATTGAATCGGGGGATGGCACAGTGTCGCCTCCTAATGGTGGAGTCCTGAATGGCATTGCTTACAACTCTGACACGGACACATTCTTTATCACAGGTAAATTGTGGTCGCGTATGTTTGAAGTACGCTTTATCTCAGAGACGGGTGAAACTATCGGCGGATAGAAAATGGTCTTAGTCAAATTTACAACTGAAGAGGGCATGGTGATTGAGTGCCCTGAAAAATCAATTATTGCACTAGGGCGACGCGATGAAGCGAATCATCAGCAAGTCGATGTGGACTTCGCGGAGATTGGTGAGTATGGGGTATCGCGTCTCCATGCCTTTATCTTTAATGATGATGAAACCGTCACCATTCAAGATTTTAATAGTCGCAATGGTACATACCTCAATCAGCAAGTGCTGCGACCCATGCAACGTTATCCTCTTGCGACAGGCGATACACTAAAATTAGGACGTATCACAATGACAATTGCGCTTGAAGCAATCCCATCTCAAGCATGAGCGTTGATGTAAGCCAGCATCCTATCACGCACATCTTCGACCATTTTAAACTGCAAACGTTCCTCAAAATGTTCTGCTTGCCGAAAAAATAAATGCGTGGTGGCAAGTAAAGCCTCACGAATTGCGACGCGGTTAGTGCTGTTCGGCATCGTTTGTGCCATGTGCGTTAAAATTTCATCAGGCAGTTGGTCAACCTCATTATAATGACGCATATCCAAATCGTGATTCAATGCTGCCAATTCAATCGTTTGATGACGAATGCGTTCCAGCATATGTAAGGCACGCCAAATTTCATTACGGTTGAGGGCTGCTACGCACTTCAGAATTGGTTGCCAAATTGAATTAACCATCAACTGATACGTTCGTGCAGGACCAACGATGCGTTCTGTACGGAAACGTGCTTGTAGTGTGCTACTCAAATCTTCTGAGGCAGTTTGGTCAAAAATGATGTGCCAAGGTCGGCGATGAACTACGAGTGATTTGTAAGGTGTAAAGAAAAATGTCACCTCCAGATAATCACTCAGCATCATCGCATACGAAGCACGGTCAATGCCACTTTCGGCTTCGTATTCATAAGCCACATCGAAAATATCACGCAAACGATACTTCCATTTGCGATACACACTTGGGAAGACAGCACCATTACTGACAACCACCAAGAAATCTAATCCACTAAAGTCATCTGTTACCGTGTCTGCACTTGAACCAACCAAAACCAAGCCCGCAATAGCACTATCAGCAGAAAAAAATGCGGTTAGTTTATCAAGTACATCAACACGTCGTCGTTGTGAGAATAGAACTGTCATCGAATTGCTTATCCTTCTTGCATAATCTGGTATGGCTGTCGTTATAGTGCAAATTGAGTATACATTCAAATTGCACTCGATTTTACATCACAAGGTTAGAAATTAATTATCCGTAAACGTCGTAGCTTGACTAATAAATTACTTGGTCTATAATGAGCCGTCTTGAACCTATATCGTGATATTTCATTATTTTTGGTGTATCATATAGTTATCAGGTAATAAGCCAATCATCCGTTCGCTAATCAGTGTTATCTCTGTAAGAGCAAATCATGGTCAATAGTCGCTTAAATGGCATCCTAACAACCTTATCTCAGCAATATGCTTATCACCTTTTACCAAATGCACCACAAGGTGAAACACGCTTACGTTATCTTGCTGATGGCTTAGCAAATCGAGGTTTTTTGGTCATTGTTGCTGACATTCCAGCTAATAATTATGATATGCTCCTCAAAACATGGATTGATGGTTACAATCGTTTCTATGGCATCGTCTGCCGTACATTATTTCCAATGTTTACATCTGTAAATTTGGGCACAGCCGATGGGATGCGTCCGCCAGTAGTGGTCATCCAAGGCGAATCACCTGCGGTTATTCAAGCGATGGCAGATTACGTTGTGCCCTATGTTGCTTTGCGCCAACGCACCAATGCAATTTCGGATGCTGAGATTATCGGGTTGATGACTTATATTCTCGATGAACTCGAAGCGGATGAATTGCCACGACGTACCTATGATAATTTGCAACGACAATCAGCACAGATTATTCGCCAACTGATTACATTGCCTGTCAACCAATATTCATTGACAGCGATGAAGAAACCACTTTTCCAGAATAATCACACACAACCTAGAGACTTACCACGTCAGAAGCCACGTCCTGTACCACCGAAGTCTCTACCAGAAACGGGCGAGCTAAATCCGAACACGCTCAACACCAATGGAACAGTCAAGCAAGAGAAGCCACGCCCAAATCGTGAGCGTGATAAAACGCAACCCATGCCGATTTGGTGGAACATTGAAGATGACCTCGAACGCACCAATCGTCAGCCACCAATCAATGATGATGACCTTTAAACCTGTGGGATGCAATGAGTATCTCATTGTCCCTCACTATTACGTCGATTTTTGTCTATCATTCATCTAATTCGATACGACAACGTAGTAGGGCGAGTGACATGCCAAAAAATGTCTTATTTACCAGTTGGTATACGGGCTTAGGCGGTGGCGAAACGGATTTACTCTCTATCGCTCAATTTTTAGACCCCTCACAATGGACTCCACATCTTCTCTTACCATCAGAAGGCACACTTGCCGATAGATGGCGATCACAAGGTTGGCAGGTTCACATTACACATTATCGAGGTGCAAGTACTTATTTCATTCCTTCGATTTGGGCGCGTTTTCCCGTCGTAGAGCGCATGGCGAAAATCATCCGCAATAATGACATCGCACTCATATCGAGTGAGTATCATACACTGCCGATGATTCACGCTGCTGCACAAAAAACACAGACACATATCATGTGGACAGTACATGGATGGTGGTTCAAACCTCATGTTTGGCAAAAATCATTTTTCCGTGAGATTCCAATTGTGGCGCGTTCTCATAGCATCCGAGATGGTTTTCTTGGGACTCCGCCGTTCATCTCGCCTGAGAAAGTTCCTGTGATTTATTCAGGTGTGGATACAGAGCGTTTTCGCCCGAATGGTGATGCAAGGCAATCTGAGAGATATAAGTTAGGTTTAGATGATGATGCTTTGCTGGTCGGAATGGTCGCGCGCTTTCAAGAAGTTAAAGGACATCATATTTTTCAAGCGATGGCAGAACACATTCTGCGGCAGATGCCTGATTTACATTTTGTAATCGCTGGAGAAGATACATTTGGTGTCGCGAAAGACGAACACTATCGTCAGCAGGTTTTAGACTATGCACAAACACATCCTGTTCTCAGAGAGCGTCTCCATTACATTGGCTTCCGTGACGATGTAGAAAATGTTCTAACTAGTGCTGATGTTGTTGTCTGCGCGAGTGAGTTCGAGAGTTATGGTAAGGTCAACATCGAAGCGATGGCATGTGGTACACCCGTTGTCAGTACCAATCGAGGTGGTCCTAGTGAAACTATCCACGATGGCGAGACAGGCTATCTTGTACCGCCGAACCAACCACAATCTCTAGCAGATAAAGTGATGCTCTTGTTGTCTGATGTCACTTTGCGTCGAAAATTAGGAGAACGTGCTAGAGAGCATGTGATGAAGAATTTCTCTGCGTCACAAACAGCACAAGCATATCAGCACATTTTCAATAAATTAGTGACATGAGATAAACAATTCAAGTGTATAGTCATGATAAGTATAGGGTGATTTACATTTTGTATAATTGCACGTATACGAAATGTAGTGATGTGCAAAGAGAAAGGAATACTCGTCCGCCCTAGCAGATGCCAAAAAGCGAAAATACACATTTTCATA
>JBCCSC010000054.1:0-39041 GCA_039200705.1 Chloroflexota bacterium
CACCAGACTGTGATTTAATTGAATATAGATTAAATTACTTATTGCGGAGATTATTTATGACAGCTACGCGCAAACACTATCGCGCCTGTAATTTATGCGAAGCCCTTTGTGGTATCGAAATTGAACTTGATGCAGATGACAACATCCTTGCGATTCGTGGCGATAAAAACGACCCTTTTAGTCGCGGGCATATTTGCCCCAAAGCCACCGCTTTACAAGATGTGTATCACGACCCAAATCGCCTAAAATATCCTGTTCGGCGTACAGAAGACGGCTGGGAACAAATCTCATGGGATGAAGCCTTCGATACTGTCGTCACTAACCTCAAGCGTGTGCAAGCAGAGCACGGACGTGATTCTGTTGGAATCTATCTTGGCAATCCGAACGTGCATAACACAGGCTCAATTCTGTATGGTGCACCCTTCATTCGCAGTCTCCGCACGAAGAATCGTTTTTCAGCAACGTCGGTTGACCAATTGCCTCATCATTTTGTCTCCTACTTCATGCTAGGACATCAATTGTTGTTGCCCATCCCTGATATTGACCGCACAGATTATTTGCTGATGCTGGGTGCAAATCCTTTGCAATCCAATGGCAGTTTGATGACTGCGCCCGATGTCAAAAATCGCTTGAAAGATATTCAGAAGCGTGGTGGCAAAATCGTCGTGCTTGACCCACGTCAGACACAAACGGCGAAACTAGCAGATGAGCATCATTTCATCAAGCCGAGTACCGATGCTTTTTTCCTCTGTGCGATGATTCACACACTCTTTGCTGAAAACCTAGTCAATCTAGGTCGCTTAGAATCTTTCGTTGATGGTGTTGATTCTGTGCGCGAAGCTGTCGCGGAATTCACACCTGAGCGTGTCAGTGAATTAACAGGCATTGATACTGAAACAATTCGACGTATCACAAGAGAATTTGCATCCGAGGAAAAAGCGATTTGCTATGGACGTGTCGGAGTCTCGATGCAGATGTTTGGTGGCTTGTGCAATTGGGCAATCTACACATTGAACATCCTTACAGGGCATTTTGACGAAGTCGGCGGTGCAATGTTTACACTGCCTGCATTTGATGTCGTTGGCATGACAACTATGACGGGTCAAGTCGGTAACTATAGTCGCTGGAAAAGTCGGGTGCGCGAACGTCCTGAATTCAGTGGTGAACTACCTGTATCTGTGCTAGGCGAAGAGATGCTGACCGAAGGCGAAGGACAAATTCGCGCAATGGTGACGATGGCAGGCAACCCTGTGTTATCGACTCCCAATGGTACACAACTTGATGAAGCCTTTGCTAACTTAGATTTCATGGTGTCAATTGATATTTACATCAACGAGACAACACGCCATGCTGATATTATTCTACCGCCAACAACAGGTTTAGAGACGGAACATTACGATGTTGTCTTTCATTCATTGGCTGTGCGTAATACGGCAAAATTCTCAGAAGCTCTCTTCGAGAAAGATGATAATCAACGGCATGATTGGCAAATTCTGCGCGAATTGCGTCTACGGATGGAAGCTGATACCAAACGTGCTGGTGCAAAAGATATATTCACACAATTCAACCCGACACAATTGATTGACCTCGGCATGAAGTATGGTCCTCGTCAGATACGAGTGCGCAACCTCAAGCAAAATCCACATGGTATTGACTTGGGCGCATTGACACCCGCCCTACCCCAACGCCTCGTCAACAAGTGCATCAACCTTGTGCCTGATGAAATCATGGCGGATATGCCACGACTTGTGAAGCATCTCGAACAATCTGCGTCTGATATTGCAGATGGTAGAACACTCCATCTGATTGGTCGTCGGCAATTACGGAGCAATAATAGTTGGATGCACAACAGTGAACGGCTCGTGCGTGGTAAGAATCGCTGTACTCTGATGATTCATCCTGATGATGCGAGTCAACATATGCTAACTGATGGCGATTGTGTGAGTGTCGAATCGCGTGTTGGACGGGTCGAAATCCCTGTGGAAATTACGGATACCATCATGCAAGGGGTTGTCAGTATACCGCATGGTTTTGGACATCATCGAGATGGTGTTGAGTTGGATGTGGCGACCCAACATGCAGGGGTCAGCATCAATGATTTAACTGATGATCAACGTATTGATGAACTCACAGGTAATGCAGGGTTCAGTGGTGTGCCTGTGACAATCGCAAAGGTCTAATATGCCAACTGATTATGAAAAAATTTACGCAGAGACACGTCATGCACTGGGCAAACCGACGAAAGCCTTTGTGCAATTCTTCAATCAATACGAAAAATCAGTAGTAAAAGTCCTTGACCTTGGTTGTGGTCAGGGACGTGATGCTTTATTCATCGCACGACTCGGACACCATGTAACAGGAGTTGACGCATCTCCGAGTGGTATCGAGCAATTGCTGGAAGATGCCAAAGCTGAAAATCTCAATATCGAGGGTATTGTCGCCGATTTATCAACTTATGAGCTTAGTGGGATATACGATGTTGTTCTGATTGATCGCACATTACATATGCTAAAGCCAGAAGAACGTATTCACGTATTAGAGCAAGTTGCACAAGCAACAAATGATGGTAGTTTCGTGTTAATTGCGGATGAACGCGCCAATATGCCCAGCATCAAAGACTTTTTTGAGCAGGATTCAGGGAGTTGGAAGGTTACCCTAGATAAGGGTACATTTATCATCTTTGAGAAAAATCCTGCGTGAAGGATTTCTGAGGGGAGATTCTTCAACCTCCCCTATTCAAATAAATTTGAGGCAAACTGTCTAGAATTTTTCTGTAACTTCGGCTAAAAAGTATGTAGAGTTAGGCTTCGCTGCTGCGTAAGGTAATAAACTTTGTTGTGTGCGCCCGAATAAGTCACTTTCTTTATATGCTCGGAACTGTGCTTCACTCTCCCACTCTTCATAAAGAATATAGGTATTGTCTTGTTCGGTTGATTGATACCATGCGTAAACACGGCATCCTGCGGTTGCCCTAGCTTCTTGTACAAAAGATTCAACGACTTCGAGGAAAGTATCAGCTTTTTCAGCTTGGATGTTAAGAACGACATGGACGACAAGCATATTGATTCCTTGGAGAATTTAGTAAACTTAGTTGACTAAAATATAGTAAATTAGCTTGACTAAATTGTCAAGGAGATACGATTGTCTGATAATAATCAATTGACAAATCAAGAGTTGGATAGGTTTCGCAGTCAAAATATCGGACGATACTTTTTGCGTGTTTCCCAACTTTATGCTGATATTGCCTTGCAAAAATTGCAGTCTTATAATCATCCAACTATCGGTATGACTGATTTAACAATTATTCGTCACATCGATTCAAACGGTACGCGAAGTACTGTTATTGCTGAACGTGCAGGGATTACAAAACAAGCTGTTGGTCAAGCAATAGCTGACCTTGAAACCAATGGTTACATCACCAAAGTTTCTGATCCATCAGATAAACGCGCCCAATTGGTGCAGTTTACGGATAAAGGTTTGGGATTTCTCAACGATGCTTATCAGATTAAGCTAGAGATTGAAGCAGAACTCGCATCTGTTATTGGCGAGGAAGCGTTTACACAGATTATCGAATCAATGAGGCTTTTGCTCGAACACTATCAAGCAGAATAGAGGAAGCTGTGAGCCTCCCCTACTCCACGGTTTTACTCGTCAGCCGATGAATCTGGATTAACTAGCGTGTAGAAGGTGCTATTCTGGTCACTCAGCCCAAGTTGCCCATCAGGGGTGATGTAGTAAACGGCTTCTTCTGGTGGAAACTGCCCTTCTAGTGGATTAGACTCACAGAGTTCCTCTTCCGTTTCAACTTCACCAAAAGTCATGACTGCCCCATTGAATGTCACATCTGCGCCTGCTTGATTACAGACGAGTGTCATACTGGCAACATCGTCTTCAATTGAGAGTGTGTAGGGTGTACTTTCATCTAACATGATAATACTGGCGATGCTTCCGACAGTCTCCACACGCCATTCGATGTCTTCAATGGATGGTGGTGCAAATCGCAACTGCCCTTCTGGTGATTGCAGAATCAGTTCACCATTTTCGATGCTCATCATGCTTGCATCATTGATTGCAAAGATATAATCGACATCGCGTGAATCTTCGCCACAAAAGACTTGTGTTGAAACAGTTGTTTCGATATTGAAGGGGTCTTGTGTGATGATTGTGCCGACATTGTTGCAGTCGGCTTTCAGAAAGCTCTCTTCAAAACCGATTGTGAACTGATACCGTGTTGGGTCATCAATTTCATCACCATAGAGGGATTGTAATTCCCAAACTTTGCCTTCGAGCGAGGCTGGATATTGTTGTACGATTTCAACCAACTCGTATTGAAGTGAACTCGCATCGGCTGGTGGATTATCAATTTCAGTGACAACAACTTCCAGCGTATACTCAAAACCTTGCTCAAATTCAAAGCCCTCAATGTTGTCGTAGAAGAAGGTTAAGTCGTCTTCATCATCAAAGCGCACAATCAAGCAATCTTGTGGACCAACGCCAACACAAGATTGTGTATTCGGTCCGACATGCAGAATAACTGTCTCTGCATCGTCATTTTGGGCGGATGCGACAGTCGCCGTGAGCAGTAAAATTGTCAGAATAGCTAGGATACGAATCATGTTCGTGTGACTCTCCTTATGTTGTGTGAATGGTTCTATACTAGATAACGTCATAGTTGCAGAGAAAGTTCCATATGCGGTAACATTCCTTGCAGAATTATACAGGAAAATTGATTATGACTAGTAAACAACGTATCCTAAGTGCACTCCGCAAGAAGCAAGCAACTTTCCCTAAACATGAACTTGAAAGCTATCGAAAAGTTGTCAATCTTGAAGATACCTCGCTGGATGGACTCATCTCACGCTTTGTTCAAGAAGCGGATGCACTTAGTTGTCAGGTATACCATGCTGATGACGTTGAAGACGCAATCGACACGATGTTGACGATTATCGGTGACCAGAAAAGTGTCCTCGCATGGGATGATGCCACCTTGCCCTTCCCCATTGCGGATATTTTGGCGCAATATGACATCACGATTAAGCTCCCTGATGACACACAAACACAAATTGGCATTACAGGAGTTGATGGCGCACTTGCTGGTACAGGCAGTCTTATCGTGCAATCTAAAGCAGGTCAAGTGAGGTCAGTATCGCTATTACCAGACCATCATATCGCGCTGGTTAAGTCTGAACAACTCGTGCCTGACTTTGAAACGTGGGTAGCACAACAACGTGATAAAGGCTTCGATGCTTTCAAAGATAGTAGCAATACAGTCATCATCAGTGGACCGAGCAAAACGGCTGACATTGCACAAGAATTGATTAAAGGCGCACATGGTCCACGTAAAGTGCATATTATCTTGTTGGGATGATGGTTAGTTGTGCATGTAGTTGTCAAACATTGTACAGATTGCACATTGTTTCTGGAATTTGTGCCGACTATGATACTTACGTTGTAACAAATAAAGGTTTTTTGAACACATGACGGCACAAATCAACATCAAAGCAAGGAAGATTAACCACACTTAAATCTGTGGGTTCTTTGTGTGCCAGAATTATTATTCTTATCATGACCACCCACTGCGGTGGTTTTTTGTTTTATCAACTCTATGAGGCGTAACATGATTCAGCAACGTATCAACAAGACATCCAAGACGACCTATCAGCCAGAACGATATTGTTCAGGATAGTTTGCTTGCGCCAACATCAGCGATTACCAAGCCACTCTCTGAACAAGGAGTGGTTTTTTGTTTACACATTGAATCCATCATAGGAGAACTTTATGCCCTTGAATCACTATAGCATTATCGATAGCACCTTGCGCGAAGGTGAACAATTCAGTATAGCGACTTTTTCCACCGCACAGAAGTTACACCTCGCAGGTTTGCTGGATAACTTCGGCGTTGAGATGATTGAAATGACGACCCCTGTTGCCTCCCCTAAAAGTGCCCATGATATTCGGGCAGTGGTTGATGCAGGTCTGAATGCACGAATTTTGACTCATGTGCGCTGTCATCGTGACGACGTATCACTCGCTTTAGAAATAGGTGTCGATGGCTTAGACATTGTCATCGGTACATCGCCTCAACTGATGCAACACAGTCATGGTAAATCCATTCAGCAAATCATTGATACTGCCTTAGATGTGTGTGCTTATGTGCGTGAACAAGCCCCTAATATTATCTTGCGTTTTAGCACCGAAGATAGCTTCCGTAGCCGAGAAGCCGACTTATTGCGTGTATATCTTGCCATTGCCGAAAGTGGCTACGTTGACCGTCTCGGTGTCGCTGATACTGTTGGCGTTGCCTTACCGAATCAAGTTTATGATTTAGTGTCTCTGTTGGTTCGTACAACCCAACTCGATATCGAATTTCATGGGCATAATGACAGTGGCTCAGCAATTGCGAATGCTTGTGCGGCATTGCAAGGGGGCGCAACCCATATCGACACAACGATACTGGGCATTGGTGAGCGCAATGGCATCACGCCTCTTGGGGGGCTGATTGCACGCCTCTATACTCTTGACCGAAACTATGTCAGCAAATATCGACTGGATTTACTACCTCTACTCGACCAAACCTTAGCCGATTATTGCCAACTCGAAATCCCGTTCAGCAATTACATCACAGGGAGTAGTGCTTTTATCCACAAAGCAGGAATTCATGCGAAAGCTGTGCTTGCTGACCCCTCCACTTATGAGAGTATCAATCCACATGATTTTGGTTTAGGACGTGAGGTTGCGATTGGACATCATCTGACAGGTTGGAATGCTGTGCGTGACCGTGCGACACGCTTAGGTTTATCATTGGACGAAATGACCTTACGCGACATTACCGCGACGATTAAATCTCGTGCGGATTATGATCCAATGAATGCCGATGAGATTGATTCACTTTTAGCGGAGGCAGCGCAATGAGTGGTCTAACATTTGCTGAAAAAGCTCTTGCACGGGCATCAGGCAATGAAAGTGTTCGGGCTGGTGATGTGGTGGATGTGCGTCCTGATGTGATGTTCAGTCACGATAACACGGCTTACATCCGCAAAATTTTCTTGGAGACAGGTGCAAAACGAATTTTACATCCTGAGCGAGTCGCCATCACGCTTGACCATGCTGTGCCTGCCCCAACGACACGTCATGCTCAGAATCATGCTGAAATTCGGCAATGGGTGCGTGAGCAGAATATCACACACTTTTTTGAGGTTGGACGCGGTATTTGTCATCAGGTATTGAGCGAAGAAGCGATTGTGCTATCGGGCGAAGTCATCTTTGGCTCGGATAGTCACAGCACACATTTTGGATGGTTAGGTGCATTCGGCATGGGGGTCGGACGCACCGAAATGGCATCTTTGTGGGCAACAGGCGAACTCTGGTTGCGTGTTCCTGAAACGATGAAAATTACGCTTACAGGTCATTTACAATCAGGTGTGACAGCAAAAGATATTGCCCTTTATATTCTGCGTACATGGGGTAGTGGTGGCGGACAATATCGCGCGATTGAATTTGCTGGTGATGCGATTGCGACCTTATCACTTGATGAACGCGCCGTTCTGACTAATTCGATGGCAGAATTTGGCGCGATGTCTGCATACATGCCTCCTGATGAGCAGGTCTTTGACTACTTAGAGAGCAATCGCACTCGTGATTACACCCCACTCTATCCTGATGCCGATGCAATTTATAGCCAAGAAGAAGTGATTGATATATCGGCTTTGCAAGCACAAATTGCATGTCCACATTCACCCGACAATGTGCTTGATGTGACTGAGGTCATTGGTCGCAAAGTGCATCAAGCATTCATTGGCACATGCACCAATGGACGCTACGAAGATATTGCAATCGTTGCCCAAGTCGTCCGAGGGCAACAAGTACAAATTCCATTGTTGGTGATTCCAGCGAGTTCACAGGTATTATTGCAAGCCACGCGCGATGGACACATCGCAACTTTGTTAGAAGCTGGTGTAACAATTGGCACACCTGGTTGTGGACCTTGTATGGGCAATCATATGGGTGTCCCTGCGCCGAACGATGTAGCAATTACAACAATGAACCGTAATTTTCGGGGACGGATGGGCACAGGCGATGCCGAAATTTATCTTGCGAATCCCTACGTGGTGGCGATGAGTGCTCTGGCTGGTGAAATCGTCGCTTATGATGAAGCAGTTATGGTAGGAGACTAAAATGAATACAGACCATCATGTTTGGGTTTACGGCAATAATGTCAATACAGATGTGATTTTCGCTGGCAAATACACTTACACGCTTCGTACTGAAGCTGAGATTCAGAGCGTTGCGCTCGAAGACCTTGACCCAAATTTCGCATCACAAGTGCAGGCTGGTGATGTGATTGTGGCTGATCACAATTGGGGTAACGGGAGCAGTCGTGAGCAAGCAGTGACCTGTTTGCGCTATAGTGGCATCAACATGATTATTGCGAGTTCATTCAGTGGTTTGTACTTTCGCAATTGTATCAATCAGGGGATACGCCCTGTCATCATTGAGGACTTGTATCAGCATCTCAGCACAGGCGATACGATTACCATCAACCATGATGCTCAGACGATAATTGCTAACGGAGTAGCCTACCCTATCCCTGAATTTTCACCTTCTGTTGAAGCGATTCTATATGCTGGTGGACTTGTCCCGATGTTACAAGAGCGATTTAATACAGAATAAACTTGCTGATTTTATCTTATAGCTTTACACTAAAATTATAGACAAATTATGGGACTAGTTCTATGTACGCGCGATGTTAATCCTCAACTGACACCTTAAACACTATCTCCAAATTTGCATTCATCATTGTTCGTAGAAGTGCACGTGCGCCTCCACATCATGCGATACACCGCATCAAACCGAATGAATAGTAAAAAATGGAGATATAGCAATGCAAATTTACCCAATGAAAAAAGAACAAGCCGAAGCTGTCCTCGCGCTCTGGAACGAAGCCTGTATCAAAGCTCTCGGCTATCCCCTATCCGATGATAGTGCAAGCCGTATCCTCAACAACTTACGTCAATACGCCGACCATGATACACATCAATGCTTAGTCGTAGACAATAGTCAACAATTGGTAGGATTCATTACTTTTGGTGTGATGGGTCATCCGATTCAAAATGGATTAGTTGGTGAGATTGAGGAACTGTATGCTCAACCAGACTATACGGAAGCCAAAAAATCGCTGGTCAAAGAAGCTGTTATTTGGCTAAAACAACGAGGCGCAGACGTTGTCACAACCCGTGTGGCAGTTGATGACCCTGATGACTTAGCATTTTGGCTCAGTCTTAAGTGGGAGCAAGACACTGTTAATTTCAATATCTATAGTGATGTTCCTGCTGATGCCAATAGTCAAGGCATTTGGGATAGTTATCAATAATTGTTAAAGCTAGGGAGTGGATCGTATCTGATGCACTCCCCCTACAATCTTTTCCAAGCTAAATCTCAATTTTAGGATAGATGGCTTACGATTTGTTTTGCTTGTAGCAGTACCGCCTTACGTAAGTCATCTGGTTCAATAACATCTGCATCTGTTCCTAATCCCAATACCATCATTTGAGCTTCTTCAGGGGAACTGAAGCGCATATCAACAATTAGCTTTGTTTCATCGTCGGATGTATCACGAATGGTATGGCGACCTGCTGCGTATAATCTCAGAAATTTCAGTCGGCTGGCATCAACTCGCAGCGTGAATGCGTATTCTGGCACGCTAGCTACGAACTCAGCTACATGAGCCTCCCAATACTGTGTTAAATCAAATGCTGGTTCACGTTCAAAGTGCTCCGATAATCGTTGTGCTTTGTGAAACCGTGACATGCGATACGTCCGTAGATTACCATCACTCTTAGCAACGAGATACCATATGCTCGCCTTAGCGACGAGGCTATATGGTTCTATGATGCTTTCGATGACTCGCCCATTGCCACGCTCATAACGCACTTGAACACGATAATCTTCAAACACCGCTTCTTTGAAAATGTCCAAGTAGCTTATAGTTCCGTCCGTATCCCACCACCATGCTGGGTCAAGAAGAATTCGTTGTTTTATACGTTCTGCTTCACGACGGTGTAATGATGGCAAGCCAGCAAATAGTTTGAGTAAGGTATCGTCAGCAGCTTGACCTAAACCAACATCTCGCAGAGGACTAGAACTACTAGAGACAAACATTGCACGTACTTCAGCTTCATTCAAGCCATTAAGTGAAACCCGATAATGTTCATCCAGATAGACACCCCCACCATGTCCTGCATCAGCATGGATAGGCACACCAGCAATACTCAATGCGTCGATGTCACGCAAGATAGTACGTCGGGACACTTCGAGTTTTTCTGCTAGTGTATGGGTCGTGGTTTTGCCCTGTGCTTGTAGGATAAACATGATGGATAAGAGACGGTCAGCACGCATTGTCACCCCAACTTATTAATCAAAAATCTTCGGTGACATTAGGTGTCACCAGACCCATTATATGCTCATGGTATCGAACAATTCAATTCAAGGAGCATAACAATCATGAACAAAGTATTTTCGTGGGTCGAGATTCCAGTGGAAGATATCGAACGTGCCGCCAAGTTCTATGGACAATTGCTTGACTGCGAAGTGACTATCACCGATGTGCCACCACAACGGATGGCAACCTTGTACTTTGAGCCAAACAAGGTCGGTGGATCGCTATTAGAATCACCTTATCTGAAGCCAAGTGAACAAGGTGTGCGAGTTTATCTCAATGCTGGACGTGGTGACGATTTAGAAGCGATGCTTGAGCGAGTCCGTGCTTTGGAGGTTGAAATCGTTCTTCCGATAACACCAATGGGTGACGATGGACGCTTTGCAGCATTCAAAGATACGGAGGGTAATATCTTGTCACTATTCGCCGAACATTGATTTTGCATCCGTTCAGCCAGTTCTTAAAGCGAGGAGTGTATCAGATGCGATGCACTCCCCTATTATATTTTACGTACCGCTAACAGTTACATTATCGACGCGCAAGGTAGGAACACCAATTGCACCGAAGAACGGAATCTGCATCAAATCATTACCAACATCGCTGACATTCATCAGGAAGTCATTGAGGGTAGTTGCAATCGCTACACCACCAACGGTCTGAGTAAATTCACCATCTTTAATCCACACACCATTAGCAGACATACTGCATTCGCCTGTTACGGGGTCGATACCGCCTGTGGTCATCACACTGAGCACGTAAAAGCCTTCATCGACATCTTTGATGATTTCTTCTGGGGATTTATTACCCGCTTGCATGTAGAAATTGGTCGGTGACAAACTCGGCAAGCTACGATGTCCGTTGCGTCCTGCATTGCCTGTCGAGACTGTGCCTTCTTTGGCTGCTGTGTAGCTATCGTAAGTTAAATTCTGGAGGACACCTTCATCAATCAGGCGTGTTGCTTTAGTTGGCACGCCTTCGCCATCAAATGGTGCAGATGCAAAGCCACCTTTGAGGCGACCATTGTCCATCAGTGTGACCATCGCACTACCAACTTCTTCGCCCATACGTCCCATTAAAAAGGAGCGACTACGTTGCCAATTCGATGCTGAAAGTGCTTGCGATAAAGCCGCTAGAATCTGTGCACCTACGATGTGGTCAAGCACAACGGTTGTTTTTTGTGTTGGGACGGGTTCGCCACCCAGTAAGCTAACCGCTTTTTCGGCTGCCCGTTTGCCAATGGCTTCACCATCTAAGCTAGCGAATGATGTTGATACACCGAAATGTGTACCAGCGACCATCCCTCCTGCCTCATCTTTAGCAAGTGCCGATAAAAAGGCATATGCGCCTGTACTACCGTATGAGCCTTCAAAGCCCTTGCTATTGGCAAGGTAAGTATGTTGGGCATAGTCGCCATAGGTGGTGCGCTGAGTCATGAAGATGCGCTCATCAAATGCCATTGCTGCTTTTTCGACATTCATTGCTACAGCAACTTTATCCTCGACAGGCACGGACATAAAATCAGGGTCGTAAATTTCGAGGTCTTCATCGGCGATGGGTTCTGGCTCTGGCAATTTGCGGAATTCATCTTCGGTGGCGACTTGTGCCAATTCGACGGCTGTGCGCCATGTTTGTTCAATGCTTTCCTCAGAAAAATCAGAGGTATAGGCATAGCCTTGTTTGCCGTTCTGAATGGCTCTCACACCCATGCCACGCGAACCAGATTGCGAGAGTTGTTCGACTTCGCCTTTGTTGACACGAATTTCGGTTTCTGTGCCATCGGTAATCATCACTTCAATTTCAGTATCATTTGTCCATGCTTTATTGACAATGGATTTAGCTAGTTCAAGATAATCGGTCATGTGTTTCTCCCGTTGAGTGTTTAAAGAATATATCTAATCGTAGGGACACCATTATTGGTGTCCGCGGACATGCAGAAGCATGTCCCTACAGTTAACGATGACGTTTGAGGTCTATCCCGTGCCACCAACAGTAACTTTTGGCAAGCGCACGGTTGGTTGCCCGACACTCACACGCGCAGATTGTCCTTTACCACACATACCCATACCTGGGTCGAGTGCGAGGTCATTGCCAATCATGTCAATTTCCATCAGTACTTGCGGACCATTACCTGCGACTGTTGCTCCGCTCAGAGGTGCAGTTAATTCGCCATCTTCGATGAGATAGGCTTCTTTAGCGTTGAAGACAAAATCACCCTTCGCAATATCTGCTTGACCACCTGACATGCTCTTGATGTAGATACCATACTTGGTGCTTTTGATGATGTCGTCAGGGTCACTTTCGCCTTGGTCGATGAAGGTATTGGTCATGCGGGGCATCGGCATATGACGAAAACTCTCACGTCGTCCATTGCCCGTTGAACCATCGCGTCCCACGCGACGTGCTTCGGTTAAATCCCACATATATTCTTTGAGGATGCCATCTTCAATTAGGACAGTGCGTTGGGATGGTGTACCTTCATCGTCAAAACGAATCGTGCCACGTCGTCCAGGGATTGTGCCGTCGTCAATCGCACTTACGATTGGACTAGCCACTTGTTCGCCGACTTTGCCACTGTAGGCACTACCGCCTTGTGTCACAAAGTCTGCTTCCATTTGATGCCCACAGGCTTCATGGAAAAGCACGCCACCCCAGCCATTGCACATCACCACAGTGAATTCGCCCGCAGGTGCAGGACGCGCATCCAACATGCGAACAGCACTTTCGGCAGCATTACGGACACTATCGAGGACATTGTCTTTATCAAGCAATTCGAGTCCGCTTTGTGCACCAAAACCTTCTCCTGCGCGTTGTAGATTTGCGCCATCCTTGGCGATAACCCCTGTGCGTAATTCAACGAAGTTGCGGTCATCATGGGCGTAGACACCCTCGCTGTTATAAATCCACACCTTACGGCTACGCTCAAGGAAACTAGCGGTTACTTGTGCCACTTTGGGGTCAAAAGCACGTCCGACCTCATCCACTTGAGAGAGCAAGGCTGCTTTCTCTTGAATGCTCATGCTATCAAACGATTTTTCGACAGGTGATACTACAGGATGTTGCCGTTCCGTGAGGTCAATCACCTGTGTTTTGACACTATCCTTGCCCGCAGCGGCAGCAGCACGCGCAGCATTGAGCAGACTGGCTTCATCGAGGCTATCAGTGTAAGCATAGGTTGCCATCATGCCGAAGAAAACACGCACCCCTGCCCCTCGGTCTGCCCCTCGAATCGCACGCTCTAGGCGCGAATCATCCAAGCCGAGGCTTAGCTGGGTCACATCTTCCACATAGAGTTCTGCGAAGTCGCCTCCTGTTTTGAGAGCTTCTGCTAGAACTTTTGCTGCTAAATCTTGACTAATCATTAGCTTCCCTTCTATAAAATTATTCTTATTTGTACAGCTTGCTTAGTTCCATGTATGTATACGTTGGAAACACTAAATTTGTTTTGTATTGCTCTCATTCATTAAATAAGATTTGTGTTAAGGATGTATGCGAAGTACACCACCTCAACCACCATCTTTGAGTTTGCGACCATCAGCCGATAAAATCTCAATCGGAATCGTCAAATCTTGCCGACGATAGAGACAAATGCCGTTCACATCCTCACAGATGTAATACAAACTATAGGCTGTGATGCTGTGTTGACCTGTTGCTAAATCCGATAAACTCCGAAGTTCAAGTTCAAATTGTCGTGTTTCATCGCTGGTTGCCCCTGCCCCATTTGGCACAGTATGATGTGCTTGGTCAGCTTGCCAGCCTTCTGTTTGATTGACCCACAGCACCGTATCATCGACCTCATTATTCCAATGGGCTTCGTCATTCGGGCGCAATGTGATATGAACACGTACGCTCTCCCCTGCCACAATCTGTGGTGGCACAACCACGATGTCAGCATCAATCAAAGGTTCAGTGTCGTGATAAATGCGATTGTCAGGGTCAGGATTATCTTGTGCGGATTGACTATCAAAAATTTGCATCGGCTCGGCGAATTCTGCGCCACGCGGTTCAATTGATAGCGAGTGTGGCGTTTCGCCTCGTGCAATGATAGCCTCGCGTGCGGTGGGTATCCAATCATAAAAAGGATACGGTTTATCAAGGCGCGGACCATATTGCTGAATCCGTCTGCGCCAGATGTAATTATTAGGGTCATGATTGAGGGCTTGTGTCCAGTGATGAATTGCATTGCTGAAATCATCGTCTTGACGATACGCCGAGTCATAGCGCATCCGATAAATCACGCCTAAGTTAAAGTGTGTGCGGTCATCTTCTTGGATAGCTAGAGCTTGTTGTGAGACGGTTATCGCTTCGTTGAGTTGCGTTTCATCACCCCATAAAGCGAGTGCCACGGCATAATCTGAGAGTGCTTGAGCAGATTGAATCGTTGGTTTTTCCGCTTGTGTGACAAATTTTTGGGCTGGTGGCGGATTTTGTGGTGCATCAAATGATTGATTGACAAATAAGTCAATGAATTCCTCAGCACGGTCAAGGCGTGGTTGTACCGCTTGGATTATGCCATGTTCATCGATAGCAATCGTACACGGCACAAAGCGCATATTGAGCAAATTAAAGGGGTCAACCATGAATGACCAGTTCATCTGCTTCCATTGCATGAAGAGTTGTGTTCGTTCAGGATGTTGTTCAATTACCAAACCAACATGCGTCAATTGATTTTGTTGTACAGGGTCTTGCGTTGCGTTGTACCACCCGGGCACGTGTTTACGACAGCCTGCTCACCATGAGGCAAAGATATGCAACATCACTTTCTGGCCGTGAAAATCAGCGAGTGACATGGCACTGTTATCGTCGGCATTTGGCAAAACAATATCAGGGAAATATTCGCCAACTTTGAACGCTACATCGCCTCGTCGGGTATCTTGTAAATCGAGTAAGGTGGTCATAAAAATCTCCTCATTTATTATCAACAATAAAAATTCATCGGCTTGCCCATAGCAAACAACGGCGTACCATCTCACGCGCTTGTGGGACATCAAAATCAGCCAGTACATGCCCCAATGAACAATACGCCACTCGTCCTTGCCCCCAACGACGGGTATAGGTCACAGGCATGACGACATCGGCAATCCAATCATGATAGCTATCGTCAAAGGTAGTCGTTGCGAGTACCTCATTGGATGGGTCTACGTGCATATAATATTGTTCGGAGTGCATTTGGAAGTCACTCATACCCTCAGTGATAGGATGCGTGTCATCAGAGATGTTCACGGTATAGTCGATGATGTTGCCTGGATGTGCGACCCACTGCGACCCCACCATAAATTGATAATCTGTGCTATTACGGAAAGCATCCGCCATCCCACCATGCCATCCTGCTAGACCGACCCCACTATGAATAGCGTTCATCAAGCCTCGCACTTGTGCATCCGTGATGCTCGACATGGTATAAACAGGCACAATTAAACTCATGTTTTGTAGTGTGTTATTATCCAATAAGCAGTCTAAATTATCAGCGATTTTGGTCTCGTAGCCTTCGCTTTGTAGAAGTTGTGCGAATAACTCAGTAGTGGCGAAAGGTTCGTGACCATCCCATCCCCCTGCTATGAAGAGTGCTTTTTTCATCTATATCGTTCCTGTGTGCTTTAAAATCTTTATAACGATACCATGTTCGTCCATTGGGCAATATAGCCACAAAACTCATGTAAATTGGAATTTCCCTCAAACGAAATATTCTGATAATATTGCATCTATCATGCAATATGGGGAAAACGGAATATTAGGGGCAAGAAAGACATCATGACACAACTTGATAATATGATTCCGATGGCAATTCTGACAGGCTATCTAGGTGCAGGAAAGACGACGCTACTCAACCGCATTTTACACAGCGACCATGGCAAAAAAATTGCTGTGCTGGTCAATGACTTCGGCGCAATCAACATTGATGCCAAGATTATCGTCGGTGTAGAAGGCGAAACGATTACACTATCGAATGGCTGTATCTGCTGTACCATTCGCGGCGATCTTCTCGACGCTATAGCGAAATTAGTCCAGCGTGATGACCCACCTGATTACATCGTCATCGAAGCGAGTGGCGTATCCGACCCTGCACAGATTGTCTTGACGTTTAATCGCTCATTTTTGCGAAACTCGGTGCGGATTGATAGCATCATTGCAATGGTCGATACAGAACAGTTCATGACCATCTACAAAAATCCTGAACGATTACTCCGTGAACAAGTCCGTGTCTCTGATATTGTGATTCTCAATAAGTTGGACTTAGTTGACGACAAAACCAAAGCCCGCGCTTATGACTTAATTAACGACATTATTGATAAAGCGCGTATTCTCGAAGCGACGTATGCTGATGTTCCGATTGAGACTATCATTGGCATGAACACCTACAATCCTCAGACAGCTTTTGATACAGGAGGACATGGAGTTCACGCACACGATGTAGACGAATTGTATGACCACGACCACAGTGACCACAGCCTCGTCTTTGCAACATGGGCATGGGAAACTGACAAAGCCCTCAATCTGCAAAAAATTCGTGCTGTGCTGGATGACCTTCCGAAGAGTATTTTCCGTGCCAAAGGTGTTATCTATGCTAGCGAAACACCTGATACTCAAGTTGTCTTGCAATTAGTTGGTAAACGTGTTGCCCTCACACAAGGTGACCCTTGGGGAGATAAAACGCCGAACACCTCCATCGTACTCATTGGTGATGTTGGCTCAGTGGATAAAATGCTCCTGACCCAACAATTTGAAGAGACAATTGCATCAGACGATTCCGCCAATCCAGAGATGTCTCAGCTAGTCGATGGTGTTTTAAAATGGTTACGCATGAAATGAACAATCGTATTGGGAGTGCTTTGTGACAATCAAAATTGGAATCCTTACTGTCTCTGACCGTGCTTTTCGTGGTGAATATGAAGACCGAGGCGGACCTGCTATCCAAGCCTATTTTGAAGATGTGCTATTGGTCGATTGGCAAGCACTCCCGAAAATTGTTCCTGACGAAATCCCTGCAATTCAAGAGGCACTCATTGAGATATCCGATGATGCTGACTGCAATTTGATTATCACCACAGGAGGCACAGGACCTGCCCTACGCGATGTTACACCCGAAGCAACCGAAGCTATCTGCGAAAAGATGATGCCAGGCTTTGGCGAATTGATGCGTGCTGTATCACTCCTGAGTGTGCCAACCGCAATTTTATCGCGTCAGACAGCAGGGATTCGCAATCAGACGCTCATCATCAATTTACCAGGCAATCCGAAAGCGATTAAAGAATGTCTCGATGCTGTGATGCCAGCCACACCCTACTGTATCGAATTAATTGGTGGCACATTCCTCAATGTTGATGAGACTAAAGTGACAGCGTTTCGTCCCAAAAAATGAAGATGACCCTATTTTGACAGATAATTAACTTTATTCTGCATTTTCCCCGTTGTAAATTTGTTACAATACAGATAGTCTGCTACGCGAATTGCGATGGATAGAAAGCAAAACTGACCTTATGCACAATAATATCACCGACACCAGTGAATTAGTCGGTTTAC
Organism: Chloroflexota bacterium; assembly: GCA_039200705.1. Taxonomy (GTDB): domain Bacteria; phylum Chloroflexota; class Anaerolineae; order Aggregatilineales; family Phototrophicaceae; genus JAUZRW01. Next base: position 17,954 of record JBCCSC010000054.1, read on the forward strand.
CAGAGATTGACCTTGAAGCAGATACTGCACGTTGGACATCTGCCTTTTATAGCATTGAATTTGCGCGAATCTCACAAATTGCACCTGAAGATAGCGACCATGATGCTTTCCGCATGAGTGCATGGGGATTGAGCAACGGCATGTCGCAATTGTTGCGTGATTATACCGATGAACAGGTCAAATCAGCAGTGGATTGGCTCGTGATTCAGCAAAACGCGCATGTTGTGATGTTACTAGGCGATGCGATGCGTGAATTCCATTTTGATTTTAAACTACTTGACCAAATGTTCATCACCATCGATGCAGAACTATTCTTACCTCGTGGCTTACGAATGCACGTCACCTGCATTACCAACATTGTACAAGTCGGCACAGATTCAGCGGAGTTAGATAAATTCGTGGCGGTGCTTGACCCTGGTGAAGCCTCCAAATACGTGCAAGAACGACGTGGTATGACTGTCGCCAGCCCACCAAAGTACGTTCATTAATCATCCAACTAATGTGTGCCAAAGATTAAGCATCCTGTGATGCGAGATGTGTTACCATTGGTGTGATAGCAAGGTGTTGGTGCGAGTTTATCACCGACGTTATAATAGGTCTACGTAAGCCTGTACCTTGCGTCAATTTGATACGACTAATCTTGCATTCACACCACAATCCAGAAGGTGGCACACGATATGGATGCCTTACACTATTTCCATTTTGGACAACTGATACATAACGGTGATGTCAAAGGCGAGCCACGCCTACTCGCTAAATCGGATGGCATTACAGAGGACTATATTGAACTTGTTCTCGAAACGGCACAGCTAACACCACTCGCAGATACGAATGGCGTATCATGGGGTGTTCTACGCACTAAACGCGGTCAACCAATGACGATTGCGCGTGCCGAACAACGTGATAATGGTGCAATCATCCACCAATTTATTCGTGTAACGCCTGATGATATGCGCGAAATCGCTGGAAATTACGCCAGCTTATCGGACTATCTTGTTCAGTCTTTGCCTGATTACAATATGCTTGGTGATGACCTCACCCCGATTGCTATTGACCCCACACTCAATACGGATGAACAGGTGGATAGCCTGTTGGACTTAATGTCCTACACGCGCAACAACACCAAAAATATCCAACCCTTGATTGCATCAGTGATTGCTGGCACACAGTTGGTTGTTATCAATGCCCCGCACGATGGCGAACAACGCTTGGGCTTTGTGCAAGGCTTGTTGATGCTACTGCCTGCTTCGACGCGCCTCGGTGTTACATTTTTGCTTCATACGACACCACAATCGACTTTACGGGCGCAAGTGGTCTTCATGGAAGAAATGCCCTCCAACCCTGATGAGGTGGTGATTTACGATTGGAACTCAGCGAGTGTATCTGGTAAAGAAGTCAAAAATGATTACAGTCGCTTTGTAACTAGTCAGATGCGCCTTGACCCTGAACTCGTAATACGCGAAACCGAAAAATTAACCTCAACCGCAGGGTGGCGATTCAATGCAGGGGATAGTTTGGCTGATGCCCTTGACTACGCCTCACGCCGTGCAAAAGTTGACCAATCACTGCAAAATGGGATGCCTGTCGAAGTGGCAAGTGTCGCTCAAATCCTAGGTGAAGACCCCACTCTCACAGACGAACAACGCTTGATGTATTCGCGCCATGTCATCAATTTTTCGCTGGCATTGGATGACTTGCAATATGTTGATACGATTACAGCTACCATGCGCCAACACAGCGAAATTGAAACTGAAGTCCTAGCCTACATGAACAAGGCACTTGATGAAGGGCAAGGCGCGACTATCTTCGAGACACTTGTGCGCTGGCAGGATAACCCATTTAGCCCCACAGGAAGCGAATGGCAATCTTTACTATCTAAGTCTGCCTTATCAGAATTAGATGAACTCATCGAAGACCAAGATGTCGAGATGATTAGTGATTATCTGGATGACATTCAAGCATTGGGCACACAAGCAACCCCCATCATCGGACGAGTGATTGACCGCGTGTTACCACTAGCCGAACGCGAACCGTCCATCCCGATGAAAATTCTTTTGCTAGCAATGCAAAATCTGGACGATACTAAGTTGCAAAATTTGATGACAACGCCTAATTTTGTGCGTCCACTGCCGTCTGATGTCAAGCGCATGTTAGCCTTATTTGCTCAACGAGACCGTAAAGCTCCATCAGGCGCGATGATTCGTGCTATTCAGAGCATCCCAGAATCAGAACGCACATCTGCCCTAACAGTATTTGTCAAGCAAGCCTACACCAACCAGCGCATTGACCTCATTGATGAACAAGTACTAGCTGAGTTGGTGAAGGCACTCAATGTCAATCCAACCTTCATTGATGGCAGTATGCTAACTGGGGTAGCAGAATCGATTCAGATGAATACACTATCCACAATGAAGCCACCTGCTCCACGTCTTGTCTTGCAACTTTTGTTGTTAAGTCGTAACTATGTTGCGCTCGATACCCTGCTCATTGCTCAATCACGCGATATTTATGGTGCAGCACGCCAGCGTGAGTATATTAATTCAGTCCATCAAACATTTGCGAAGACGAATCTACGCCCCGAAGATGCCCTAGAAGTCATTCAAGTGTTTAATCGCACAGATACGAAGACTATACCGATGGTCGCAACCATGCTTGGTTGTCTGGAAGGCACAAATTGGAGTCCTGACTTACGTGCTATCTCAGACCGCATCATGAAAATGGTCGGCGATAACTATCGTCTACTAGAAACACTCCCTGCATCAACACTGTTTAGCCTGTTGCAATATGTCGCACGCAATGGCGATTCTAAGCGGATGCGAGTTGCTACGCGCATCATGGGCAGTTGTGCTGCACACGAAGCAGGTAAAGAAGGCTTGTCAGCAACCAACAAAGCCTATAAATTCCTTGAATCTAATACGCGCACACGTCCGTACGCGATGGAAGTTGTGCGCCAATATATCCGCGAAGCCGATGAAAAACCTGCCCGTCATATGATTAAATTTTATGGTCAACGACTCGGCAAAGATGTTGCCAATCAGTTGCAATTATCCTATGAATTCAGCAATTTGATGGCACGTATGGATTGGACTTTGTACACCAGTTCGCTAGTCGTTGCCGTTGATTTCCTACAGACAATGGCAAATGTTTATTCCAGCAAAGATAAGCAACCGAACCTAGGCGATGTGCGTGTACTCGCCAACAAAATTCGACGTACACTAAGTCTCGGTGAACAACGCAAACTCAGCGAAGATTTACGCAAACTCACCCATGCAATTGTGGTCTTGGGACAACGCCACGAACGGCGCAGTTCATCAGATAATAAATATCGCATGGCATTGGTTAAAGGTCAGCAAGACCCGCGTAGTGTCTTGGATGTTTTCCGTACATCAGGGGGTTATCTGACTAAGAAATCGGCTTATCCCTTCCGTTTAAGTGTTGGCGATGCTACCCAACCGATGGGTGATGCTACACCTGATGATTTGCAACACAATATTGCTATCACCAGCGAATTACTCGATATGGCGACCAAAGCCTTCCCCAATAGTCGGAATATGTGGACAACAAAGATGCTTGCCGACGAAATTAAGAGTCAAGTTGCCAGCTTGACAGGTGATGCGAGCAAAAATGTGACACAAACAGGGCGTGATTGGCAACGTCTGGCTGACCTCATCATCCATATCGCAGAAACAGGTGATGCCAAAATCATCGAAGTCAATCATTCACGCGGACGCAAACTTGAGAAACTCGAAACTGCACCAGAAAATGCTCTAGAATTGATGCGGGCGATTTATGGCTCATTTGCTGAATTGTGACGTTGGATGCAATACCTAAATCTTATGTGATGGAATTGCTTATTGATTTGGATCTTGGCTCATTTCGAGTGCTTTTGTCGCCAAGTCAAACAATTTCTGGCGCAATTCAGGCGGATGATTGACCTGTACGCGAAATGGCAAGTAAAGCAGTGTGTATGCTAGCCACTCTAGTTCAGATGTGTTCCGACGAAAGATAACATGATTTTGTGCTTCTTCCAGAATGCCATCCGCGAGTGAAAAGATAGATTGCGCTTTTTCTAAGGATGTATACAGGATAATCTCAACCTGATATACATTAGGTGACAAAGCAATAGATTTCAGAACATAGTCCAACGGATTTATATCTCTGATGGGTTCAAATTGTTCCTGCAATGAAACGACTTCATGAACACGGTCTAGTCGAAATGTACGTAAGTCATCCCTCAGATGACAATACGCTACCATATACCAATAACCTTCATTGTGAACAAGAGAATATGGGTCTACAGGTCGTTCAGTAAGGTCACCCTGCCACGATTGATACGATAAATGCACACGTTGTTTTTTCTCAATGGCTGAACTCAACATCACAATGAATCCATTATCAATTAATTCTGGTGATTGTGCGACATAAACACTGTGGTTAAAGATGATCGCTTTCCGTAAACTCTGAACACGTTGAAACACTTCTTCTGGGATGACACGTTCAGTTTTTGCGAGTGCGCTTTCGACTGCCACAGCATCAACAGGAAAATGATATGCTTGAAGTATGATTAAGCCAAATGCCAGCGCAACTGCTTCATCCTCTGTGTAGAGCAGGGGTGGAAGACGATGCCCACGTTGTAACTGATATGCACCATAGATACCCCTTTCACCTTCAATAGGAATACCCATATCTTGCAAAGTCGTGATGTATCGACGAATTGTACGAACATCCACTTCTAGTCGCCGAGCCATTTCTGTACCACTCATCCGCTTATTAGATTGCAAAAGCTCCAGAACAGCGAGTAAACGTGCAGTTGGTGAATACATAACATTTCCTATTCAAATCAGGGCGAATAATGTCCTAAATTCGGTTTATAGTCAAAATATCACACCGTGTGTGCAATGTAAACGACGTTCAAACTATTGAAGGATAAGACAATGAAACTCGATCATATCAATTTCACAGTAACCGATGTTGAGACAGCTAGTGCATTTCTCAAGACATATTTTGAGTATGCAGATGCCTTTGAAGACAACAATGATTATATTAGTGTTCTGGTGAGTAAAGACGGCACATACATCAACTTAATGCGTGGAGCAGACCCAGTTTATCCGAAGACATTCCATATTGGGTTCGATGCACAAACCGAAGCCAATGTTAACGCTTTCTACGAACGTCTAACGAATGATGGGCTAGCTATCAATCCACCAAAACACGCATGGGGGTCATGGACATTTCACTTTAAGTGCCCTGGCAGTGATTTCGTGATTGAAGTCGCCTGTGCATCTGAGCAAACGGAATAGTAGAGAAATATTCTCTTGTACTATCAATCACAAAACTAGTGGCTGAGAAATAGAATTTCGCACTTGTAGTAAGCAATTCTGTTTCGTTTTAGTAGATAGGAACTTGATATGAGTGAGCTAATGTCAGACTCCTATCTACATCTAAATTAGGTGGCGCGAATTAAATCAATTTTAGGCTTTTGGCGCGTGTGACAGCATGAGTGCGATTGTTGACATCCAGCTTGCGGTAAATGTTGAGCGTATGCGTTTTGACTGTGCTGTTGCCGATGATAAGTTGCTCGGCAATTTCTCGGTTAGACATCCCGACAGCCAACAAGCGCAAGACTTCGAGTTCGCGCTCACTCAAATCTTCAATGAGGATGCCATCAATTCGCACAGTTTCGGGTGGTGTTTCTTGATAGGCATCCATCAAGGTGCTGATGTAAGCAATATATGGAGTATCACTGGCGAGTAAGCGCAAGAGTTTATGGATAGACTTGCCCCCATCGAGATACACACGGATATAACGTTCACTTACAGCCAAGTCAATCGCTCGCGCTAGAGTCTGGCAGGCTTCATCCAATAATCCTTGTTGTTCATAAGCAATTGCTAACAAAGTCAAATCTTCGATGACATTGCCCATTCGTCCATCCGCTTCAGCATGGGTGATGATGCGCTTCAATAAAGCACTCGCAGAGACAATTTCGCCTCTTGTGATTAACAGACGTGCAAAAACCACCAATTCCCATTCACGCGCGTAGGTTATCGTTTCATCGATATGCAATCTGCGCGAAGCAACCCATTCATCAGCAGACGATAAATTGCCATGTCGAATCATTAGATTCATCTGATGAGCGCGACTTTGATTGATAATGCGTTCAATCCCTGAACGATAAGCTGAAGCGACTGCAAATTCACAGGCTTGGATTGCCTCGTCTAAATCACCATGTGCGTAAAGTGCATAAGATAAAATGGTATTCCCATTACGGACGAGGGCTTCCACATTGAATTGTTGTGCCATTTCAATACCCTGCTGGAGCGACTCAATGGCTTGTTCCAGTTGATTGCGTTCGAGTGCAATGCGTCCTAAGCCGATGTGCCCTGAAATAGGCGTTGCAGAGTGAGATGTATTGTTCTCCCGCAAGACTTTTTCGTAAATGTTATTGGCATCGTTCAAACGACCTTGAAGCACTTTGACATCAGCTAAATCCGCGAGCGCAAAGATACCACTTAAAAGATTACCACCTCGCAATGCGCTTTGATGTGCCTCATGCAGGTAATAACTTGCTTGTTCGACATTGCCCATATTGCGGTAGATATAGCCCTGAATTTGCAAACCCAAGCTACGAATGATGAGATTATCTTCTGAGAGATAGGTCATTGCTTGTGCAGATAAATCGAGGGCTGTTGGAAAATCACCCGTTATCATCGAATATTCGGCTTTGAGAGCCAACACCTCGCCGATAACATCAGAATTTTCTTGCTTGTCTACGGCTCTTTCTGCGATATCGAGATAGAAAAGCATTTCATCAGGTTGCCCTATTAACAAAAATGCCCAACCATACGCACATGCCAAAATGGGTCGTCCATGAATCAAATCACGCGGGAGTGCATCTAACCAACGATGCAAACGCACCCACTCACGATACCGCCAGAAGATTTGTGCGCCGTGTGTTTCAATCATATCGGCAACTTTTTCGTAGTGTTGTCCGTCTAACCATTGTTCGATGCTTTCAGGAATCATGCCTTGTGCTTCAAACCACTGCCCTGCTAAGGCATGTAGTTCAGGGATTTGATCTGGATGATGTGCTTGCAAGCGATTTCGCAGAAATTCCGCAAACAAACGATGGTAGCGAAACCAACGTCGCTCATCATCTAATGGTGAGATGAACAAATTTTGTTGACTCAAATGATTGAGGATTTGCTGGGCATTGTCAAAACCTGTGATACTAGCACACAGGTCAGCCGTCAAGCTATCAAGGATGGATGTTTGCAACAAAAATTGCTGAACGTCTTTAGCTTGTTGGTCGAGCACTTCTTCGACTAGGTAATCCAAAATGTGATGATGATTGCCTGTTAAAGCGGTGATAAAACTATCTAAATCTTCTTGATTCCGCATAGATAAGGCTGTCATTTGCAAGCCAGCAATCCAGCCTTCTGTGCGTTGACTTAGCGCATTGAGTTGTTGCTCTGTGAGGTCAAAGTCACCTAAAGTGGTGAAAAATTCTGCCATCTCATCTTGAGAAAATCTCAAATCGGCTGCAGTGAGTTCAAGCAATTGCCGACGCGCTCTCAGACGAGCTAAAGGCAAATTAGGTTCTGAACGACTGCTAATGACAAGATGTAATTGAGGCGGTAAATTCTCAACGAAAAATTGGACTCCTTGATGTATAGTATCCGCTTCAATCAAGTGATAATCGTCCAAGATGAGTACTATGTCTTCGGATAAATCGGCAATCTCATTGAGCAGAATCGTCAATCCAACATCTTGTTCACCTGTTGGACTGAGTAGCACTTCTAGCGCACCCTTCCCCAAGCCTGGTGATAGTGTTTGCAATGCGCCAACGAGATATGTCCAGAAGCGTTTAGGGTCATTGTCGCGTTCATCAATGGCAAGCCATGCGACAGGACATGCCATCGCTTGCGCCCATAGATAAGCTAGGGTGGTTTTACCAAATCCTGCTGGAGCAGTAATCAAGGTAAGCACTTCGTGCCGACGAGCGCGTAATTTATCAAGCAGATGCGGACGTTGCAACACATCGGCATGGATGCGAGGCATTTTGACTTTCATCATTAAAAGGGGTTCAGTGGCGATTTGTTTGGACATGCTCATCCCTCAATCGACTTGCCTACCAAACCATTATACTGTTTTTAAGTGCGTGTTGCATGAACCCCTTTTGGTTCTATCGTGGAAATTACATCTGATCCATCAGAATCGGATTTCCATCGGGATCTACCAGAGAAATATAGACCTGTTCTGATGAGTCATTAACTTCCTGAGCTAACTCAACATCAGCATTTTTGAGTGATTCTTGGATTGCTGTCACATCAGATGGATGGAATGTTAGCATATTCTTTTCAAACATACCTTGAAATAAGCCCAGCTTTGTTTCTCCGTTACGAAGCATTAACCAGTTTTGCTCTTCTTTGCCATCGAAGACTGTGAATCCTAATTTTTCGTAGAATGCTCGTGAGACCTTCAAATCTTGTACGGCTAGTGCAATGTAAAATGACCCTAAATCCAAGATGGTTTCTCCTTAATTGTGTTCATCAATGGGTACGATAGGAATAGCACATTCCAAATCATATACATCCCAACCAATCTCATAGGGTTGCTTGCGATAAATCTCGATACCAGGCAGATTAGCAGGCAAATATGGGCTGTTTGGCAACCAATAACGATACAAGTATTGAATCGCACGGTCAATCAGGTCGATATTGCCGTCACAATGGATAGTCGCAATTGTGCAGGCAGGAAATGACCGAATACTAATCTCATCCTGAGTTGTCCAATGATTGGGTACGGTTAAACAAACGTCATACCGACAGAGTGACATGGGAACAATATCAGGATCATCTTGAGACATGCCCAATAAGGTTGATTGAGATAACTCACCACCATTTGACTGATACCATTGAATGAGACCTTGGTAGGCATCCTCAATACGTCCTTCCGTATAAGCATCTATCACACGGATATACGCTATCGTTTGTGCTGGTAAGGAGCGCACCTGTACATCAAAAGTATCTGTAGATTGCATGGTAAGCATATCATCCATTGTATAGTGAATCGTCGCAATCTCATGTTGACCATTCTTGCTATTATTGAGTGGGCTAACACGATTCCATTGGCTAGGGCTAATGCCAAACTGCTTCTTAAATGTGCGCGAAAAAACAGACAGCGATAAGAATCCACAGTCTTCCGCAATGTGGGTAATCGGCTGATTTGGATTGGATTTCATTAAGGCGATAGCGCGTTCTAAACGCAAACGCACAACACATTGATTGACCGTTTCGCCCATCAAGCCTGTAAAAATACGATGAAAGTGAAATGGCGAAAATCCTGCAACATCAGCCAGTGTATCGACTGATATATCCTCAGCAATGTGAGTACGAATATAATTGAGAACGCGATTCAAACATTGAGCATAAATATTCTTTTGGATATTCAAGGCATAATGACTTTCTCGTACAGGTAGCCGTTGATAGCTGTGATTGAGGATTTTTTAGAGATATTCGCACACACGAGACTGGTCTCACTTTGCACTGCAAATTTACTACTCCATTGTAGTTATAGTGCTTTGCGAAAAGATAGTTGCCTTATTTAAGAGCAACTATTCTCATAAGTTGAGTACTTTCATCGACTAATGGCACGCATGAGCCATTCAAAAGGTCCTCGTGCGAAACGTAATCGCCATATCTGAGCAAATAAGATACAAAACGCATAGAATACGAAACAGTAAATAAGTGTCACAGCTAAAGACTGTCCACCGTTTATCCAGCCAAAAGCCTCAATGATGCCCATACCAACAATGATGTGAGCGATATACAAGGTCAAAGCAGATTGTCCTGTGACGACTAATAACCGCCAGCCAATCGTATGATTAAATCGTTCACTTAGCATGGTCATTAGCACGATAACAATTACTGAGCTACTTCCTGCGGAAAGCATGTAAAATGGCATAGGAGGCATTGATGCCCGACTAAATAAGAATATCGATAATTCTGAGCCAAGTACAGGCGTGCTAAATGAGATGAGAATCATCACTAAAATTTCTACCACAAGCAAAATTACTAATGATGCGAAAATCATCATACGTCGAAATTGAGGAATACGGATATCTTGCCGACCAAGCCATATACCAAATAGGAGAAATGATACAAATGGAAAAACGGGTCGCCATCCATTGTAAATAAGACTCCGCACTAAACCAAATGGTGTCCAGAAGTCAGTCTGTGTTAGTGCTTCCCAATCCCAACCAATGCTGTAGTCAATCATGATGAACAAACCAATAAATCCGATAGTAAACCCTACACTTGCCAGGAGTATGTGTCGGTCAGATGCAAAAATGAGCATTGCGCCTATGAGCATGTAGACACCATACGAATGCAAAATATCACCAGACCAAATCGGTAGAAGCATTAAGCCAAAAACGAAGAGAAAAAGTGCACGCTTTAAAATTCGGCGAATCGCTTGTTGACGAGCACTAGACTCTTCCGATTGATAGGCACGGCGTGACAATAATGATAAGCCCACCCCTGCTAGCATAATAAATAAGGCAACGGCACGTCCTTCAAATAAGCCCACAAAGAAAACTAACCAATCTTGCCCTGCTTCACCACTACCCATGACAATTGTGAAGTTCACAATAATCATGCCAAAAATTGCGAGTGCACGCGCGACATCATAGCCTTCGATACGTTTTGTAGTTTGTCCCACTGTATTTGTCCTTTTAGTGAAAATAATAGATTGTCACATATGACAATCTATATCAAAGTATCACTGAAATCGAATATTGTCAACTTTGACAATCTATAGAATTTCTTCGCTATAATGATGATAGTTATAGTAAAAATTTGGAGAACGATATGCCTCGTAAAAGTATGGCAAAACAACGCCGAGAAGAATTACTCGATGCCTTTGAACGCTGTATTATCAAATATGGATTGGAAGGCACATCCTTAGAGCAGGTGGCAGATGAGGCACAGATGACGCGCAGCATCATTCGGCATTATATCGGTAACCGTGATGACTTGGTGAGTGCATTAATTGACCGTTTGATTCGCCAATATGCTGAGCAATTAACAGAAAATTATGCTGATATTCCGCCAGAGCAAATGGTCAGCTATGCAGTAGATAATATGTTTTCTCAAAAAGATGCACTCAGTGTTCGTGAGAAAATCATCATTGATGTACTGATGACGGCGAAAGAACGCTACCCTGATGCCAAGAAAAAGCTAATTCAAATGTATGATGCTGTAATTCAATCATTTGCGAGTGATTTAGAGCGACAATATCCTAATGCTACTCAAGCACAATGCTGGCAAATTGCCTATGCCGTAGTTTGCATATCAGAGATGAACGAAACTTTCATGTGGCTCGGAATGAATCCGCGTTATCATGCAGATGCCCGTCAAGTTGCCGAAAACTTGCTGGCAAGCCTTAATTCGTAAATGTCAATTGGATACTGACGGCTGCCCCTGACGCGCCATTACCACCATCTTGGGCATATCCCGTGACAACTAGTGTGTATGTCCCATTAGCGAATGTCCATGGTGCGATGTCGCCACTGCTATCACCCCCAATGACGTAAGGAGGAAAACTTTCAGTGGATGATTGTCCGCCGACGGTAAAGATGACACTATCAACATCCGATTCGACATAAGCACGAATGCTATAATTACCTGTCGAGAAGTTAATCGTTTCGCCCCCCACCAGTTGCATGATGTCGGCATCTGTATCCGCATTAACGAGCCATATGCTTGTGATATTTAAGTTGCTAGTATTTGATGCAGGACAGCCATCAGGCGCGACTCCTGCTTGTGATGGGCATGTATCATCATTATCGAAGAAACCATCGCCATCACTATCAACAGGTGGATTTGGACAGCCAGTACTATCAACGCCGTAGCCTTGGTTGCCTTGATTGGGACACGCATCATTATCGAAGAAACCATCGCCGTCTGTGTCAGGAGGTGACATAGGGCATCCGTTGGCTTGCAAACCAAAGCCTCGGTCACCCGCATTTGGGCAAATATCACGGTCATTCGGAACACCATCATTATCATTATCATTTGTGGGCTGTGGTGGCGAGACAGGATTTTGTTGTACAGGTGCTTGTTCAACAGGAGGCGGTATAGGTGTCGGTGGTGCTGATGCCGATACATTGATCGTCACCCCTGCTGCGGCTGTTCCGCCAGGTCCCGATACATCAAAACGAACATAATATGAGCCAGCCGCAGTGAATGTATGGGATGGTGACGCAAGTGTGCTGGTTGTACCATCACCAAAATTCCAGCTATAGCTTGTAATATCTCCTGATGATAAATCGATGAAATCAACTGTCAGAGGGGCTGTACCCGACTGTGGACTTGCACCAAAGTTGACACGCGGTGCAGGTATCGGTGTCTGACTTGGAGATGGTGTATTCGTTGGTACAGGCGTGTTGGATGGCACGATTGTCGGTGTGGTGGATGGTGTAGGTGTCAAAGTATCGGTTGCTGTGCTGGTTGGTGTCTCAGTATCAGTCGATGTAGCTGTTGGACTCGCTGTGATAGTTGCAGTGGCAGTCGATGCTTGCGTGGGTATATCAGGTGTGTCCGTCATCGCTTGAGCGATAATAGGTGCATCTGTTGGAACTTGGCTATTTGTCGGTGCTTGATTAGGGGATGTGTCGTTGGCTTGTTGGGCAATCGCCACAGGAATCCCTACAGGGGGGCGACGGTCTATTGTGGGCACAGCCGTTGCAATCCCATCATAGACGATAATCTCGCCATTGCCTTCAGCAGCGACTTGCGTGAGTAAGCCTTCATCAATGGGGGCAAAGATAATCTCATACCATGCGCGATAATCTGCGGTGACAAAGGGTGTCATTTGTCGCTCAATACGCCCTTCTTTATCACTCAATGCGCCGAGTTGTGAAGCGAAAAACATCACACCACACATCAAGGGCAACAATAAAAATAAGAGTGATGTTCCTTGTCTGCGCGGATTTTTGAGACGTTCTTTGCCGATGAGTGGTCTCATGCTGACACCAACTCCTGCTTAATCGGCAATTCAACCGAGACAATTGTGCCTTTATCTGGCGCACTATCGATACTAATGCGTCCTTGATGAGCATGGACAATCTCACGACTCATAAATAAGCCTAAACCGAGTCCGCGTGTATCCGTTTCCCCTGCTTCGGCACTGCGCCCACGATAAAGCCTATCAAATACGAGGGGCAACTCATCAGGTGCAATACCTTTACCGTTATCCATGACCACAATTTCAACAAATTGGCTATCGACAAAATCAAGCGTTACCCGAATGTGACCACCTTCTGGCGTGTAACTGATGGCATTGCGAAGAATATGGTCAATGACCTCATATAGTTGGCGACGGTCACCATCAATGAGCATCGCTGTCGGTGGGGCTTCGCCTGTGATACGCTGATACCGCTGACGTGCAAACGGTTGATTTGTAGCCAATACTTCTTCGACTAAATCTGCCAAGTCAAAGAGTTCGAGTTCTAAGTCGAGATGGTCTGCCAGCAACGCACTCACATCAATCACTTGATTGACCATGCGCTCCAAAATCACCAATTGTCCGAGGGCTTTATCGACAAACGTGTCACCCTCTTGATTTTGTGGTGCATGATTCAGTAAGGTCATGAGTTCGATGTAACCACGCACACTCGTCAATGGGGTACGTAATTCATGCGATAATTGCAGAATCATCTCATCCTTGAGTTTTTCCGCTTGAATCAGGCGCGAAATATCACGGTAGACGATGACATAACCGATAATCTCTTGATTGCGATTGTAAACAGGTGTTGCCACCACACTATAATGTTGCCTTCCAAATGATAAGGACTGTACTTTGTCTTCCTGTTGGGCGTGCCAGCGAATATGCGTGAATTCATGCAATAAATCAGGATAAGGTTGTAACTCTTGCAGGAGTGCTTCGGCAGCAGGGTTCATCATCACGATATTGCCATCACGTCCGCGCACAATCACTGCATCGGTGATACTCGATAAAATCGCATCTCGACGCGCTGTTTCTTCCAATTGTTGGGTGTATAAGTCTTCGACTTCTTGATTACGCGCAATCAGTCGTTCGGTCATACGGTCAAAGGAATGCCCTAATTCACCGATTTCGTCAGGTTGATTCAGTTCAACACGACGCGACAAATCACCCCCTTGAATAGCGCGAGTTGTATCCACCAGTTTGTTAATCGGTTGCACAATTGAACGGGCGACCACTAAACCAATAGCAACGACCACGACAAATAAGACCCCGAATAAGAAGATGAACGCATTACGGCTGATGCCAATCTGTTCAATCACAAAATCGGTCGGGAGTGCAACCGCTAGCAAACCAATTTGTTCACTGCGAAAATCGAAGCCTGTATATAAACTGCGATACGGAATTTCCTGCACGGTAATTTCGCGGTATGGGCTGGCATCATCAACGGCTTGCCACAGTGATTGAACTTGCCCATTAGACAAACTCAATGCCTCGCGGTCATTTCGGAAACTCGTTGCAAGTACTCTGCCCTGCTCATCATAAATCACAAGATTAGCGAGAGCTTGTTCAGTCAGACGGCGAATGACACCACTTGCACGAAAACCAATGGCAATGCCACCGACAATAAAATTGCTATCATTGACTACAGGAGCGGTGATGAAAAATAGATAATCATCATCGACAGGCACAACATCAACGAATTTATCGCCTTGTTCATCAACCTCAACTTGTAAAACGCGCTCAATCCCTGCAACGCTAGCACCTTCAGGAACGGGATTGATGGCTAAGGTACTTGTAAAATCATCATAGCCAATGCTGTAAATCGGTGTTGAGGCGGTATCAAAGATAACTACTGCATCAAGTTGATTATTGAGGACAATCGGTGCGATGCGGTCAGCGAGCGTTTCAACATCATTGCTAGCAATCGCATCAGGAATACCTTCTGTGAAGACTAGAGCACGCAAGGCTGCCAATTGTTCTGATTCAATTTCGACCATCGCATTGCGTGCTGCTTGCGAACTGCTCAGGAGTTGATTATTGAGCCGTTCAGTGATGCTACTCGACACCAATTGAGTGACGATGAATACGCCCAAGCCAGCAACAATCATCGTCACCAGCAAAAAGGGTGCTGTGATGCGTGTGTTGACGCGCGGATAATAGTGCTTGAAGACAGAGGGCATCATGTGCGAACTTAACGTTTCTTTGCAAGCGGAATCAAAATTTCAGGAGCATCCAAAATGTGCCAAGGTTTCGCCATCCATTGCGCTTCGCAGGCATCGAGTTGGGCTTTTTTCGGCTTGCGATAGGCTGAGGTAATCATAATCGGACGGGTTGACCCTAAATCACGAATCTTTTGAGCAACGCCCATGCCATCTAAGCCACCAGGGACACGCACATCTAATAAAAATAAGTTAATCTTATCCAGATTATTCTCGATGAAGTCAAGTGCACTATCACTATCAATAAATTGTTGCATGGTGAGGTTGGGTGAAGCCGATTCGAGCGCAATTTTCATAATTTCGCGCAACGGTCCTTCATCCTCTAGATGAACGATTAACATAAGAACATCCTATTTCCGATGATTGAATATTCTTTAGTGTATCGTCAGAGTTACGGTTTAACTGTAAAGATATGTGGGGCATTGTCTGAATACATTTACGAAGGTTTAAAAACACCAACCCTGAGAAAAAATCATAAGACAGAGTTTTGTTTTGCAGGGGTGTAGTTGCGTCTGCGCCCGTGTGGGACGACACATGGGTCGTCCCCTAAAGTGATTTCTAGATAGAATCGAAGTACCTACGATGAGAGTGTCGTATTTATTTAGCACTCGGCTCAAACAATTGATTGGCAATGACTTGCCACACCAAGCCGCTACTGATGATGACTGCACCCACTATCCAGATAATAGGCTCAACCCAAAACGCGAGGAAGAGACACGCCCCTAAGCCAGCAAAGCCAATCCAACGAGGGAAGAGGCGTTCTTCTGCCGTGAGTTGCAATGCCGATAAATTGGTCAGGGAGTAATAAATCAGCACAGAAAAGGCACTAAACGACCATGTGGTACGTACATCACCAATCAATACTAAGCCAGCAATCAGTACACCAATGACCACCACAGCGACAGTCGGGGTTGTTTGTGATTGATTGAGTGTCGCAACCGCAGGAGGCATATCCGCGCGTCGTCCCATAGCGAGTAACACACGCGATAATCCAAGTAACAAATTCAGCAACACGCCCAACATCGCTGTCACTGCACCGATAGCAATCAGAGGAGCAATCGCAGGAGTAAATTGCTGGGCAGCAACTTCGAGGGGTGCAGCCGTTGTGCTGACAGCATCACCAAGACCATTTGCGCCAATCGTGCCAACACCGACAATAGCTACCGAAATATAGAGCAACATCGTCACTGTCAGCGTAGCGACCATCGCACGCGGAATCGTGATACGTGGTTCGCGGACTTCTTCACCCAAGGTTGCGATACGTCCATACCCTGTGTAGGCAACAAACATCAATGCTGTTGCTTCCAGTAGTGCACGCCAGCCCCCTGTACCAGTAGGGATAATCCCTGCAAAATTATCGGTATTGATAGACGGTACACCACTGACGACGAAAATTCCGAGTGTGATAAGTGTCACGGAGACGATGATAGTATTGGCTGTATTCGAGCGACGTATCCCAAGTAAGACAATCACAGTCATCATCACGACAGCAACGAGCGCAACAATAACGATGGTATTATTGCCGTCAACATTTAGTAAATCCAGCAAATACCCTGAAAATCCGAGGGCAGCGGTGGCAGCCGAAGCACTTTTCGCCAATAAGAATGACCACCCTGCGATAAATCCTAAGCGCGGGTTCAGATAGCGATAGCCATATTCGTATGTGCCTCCACTAACAGGATGATTGGCTGCGAGTTGTGCGCTGTTGAGTCCGTTAAAGGTGGCGACCATCGCAGCTAAAGCAATTGCAATCAGCACGGATGCCCCTGCAACCCCTGCACTAATGCCGACACTGACAAAAATCCCTGTGCCAACAATTGACCCTAATCCCATCATGATTGCGCCAAAAACGCCAAGCTCACGCTTTAGTTGTTGCATGAATTTACTCCCTAAGTATCGCGCATATGCTTGGCAGAATAGCACGGCATAGTCAAGCAATATGGATAAATAGATTAAGACTTACCTATAAAAAGTCGCAAAAAATCATAAGTGTATTTTTATGATGTGGAACATTTTTGAGCAACTTATCGTATTCTCATGTAAAGGGATAAGGTCACGGCTTAGCAAATCAACCATGCTCAATCCACCATCTGGTGGACGACAGTCAACCGCAGGTGACACTACCATAACTATAGAAAATATTAGTCAACTATGGAGTTGCACCATGCAAGCACATATCGGACGTTGGACAATTTCAATTGAGCGAGAGCCATTCACCACCGATACACTCACAGATAAATATGATGCCTTATCCCTTGTATGGGATGCCACCTTATCACGGCTGGGCTTTGACCGTGCTTATGCCAATTTATTCAGTGGCTTACAAAAACGAGGTATCTTAGATACATTGCCCGATGATGCGACAATTTTTGATGCAGGTATCGGCACAGGCGCATTATGTTACGCACTTGCAACACAACACGCGGGGTCACTGGATATTCATGGCTTGGATATTTCACGCGAGATGCTCAATCAAGCAGAAGAAAATTTAGCACAACTCGGTCATGAGGCGACCTTACGCACAGGCGATGCGAACAACCTGCCCTATCAACCTGAACAATTCGATTGGGTGATGACTGCCCATATGCTCGAACATCTTGATGACCCGTATCGTGGCTTGTGTGAGTTGGCACGTGTAACAAAACGGGGTGGCATAGTGATGGTCATTACGACGCGCACGAGTCTCATCGGCAATTATATTGATTGGCAATGGCGATTGAATCGTATCGAAGAAAATACACTGGTGCGGTGGATGGCAAATGTCGGCTTGACTGGTATTCAGCCTGTACGCTTCAGTAATCCAATGTGGTCGAATTGGATGAGCATGATTTATATCGGCACAAAACGCTGATGTGATGGGACATGATACTCGTCATGCCCCAGTCACTTGTGTCACGATTGATTGTTGACGTAAACTGTTCGAATCGGATATGGAATATCGAAGCCTTCTTCGGTCAGGCGATTTTTAATCGTGCGAAGCACTTTATTCTGAACTTTGAGGACACTCCCAATTTGTGGGTCTGTCCACCAACGTACACGGAAGACCACGGCTGAATCCCCCATTTCTGTCATAAAGGTATCAGGTGCAGGATTATCGAGTACCCCTTCAATATCAGACATCACACGCAAGCATAGGTCTTGTGCTGCTTCAATATTATCGTTGTAGCCGATGCCAACATCGTATTCCGAGCGTCGATAGGCATAAGCAGTATTGACTGTTACTGAGTCAGTGAATAAATCACTATTCGGAATCACCACACGACGATTATCGTAGGTGCGGAGCATAGTCGCACGAATTTGAATATCTTCAACTGTGCCTTCATAACTATCAGCGATGATTTGGTCACCAATTTTGAAGGGTTCAGTGAATAAAATAAGTATCCCTGCGAGAAAATTCTCGAAAATATCGCGGAACGCAAAACCAATCGCCACACTACCAATCCCAAGGAGAGAAATAAGTTCGGCGGGTTCAAGTCCTGGTAAGGCAATGGTTGATGCTAAAAGCAACGCCAAGATGACAACTGTCCAACGAACAAGTCGTTTGACGATTAAGCGTAGACTTTGAGAGCGATTAGCACGTTCAAGAATATTTTCGACACCATTTGCAATCGGCTTCGACAATCGGTATCCAATAAAATAAATCACAAGCGCAAAACCAAAAGCTGGTAAATTCGCTAATATTTCAGATGTGGTATTCTGAAGAATTTCCACAGTTTGATTTAAAACGTCGTTCAATGAGGGACTCCTGTATATTGCTATGACTAGTATTCGTAGCATACAGGATGAAAGTTAAAAATATATAAGTATATATAGCACTAGACTTTAGCAAGTGTTACATATTGACCATTCATCTGATGCATTCCACTCATGGGTTCAATATGTTGGTTATCAGAAGAAACCAGACGGTTTATATTGATAGTGGGTAAACCATGTGGTATCACAATCGTCCCTGCCATGACACTATCATCTTGAGCAACTTTAATTTCAATGCTTCCTGTCTCATTGCGAAGCTGAACACAATCTGCATCAGACAAATTAAATTTCGTCATATCCTCACGCGATAACCACGCTTGTTGCTCTTTAGCTTTCGCTTGACGACTTGCATTGTGAATCCAGCTATTTTGAGCAAGTCGCCGTCGTCTGCCGATGAGAATGAGCGTGTTTGGAGAACTCTCTTCTTTTAGTTTCTGAGTAAATTGTGCTAGACGATTAGGCTCATCACCGAGCATAGCATCATCCCAGAAACGTAATTTGGCACGGCGTTTACCTTGATATAAACCTGCTTTGGGCATCAGCCAAGGAATACCATCATGCTTACGGAATAACCACTGAATCGGCTTTAGAAGTCGAGGCAAAATGCTGTCCCAATCCCATTCTGCCCAAATCCGTGCTAAAAATGTCATCTTAAAAATTGGTGTGCCACTACGCCAACTTAACTCAGAGAGAATTTGTCGTTCGGTACGTGTTTCAGCAGGTAAATCGCGCACTCTTGACGTTGTTTGGAGTGTATTTGCAGTCTCGTACATTGTATCCCAAGCAGCTATATCAAACCGTTCTAGCCATGTTGAAGCTGGTAGTACCACATCTGCTAATTGTGCGGTTTGGTTCTCGAAAATATCAATACTAATAAGCAGGTCTAAGGATTGAAATGCTTCGCGCAATTTATTCTCGTCAGCGACGCTGGTTAATGGATTACCGCTCACCACGATTAATGCTCTGATTTGTCCCTCACCCTCTGTCAATATTTCATCCGCGAGAATGCCACAAGGTAAGCCACCAACATAACCCATATAATTGCCTATGCGACTAGGTTTTTGTTCTACACCAACAATGAGTTCTAGCAAATGTGCCCATCGGTTGAACAACAGACCGCCTTTTGTATCAAAATTACCTGTCAAATAGGCAATCGCTTGAACCACGATAAAGCACAATGTCCCGAACGACCCTTGATTGACACCAACAGACAGCATGAAAGTTGTTTTTTCAGTTTGGCGGATTTGAGTGGCTAATTGTTGAATTTGGCTTTCAGCAATACCTGTCAATTCTGAAGCGATAGAGGTGGGGTAGTGTGAAGCAAGTTCTAATAAACGATCTAATCCTGTTGCCATATCAGATTGATATAAATCACGCAGTTGATGAAGCAATGCTAGTAGCAAAAATATATCTGTATTGGGTCGAATCGCGATATGTTCGCCCCAGCGTTTTGCACTTTCACTCTCTCGTGGGTCAATCACGACGATATTTCCACCTCGCTTTAATAAGGCGTCGTATGCTTTTGTCCCCTGTGGCATATGGACAAATGTCCCCTGCGAAACGAGTGGATTCGTACCAATTAGAATTGCTAAATCAGTGTGTTCAATATCAACAATCGGCATCAGCCATGGTGAATTGTGAATTAATTGCTGACTTGCGAATTTATTGGCATTATCTTGGCTAGCTGCGCTGTAGTAATTGCGTGTTCCTAGAGACCGCACCCATTGCAATAAGGTTAATGTTCCAAGTCCGTTATGAATCATCGGCGTGCCTAAGTAAATGGCAACAGCATCACGTCCATATTTTGTGATGATGTCCCTCAGTTGTTCGCCTGTTTTGTGCATGACGACATCCCACGAAGTTTGTCGCAAATTACCGTCCTCATCACGCACTTGCGGATATTGTAGACGTTGGGGATGGTCAGCAATATCACCGAACTTCAAACCTTTAGCACACACAAATCCTTGACTGATAGTATGGTCTTTGTCAGGGCGGATTTTAGATACTGTTTGGTCATCATTGAGGTCAACTATAAGACCACAGTGTGCTTCGCAGATACGACAGTAAGTTTGCTTAGCTATAGTCATACTTATCCTCATAACCATTCC
>JBCCSC010000055.1:0-39037 GCA_039200705.1 Chloroflexota bacterium
CTAAGATATTTTGCGAAAATTGGCAATTGTCATAACAATGTCTTAAAGTTGTAGCTGGAAATAATATTTTAATTGTTTGGAGATAGTGATTATGACAAGAAAAATTATTGGTGTGTTGACATCAGGTGGTGATACCCCAGGTTTAAATGCAGCGATTCGGGCAGTGGGCAAAACAGCCATCCGAGAATATGACATGAGTGTTGTCGGTTTTCGTGATGGTTTTCGTGGCTTGATGGAAAATCGCACGGTGCGCCTCGATAGCAAAGAATTATCAGGCATTTTGACTGTTGGTGGCACAATTTTAGGCACAAGTCGGGATAAACCGCATAAAATGCCTATCGGTGGTAAAGAGATGGATATGCGTGATGCCATTGTTGATGTTTACGAGAAGCACAACTTAGATGCGCTCGTTTGCCTTGGTGGGCGTGGTACGATGCGGAATGCCTATCGGCTCTCGCAAAAGGGCTTACATTGCTTAACACTCCCCAAGACAATTGATAACGACATCCCTGGCACCGATATTAGCTTCGGTTTTGATACGGCTTTGACGATTGCTTCTGAAGCTATTGACCGTTTGCATAGCACGGCACACAGTCATCATCGAATTATTGTGGTCGAGATTATGGGACATCGTGCAGGTTGGCTAGCATTGGGAGCAGGGGTAGCAGGTGGTGCAGATGTCATTCTGATTCCTGAGATTCCCTATGAGGTGGAAAAAGTAGCAGAATCCATCATGGAACGAACCTACAGTGGCAAGCATTTTAGCATCGTCGCCGTCTCAGAAGGTGCATTATCAGTTGATATGGCAAAGCGTCGGGAAAGAGCCGAAAACGCAATTGCCAAAGCCAAAGCTGATAAAAAACAAGCCAAGCAAGATGGCGACAAAGAAGCAAAGAAAAAAGCGAAGGCTGCTCAAAAACGTGCCGAAGCCCGTCTAGCAGAAGTCGAAGCAGAAATTAAGAAAAGCACTGAAATCCTCACCCGACAGCTAGAGGAAATGACAGGCTTAGAATCGCGCGTGACTATTCTAGGGCATGTGCAACGTGGTGGCACACCGTCTCCTGCTGACCGCTTGCTAGCGACTCGTCTAGGGGTAGCGTGTGTTCACCTGATTAATGACGGGGTGCATGGCGTACTCGTCGCCAATCGTGGGGCAGAGGCTGTGCCGATTCCCTTTGAAGAATTGGTCGAAAAACGCAATCATGTCCCGATGGATCATGTCTGGATTCAAACGGCACGCTCAGTTGGCACAGCACTAGGTGATTGAGATTTAAGAGGTTTATAGGATTAACAGAGTTTTTATAGGGCACGATGTATCGTGTCCATTGGGATTGAACTTATATCAATTTCTTCTCAACGCCCCAAACGGGGATGAAGCGTATTCGCATAGCGGTCTTTATAGCTAATGTGATTGCACAATTTACCCACCAGTTGCTTAACCCGTTGGATATTATCATCGGTGAGGAAGAGACGCATATCATAAGCATCTTCTAAATCATGATGATAATAATCTTTCTTCACGCCTTGTGTCTCGAAGCCATATTTGCGATAGAGCCGTTGAGCAACCGTATTGCTCACACGCACTTCGAGCACGATATATTCTGCTTTGAGGTAAATCGCACGCTGTACCATACTCGCTAACAGAATTTCGCCATATTTTTTGCCACGATAGTCAGGATGGCTAGCAATCGTGCTGATATGCGCTTCTTCGGCAATTTTCCATAAGCCACCATAGCCGACAATGACAGGTTGCTTCTCGACAGTATCAAGATTTCCCGTCAGACTGTTCATGATACGTTTCCAGCCTGTGAGTTCGCGTTCTTCTAATTGTTCGAGGACAACCATATAGCTCACTTGAGACTCGTTCAATTCAAAACGATATGAGCGTTCAGGCCACGGCGGTTTGAACGAGGCATGGTCAATCTCCATCACTTCTGGAATATCAGCAAGTTGCATGTAGCGCACAGTCAGGGTAGAGGTATCGATGGACATTAGGCACTTATCCAGGCGAATTGAGATACACAGGAGCTAATTTCGCTGGCAAAAAGTCAGCAGGGTCACCTTTATGATACGTCTCCCAAGCGTAACGTGCCAGCATTGCAGGACGACGCATCCGTTGGGCAGGGTCAAGCACAGTCAACGTTACGTCAGGGTGCTGATATGCTTCAATAGCTTCTAAGCCTGTCGTGTCAATTTCTCCTGCGATTAAGTAGGATTGTGATTCCAATGATGCGAGTAAGTCATCCCATTTGGTGATGTGAGGCGTTTCACTCGCTGTCCATTGCCCTTTCTTGACGCGATACTCACCAGCAATGATGCGCCCCCGACCAGCAGGGAGAATTGCCAACAAACGATGGCGTGTATTCGAGAAATGTTGCCCAACAGCAATAATATCGAGGGTGCTGATGCCAATCAGAGGCAATTGATTGACTGTCGCTAGTCCCTTAGCCAATGCTACGCCAATGCGTAATCCTGTGTACGACCCAGGTCCATTAGCAACAGCGACCATCGTCAAATCAGATGGACTCACATCACAGGTATCAAGCATTTGTTGGATACTCGGTGCAAGGATTAAATTGTGTTTGTTGCCTGTGCGCCAAAGTTGTTCTGCGATGAGTTGTTGATTATCGTACAGAGCCAAGCCGAGGTATTTGGTGGCGGTGTCAATTGCAATGAGCATAACAGTCTAAATATCTATCCAATAATAATCGTCAAATGCCAAAAATCGCTTTGCGGAATTCATTCACAAGATGTTGATAGCGTTCGCCTGTGGCTTCTAAAATAAAATTACGTCGGAAATCTTCAACCACCCCTAATTCTATCCAGAGATGATGGGTCGGCAAGGCATCTTCAATGCGTTCTGCCCACTCAATGATGATAATGCCTTTATTATCAAACATATCATCCCAACCAATTGTATCGACTTCATCAAGGCTGTTCATGCGATAACAGTCCAGATGATAGAGTGTCGTTTTGTCGTCTGTTCGCTGGTGTTGATGAACGAGGTTATAGGTCGGGCTGGTGATTTTGTGGGTTGTTCCCCATCCTTGCCCAATACCAGATGTGAAAACAGTCTTACCAGCACCCATATCACCTGTTAAACAGATGACATCACCTGCTTGCAATAATTGCCCCAAGCGTATCCCATAGCGACGGGTTTGCTCTGGGCTGTGGCTGATAATATCTAATTCACCTTCACGTAGGATTGGCACGGTTGAACCTTGGTTGATGCTACTTTTCGATGACCTTTCGCAGATTATACACAGGAGTCTACTTGGATTAAAGTGCAAGCTATCACTTTGGCTAGTAAGTACCATATCATACACAATTTGAGAAAACCTCAATGGTGAACAGGTGTAATCTCATCTACACTGTGACTGATACATTTTATCAAGATAGACCATCTTCGCAATTATCGCATTTATTACAAATAACAGACCATTGACACTGATTGAACCAAAATGAACTCGAAGCAACTGAATCCGTCCGACAAACAAACAACGGTCATTGACCATGTGCGAACACGTATTTTGCATCAAGTTTTGCTCTTGAGTGCCTTCTTTGGCGTTGTGAGCTTTTCACTTGATGCCATGCTAGCATTCCGCGTCGGATGGAAAATTGAGAATTATGGTTTCGCGCTCGTGTTGATAATCATCACACTGCTGGCACTCTTTCGTCATCGTGTGCCATATACGCTCAAAGCCTTAACTGTACTGACCGCGATTTATACTGTGGGTTTGTTGAACCTGACAGGCTGGGGCTTAGTGGGGTCGGGTGCAATTTGGTTCATGATGTTCATTCTGCTGACAGTCATTTTTTTCCGCTTACGCTATAGCTTATTTGCCTACGGACTCGTCACTGCTACGATTGGCATCATAACAACGCTATTCTATTTTGATGTTATCATGCTAAATGTCGATTATGAGCTTTACCATACATCAATCGTGTCATGGCTCTTTCGCATTGTTATCATTCTAGTTATCTCTGCAATTCTCATCATGAGCATTGGACGTTTAATTATGGCATTGCATAACCAAGTTCATATCTTGCAAGAGACAACAACAAGTTTAGAACATCGCACCACTGAACTAACGCGCGAAATCCAAAAACGTGAACAAGCAGAAGCCTCTTTAGCGGATGCCATTAGCCAACTGAAGGCACTTGATGCGTTGAAAGACCAATTTATCGAGAGTGCATCCCATGAATTGCGAACGCCGATTGCCAACCTACAGTTGTATACGCAACTATTGAATTTAAAGCCCGATAAAGCCTCACAATACATCGAAACCTTAACAGCCGAAACAGACCGCTTGCGACATATCATCGAACAACTCATATACGCATCAGGGGATTCATTCGATGTACAATTGACAACGATGGTCGAAATAGATATTTATCAAATGACACGCGCATTGTTTGAAGCGCAACAAGAACGCTTAACTGAAAAGCAAATATCACTCAATGTGTCAAATCAAGAGACGAACTTCTTGACCTTAGCTGCTACGGAACACATGGAACGCTTGCTCCATAATGTGATTGATAATGCTGTGAAGTATACGCCTGATGATGGGCAAATCACCGTAACCATGCAGAAGTATCAAACCCCTCAGAAAGAAGAACGGATTCAGCTAAGCATCGCAAATACGAGTGCGTGTTTATCAGAACAAGATGAGCGTAATCTTTTTGAACGCTTTTATCGGGGTGAGGCATCATTGACCTATGGTGTCGCAGGGGCAGGCTTGGGCTTATCCATCAGCAAACAACTCATTGAACAATATGGTGGCTCAATCAAAGTCGATTGTGACGAGTCTCAAAATATGATTTCATTCACACTCGATTTTGTTGCTGTGCGTCCCTTCAAAGAAATTTTGGCTGAAACACAAACGACGGTTTTACCGTCCACCTAGACGCTTGCGTAGGGTGCGCTACAATAGCCTGTATGAGACAACAATTACAACCACAACGACAAACAACACCCAAACGCATCACACCGCTACGCATCGGCATTGTATTCATCGCTCTGCTAGGACTATTGCTAGCCGATTTGCAATTTAGAGGGCTAATCTGGCAGTGGATTTATGACCATACAGGCGAAGAGGGTATTCTTGGGCAGATACAAGGTACGGTTGAACTCAGTGGCAATCTGATTCGACTTCCTGCACGTACCGATGCTCTCGAAGCCATTCAGCACACCGATATTTTCCCTTATGGTGTCAACACCTTCTTTGAGCAAGAGACTGAAATCGACAAGATGAATGTTCAATTTCAGATGATTGCAGATGCAGGGTTCGGCTGGATTCGCCAAGAATTCCCATGGGAAGATATTGAAGTCGATGGGCGCGGACAATTCACTGATACGCGCGTCGATTTTGATGGCGATGGTGAACCTGACACGATTAATGCGTGGGATAAATACGATACGATTGTTGATTTAGCCGATGAGTACGGCTTAGGGATGATTGTGCGCCTCAGCAATCCTCCTGATTGGTCGCGTGCAGAAAATCCTGATTTAGCAGGAACCGATGCTCAACCCCCTGATGATTACCAAGATTTCGTTAATTATGCTGTTGCGGTTGCCGAACGCTATCAAGGGCGTATTCGCTACTATCAGGTCTGGAATGAACCTAACATTTATCCTGAATGGGGTGAGGATTTTGTTAACCCAGCCGATTACACACGTCTCTTGTGTATGACCTACGATGCCCTCAAAGCAGTTGACCCCAATATTGTGGTGATTAGTGGCACAATTGCCCCGACTGCCTCAATTGATGGTTTCTTTGGCTACCATGATTTGATTTTCTTGCAAAATATCTATGACGAAGGGGCTGGCGACTGTTTCGATATATTGTCGGCACAAGGCTATGGTTTGAATAGTGGTCCAACTGACCGTCGTTCTCGTGTGACACATCTAAGCTATGCTCGACATATCCACTACCGCGATATTATGGTCACCAATGGTGATGCTCATAAGCCCATTTGGTTGAGTGAAGTCGCATGGAGTCCGATTAACGAACCGTGCTTGCAAACAGGCGACTGTTTACAACAAAGTCAAATAGAAGGGGCTGGTGAATTTGGGGCAGTCACGAACGAACAAGCTGCACGCTATCTAGAAGGCGCATATGAACGTGCACGCCAAGAATGGTCATGGATAGGGCATATCAGTTATTGGCATTTTACACGTCCTTCTATCAACGAGAGTAACAATGTGTTGTATTGGTTTAGGATGGTCGAAGCCGATTATAGCCCCGAAACACCGACTTTTTCGCCTTTACCTGTCTACGAAACAGCAAGGGACTACATCGCCGACGTGCGCGAGAATCCCATCTTGTTTTCTGGTACGCATCAATCCGAAAGCTGGGAAATCACCCTGAGCGATGATGCTCAAGTCATCACAGTCGATGACGCACAATTTGAAGTTGCCTCCGAAACTAGTGAATTGCGCGTGACCATTGTCGGCACCGATGTCAGCTTGCGCTATCAAGGCAATCGTCCGATACTCGTTTCGCGTGATGGCGAATTCATTGATACCATCATCCCAGCCGAAACGGGGGTTTGGCAAACGTGGTCATATTCAGGGGGCATCAATGCACGAGAAGCACGTTATACCTTCATCTCGGAAGAACCGTTTATCGTGGATAGTATCACTATCTGGAACGAATTTTGGTTGACTGTTTTGCCCTTTATTTGTGGCATCGGAGCAGTCTTGGGTGCAGCGATTGTGCTTGGTTTGCCCATTCTGCGCCATCGTTGGTCAGAACGTGATAACGAAGCCCGCAGTCAGCAACAGCAACAAGTCATGAGGCAGATGCGACGATAGCTTTATTCCGACACTTTAGATTTGTAATTATTTGTAATATTCGTGTATCTGTGGTATGCTGTATGTAATTGTTAGTTCGTGTCAGGGGGACAGAACAAATTATGAATTTTGAACAATTGACAACACTCCTCAATCATCCCAAACCACAAGCCCGTATGGTGGCGATTCACACGATTAAACTCGTTGATGAAGTCCGCGCCTTGGATGCTATCAGTAAACGTGTTCCTATGGAGATGGATAAAGCTGTCGAAAAATCATTGAAAGCCGTAGGGCGTGATTTGCTCAAACTTCGTAATGAAGGTTTCGATACCATCACCGCAATTTGCGAGCATTTCAATGTCTACAGTGAAGTTTTATCTTATGCTGACGAAAATGACTTCGAAGAAATTAATCGCATGGTCGCTAGCAAAACAGACAATCGCAAAGATGATGACTTCAACGATAAAGTGGTCAATACAGCCAGCGTCATGATTGCCTCGCGTGTGTTGGGTGCATCCGCATCCTTGGGCGCAATGGTCAAACCAATGGGGGCATCCTCTAACTTGGAATCAACTCAAGAAAAACTCAAAAAGATGAAGCGACGTGTTCGTCCGACTATCCCGACCAATACCGATGTCAGTCGTTGGGTCAAGTTACTACAATCCTCATCGGAAGATGACCGCGTTCAAGCACTGGTGCAAATGAACAGTAGCAACAATCCCAATAGCTTGCAGTATATGGCACATGCCTATTATGCTGATAAAAGCGAGCGCGTGCGCCAGACTGCCAAACGCTTAGGTCGCCAGATGTATTGGAATGTCGTTTATCACAAAATGGAAAAATCAGGCGAAGTCAAACGCATCATGGAAGACTTTGCTAGCGAATTAGGGGTCACACTCAAAAAGGATTTGCATCAAGACCCGCGTGTCGCCACAGGTGTCCACCAGAGCATTGATGACATCCTCAAAAATGCACAACAAGCCCGTAAAAAACGGGGCTTAAAACGATAACAGCTAACTTCTCAATCTCATTTTCTCTGATGCTTGTTGGAGAAGGGGTGCACGCGAAAAGCCCCCTTTCTCCATAAAGAGCAGAGAGCCTCAACGAACGGGGATAGGATAAGAGGCATCAAGATACACACTCCTCGAAGACATCTATGAATCTCCATTGACGCTTCAGACACTAAAATTTTCCTCGATAAAACGAATAGCAATAGCAATTCAATCTCTCTAATACAAAAACTAGACCAATCTACTGAATAATGCAGTATTTTTGGTCATACCTCGTATTAATAGGTGAAACGACAGCATACGAAAGGACAAGTTGCTTGTTAACCTTAACACCACAAGAGGAACAAGCCACGATACGACAGGCAAAAGCTGACCGCCAGCAATTTCGTCCTGTGTATCGTGCTTATGTGGAACGCATCTATAGCTATGTAGCCTATCGTGTCAGTAACCAACAAGATGCCGAAGATATTGTGAGCAAGGTTTTCATCAAAGCCTTGTATAAGCTCGACCAATACGATGAACGCTATCCCTTTGGGGCATGGCTATTTGGGATTGCACGCAATACCATCATTGACCATTATCGGCGCAACGATAGACAACCTGACATCATCCCGTTCCCTGAGACACCATCCATAGCGGACGACCATTCGCCCGAAGCCATGCTCAGCGACCAAGAACGTGCCGAACAAATGCGTGCATATATTGCAAATTTATCGCGTCGTCGGCAAGAAGTGGTTACATTGCGCTTCTATGCTGGTATGCCGAATAAAGAAATTGCCGAACTACTCGACCTCGATGAGCGCACGATTGCTAGTCATCTCAGCCGTGCCTTAACTGATTTACAAACCATGATTGATAAGGAGACAAGCGATGAACAACTCCGATCTAATGCGTGACCACGAGACCCTAATTCAAGAAATTGAGCGTAGTCGTCCAACCATGCGTGCTGGCTTCGTGGATGACTTAGAAGCTCAACTCTTTGATGAGCCAGCACCGAGTATATCTCGCGTCAATATCCGCCGTCTCCCGAAAATGTTACGCTATAGCTTGACGGCTGCTATCTTATTGATACTCACTGTGACAGCATTTGCAACAGGACGTATCATCCTAGATGTGCTAGAACGCGACGAAGGCTTATCACTAGCGAATGTGCGCGGTCTAGGTGTTGACCTCAATCTGACACAACATGTTGGTGATGCTACCATTGAAGTGCTACGGGCACATGCTGACCGCAATCGCGTGACTGTTGCGTTACGTCATCAAGACTCAACGCGACCATATCTGAATAGTACAGGTCCTGATTTATTTGATGCTGATGGCAATCAATTGGATAATTATGTCACTGGCTATAGTGATATCGAGCGTAATTGGTTGTGGCAACGCACAGGTGTCATTTCTTACTGGTCTTACGACATCTCAGAGTGGGAAACTTTACCCAGTGACCTTGACTTGATTGTACGAATGACAAGCTTTGAAAATGGTGAGAATCAGACACGAGTCAACGAAACACTGCATGAATTTGAATTCACTGTGCCTGTCAACCAAGCAGGATTTACCATCACTGAACCGATGACACAAACTGTGACCGATATTCCAATGACCTTAGAATATGTATCAGTAGCAGAATCAGGTACAATCGCACGCATCTGTGTTGACCCACCTGTAACCCCTGCTGATGAGCCTTGGGAATGGCATTTTGCAACATGGTTATGGGTAGACGGTAAGATTGAACTTGGTGATCAGGTAACATCACGCAATGCAATAGATGATGACCCCAATTGCCAGCGTATTTTGTTCAGCAATGGCTTCCTCAGTAACAATGCCAGTGACGAGGTTTGGTCACTTCAAGTGGATAGCTTACGAGGTACACGCACAGATATTCAGATGTTTGATGATGCAATCCGCCCAACTGCCGAAGCACTCGGCGCAGAATATACTGATTATCCTGATGGTGGGATACATATCAACAATGCTTTACCTGAAATCTGGGAAGAAATAGGCATTCATATTTACAGTGATGCGGAATGGTACTTCTCAATTCCTGTCCCACGAAACGAATAACAAACAATTACAGGAAAATCAGAGAGGATACTCTGAAAAGGAGTGTCCTTTTTGCTTAACGACTCAAACCAGGATAATCAAGGAACATCACTTCAAAAGCCATCCGCATATTGGCATTGGTCTTGACCGTTTCATTGAGCATCTTACGGGTGGCTTGCAATGCCTTGAGTGCCTCATTGGGATACAGCGTTTGTACCAATTGTTGCATTTCAACCATGCGGTCACTGTTGCACGGTTTAACAGGGCTACCTTCCGACAGCAACAACACATCGCGCCAATAAGTTTGCCATGTTTCCAGCAGATAACGAATCGCATTATTATCTTTACGCGCCACTTTTTCGAGGTCTTCCGCAATTTTGAAGCGACGCACCCGATTGTTATAAATGGCATCATGCAACATATTGAGCATATCGTCGCGTTCTTGCATTACTCCCTCATCATGTAAGGCGGTCAATGCCCAGCCGATGCGTCCACTACTGAGACGCGCTAGCAAAGTCGCACGCTCTTCATCTGCACCGTGCATCTGCAAAAATGAACTGACCTCCACTTGTGGGACAGGGCGTAAGGGCACAATCTGACAACGGCTGACAATCGTTGGCATGATGTTTTCAGTGGATTCTGCCAGTAAAATCAACACCGCATGAGCAGACGGTTCTTCCAGTGTTTTGAGCAGAGCATCTTGAGCACGAGGTGCAGCGTGGTCAAAGCCTTCAAAAATCGCAATCCGATAGCGCGAATTATAAGGCTTAAGTGCCAGCAAACGCATCACATCCCGAATCGTATCAATTTTTAGGCGACCCGTGCGCTCATCACGGTCTGTGTAGAGCATATCAGGATGATTACCACTGTAAATTAACTTACACGAACGACACTCACCACAGGGACGTTGCTCATTATCCTCGTGCGTACAGTTGAGTGCCATCGCAAACGCATGAGCCAGTTGATTCTTGCCGATGTTATTTGTGCCTGTAATCAGGTAGGCATGGCGATTGCGCCCATGTCGGATGCTGGTTTGCAAAAATTCAACCGCCCAATCGTGTCCGTGTACTGCCCAATTGTGAGTTCGTGTCATGGTGCAATATCTGTTAACCGATAGTCTGTTCTATTATCGCATGATGCACCAGTTCCGCCAAGCATCAGCCTCATTGTTCTGCACGATGTTTCCACATAATTAAGAAACAAACAGGCATGGAAACTTCATTTTTCTTTATACTATGACAAACTGTAATGTTCATGATTTCGAGAGTTTAGCATATGCCAACCAAAACGAGACGACTATCTAAAGGAATTTACTGTGTAGAGTGGATTGGATTTCTGAAAATGGATGAAGTCTTTAATGCGAGTGATGAGCTTGATGCATTAGCTGAAGAAGACAATATGGACGAGTATATTATGATTATTGATGGCACAGCAGTGAAACAGATTCCATTGGATATACGCATGATGAGCCAATCTGTTAGTAAATCAACATATGCCATTCTTGCTTATAATTCGCCGTTTGCTGGTCAATTATTAGGGCGAATGTTCAATAAATTGATGCCTATTCAAGTTAAATTTTTCAGAGATTGGGACACATTGATAGCACATGCCAATGAATTGCTTGAAGAGTTATCACATGAGTTAAGTTGATTGTGTAGTTTGTAGGGTATTTATCTCATAATGTCGATTGGCGTTTGGTACGGATGTCTTTCATCATTTGCTGTAACTTTTTGGCTGTTCGCTCATTTTTGAAGAGTGCCTCAGAGACAATTACAGCATCAACGGGAGCTTCAACAGCAAGTTCAAAGTCAGCCAATGTGTGAATGGTCGGCATCAAGCATACTTTGATATACCACGGCAGGGTGGTACGAATGGCGTGCAAACTTTCAAGTGTTGCCGAAATATCGGTTGAGAGATTATCACCAACAGCAACCACATGCGGACTAAGTGCCAGCGCGGATTGTAATTCTTCTTCTGAATTGACTTGTACAATCGTCGTCATGTTCCAACGTTGCGCCATCGAGACAATTTTACGCACTTGTGACGCATCAATCAGCGAACTATATGTCACCATTGAGGATGCCCCAGCCGCCCGCGCTGAGACAGCATCGTATTCGTGCATTGGATAATTTTGGTAGATAATAGGCACGTCTGCCATAGCGCGTGTCACCAGCAATAAATCATCCAAGTCTTGATGATAAATGCTGTGGTCAGTAAAGAACGAAATAGCATCTGCACCATTGAGTAAACACTGCAAAGCACTGGTAACGGGGTCATAAACTTCGTGACGACTCACTTGTGCGATAACCATTAGTTCACGATGGTCGTTACTGTAATTCATGAAGTCACGGGCGCGAGATTGCATCTGTGCGAGGGCTAACACCGCATCCAAAGGAATCGTCTTCATCTGTTGTTTAAGATATTGTTTCTTAGTCGCTAAGATAATATCTCGGTTGACTTGTAAACTTCCAGTTGCCATTAGCTCTCTCGTCGTTACGATGCTGACATTAAATTATAGCGTGTTTAAATTATCGCATGGTCAGTTTTTATACTTTTTTATTTTTACTCATGTTGATTGTACTCGACACAAACCAACTTGTTGCTTTTGTAGCTATATTTGAACACAAAACTTTATGGTAGGGTGCTTACATTATGTTATACTATGGTTAGTTTACGCAGAATAGAGGGACGAACTCGTGGCAGAACAACGCTTATCCTTAGACGATGTACGTGATATTGCAGACCTCGCTAAACTTGATATGACAGACGAGGAATTAGCAACCTACGCGCAACAATTGTCACAAATTCTGGATTACTTCCAACTCTTGCAAGAAGTGGATACATCAGATGTGGATGCAACTGCCTCTGTCTTGCCATTTCGTAGTGTGATGCGTGCCGATGAGAACCCAGTGGCATTATCTCCTGAAGAAGTGATTGCGAATGCACCGTCCGCAGAGGCAAATCAATTCAAAGTCAGTGCCGTTCTGAGTGACGAGTAAGAATACACAAAGGTAGAATACAACATGGCAAATAAACATCGTTTGCTATTAATCGAAGATGATTTTGATGTCGCGGAGATGTTGCTCATCTTCTTCCAATCACAAAATTACGATGTGATGCACGCTGATAATGGCGAAGATGGCATTGAACTTGCGCGTACACAATTCCCAAATCTAATTTTGCTCGATGTGATGTTGCCTGATATGGATGGCTACGAAATTTGCTATCGGCTTCGCAATATGTCGCTCACAAAATATATCCCGACCTTGTTTCTGACACAAAAAGATGAACGTGCCAGCAAAGTCAAAGGTTTAGAATTGGGGGCAGATGATTACATCACCAAGCCATTCGATATTGATGAATTGCGCCTCCGTGTCGAAAATAGCATCCGCCGTGCCACCCGCGAAAGCCTCACCGAAGTACGCTCTGGCTTGCCTACAGGGTCACTTATCGAAGAAGAACGCGCCAAAGGCAATCGCAAAGAACTCGTTTTTCGTTTGCATGGCTTCGATGCCTACACCGATGTTTACAGCTTCATAGCAGCTAGTGATGTACTCTATCACGCAGGGCAAACTATTCGTGATGTTCTCAGTGAGTATGGACGCAATGATGCCTTCGTTGGCATTCTCGAAAATGAATTCATTGTTTTAACCAGTGCAAATGATGTGGCAACCCTAGAAGCCCATATCACGAGCAAATTTAACGATAAAGTTCGTACTTTTTACTCCTTCTCTGATGCTGCACAAGGGGGAGTGACGATGCCTGATGATTCCTTTGTACCCATGATGAGCCTCACCACAGGTTCACCTGAACCACCCGAAACCAGCGAGGATGATAATAGTGCTTTTGCTTGGTAAGCTCTAAACATATCATTAAGCAATTTGTAGGGACATCCCATTGGATGTCCTAAGACCCCACAATCATATTCTTCGTGTATTTGTCCTGATTCAATAACAATGCACCATCTTAAGTGATGTTTAGCAAGACAAACCGAATCGTCTGAGCATAACTTAAGAATTTGTTATACAATGGTCGCAGAGTTGATAATTAGAGACCTTACGATTTGGTGATGTGATGACGAATCCAGAAAATAATGAAAATAATTTAAATATTGAAGATGAAGGTGCTACTGCGCCAATTGATATATCTATGGCAGAAACCATTGTCCCTGAGCCGAAGCCAGATACCAAGGGTGCAATGCCCGAAACAAAGCGTGATGCGACTGCCGATGCCACTGTGCCCATTCCAACCTTCCCAGTCATGAGCAATAGTAGCAGTGGTGATAATGACACGAAGCAAATGGTCATCGAAGAAAATCTCTTCAATGATTTTGATGGCTTTAATGGTGGCTGGCTGGTCGGTGCGATGACCAATGTAGGCATTGTCCGCACCAATAATGAAGATTCAATTTACACTTTTTTGAGTAAGCTAGAAGATACGGATACCTTTCCACAATTTGGTGTCTTTATGGTTGCGGATGGCGCAGGTGGACACCAAAATGGAGAAGTCGCCTCCAGTGTGACCCTACGCACAGTCGCCAAAGCGGTGATAAAAAATATTTATATCCCATTATTAAACAAAGAAGATATTAATGACTTAGACCGCCCGACCATTAGCGATGTATTGACCGATGCCATTCGTGAATCTGACCGTTTGGTGCGTGAACAAGTCCCTGATGGTGGTTGTACGTGTACTGTTGGTGTTATCACAGGCAATATCCTCAATATCGGGCATGTCGGTGATTCGCGCTTGTATCTTATTAATCGTGACCGCATCGAACAAGTTACCCGTGACCATAGTGTTGTCGGACGCTTAGTCGAAATTGGTGACATCACGCCTGAAGAAGCCAAACATCATCCCAAACGGTCTGTCTTGTATCGTGGTGTTGGCATGGGGCGTGGCGAAGAACAATTCGAGGTAGACATCACCCGTAAACGCCTCAAAACAGGTGACCAAATCTTGATCTGTAGTGATGGCTTGTGGGAACTAGTCGATGACGATGAGATTAAGAATATCGTCATGAATGCTCAAATTCCACAATTAGCCTGCCGTGCTTTGATTTCAGAGGCGAATTTAAACGGTGGCAACGATAATATTTCAGTGGTGATTGCCACAGGTCCTGAGCGATAAACTACTATAATTGCTAATGGCATTGACCCTCACCACAATGTCAAAAATCGTTTCTTTATAGGGAGGGTCGCGATGCCTTCCCAGCTCCTGACCATGTCCCGAAACGCTAAACTTGAAGCTATTTGAAACTGTAAAATTCACTGAATCTCACAATATACATCGCTCACGGATGCTACATGTCAACCAAACCGAACGCAAGTGCGACGATTCAACTAATTGGCACACTCAACATCAAGCTCAATGACCAACGCCTACAATGGCAACGGAGTAAAACAGAAGCCCTCATTGCCTATCTAGCTGTTAACCGCGATGGCAAACGACGCGAAACCTTAGCAACTCTCCTATGGGAAAATAGCACCGAAAAGAATGCGCGTGCCTCATTACGACGATGTTTGAGCGAAATTAACCAATCCCTATTTGCGCCATTTGTTGATATTCAAAGAGATACAGTAGCTATCATTGAAAATGACGACGCATTGATAATCGATGTCCATGAGCTAGAAAAAGCCTATGCGTCTGATAATCCTGAAGAGTGGGAACAGAGCATTGCTCTATGTAAAGGTCGTTTTTTAGAAGGATTTTCCTTGCGTGATAGCGTTGCCTTTGATGATTGGCAAACGAGTACAGTCCAGTATTATGATGACCTCATGCAACAGATGATGGCACGCCTTGCCACACATCACACACAAGCCAAGCACTACGATGATGCAATCAAGTTTTGGCGACAACTCTATACAATGAACCCCTTGCACGAAGGGGCTGTGACTGCCCTGATGCAAATTTATCGAAAAATGGGCTTAGACCACGCTGCAAACAAGATTTACCAAGACTATGCCTCACAACTTGATAAAGAAATTGCCATCAGTCCATCAATTGCTGTGCAAACCATTCATGAGCAAATTATTGATAATAAACAATCACCTTATCATCTGCCTATTGCACCACAAGCCCTCGTCGGGCGTGAGACATTGATACAAACGCTAGTCGCTCAATTACAAATATCGGGTCAACGCCTTATCTTGCAAGGATGGCCTGGTATTGGTAAAACCAGCTTAACAGCCCACTTATCGCATCATGCAACCTTACAAACACATTTTAAAGATGGCATCTTATGGGCATCATTAGGCGAAGCTCCTGATTTGATGCGTATTTTGCAAGATTGGGCAACTGCGATTGGGCTATCTTTGCAACAAAGTTCAGTTGAACAAATGCGCCAACAGCTACAAATTGCCTTGCAGGATAAAACCCTCCTACTGATTATTGATGATGTCTGGCAAAGTGAGCATGTGCAATCTTTGTTGCTTGCCAACAGTACATCCTCAACCTTATTAACGACACGCTTCAATGATATTGCACACCAAGTAATGTTACATCCTGATAACATCATCAAAGTGCCGATTTTGACCACGCAACAATCCCTATCACTTTTGCAGACACTTGCACCTCAAGTTGTGCAACACTATCCACAACAATGTGAGCAATTAGTGACAAGCATCGAAGGTTTGCCTCTCGCTTTACAGGTTGTCGGACGTTTGCTGTATGAAGAATCACAACTCGGCTGGGATGTCACAAGCTTGTTAGATGAATTATGTGAAACCAATACTTTACTCTCAGCCCAAGCACCAGTAGATCGCATGGATATTGCCTCGCAGACAACCCCCACAATTGCAGCGATTTTACAACGGAGCGTGCAACAACTCTCACAGACTTTACAAGAACGATTCACCTTGTTGGGTGTTTTCGCGCCGAAGCCTGCAACCTTCACGGTTGATGCCATACAAGCTGTTTGGGATAGTGATGATATTCGTAATGATGTGCGCCAGTTAGTGAATCGAGGCTTGCTCGAACCCATCCAAGACCAGCGTTTTCAAATGCACGCTTTGATAGCAATGCTTGCTCGCTCAATGGTCGAAGGTGATTACGATGCTTAGTCGGCAACAATTCGATGCTGCTTCTTTTCGCTTGGCAGACTATCACTTGAGTTTGTTAAAGAGCCTACAAAGTGATTTCCTAAACGGTAAATTCCACAGACGACAAGAATTTGAAACCCATTGGTCACAAATTAAGCAATCACACCAAGTGATGAGTGACCACCTACACGCGGATGAAGTGGCTGCTTCATATTGCCTCAACTTTGTCCTTGCGGGCTACGAGATATTGTATGCGTGGCGCAATTTAACAGAAATATCCCTATGGGTTGAATGTGGCTTAATCGCATCAGAACATCTCGATAATCAAGGACAAGTTGATTTACTACATCGTCAAATAGGGCTATATTTTGTTAATCAAAGGACAGACCTCGCGCAAGAAAATATTGATCAATTGCTACACATTGCTGAGCATGATAACGATACACTTGCAAAAGCCCACGCACTCTTACATCGGGGACGTTTACATATCACCCAAGGTGAATACGATAAAGCTAAGGCTGATTTATCGCAGAGCGCAAAACGCTATCATCAATTGGGGCAAACAGCACAACACGGCTGGACTTTGCATAACTTAGCGACCGTTGCCGAATCACAATCTGATTTTGATACCGCACGGCAATATTTAGAAGAAGCTCTTGATGTGTATCAAGCCCCACAAGACTTACGACGCATCACCCTTGCACGCAGTCGCTTAGGCTCAATTATCCAACAATTAGGTGACCAAACACTCGGCTTTCAATATGCTGACCAAGCTCTGAAATCAGCTTATCAATTGCAAGATAATGTGTTGATTATTTCGACACTGCTAAACATAGCTATCGTTGTATGGTCAAGTGAGCAACGGACACTATCTCTCGTTTATTATGAAGAAGCCAGTTTGCTGAGTCGTAAGGTGGGCGCATTGCCTTATTTGGGTAATGCACTGATGAATATCGGCTATATTCACAGTGAACAAGGCAATTTTATACACGCTGAAGAATTTTTCACTGATGCGATGAATACCTACGCCAAGCTACAATATGACCGTCGTAAGGTTGTTGTGCAATCGTATTTGTGTATTGCTCTGTTGATGAACGATAAGAATATTCTTGCGATGGACTATATGCGTCAGGCGTGGCAATTTGCAACTGCTATCGACGATGACAGTATCTATGGCTTACTTGCTATTGCGATGGTCGTTCATTGGATGCAAGAGGGTAAGACCAATGATGCTAACTATTATTATCATACGATTCGAGCAAATTATCCATCAGGGGATGTTGGTGATGCCCTAGCCATTGTTGATACACAATTCCCTGACCTTACCACAAGGCGAAATGATGATGAAATTACCTCCTCGCTAGCTGACCTTTATGCCCATCTCGCTGAGTATCTCTCCTAACAAGATAGTGTGACAAAAACGTGACAAAATTTATGATTGTTTGCAACGTCTTTGCGATAGGCACTATGGCATCATGATAAAGATGTAGTCACAGACCTATCTTGGGTCGCTCATACCTGATGATGAGATGCCTCAAGATAGTGGCTACACGCTTCATTATGTGAGAGTATGCTAATTACAAAGGACAAAATCACGATGCGGAAAATTTTACTGATTGCACTCTTGTTTGTCATGCCAATGGCAGTCTTTGCTCAAGATGATGTTGTTGAGATTGATTGGAACACACGCGGATACGACTTAGAAGGTGAGACAGATGCGACATTTGTTGTTTCCTGTCCAGAAGATGGCGAAGCCTTCAGCTTATGGGGAACAGATGTCTACACCGATGATTCATCCATTTGTACGGTTGCGGTTCATAGTGGACTGATTACGTTTGAAGAGGGCGGTGAATTTGTTGTGACCATTCTCGATGGCTTAGAAGAGTACGAAAGCACAGAACAAAACGGTATTGAATCGTCAAGCTGGGGCAGTTGGTCACGTAGTATCGCTGTCAGCGCACTCGGCAATACATTTATCAGTGAAGATGGCACAATCACCCTCGAATATCCCGAAGGCTGGACTATCGAAGAAACTTTTGACGGTATTACCATCACAGCCGAAGATAGTGATGTGGAGGCAGAAATTCTGATTATCTATCTCATTGATGCGATTGCTGAACAATTGGGTGTTTCAGAAGATGACACCGCCGAGGAAGCAATGGATAGCATTACCGAAGCATTTGAAGAAAATGATGTCGCTTTCTCAAATGTTGAATTGATGGAATTGGGTGATAAGGATGTTGCTTTTGCAAACATCGAGATGGGTGATGATGAATTGCTGATTGCAGCGATTGAAACAGGTGAAGGTTTACTCTTGGCAGAACTTTCCGAAGACGATAACGACCTTGATGCAGCCCTGCCATATTTCATTGCAGTCATTGAATCACTAACTGTCGAAGGCGATAAATAAGTATAGGGCTTAATCCCTGACATAACAGTCGAGGGCAACCATTGTGTTGCCCTTTTCTATTGGTTTGTCTAGCATTCATTATCACGACTTCTGAGCAATCCCTAACCGCGCATGTTCAACCTTGATACACAAATTCGTAGCAAAATCCGTGCCAGCTTGAATTGCCTTATCCCGCGCCTGATTATCAATTACCCCTAGTTGTGTCCAGATAGCATCCGCACCGATGGCAATCGCCTCATCCACAATGTCTGCTAGATACTCACTGCGCCGAAACACCGTCACAATGTCAATATGCTCAGGCACATCACGCAACGATCCATAACTGACTTCGCCATCAATGGTTTTCACTGTTGGGTTAACAGCAATCACACGATAGCCTACAGTACGCAAATAGTCTGCAATCTGATAACTCGTGCGGTGCGGTTTGTCACTGTGTCCGACGATAGCAATCGTCTGAGCCTCAGATAATACTTCTGCCATCTGTTCACGAT
Organism: Chloroflexota bacterium; assembly: GCA_039200705.1. GTDB lineage: Bacteria > Chloroflexota > Anaerolineae > Aggregatilineales > Phototrophicaceae > JAUZRW01. The sequence goes on from JBCCSC010000055.1 coordinate 19,788, forward strand.
TTTGGTTTAAGTCAGTCATGGGATAATCCTTTGTATTGCAAATGTGTCATACAACATAGACATCATAATCGCTGATACTATTACCTGATTTTATACAGTTTTTAAGCTCCTGATATGCGCTTGTAAGGAACTTGACCGTATAATAGAACCATATCAAGGAGAGAGAACGATGCAGAAAGTTCATAAGATTCTCGCAATTGATGGGGGTGGGATACGTGGCATTATCCCAGCAATTGTGCTGACAGAAATTGAACGGCGCAGTGGACAATCTATTGTAACACTATTTGATTTGATTGCAGGCTCATCAACTGGTGCAATGTTGGCAATGGGCTTAACTGTGCCTGATGAACAAGGCAATCCGCGTTTTACTGCTGAAGATATGGCACGCCTCTACGAAGTAGAAGGTCCTCTTATCTTCTCGCGTAGTCTGTGGCGCACGATGCGTGGGGTTAATAATATCACCAGCGTCAAGTACCCTTCCGAAGGCATTGATACAGTCTTGGATGATTGCTTCGGCGACCTCAATTTATCAGATTCACTAGGGAATGTCCTCATCACTAGTTACGAAATTCAACGACGGCAACCGTGGTTTTTCCGTAGTCGCAAAGCGCGTTTATCCAGCCATTGCGATTTCAAAATGCGCGATGTTGTCCGTGCCAGTACAGCCGCACCGACGTATTTTGAACCTGCCCAAATTTTCCATCCTGATGCAGAAGGTTTCTTCGCCCTCATTGATGGCGCGATGACCGCCAATAACCCAGCCTTATCTGCCTATGTCGAAGCGCGTGATAAAAATCCTGACCAGCGAGATTTTATGTTGGTCTCACTCGGCACAGGTGATATTAAAGAACCAATTGCTTTTGAGGATGCACGCTCATGGGGCTTAGCAGGATGGGCACAACATCTGATGGACATTAACTTTGATGCTATGAGTAGTACCGTCGATTATCAACTCAAACGCTTACTGCCGATTTGCCGAGATGGTCAACAGCACTATTATCGCTTCCAGACCCGATTAACAGGCGCAAGCGATACCCTTGATGACATCAATCCTAAGAATATCGCTCGTTTGAAAGAACTTGCTAACCTCCTCATTGACCAAAATGATGAGCGCATTGACCGTCTCGTTGAAATGTTGCTGGTATGAATTGTCTTATCTAATCTAATCTACATCGAGCATGGGCTTCATCCGCTTCTGGAAACCTTCCCCATAAGCAGAATGTCCATGACCAATGACCATGAAAGCATCAGGATCAACTTGATGCACAAGACGACGTAATTGTTGCGTTTGCGTGCGTGATAAACTGATATACAGCACAGTACGCAATTGCCCTGTGTACATGCCTTCGCCTATCCAGCCTGTCATGCCTCGGTCAAGACTGGTCATCACCAATTGACTGACTTCTTTAGGTTTATCTGTGACAATCATCGCCGTGCGGATAACACTCGGTCCTTCAATGATGTAATTGGCAGCCATACCATCAATGAAGAGGGCGACAATCGCTAACAAAGCCGCATTAATCCCGAAGAAATACCCAGCCGCGAGAATCACCAGTGTATCCGTATATAGATAAATACTACTGAGAGGCATCCCTGTACGACGCTGAATGATGAGCGCAATTGTCGATGTCCCACCAAAATTGCCCCCTGCCCGAATCACAGTCCCACTGCCAATGCCACCAATCACACCACCAAAAATCGCAGATAACAGTTCATTGTCGGAATAAAGTTCTGGTGGAACAAAAGGAGTCAAATTATCGATACAGAGGGTATATATCACAAGCACATATAGCGTGCGGACAATATTGCGCCAGCCACCAGGGAGCATAATTGCCCCAATAATCTGAATCGGAATATTCAAAATCAGTACCAACACACCAATCGGTGTATCGAATAAGAAGTTGCTGATGACAGCGATACCTGTCACACCTGTTGGTGCGATATTATTGGGCGCAAGAAAAATGATTACACCCATTGACCCAATGAACGCCCCAATCGTCAGTAGAATGTAAGTTTGTACTAGGCGAAAAATCTGCCCCATATGGCTTCCTTCATTGTATGTAGAGAGAATATCGGTATGCCAGCGATTATACGGTGCTTATCGGTGAACAAGCAGTGGCGAATCGTATCGCTTGCGTCAGGTATCGGGATGCAATCATGCCGTATACTGTGAGTAATTGTCTGCAACACCACAAAAAGGAGACTGATTCCCCAGAATGCTAAAACACCTGATGCTCTTTGTATTACTGATTATCTTTGCTCTCCCCACCGTAGCACAAAACACCGACACCGATGACTGGACAGCTTATCTCTTCGATACAATTAATCGTGACCTGATTCGTATGCAATCAGACGGTAGTGTCGATACATTTATACTGGATGCGCCAGAAAGTGATTATTTTCTCAGCATTAATGAGCTAACTATCAGCAACGATGGCGAAACAGTTGCTTATTGTCTCAAAACTAACGAAAATGATTCGATTGTGCCTCATACACTGGTGATTCGTGATATTGCAAGCGAAACGACCCTCCAAGAAATTGATTTGGGCAGACAACACCACTGTGCAGCAACCGCCTTTAGCCAAGATGATAGCCTCATCGCAGTCAGCATCGTACATTATCCTGCCTTCAGTGATAAGCCAGATGATGAAGCTATCTGGTCCTTGAACGCCATTGATGCTGAAACAGGCGAAACACAGTTAATGCTTCAATCCACAGATGACAAAATGCCTCAAAGCACACAATTTGAACCTGCATTGCCTTTGATGATGCACGTCACATATTTTGATGATGAGACCCTCCGCTTCGATGGTATTCCCTTTGCCCCGATGGGTGGTCCAATGTTCGTCCCGTCATTTGTCTGGGATACAAGCACAGATACCGTCACGGAATTGCCACTCGATTATGGACGCACCAACAATGATTATTGGGTCGAGACAGAGACACTCGTTTATCCTGCCTTCGATGAATCACTGCCTGCTGCCATCACCGACGGACCGATGCCCCAAGCCAACATTATCCAACTACAAGATGGTGATAATGCCCCTGAAACCATCTTCGCCACTGAGGATTGGGTCATCATGAGTACCACCTTTATTGATAATGGCGAGCAAGTCGGCGTACTCTCGATGCGTAACTTTGACCCTAATATTGACCCTGCTTTGATGTTCAGTCTGCGCGTTGACCTCGTAGGACACAATGGTACAGTCGCAACCCTAGACCGCACCTTTGAAGGACAAACTCAGATTGGCAATATCACAGGGGGCTTATTGATTGCCTACACCGAAAATGACCCGACAGCACCAACCATCCTTTATACCTTTGATGGTGAGACACTCACAGAAGTTGCATCCTACTTGCCTGATTACACCGATGGCTGGAGTCCACCACAGTTAATATGGGTTTCTACGTCAACAACTGAATAAGTCACATCTGAAGATTACGATTTTTCGGGAGAGTTTCAAACTCTCCCTTACACTATTTATGGTTTTCATGTGTAAGGGCGTGGTCTGTGACCCGCCTAATCATATTTTACGCTGTTTCCCGAATATTCTAGGCAGTTCCAAACTCTTCTAAACACACATCCTGAAAATACTGTTCTTGTCCTTCCGCTTGTGTAAAAGCGAGAGAGACTTTAATTTAATCCCGATAAATCTAGGTTAAACGATGTGTTAGATTCCTATTGGATACCTAACCTCTTGCTGACAATATATACGACTCATACAAACACCAACTATGATATTAGTATAAATACATAATCAATCTCAAAGGAGTTTGTATGTTAACGCATGATGATATTCGCGCAATTTACCAAACGGATGCTGACCATATTTTGTCACTATACTTAAATGTTGACCGTGGCTATCAACCTAATCAGAGCGAAACTCCTGCTTGGCAAATCTATGTCAAGAACGCACTACGCGATCTCAAAACAGATGGCGATAACTATCAGGACGCGCACAGACAGATTCAAAAACATATCCAACAATATCTAGAAGATTACACACCATCATCTCGGACATTAGCTTTATTTGTTTCACCTGATGGCATTATCCAAGATGTAGAATTGCCATTACGCAGTGAAAATCAACACACGATTGATGCTCAAGCAGATGTTGTTCCTTTACTGTGGGCAATAGATGAATACGAACGCTACCTCGTCGTGTTGGTCGATAGTGAACAAGCACGTTTCTTCAGTGCGTATCTCGGTAGCGCAGATGCCAATGAAGAATTTAATATTGACTTCGATGAGTACGACTTTCGTAATAAGCAGTTTATCTACGCCAATCAAGGCGCATCAGGTGATGGCTTGCAGGGGAGTGGTGGCGACAACTTTGAAAACATGAAAGCTGAGCATGTCCGTCGTTTCCATGATGATGTTGCTACGAATATTCGTGAATTCATCAATGATATGGACGCTAGCCGTGTGATTTTAGGTGGTAACGAAAAAGCAGCACATCAAGTCAAAGATTTGTTGCATCAAAGCATCACCAAACAGGTAGTTGATATTTTAGCCTTGCCGATGACAACCAATCCATCAGAGATTGAAGAGGCGATTCGCCAATCAGCAACCAATTACGAGCGTTCTGAAGAGTTAGATTTGGTCAACGAAGTTATTTCGTTTGCTGAGTCAGGTGGACGAGGTGCGATTGGGATTGATGAGGTGCGTCAAGCCTTGCAGCATCAGCAGGTCGATTTACTCATTCTGCCATATCCTATGGAGGATAACGACCTCGCACGCGAACTATCGCTACTCGCTTTAGAGAATAACACCACAATTGAACTGGTACATGGTAGCGCGTCAGCACGCCTCAACCAAGATGCGCCTGTGGCAGCCCGCTTGTATTATGCTGTACCACAGAGCTAATCAAAATTCTCAATAACAATCTCAGAGTCCTCGGCAATGTCGGGGACTTTTGGCTTTCCAGACCGTGACTTAGCGACCAATTCTGCGTTATCATAAGAGTAACTAAAAAATCAAATTTCAATTAGATTATTATGGGAGTTTTTAACAATGACTGATGTCGTAATTGTGGATGCAGCCCGTACCCCTGTCGGCAAGCGTAATGGTGCATTGCGCGAGATTCATCCTGTCAAACTAGGCGCACATGCTATCAAAGCCGCTATGGAACGTGCTGGCATCACCCCTGAGCAAGTTGACCATGTGATTTTCGGCTGTGTGAGTCAAGTCGCAGAGCAAACTTTCAATGTAGCACGCAATGTCGTCCTCGAAGCGGGCTTGCCGATTGAAGTCCCTGCAACTAGTGTTGATTTCCAATGTGGGAGCAGTCAGCAAGCCGTGCATCTAGCCGCCGCGATAGTTGCCAGTGGTCAAGCTGATGTGGTGATTGCAGGCGGTGTCGAACACATGACACGCGTGCCGATGGGCAGTAGCATCGCAGGTGGACAACCTTTTACTGATAACATCATGGAAGAATACAACATGGTCAATCAAGGTATCGCTGCTGATGAAATTGCTGCCAAGTGGGACATTAGTCGTGAATCACTCGATGACCTTGGCTATGAGAGTCACCTACGGGCAGCCAAAGCAACCGAAGCTGGCTATCTCCAACGCGAGATTGCGCCGATTCAAGCAGTCGATAAAGAAGGTAAACTCTTCACGATGGCACATGATGAAGGTTTCCGTGCTAATCCCAACCGCGAAAAGATGAGACAATTGCCTCCTGCATTTACCGAAAATGGTGTTATCACCGCAGGCAATAGTAGTCAAATCAGTGACGGTGCAGCAGCCGTCGTTGTCATGACTGCCGATAAAGCCCGTGAACTCGGTCTCAAACCACGCGCACGCATCGTCAGCAGTGTCACAGTTGGCAGTGACCCCCACCTCATGCTGACAGGACCGATTCCTGCGACCAAGAAAGTCCTCGAAAAAGCAGACATGAGCATGGATGATATTGATGTCTTTGAAGTCAACGAAGCCTTTGCCAGTGTTGTCCGTATGTGGGAAAAAGAGATGCACCCTGACATGGAAAAAGTCAACGTCTTCGGAGGTGCGATGGCACTCGGACATCCGTTAGGTGGCTCTGGCGCACGCCTGATGACAACCCTGCTCAACGCCCTCGAAGTCAAAGAGGGTAAATATGGTTTACAGACGATGTGCTGTGGTGGTGGCATGGCAACAGGCACTATTATCGAACGTATTGATAGTGTGTGAGCATGGAAAATAGTTGAATACAAAGTAAAATAGTTGAATACAAAACCTTAAAGTTGAATACAAATCACTATTTTCTGTTTTAAAGTAGTTGAATACAAAATCACTAACTTGTGCAAGTTATACAATTTGCTTATTTCGGCAGTTATTTTACATCTCTATTCAATGTAAACAAAAAGAGCCATCTGATCTTAGATGGCTTTTATATCGAATATGAGAGGTAGATTTAATCTGATGTAGTCGGAGGAACAAAATTTCCTAGTGTAACAAATCTAGTATCTGTATCTTCTGCCAATTCATTAGCAAAAGACCTCTCCATAGCAGTAAAGTACTCTTCCATTATCTCACACATGAAGAAATGTCTATCGAGTCGGTATGCAGCAAGTCCTAAAGTTCCACTACCAGCGAATGGGTCAAACATCAACACTTGGTGTAGGTATCGACACCTTGAAACGGCAAGCAAAGCGACTTGGATTACTCCATGACGCAAACATCTCGATAGTTGAAACTTTTGATGTATCTCAAATCAAACAGTTGAAAGCCAAATGGCTTCAAATACTAGTACAACATCCTGATTTGGGCATAGCAGAACTCATCAAGACACACGGCGAAATCTATTGGGAACTCTATAAGTGTTGTATTGATTGGCTTTTGGACAATTCGCCTGATAAACGCTACGCCAGTAAATATCAGGAAAAGGATTGGGCAACTATAGATTGTGAGCTACAGCCCAAAGTTGCACCCATTGCTGAAGAACTACGTCGAAACTCTCCCCCACAACGAATCACAATCAATATCATCGCTATGCAATTAGGCTGGAAAGATGGCTCAGTATACAAGGATTTGGCAAAAATCCCCGTGACCAAGCAAGCTATTGAAGCAGAAATCGAAACATCTGAACAGTTTGCCATACGTCGTATTGATATTCTTGCCTCTCAATTTCATCGAGAGAAATATACTCCCACGAAGGCAGAATATATCAAGAAAGCTGGATTGAGTCGTAGTATTCAAACAGTTTCGGTAACGCGACATCTTGAAAGAAAACTCAACCAACTCCAAAAATACTCTAGAGGATAAATCATGTTACATAATTTTCCTGATGCTTACCCAGAAGAATTATTCTATAGTATGTGTGCTCGGTATGCTGAAATAATGCTATTTTTAAGTGATGAAAAGGTAGGGCGTTATTTGTTCAATAGGCGCAATCCGCGCCCCATCATTGATTTTCCATCTGACTTAAACGCATTTGTCAGTAACTTAGCACCTAACCATATAGTTGAGGTTAATACCATTATTGATGAGCATTCGCTTCTACCGTATTACACACCGTTTTTACATCCTGATAGAGTTCAAACTGCGCGTAAAGCGATGGTAGATGGCTTCGAGCATGGACTACATACGATTGCGGGAAATGCTAATAGCCAGTCAAACAATATCGAGACACTTTACTATTGTGCGGAGTGTGCGTGTGAAAATCGAGAAGAATATGGTAAGGCATACTGGCATCGGGTTCATCAATTACCTGATGTCCATATTTGTCCAACACACAACGTATGGCTTACACAATACGATGCCTATAATCCGCATACACGCATTTATGTCTCTGCTGAGAGGGTAATCCCAACAAATGCGACAGCTGAGCCTGTAGACCTCTCTAACGAAGAAAATAAGCTACTCCTGTACATTGCAGAGCAGTCCTTGTGGTTGCTGCAGAACCCACATATATCGACAACACCTGAATTCCTGAGACAACAGTATGCTGTAGCGTTTCACAATATTGGGTTGGCATCCTATAAGGGTTCAATTGCATCGAGTAAGGTGTTGAAGGCATTCCGTGAGAAGTATCCAGAAACGTTGCTTGATACTCTTGAATGTTCTCTCAAGCAGAGTGTGAATAAGAACTGGCTCACAGGTCGTCTATTGCGTGATGACCGTCATAGCTACCCCACCATTCGTCATTTGATTGCTTTGCATTTTCTCAATATACCCATTCAAGAATTTGTTGATTGCCAACTTCAAAGACAGCCCTTTGGCGATGGTAAGTTCCCATGTCTTAATCTGATTTGCAATCATTACCGTGAGTTTGTGATTTCGGATATTCGTATCACAGAAGATGTATACGGTGATCCGCAGGGCTATTTTCAGTGTCCAAAATGTGGTTTTGAGTACATGAGGCATGGACCTGACTTCGAGGCTTACAAATGGGAAAAAGCTATGAAAGTTATCACATTTGGTCATGTTTGGAAGAGGCATTTAAAGCAATATATTGAAGCTGATATATCCATCAATGAAATCGCCAAGATGTTACGAGCAGGGAAAAATACGATCAAGAAACAAATTGATAAACTAGGGTTGCCCATGCCGAAAAGCAGTAAGGCAAAGCGCATTAAACATAATCCCTACAAGACTGAGGTTGACCCTGAAAAGCTCGCTGAAATGAAACAACAATGGCTTGATAAGCAGGCAAAAAATCCGCAATTTAGCTTCGTTGAACTACGCCAAGCATGTGAACACGAGTACTACTATATATCAACATGGGACGAACGCTGGTTGGATGAAAATAGCCCTGAGCGTAGACGACGCGGTTCAGAGGCAGAGATTGGATGCAGAGTACGTCGAAGAAATTCCAGAAATAGTCGAAACAATACTATCACTTATGCCACCTGTGCGTGTAACGATATCAAGCATTGCTCAACAAATGAGGCTACGTGACACTTACATCACACGACACAAGGATAAATTGCCACACACCTACCAAATTGCCTCTGAGCACGATGAAACTGAAGTCGATTTCGCGATTCGTAAACTGTGGTGGGCAAGAGACTATTTCGTCCACCAAGGTGAAAAACCTACTCGCGCTCAGTTATTGAGAAAAGCGGGTGTTCGTCGGGGCAAAAGTGATATCAAAATAGAAGATATGATAAAAATGATTTTGAATGATTTCAGTTGACCAAGGTAATGTCGGAATCCGTGATAAAATTATATTGTATATAGCCAACATCTTTTTCAGAACACAATATAGTTTCAGATAGGTATAAATATGACAGGACACTTGCATGAGGCGGATCCACAGTTTAGCTGGACATTCAATGATTGGATGCGATCTGTCGGTGCTGAGTCATATGCGGAAATTGCTCGTGTAGCATCATTAGATTTAGGTCTGCAAAATCCCACAGCAAGAACATTAGCAGGATACGAAGAGAAGCGAATCTGGGAATGGGCGCAAACTGAAATAAAGGATTATTTGGTTGCTCTCGACATGATAAAAACACTTCGGTGTATCGCTTTTAAAAATAGCAAACCTATTTTTAATGATGGAAACTTAGCATTACATTGTCGGTATTTTGTTAAATCAACAGGTAAGCTCGAATGGGATATCCCTAATGTTGAGCAATTAGCAAGTATCGCTCAGGTGCGATGTGGTAATAAATCGCGGGTAAACACATTGCCAGAGAAACATGATTTATTTGATTTAATACCACGGGTCCGTCCGCCTGCACCATCAACGCTTTATGGACGTGACAATGATAGAGAGGATGTTCTCCGAAGCCTTGCCACTTCTCCGGTGACGCTAATAACAAGTGTTGCAGGTAATGGAAAGACAGCTCTTGCTTGGCATTGTTGTGTTGACGCTTACAAAGAGCGACTTGTCACAGGTATTGACTGGACAACGGACAAACGTCAAGTAATGGATGCACGTGGAAATATCTATATTCACGAAGATCGTCCACTTGACCAGCAGGAAATCATTACAAGTATGGCATATCGTTTTCGCTGGGATGATGTAATTAGTATGCCAAAGAGTCAGCAGGAAGGTGCTTGTGCTGAAAAACTACGTAAAGGACGCTATCTTATTGTTGTTGACAATTTAGAAACAATGGATGACCAAAAGCTGGTCGTTGATATGTTACTGGGTATGATGACCCCCTACGGCAAGCGTGAACCTCTTTCCAGCCGAGCTTTAATCACATCTAGGATGGGCGATGCGTCGTCAGGAGTATCACTTATTGAATTAGATGGGATAACACCTGTAGGGGCTGACAAGTACATTAATGCTCTCAAGAAGGCATGGCAGATTGATACTGTAATTGACAATTTACTTCTTGCAAAAGCAACACATGGTAATCCGTTATTTATTCAAATGGCACTTCAACGAATTAAGTCAGGTTCAACTGTGATAGAGGTCGCAGATAATCTCGTAACAGGTGCAGATTTTGAAGCATTCCGCATCTTGTTTGCGCCACTGGTTAAGCAGTTAAGTCCTGCTGTGCAAGAACTTGCCATCTTTGCTGCATCCCGAACAAGGTTAAATCGTACTGGCATTGTATCAGCTACCGAACTCTATGACTTTTATTTAGCCTATAAAGAGGCAAATGGTGAGTTACCAGCATCATCGCAAAGCTACCCTATATTTATGCACGATATCCAAATATTGGTTGACAAACGGATGATAAATGTGGTCAATGAGGCGCAACAGGGGACATTCTATACCTTCCATCCCCTTATACGTGCCTATTTCTTGGAAAAATATCACATTTCAGACAACAATGAATGATTTTATAAAAAGATATAACCGTGAAAAATTCTGGAAAGATATCAAGCAAGCACATCATTTACTGCGTTATGAGGGCAGAGCAAATGAAGCTACCGCAATTTTCATGGCATGTTTAAATACTGACCTCATATATCTATATTCCGAAGACATTTTTGAAACACTTGCTGAGACTAATGAAGAATTTTCTGTTAACTGGTTTTGTATCTATCTAAGCGAGTACTTCCATGTCGTGCGTGGACACTGGCGAATATGGATGCCTTACGCGAAACATGTGCTTGAACATCCCGATTTCAAAAATCTACCCTTAATCCAACAATCCCAGTTGGTAAGTACAATGGGCTGGGCAAAATTACTGGATGGTCGTGTCTATCAGGATTATCAGGTCATCTGGGATGAGCAAAAAACAATTTTTCAGCAACTACCCCCTGACTCGATTGAAGCAGGATGTCATCATATTCTATTTGGACATCTCGCTCAGAAATTACGTAAAAAAGAGATTGCCATGAAGCATCATAATCGTTCTCTTGATGTGTTAAACATGGAGTCCGAGCCGTTCTATTATCTCCTTGCAAAAGAGATGCAAGCCAGCACACTATACTATTTACGTAATACATCACAAACAGAAGAAGCATCATCTGCAATCAAAATTTATCAATCCATTCAACGTACTGCAAGGCAACTAAACAATGGCTACGATATCCGAGCGCAGAGTTACAATATCGGTTGGGTAAAAGCAGAAGTCTCTATTTTTTCTCGCGAAGATGTGCTTGATAGCTTTACGACAGGGCAGAATGAAACGACCCAAGAATATATTCGAGCACTGTACGACTATGGCATCGGATATATTCACATACAACTAGGGAACTTTGAAATTGCCCTTGTGCATTTTCGGGATGCAATTGTTGGTTTTGGGCGTGAGTCACATATCATGCTGGCATTATGTTTGCAGTTGAAAGCCGCAACTTTACAGCGACAAGACAAAATAGCAGAGGCAAGAACGTGTGCTTTGAATGGTCTTTATCACGTCAAATTCACGTCAGATATAACTCAACTTTACCATCTGTATAGACGGTTGACGGAACTCTATTTTAGTCCAAGATATATCCATCGATTTATTTATTATCTCCTACAAACATACTACCTCAAAATACGCTTGGGCAAGCCCCTTTTACGCTTCTAAAATCGTCGTAAATAAAATACCGCGAGAAGCGGTAAGCTCTACCGCTTGCTAAAGTTCAACGTATATCAATTTTCCTGTTTAATCCTCTGTGTCGCGCGACAGCTAAACACAAATAACAGGAGAATTGAATATGAAACGCTTCACACTTCTTTTGGCTGTTGCATTGTTACTTGTTTCAATGGCAGTGACGAGTTACTCGCCTGAACAAACACTGGCATCACAGTCATATACTATTCAGCTTGCATCAGGTGGAACAGGAACAACAGGTGGGGGTTCAGGCACTTGTTGTTAACATGAATATATTGCAATCATAATCTCTTAGACAGGTGCTGTAGTGTTCGGTTCACAAGCCCAAATGGAATATCAAGCCGAACACCAGCACCCCGTATGAAATAAATTGCACACTTGTTGCTGATTGCAGGTTGCAAATCCTGAGATAAAAATTGCTTTTGCTCGATAGAGATATGCTTCTGAATAACTTTTGCTAGCTCGTACATGTTATCAATGTGACTATAACGTTGCACAATTGACAGGATAACACCGTAGAAAGCGCGCTCAATGTAATCATCTATGTTTATTTGTACTGCTTTCGCAAAGAGTTGGTTGAACAAGTCATATGCTAATGGGAATTCTGAGCGAACTAAGATCAACTTTGCTTTGTCCAATTGAATCCCTAGCGATTGAGACGGTAGCAACATTTGTGTCGCAAAGTGCGAAATTTCATTAAGTTGTGCAATAGCATATGATGATTGACCCCTGTTGGCTGTCAATAAGCCCACGTTCCACCAGAGTTGAATATACAAATGAGGGTTGTTCATCTTGTTGATGATTTGTTGTGCATTTATATAGTTTATTTCGGCAAAATCATACTGTTTCTGGTCAAAATAGAGACCGCCCATATTAAGATAGAGAAAGGCAAGACGTTCCTTTGCATAAATAGGTTTTGCATTGTTCATTGCTAATGTATAAGCCTGCTGAGCCTCTGTGAAATGACGCTTGGCATGAGCTAAATTACCCAGCGAACTGTACATATAAATTTTGACAATATCATCTCGTGCTAGTTCTAAGCCTTGCTCAAAGTAATTTTTGGCTTCATGGAAGTTATCAAGATAGATGGCATTAAGCCCGAGATTGCCAAGGATAGGAGCTTTTTGGCTATCGTTGGCGTTGCTATAGGCTTCATTGAGATAGTCTTGTGCTTCGGTGAATCGTGCTTGGTGATGTCTAACAAGCGACAGTAACTGAAGCAATTCAATACGATAGTAACTAACTGCTTCTGCTGTTTCGCGGATAGTGTAAATTCTATCCTCAGCCTCGATTTGATAGCCTTCGTTGATGAGACGCTTGATATGTTCTAATTCTCTTGTGATATCAAGTGCTTCGACATCACGAATCGTGATAGCTCTCGAGCGTATCGCTTGCTCAAAATCTAAATATGGATGTGGTAATCGGAGAAAATAACTTTGCGTTTTTGCTTCACCAGAGTAAGTGACTTGGTTGTCTAAGAACAGTGGATCGTCGTTAGTGTATCTGTGATAGATTGAGTCGAATGTCTCATCATCTAGGTAATTGAAATCAGAATCTTGCATCATGAAGAAATTAGACGCATCTTGGATAGCATCCGTACCATAGAGCGAACTCAATTTCTTGAATGCACTCATGCCAGCACCTGACCACTCACAAATCATGAGGGCATCAAATGGGTGGCAAAGTTCAAATGGGTTCTCTCCTGCTAAAGCATGTATCAACACATAAATAATTGTTGAGTTATGTGCTTTTTGTGCCTGAGTACCTTTAGTTTTCAGAAATTGCTCTTTGAAGATGCGATAATCAAAATCGAAGTCGCCTATATCTTGTCTCTCAGCGACCTCAGGCATTGTCTCAACAATTGCTTTAAGGTCTGTACGATTTCTTATCGCAATCTTTTTAAGTAATTCTCTCAGTTTTGGACGATTCATAGCCACTCCACAAATCTAAGGGGAAAAAATCCCCCTAACTTTAAAAGATTACAAATAATTTCTACCCTAAACGCGCTACTCATGTGTCAACATATTATCAGATTAGGCAGAAAGGAATCTTATATGCCGACAACTATCTATTTTACCTTCAATAGCTCACCTATCCCACGCAATGCCCAGGTGAAAATTCATTGGAAGGGGTTCTTGAGTGGCTACAGTAGCTACCAAGCCGATGATAGTGGAGCTATCACAGTGTCTGACGATGAGTTGAAGGGAAGTTCTCGTACAGCAGAGCATATTTATGTACGTCTGAAGCGCAATGAGCGCGCCTATGCAAAAGATAATGTCACGATTCGTAAAAACGATGATGATTTCTGTGATGTTACGACATGGCGACGGACTTAGACCAAATCATCTTAGATAGACGGGATAAATCACAATGCCAGAACGCTATGGAGAACAGCAGAAAAAGCGAGAAAAAGGTTGTTCGACTTGTGGCAATCGTCGTGTCGTGACTTGCACAAAATGTCGTAATAACGCTCGGCAACGGCAGAATTGTAACCGATGTGGTGGGAGCGGAACACATGCTTGCCCTAAATGTGTCGGTTTAGAGGGCTAATCATTTTCTAAAGCATCTCAATTTCTTTATCAATACAAAGTATCATCTGAAAAGGATTTTTCATGCAGACTTCAACATCACAATACGAATACAAAATGTTACAAGTACCACCAAGTATTAGAGTGAATAATAGCAATAATAATGCCGCTGCAGAGTACCTACAAGATGTTGTGCGCTCAACAGCAGTCAATGGTTGGGAATTTTACCGTGTGGATAGCATTGGTGTTGTGAGTGAACCAGGATGTTTGATGAGCCTACTTGGGCAAAAAAGCACGTCGACCTCTTACTATGTTGTCACCTTCCGCAAGCCGCGCAATTAATAGATAGAAATTGATAAGCATGTGAGGGGAGACGTTGTCTTCTCTCCACAACAAAAAAAGCGTTAAAAGTACCTAACGCTTTGTGCAAAACAAACATCATATTCAGTGCATTTAAGAGATATCATAATATGACACAATCATACGGTTCCCGACAATTAACGCTGGCTGAAGATGCTTATAGCCGAAGGGACTACACGAGCGCGGCAGAACACGCATTTGAAGCACTTGGCGAACACTATGACAGTCACGGAAAACGGTGGCAATTTAATCCAGATGACCCATTTGACTTCGTTATGCGCTCAAAGCAGATTTTAGAGAATAGCTTAAAAAATCATCCCTCTGTTGATACAGATATGCTTAAACGGATGAAACATGCTGTGCGAGTGGTTTACAGACGCATAGGGATGATGCGGCATCCTAAGTTATATTTAGCATATGATGGTACGGTGATTATTATGTTCGCCGCGCTAATGATATTGTCCATATTAGCACTGTGGGAGCTTATTCCTTACATTTACGAGAGTATTATGAGTTTTGCCAATGGGACAGATATTCCTGAGCCAGACCCATTTGCGTCCTTCGGTTTTTTCGCCGGCATCATACTGATGATATACGGTGCACTCACGTCTGGCGGCTTACCGAGCATTCCATCAGGTAAAGGCATTGATGATGTTGGGATGGGATGCATGATTTGGATAGTCATAATGGTGATTGTTTTCTTAATAATGTCAGTGGTTGCCCCCGTGCTGATGCTATTTGTCGGCTATACAACAATTCAAGAACGCTTGGGCTGGTATCGATAACTTAGATTTGGAGGAAACAGATGACAACAGAATTTCAAGGTCAAGTAGAATATCCCGATAATTTTGAGCCTCGCTGTGCCTGTATGCTGCTATTAGATACATCCGGTTCAATGGGTGGAGAGCCTATTAGAGAACTCAATGAGGGTATCAGAGTATTTGCAGAAGAAATCAAGAAAGACCCATTAACGCGATTGCGGCTAGAGGTTGCAGTGACAACATTTGGACCTGTCAATCCAATGCAATCATTTGTAGCTGCAGACGAATTCACCGCACCACACTTATCTGCAAATGGTGGTACGCCTATGGGAGAAGCTATCAATCACGCACTTGATGAGATTGAGAAACGCAAACAATACTACTTGAGCCATAACCTAGAATATTATCGACCATGGGTAATTTTGATGACAGATGGTGCGCCCACAGACTCTTGGAACGCATCCGCAAATCGTATCACGCAATTAGAGAATGGAAAAAATCTCATCTTTTTCGCTATTGGCGTTGAAAATGCGGATATGAATATTCTCAATCAAATTTCAGTGAAGCGTGAAGCTTTGAAATTGAAAGGCTTATCTTTTGCTGAATTTTTCCTGTGGCTCTCAAATAGTCTCAGTCAAGTTTCTCAGTCAATTCCAGGCGATAGTGTCCCATTAGAAAGCCCTCGTGGTTGGGCAGAAGTTTAACCTTATGTGGCGTGCAGTCGGGGCTTCAGTTATTGGAAGTGGACACATAAAAATGAACATGCCGTGTCAAGATGCCCATTATATCGACAAATTATCAAAGGCTATGATTATCACAGTCGCTGATGGGCTTGGCTCGGCAGACAATGGTGATGTCGGGGCGCGAGTTGCATCTCGGGTAATGAATAAAGCAGTACGCTGCGGCTTGACACAAAAACCAAAATGGACTGTAAGGCGTATTCTTGGTAAAGCATACACAATAACTCAGAAAGAATTGTTAACTTACAGTCAGAAACAGGGGTATCCACTATCTTCTTATGCGACGACACTAATTACGAGTGTTATCGTGCCAATTGGTATCGCCACACTACATGTTGGGGATGGTGTCGTTGTCGCAAAAGTTGATGATGAACTGAAGATAATCACGATGCCGCGAATGGGTGAATACGCAAACGAAGTTGTCCCTATCACGCATATCAAACAATCACGAAAACTAGCCGAATTCAAAATTACCAAAGGTAGGGTTCAATTTGTCGCAGTCATGACGGATGGACTTGAGCGTCTATCAATGCAACTTTCTGACTTATCACCCTTTGAGCCTTTCTTCAAACCTTTTTTCTCTGCAATCACCTCCGATGAGATGTCAGACAATGAGCTTGAAGAAGCTCTAACATCATATTTGGGGTCTGATGACGTGTGCTCACGGACATCAGATGATAAAACCTTAGTATTAGTGGGTAAGCGATAGAGGGATGACATTATACCGTACATCAAATGGTATCTACTACACAGCCACATCAAGAATCGCTGGTGGTGGCGAGGCAGATGTTTATCACATCAGCAAACATCCAAACCATCTTCTCAAGATATATAAGCAACACAAGCGCACACTACAGCTTGAACGAAAGTTGCGAGTGATGAAACAATATCTGATTTATCACAATCGGATTGTGTGGGTAAATGAAATTGTTTACTTAAACGGACAGTTTCATGGGTATAAGATGCCATATGTTGATGCAAAACAGCTTATTGTCTTGATGAATCCAAGGTCTCGAAAATCCTACTTTAAAGGCACAGACTGGAAATTTTTGCATAATACGGCAAAAAATTTAGCTCTTATCACCCATCATGTTCATCAACAAGGTTACGTCATTGGTGATGTTAATCAACAGAATTTTCTATTTGACCAATCTGGCTATATCTACTTAATCGACACGGACTCGATGCAAGTTCAAAAAGGAGGTCAAACATTCTTATGCGAAGTGGGTAAACCAGAGTTTACACCAGCAGAAGTGAAGAATTATCAGATTGTACGTCACACCTATCATGATAACTTTGGCATTGCTGTGCTGATTTTCCAGTTGCTTATGGAAGGCGCACACCCATTTTTAGGAAACAATCCCCGAAACTCTAAACCTGTCAGTACAGCTGACCATATCAAAGCTGGTCAGTTTTTACACAGTCCCAACAGAAATTATGCAGATAAACCTCCGCATAACGTGCCTAAATTTGCAATCCTTCACCCTAAAGTGCGTAGTTTATTCATTCAAGCATTTGAGGATGGTCATAGTCGTCCATCACAAAGACCTTCCGCACTTCATTGGTCACAAGCTCTGGAGAAAGCATCTTCTGATTTGCGTCAGTGTACACGAGATTCAACACACTGGTACTTCCCTGTAAATGGTAATTGCCCATGGTGTCGTACAACATCATCAAATATATCAAGCACTAATTCACATGCTGGCACAAGTCTCAATCAACAACAAAAAACAGTACAACCACCTGTATACAATCCTCCTGTACAACCTGCTAAACCCAAGCGTAATTTTATTTGGGTTTGGGGACTGATTGTTGGTGTCGTTTTTTTTGTAGTTCTACTTAATAGTGGAGAAGATAATTCTAATTCAGTAGGCTTTCAGCAAAGTTCGGAACGAACTGTATCTCGTCCAACCAGTAGACCTACTACACGCCCCACATCTCGTCCTCAGACCGCTCAATTATTATCAGGCGGGCGTGGTTTGACAGATGGCTCATATGTGACAAACGGAAATTTCCAAGTCGAATCATTTTGTAGTCGGCGTGGGCAAAGTATTGATAATGATAATCGTAATTGGTACTGCCTACGAGGAAATACTAGAGTTTACACATTAACACAAAGTGACTTCAATCAGATATGCCGTGATACCTACAATCGTTCTGACGCATTTGCACAACGTATTTCTAGTGGAAATATTCCAGCCTATAACTGGCGGTGTTATGGATATACAACGAGTAACTCGAATTCAAACAATAACAGTTCATCATCAAATAACAGTTCGCATAATACAACTAGAACTTGTGGTGGTATGAACACATTATTCAGAGAAGGCGACACCGCTATTGTTGATTTTAATGGCAACGGGGCACTACGCATTCTGCGGAACTACAATAGCAGTACAATACAGACGATTGCACAACTATACGATAACAACAGTATTCAGTTACTTGATGGTCCGATTTGTTATGGCAGTGTATGGTATTGGCAAATTTACTATCGTCCGATGAATGCCTATGGGTGGATTGCAGAAGGTCGAAATGGTGATCGTTTTCTCTGTCCAACCAGTAACCGTGAGTGTTCCTGATTTTTTGATGATCAAGCATTATGCTTAGCCATTTCATCATTTGTGTACTGATGCAAATCTTCAATTGATAAAATCTTTATAAAGCTGTATTTGTACATAGATTAAATTCTCTATATCCAAATATGGTCTACCATACAGATCGCTAAAAATCCATTTGCACCGCTATGAGTTGAGAATAATTTGAGCCATAATTAATCAGATGAACGCCCTTCTTTACCTTATGTTATTACACTTTTAACACTAAAAGTGATATACAATGGGCTGAAAATATTTTATATGACTTTTCTAAAAATTGATTTTCTGCAATTAAATTGTGTATAATGTACAATAAGAAGTATATAGTGC
>JBCCSC010000056.1:0-37248 GCA_039200705.1 Chloroflexota bacterium
ATTAAGTTGATGGTCTGCAGGATAGTCTCTCACACCATCAAAACGTCAATTCAAGATAGAAAGCGAACCGTCATGCCCAAGCGCATACTATTGTTTTGTATGTTGTTTATCTTGCTGATACCTGTTAATGGTGTCTTTGCGCGAGATGTCCCACTCGGTGCTGAAATAAACTTGTTGACATCTACACCTCGCGGATTTGCCCCTAATACGGTGTTCCACATCAAGCATGGTTTTATCGAGCAATTTACACGCACTAATCCCTCCAGCGCATATGACTTTGAGTTGTACGTTGATGGTGTGCTGCTAAACGAAAGCTTTGTCTCAATTACTAATGCAGCCGATGGCAGCAGTAGAACCGCGATCACATGGGTATATAATTTCCCTAGTGGCTTACCTGGCGAAGAGCATTTCTTTGTGGGACGGTGGTATGGTCCCTGCTCGGAATATGCAGCCAACCCAAAATTGTGCTCGTCACCTACTGAGTCAATCCTCGCTTTTGAGAAAGAGCTAAGTGTCAAATTTACGAACTAACCAACCATACCTTGAGAGCCTATGTGTTATTAAAAAATCGAAACGGAAGCTAGAAGTGTAAGTAAAAAGGAAGCAAGTTACTTGCTTCCTTTTTCCCATCCGTTAGAAATAACTAAAAGATGATTAGCTAAGTTCTATATTCTGGAGACACGGATATTAGAATGTATGTCTAAGCATCAGAACTGTCTGCAGTCGTCACGCTTGGACTCGGAGCATTTGGAGTTTCTGGGTATTCCGTTTCCATTGCTTCAAGAGTTTTGATCAAGTCTGGGAGGCTATGACGCATCACAAATACCTTGACTTTCAAGATGCATTTCAATTGCTCTTACATCCTTGGGGTTAAACGTCATCAAATTCTTATCAAAGTGATTTTGAAACAATCCAATCACTGTATCGCCGCTTTTCAAAATAAGCCCGCCATCAGCTTGCTTACCATTTATCACTTCAAACGATAACTTCTCATAAAATTCACGGGATGCTTTGATGTCCTAAACTGCCAAACTAATTGAAAATTGACCGAGATTCATAGCCGCTCCTGCTGGGCAATGGGTAATGTAACTACATACAAACCCATGATAATCGACAAATGCGCCATCAATATGATTCATCTTGCTACATTCTTCCGCACGATCTTCTTGTGCTATCGAGCCTCTAAAATAAGTGTACAAAAGCCATGCTCTACCACGATCTCAGTGAGAATTAACCCTTTCAACAGTTTCCCGTGAGGTTTTTCAGGAGAGTATGCCCCCAAATCAGGAAACTCTTGGCTATGCCACTAGGATATGACGTATCACACTCTGCGCCATTGTTCCCAATATTGAACAATTTGCTATCAGTCAACGATTCTTATAGTAACGATGACGATAAATTGTGAATGGGACTACTATGCTTAAAGCCTTGATTAAACTAATAGAAGATAACTACATCATGCAGAATAGTATCCCGATGATTGTAGAAAAACTACGCGACTTAGACACAGAATTACAGTCAAAAGATCCTTCAGATAAGTGCAAATTATTAAATGAATGTCTCCAAAATATTGACTCCCATTTTCATATAAATTATGACCCTGAAAAAGTCTCACAAATTAAATTAGATGAAGCATCTATGCCAAGTGAAGAAGTCTTTGAGAAACTTGCATATGATAGTTGGAAACAATCGAATTTTGGCTTTCAATCAGTACAAATCCTTGAGGGCAACATTGGCTATATTAACCTGACAGAGTTTGTTAAACCAAAGTTTTCAAAAGAGACTACATCAGCAACTATACAATTTGTGCAACATACAAATGCCCTTATCTTTGATTTATGTCGCAATGGAGGTGGGTCACCTGATATGGTGCAATTGCTTATTAGCCATCTTGTCAGCGCAGAGCCTCAGCATCTTATTACCTTCCATCATCGTTCAAGTAATACACATCATGAGTCATGGACATTATCTGAAATAGGTGGAGTTCGTCTGCCTGATATGCCTGTTTATGTGCTGACTAGTTCACGAACAGCTTCAGCTGCGGAAGAATTTGCATATGACCTTAAACATATGAGACGCGCAACAATCATAGGTGAGACAACATGTGGCGCAGCACATCCTGTTGACCTACTCACATTTGAAGATGCTTATCTTGTTGCTATGCCAACAGGACAACCTATCCACGCAGTAACAGGTGAAAACTGGGAGAAAAAAGGTGTAACTCCCCATATTCATATATCTGCTGAGCAATCTTTATCAGAAGCACTTAGAACTATCACAGTTGAAAGGTAACATGGAAATTGTAAGTCATCAAAGTGTTTCGCTCACAAGAGGCTTTGGAAAATGTTCGCTTACATCGCTCGAAGAGCTTCCATACCATAAAGTTAAACAAAAAACCCTCACTCCGAGGGGCATTCCAATCTTGGAAAAGTTATACCAATAAATTGACATCTATGGAAAGTGAGTTACTCAGAGTGTACATCTTCAAAGCAACTTGGACACCAAGTTAAGAGCGATAGAAACAATCATTCCAACAAACGAGGGTTTTTTGGAAGATTCTAGCAAAAACTTATAGTGTGTGAAAGAAGAACGATTATTTTCCAAAAACTGTTTCTTGAAATATACTTTCCAAAAAGCTAAGGTCATAGACGTTTTATAGAAGCTCTGAGGACATTATTATGTTTATTGGTTATGCACGTGTATCAACCCAAGATCAAAATCCACAACTTCAAAAAGATGCTCTTACAAATGCAGGATGCGAAAAGATTTTTGAGGAAAAGGCATCAGGTGCCCAACGGGACCGTCCTGTCTTATCAGAAGCTCTCCAATATATGCGATCAGGAGACACGCTTGTCATTTGGAAGTTGGATAGACTAGCACGTTCTCTCAAACAGTTATTAGAAACAGTAGAAGCGTTAGAAGAGCGCGATATTGGATTAAAATCACTTACTGAAAATATTGACACGACAACAGCGGGTGGAAAGTTAGTCTTCCATCTATTTGGTGCATTGGCTGAATTTGAACGCTCTCTTATTCGAGAACGAACTAAAGCTGGGTTAGCCTCAGCGAGAGAACGCGGTAGAGTAGGGGGACGACCTCGCAAATTATCTGATGAAGATATAGCTAAGGCAAAAGCCATGCTTCGTGATCCAGACATTAGTGCTAAGCAAGTGGCACAGACATTAGGTGTGTCAGTGTCAACGCTATATAACCATTTACCAAAAGCGAAAAGTAATAACAGCTAAATATAGGAATATACAACAGTGATCTATTCTTGATGATTGTACATTTAACACGTTTATTGGATAAGATATGATTTTGTCACGTACATATATTGGATAGTGACAGAATTAGTAAAAAAAGAGCCCTCATAAAATTAGCAAAGGAGTTGGGACTATGTGAGTTTATTGTAGTATATGATCGTCGTGCAAAAGCTTATGGTATTTATATCACAGTTCCAACACCCAGCGGTCATTTTGCAGATGCTGAGATTAAAAAATATCCTTCATTACAAGCGGAGAAAGAGAACCTTGAGTCTGATACACATCAGTTTGTGCTATGCTATCCTTCAGCTAGATATAATGTCATGACACCAAAAATACTAAGTGATACTCACGATATTACAGCTGATCGACGTGGCAACACAATTTGTTTACTTATGGCTTTGTAAAATGAGCAGCATCCATATTATCAAGATTCAAACTTAGTCACAAAATACACAAGAGCATTAGTTTAGGCCGTCGAGTTCTTCTGCTACGTACCAATTCGGCGTGCTATACTTGTCAGAGTACAATCAACTTGAGTAAGGTAAGAATAGCTCGACTCATATGGAGTCAGATGTGTAACAATTCTCAGCATGTCATCACTCAGAAACTGAAGTGTATATTCATGACGTATAAGGTAAGTTATACCCCAAGAAGCAACATATGTGTCTTCTCCCAACGGTTGCAATTGGTAAGCCCCATTTGCACTATTCATAGGAGCCATGAGTCCAAGTGGTTCTCCTGTTCCCGCAACACCAAATAAACCAGGTTCATATCCCCCATCTACTAAAATATCTGATGTCGAGACTAATTGACCATCTTCATTGAGAGCCTGCAGTATTGCAAGATTGTTATCGGCATCATGTCCAATGTAGAAAGTTGTCATCTCTCTATAGTATGGTAGTAGTCCGCCAAATTCATCACTGCACATACCTGTGGCAGATTCTGATGGGTCACCAATAACCTCCCATTGTTGAAAATCAATAATTTGCGTACCTGTCCCCTGCGCCTGATAACAATCAGACCAACCATACTCTGCAAGGCGCGATTCAACAAATTCAAAATGTTGTGAATCAATAAAAGTAACATTGACTTCGGGCCTATCATCTTCGGACATCTCATCCTGATAATCACTATAGTAATTGCCATAATTTAAGACGAATGGGAATTGTACATTACCTACATAGGTACTACCCATTATGTGTGCGGGTCGAGCAGTTACACCACGACTCACAAGCAATGGTCTATCAAAAAAGATAGGATTTAATACCTCATCGTCATAAGGGTTTTCCGGTAATTCTAAAAATGTTACAAGTACAGAAGAAGAAGAGTCAGCGTAAGAATAGGTATCTGGAGGGGAAACAAATGTACCACATGATTCATGTTCCTCGCCTGACAATCTACTCTCCAGCAACTCACCGACGAGCATGTCCCAATCTAACAGCCAAATGGTATTGTACAAATCATCCGGGTAAAATAGAGTATTCTCTTCTTCTGGATCAAGTGTCGATGTTGATGTAATTGTTGGAGATGGTGTAATCGTTGGTGTGGCTGTGGCTGTGCTGGTCGGCGCGGTGGTTGGTGTCGCTGTAGCTGTCGGTGTTGGTGTATCAGTTACTGTACTAGTCGGCGGGATAATTTGTGCAGGTCTGCTATCAGCCTGTGCAACAATCTCTGTTTCGTCCAAACATCTCTGACACAAACGTTGCCATTCCTCGTATTCGCTTGCATTAATTGGAATAACATCTGAAATCGCCGTAAAGTTAAAATCATTCGCCTGCCCTGTGACGGTAATTTGATGATGTTCTGATAATACAATAATATTACCAACACTATCTTCGATTTGACAAACCCCTTCGTAGCAATAATACGTCACGGTCAAGTTTTCAGTATTTTTATCAACGGCGATAATTGAGCCAATAGCACGGAATGTTGCGCCATTTCGTGTATTGAACTCAATACTTGGGAAAATGCCACTAGTTGATCCCAAGATGCGTCCGCTCTCAACATCAATCTCGAGCGGGAAATTGGTGTTAGAAAGGTTTAAAAATGTTGCAACTGTGTTCCGTCGTAATACGGCTTGCGCCTGTGGCTGCATAGCAACGCGTACAATACTAGTCTGCGAGATAATCTTGTTACCATCAATGACTGGTTCGTTATCATTTGCCGGATTTAAATCAGGGTTTAATGTTGTTGACATCAATGCTGTTTTGCGTGTTGTCAGAAATTGAACCACACCATGGATTTCCTCCGACATAGCCACTGGCAATTCAACATGCAGCAACCGCAATTCCCAATTCCAATATAGACTACCCATCACAACAATAAGAGTTAAAAAGCTTATAAAACCACCCAAGAGATAATTCCGACGACGGTCAGGCCATAGGTCGGCACTTTGTGTATCTTTTGTAACTTGCTGTCGTTTGCGGCGTGGATACCGTTTACGAGCAATCGCCTTGCGTATCTCCGCTTTGAGCCGTTGTTTTGCCTTTGCGAACTGGCCTTTGCGGCTAAAATCAATATATTGAATACGGCGCAGTTGGTACGGAATTTCAACTTCCTCAAGGAGTAAGGGGATAATCACCTTGTCCTTGTCGAGAAAATATTGCCATTCATCCTCGACATTGACAGATTGCATGGCAGGTTCTGAGATAAGTAGTATCATAATCTCAGATTGTTCTAATCCCTCCTGAATTGCGCTACTCCATTTTTTGCCAGAGTCAATATCTTCGCGGTCAATCCAGACCTGCAAACCACCCTTGTTCAACCAATTCGCTAGCCGACGGGCAAAGAGTTCATCCTGACGACTATAACTAATAAATACTTTAAACGTTTGCTGGTCAATATCCGACATACGTAACTATTCACTGTTATCTTCTATATACAAGGAAGATTGTAGCAATTTCTGCTATTTTCGCAAAGCTCCCTCTCATAGCGGCAAACTACCCATTTGAGCACGGCAAATTTGTGATTGATCCCTTTGACTTTGAACTGCCCGTTAGTAATGGTTCCGATGACACTCAGAATATAGAGCAATCAAGAGAACAAATTACAACTAGTCAAAATGGGACGTATTCCGATAAGGGATCTAAATGTAGACGAGCATTTCTTTACATTCGTGACATAATATATCGGATTTGCTGGCTCGCTTTGTCAAAATACTCCATCAAACGTAGTAGAAGTTGGCTCAGCGGAAAAATCTCAATTCTGTCAAAAAAGAACATTATTGAAGCATGATGAAAAAGGCATATTTTCGTACTTCATGACCGATTGTCCTTTTGGATGATCTCACCATCATCACTGATCAGATAGTCACCATCATCGTCAAACAGATAGTCATTGTTTTGCTCATTTTCAATCTTTTGGATCGCCTTACGTGCACTGTATTCGTCCACGCCATGATAATCACAGTATACGGCGACGGCGCGTTCGATTTCACCTATTTTCACTAGGTATCGCAAACCATCGACTTCGTCGCTAAGCTTCCACTCTATGTTCTTGGCTTTTGTCATATTTATAAGTAGGTGATCGATCACACGTTCAGCTTCATCTGCTGAAACAGAAGCAATTTGGCTGTAATTACGAATTGCTCCCAATCGATCACTAGGTAGAAGATCAATCACCTGTTCGCTCATGGCAATATCCCAATCAATATGTAGTGACCGTTCACTGCGAAATCGCTGCAATAGATCTCTGTCGATATCATTGTTTAGCCAGTAAAAGAATATGATTATCAATATAAAAGTACCAATACCAACCAGTTCCATGATACGCTTTCTCCTTTTTGCAGATTAGATAATTCATGATAATTTGAGCAATGCTATATTCTCAATATATACGCAGTCCTTGATAATTCGTTGCTCCCAGCAGCAGGTCAATATCACCCATCACTGACACAATTAACGTCAAGCCAAAGCAAAGTAGATAAACTTTGTGCTCGGCACTGAAAGCCATAGCTCACTTTCTCAAAAATCAAATACGTTCGAGTTGAACATATACGACCGTAGGGAAAAGACGAAATACGGCAAAAATAACGCAACCTCATTGATAATCGTGTTTGATTGTCAAAATCGCCATGACCCTGGCCATAGCACTGAACGATTCCCGTATTTGCGAGTAAATGATGAGTTTGTGTGAATTAGTACTATAGTACTGTAAACTCTTTATAGTCCTTAGCAGTCTTCATGTGTGAAGGTCAATCCCGACCACTATACGTTAATAAATTCTAAGGAGTAAATCACACATGAACACCATTCGTTACGCATTAGCCAGCATCATATTGCTAATGCTGCCCGCAACCGCCGTATTCGCACAAGACGATGCACCACTTGACCTGGCAACAGCCATTGAAACTGTCCGTGCCATCTATGGACAAGATGTGACCATCCTTTCAATTGAATTTGATAGAGAAGATGATGCTGATGATGAAGATTTTGGCGACATTTGCTTCGACTTTGAATTACGACTCACCGCAACGGATGACACATTCACCTTTGAAGATGTCGATGTCTG
Source organism: Chloroflexota bacterium (assembly GCA_039200705.1). Classification (GTDB taxonomy): domain Bacteria; phylum Chloroflexota; class Anaerolineae; order Aggregatilineales; family Phototrophicaceae; genus JAUZRW01. Next base: position 7,776 of record JBCCSC010000056.1, read on the forward strand.
CCAAGATGCCATGACCAATACCATCACTTTGGATACCGCTACATCGGATGATAGTGCTAGCAATACCTCAACAGGCACATCCGATACCACCGTCCAAGATGCCACCATCACCGCCGCGCAAGCGATTACTACAGCACTTGAACTCTTCCCGAATAACACCGTCACCAGTGTCGAACTTTACATTGAAGATGGTATTCTACTCTGGGATGTGGAACTTGATGGTGATGCCCGTGACGTGTATGTCGATGCCCAAACAGGAAGCGTTCTCGAATTTGATAACGACTTAGGCGCAAGCAATAGTCCAAGCACTAGCAATGTTGCCAGTAATGAAACCGCAACCATCACTGTAGACGAAGCCATCGCCACTGCACTCGGACTCTTCCCGAATAGTGTCGTCAATGATATCGACCTGGATTTTGAAGATGGTATCCTCGTTTGGGATATTGAACTCGATGATGATACACGTAGTGTAGACATCAATGCCCTAACAGGGGAAGTCCTTGACTTCGATAGCGACTTCAGTAGCGACAGCACAAGCAACACAAATGCTGTTGATAGCCAAACAGCAACCATTAGCTCCGACGAAGCGATTGCCATTGCGCTCACAATATTCCCAAACAGCACGGTCAGCGACATTGATCTTGATTATGAAGATGGCATATTAGTCTGGGATATTGAACTCGATGGTGATGCCCGTGACGTGTATGTTGATGCCCAAACAGGGAACGTTCTTGAATTTGACAGCGACTCTGATAGTGACAATGGGTCTAACAATAGCGTAGACAATACTAACGCAGGTGGTAACCCAACGGCAACCATCACCGCTGACGAAGCGATTGCGGCTGCGCTCACGATCTTCCCGAATAGCGTTGTCAGCGATGTTGACCTGGATTTTGAAGATGGCAGACTTGTTTGGGATATTGAACTTGATGACGATACTCGCACAGTATATATCGATGCCCAGACTGGTAGTGTTCTCGAATTCGGCTTTGATGACGATGATAGATGGAACACTGGCAATACTAGCAGTAGTGGGTCAGACGATGACGATGATGATTTCAATGACAACACTAGCAGTGGGGACAGTCGGTCAGATGACAACAACAATGACGATGACTGGGATGATGACGACGATGACTGGGACGACGACGATGATGACGATGACTGGGATGACGACGACGATGACTGGGACGACGACGATGATGACGATGACGATTGATCAAATAGCTTAGTGCTTCGTTTTGTAAACTCTGGAAAAATGCTTGGGCTTGATATACCAAGCCCAAGCGACAAATCATGTCTCTTCTATTTATCTGGCATATAGCACTTCGAGCAAGTTTGTAAATGAAATAGTCAGAGTAGGTCAAGTGTTTGTGACACTTCTCGCCTGCGACCCATGGTTATCTCATGACGTGTGATTACATTGCTGTGACATGCAACTGGATGCTATTTACAACAGCCTCATACTAATAACAAATGACAAAGCTCATACAAAATACCGGCACTTCATCACCTGCAATTTTGCAGCATTCAGATAACAATCAAACGATTAAGATGTGTCATACTTACAGGAGGTGTTGCAATGGATTTTTCAGTGGGTTTAGCCGTTTATGATTTTTTGCCTGTGCTATTAACAGGCATTGCGCTGTTCTATGTTTGGCGCATGACACAAACCTTTGCGCCAGGACAAGCCATATTCGCCGCGATAGGTGGGACACTAGTTGTTACGGCTGGTCTGACAAAAGCAAGCTGGAAACTCATTGTAGCAACAACAGGCACAGATATTTATTTGTTGAGTCAGCTCTTGTTTCCATTGATGGCACCAGGATTTATTCTCGTAATGTTTGGCGTTTGGGGCTTGGTGCGCCGTGCCAACGACAAAGTCGTGCCAGCATGGTTCTGGGTGTTGCCACTAGTCGTCATATGTAGCGCATTTTCATGGGCAGGATACCGCATGTTCATCGAACAAATTGAACGTGGTTGGTTTCAGCCACTATTGATATTGGTTAGTATTGGCAATGTAGCACTCATTAGCATGTTGATTTCTGTATCCGTTCGCAACAAAAAATGGGGGCTTGCAGGTTTATTTTTCCTAAATATCGTGATGACCTTTGCGCTTCAGCCCATCGCGGCTATGGAAAACTTGAGTATCACCATGCACTGGATTGAGCAAACCCTAACAGCGGCTGGTGCTGGTACATTTGCTTTCGCTGCCTATGGACTTTCACAAGTGCTACTCAGTATCTCTGATGCACAGCCTCTTCGGATTAATGATGAGCCTATTTTTGCTAATCTAATTGGCTAAGTGCTATAACACGCTTGCACAAGTTGTGAAAATGATCATTCTTTTAAATCCACTCTATGAGGCGCGAATGACAATAGATTTCATTACCTATTGTTAAAAATAATGAACGTTAAATTCACTCAAAATTAGCAAATATATCGCTTGAATATCTTTGTACATAAATGTTAAAAATATAGCCAAACACACCTTATTTTTGTAACAGGACAAAATATGACAACAATTGGCTATATTCGCGTAAGCACTGAACAGCAAGATTTGGAAAAACAGAGACACCTATTATTAGAATATGCACACCAACAGAAAATCTCAATTGATGAGTTTATAGAGATCGAAATTTCATCACGCAAGAACCAGCGAGAACGACGCATTACTGAATTGGTTGAAAAACTGGATTCGGGTGATCGGTTGATTGTAGCTGAACTTAGTCGCCTCGGGCGCAATATGTTAGAGACGCTTAATCTTGTAAACACGCTCAATGAGATGAATGTACAGCTTATTTTTGTACGTCAGCCAGAATTATCTACTAATGCTTCTCATTCTCAATTATTGCTAGCAATCTACAGCTATTTTGCTCAGACCGAACGTGAGTTCATATCGCTCAGAACGAAACAAGGTTTGGCAGTAGCTAAAGCTAGAGGGCAACAGCTCGGCAGACCAAAGGGAAGTCGCAACAAAGAGCAACCACTTGATTCTCATCGTGAAAGTATCAAAGCCTATTTGCAGACAGGTTTATCTATTCGAGCCATTATGAATTTGGTCAACCAGCATCTTGAAGAACCACGGACTTACAACAGTTATAGGTACTATATATAACAGGATGATGAGCTTTGTGGTATTGGTAAGTAAAGGTAACGATATAATGCAAATAATACTTAAGCATGTCGAGGTTGATAATCGAGAAGCAAGAATTATTGCTCATCAATCGCGATAGATTAGATGGTTTCTCAGACCTCCAACAATAGGCAATCATTAGCTTGCGACAAACTTTTTATTGATTTCTTCTGACATATTATCATATTCAGACTGTGGAAAATCTTTGTCTGAATCTTCAGTAATCAACAAAGCCGTTGAACATAGTGTGCCTTTGGACAAGTCTTGTATTTTTCGTTTCTTTTTTTGTGCAGTAATTCTGTGCACTTCTTGCACAAGAATCCTAATTGCAAATAGAAGTCCAAACCCAAATGTCAATATTTTTACTAAAGTATTTTGCTCATGTGGTTTCATACGATCATGTAGTGTTTGCGACATTTGCATGACATTCGATTGAGCTAGTTCCTCATCATCCTCGTCGTAAGGATTAGGTTCAACTATTATACTTATGATGTCTTCTTCACACTGATTATTAGGCGTAATAGGATGCATCTCACCGATTACAAATGGTAATTCTTCAAAATAATTGTAGCCAAAATCTATATAACAGAGATTTTTCAGATTAGCTATACTACGCGGCAGGCTATCTAAATTATTGTATGTCAGCGATAAGACAGTTAAATCATCCAGATATCCTAGTTGATTAGGAAGAACGTTTAATTCATTACCATCAAGATACAGCTTCTGAAGATTATCCAAACTAGCGATTGATTGGGGAATACGACGCAAATCATTGTTATCCAACCAAATAGAATCCAAATTTGGCAGTTTGGTGATTTCCATTGGCATTCTTGAATAGTGATTGTAACTCAGATGAATTTGCCTTAGCCCGATAATGTTTTCAATCTCTTGAGGTAAATTAGTTAAGTTGTTTTCTGAGAGGTCGAGTACCTGTAATTGTGTCAGAGAACCGATTTCAGCCGGTAATTCAGTGAGCCCCAAATCACTTAAAGTTAGATATGTATCTTGAGAGTCATATGCTTCTTGTATGCGCTGCGGTGCTATTTCATACGGTTGAGCATTTTCATAATTAGGAAGTTTGAAAGTATAAAATAAGTACACACTGATTAACATCAAGATTTTAGCTATCAAGCATAGAGACAGCATTCTCCGCCCGATTACTATTTTCCCATTCATAAGAGCTATCATTAGGACATACTCAAGAAATCAATTGATTGACTCAAGACAACCCGAAATCCATTTGCGTAATCCACGCGATCTAACTGTATATGCGCTGGTTGCATGGAACTTGCTGCACGCTTGTCAGACGCATAAGAACCTCCTCGTAAAGCACCCTCGCCCTCATCAATAAGCTCCCTGATGGATAATTTTCGATCATCACATTTGAATAAGCACCACTCACGAACGTTACCAGAAAGATCCAAAGCACCATATTTTGAGGCATTACTTGGATACATCCCAACTCCAATCGACATACTCAGACCTGCCTCTAGTGTGTTAGCAAATTGAGCATCCCAAAATCCCCAAGGATACTCATCTTCATTTGATCCATTCATTGCAACCCATTGCCATTCCCATTCTGTGGGCAATCGCACTTCTAGATTCATATTTGGTAACAGTTTATGTTGGCGTAGTTGATTATCTAACCAACGTGTATATGCGACACAATGATACCAAGAGACATTATCCCTTGGATAAAAATCACCAGCGATATGCTGATTAATATCAAGAGCTAGAAGTGTATCTGGAGAATCACTCCACCACGCAGGATTTTTATAATCAGTATCCACAAACAACTGAAACTGACAAAAGGTAACTGGAAACTTTGCTATATAGAAATTTGGAACTATTTTCTGTGCATAAACCTTCTTATTATGATCCTTGAAATCATAAACTAACTTATTACTTCCAGGTACTTCTAACCATTCTATATTTGGTAAACCGTCTCTAATACCAACGCCATTTCGAGTATCACCAATGGAATCCAATCTAAAGCTTATTTGACGCCTTTGCCTATGGTCAATCTGATCATTCAACAGGCTATAAAGTCGTTCCTGTTCTGGTTTAATGAATTCTTTTTCAGTCTCACTTAAATCAGGATGCAAACGCCTTAGCATCGTGTATACCGATTCAAGGCGTTCATGTGTCCAAAGAAAAGCATCTGACTGCTTCTGTCGCATCCATTCCGCCGTCGCCGTTCTCAGTTGTCGTAGTAAAATCAGGTCTTCTTGCGCAGATTCAATCCACTCTACCAATCGCTCCCAACTTCTGAAGATTGCCTCATGAGCAACTTCGACCATCGCTTCATGAGTAACCAACAAACGCGCTGTTACGAAGGCTGTTATCAGTTGTTGTTGTGCTATGTTGAATTTGCTCAGATTTGTCCGCTGGCGGGTTGCTGTACCGCGCTCGTCGACTGCTATCAGCTCACGAAAGACCTGTTGCAAAATCGCTTCTTTGTCATCCAGTATAAGGTTATCATAGGTACTCTCTGCACGTTTGCCAATTGCGCCTTCAACACCACCAAGTGCTTCGTAAGCCACGAAAGTCAGATGTTGGTCGTTACTGATGTTGAGATACAGTTCATCCAGTGCATACGCCATCAATGCCAGCGCACCTGCACTTGTCCCTGTATCTGATTGTATTTTCCCTGGTAAACCATCATCCCAAGTTAACCCTGCACGACTGGCAGGCATTTCAATCATTTCAATCAATGCACCAGCTGTTGGCATAGTCAGGGGATAAGTTCCTTTTTTCAATAGCTCTGCTAACATAGGGAATTCAAGGCAATCTGCATAGAAATCAGAGCGCATCGTGATGATACAACGTAGTCGTGTTGATAGGCTCACGGTATTCAATACAGCCAACAATGTCTCTCGGTCTGTTGTCGACACCAGTGTGAACAACTCTTCAAATTGATCAATGAACAGTAAAATCTCTGTCCATGCAGGGGCATCTGCCTCAGTAATCAGTGCATCACATATTTCGACCAACGATTGTGGGTTTTCGCTTACGCTTTCTACGAAGGATTTTTTCTCATTTACAATCATCATCGGCGAAACTTTGTGTTCTGGAAATGCTTTATTCAGCGCGTGGAACAAGCCTTCAATTGGATTCTCATATTCACTGGGCGTCAATTTTGCAAAACGCCAGTCAGCACTGCCGACTCTCTCGTTGACAATCGCATTCGCTTTCAAACGAGGAATCAGACCAGCCGCTACCAGTGAGGACTTACCACTTCCCGATGCTGCCACGACTGCCACAAAGCGATTTGCTTCAATGACCTTCACCAATTGTGTCACTTCCAGACCACGTCCAAAAAAGATCGGGGCATCCTCCTCTGTAAATGGTCGTAATCCTGGAAACGGTGACCCTGTCCAGAGAGAAGGAACGGGTACAAATAATTCAGGAACATAAATATGCTCATCCTTGAGTAAGTCATTCAAGATACTCCGTAGATGCGTTAGTAACTCTAAACGAAAGTCTTCGGGATTTGAGTATTCATTAACACCACCTGATAAAGAACCATCTGAAGATCGAAATTGCTTGAAGAAATCAAGTACTTTGTGATGTTGTTTTGTCGCTTCTCTGTCTGATCGTTCATACACTGGCTCTTCTGTACGCCGATATAACAAAGTGATTGGTTTGTTATTCTTGCGCTCTGCATTCACTGCATCCCAATATTCCCACTCGGTTCCAGATAAATATGCTGAGCCATCTTCTTTCTGATATTCATCGTGTGCTAAAGGTGTACCCATCCGACCCCAGAATAACACGATTACGATGTCGCACTCGGATGGTGTGGGTAAACCTTTTCGGATTGCGGTTTGAGGTGTTATGGTAACGCGCATTGGTGTACCGCCTCCGGGTGCATCCCATGCCACAGGATAGAGTGATACACCTCCTGCGCCATCTTGTCGAAATAGAGGATCGTATTCCAGCATTTTTAATACTTGAAGTGCGATAGCGCGTTCTTCGTTAACATCACCCGGAGATGCAAGAAAGACCCGTATTTGAGGTACAAAATTGATCGACATAGAGATTTGCTTGTCACTGTGCTTTTTCTATGATTGACAATTTTACCGTAACTGTTTCATTACAGCACGTAACAGCGCCTAATTTGTTAACAGTTTCTACAATAATATGAATATCCCGAAACTCATCTCATCTGATGTTTTGGGACACTTAGGTTTTGGGACGACTTTCGGAGCATTGATAAAAGGTCAGAAAAGATCATTTTTTGTTTCGCAGTGAGCGTTCCTAAAATCACCGTTTGTGGGAGACTATTCGCTCAAAGATGTGACTGCACCTAAAATTGAGAGAGTTGCAGATAACATCTTTGGGACAGGGATGAATATCGTTCAATACTTTTTTCTCACTCTTCAAGCGTGGATTTTTGTTCACATACGCCAGTGGGTAAAACCAACTGGGTCAGTGGCATCAGGTTTGATCTTCGATGCAATCTTGTCACGTTCTCAGTTGATGCTTGAAAACGCGATGCTACGCAAACAACTCATCATTTTGAGGCGACAAGTTGAACGACCTAAACTCAGTGATGAAGATCGCCGTTGGCTAGTTATCTTAGCCAGTCAATTCAAAAACTGGCGACATGCCCTACTGATTGTTCAACCAGAGACACTCTTGAGGTGGCATCATGAACTGTTCCGAGCATTCTGGAGGCATAAGACAAAGACGGATAAAAGAGAACCTCGAATACCTCAAGAAACGATTGACCTGATTCAGACGATGGCAAAGGACAATATTCTCTGGGGTGCAGAGCGTATTCGTGGTGAGTTGTTGCACTTTGGAATCAAAGTCAGCAAACGAACCATTCTGAAATATATGCGGTCTGTTCGAGAACCAAGACCATCCGGGCAGAACTGGCTGACCTTCATGCAAAATCATGGACGTGACATCTGGGCATGTGATTTCTTGCAGACCTATGATGTATTTTTCAGGATGATCTTTATTTTCGTGATAATTGAACTTGGCTCACGTCGCGTCGTTTATATTGGGATAACAAGGCATCCCAATGATATTTGGGTATCACGTCAATTGAGTGCGGCTTGTGATTGGGATAACCAGCCGAAATATCTGGTTTTGGATAATGACAGCAAATTTGGAGAAAATTTCGAGCAAGTTGCGAAGCATCGAGAGGTTGAGTTACTGAAAACACCTTTCAAAGCGCCAAAAGCCAACGCGACTTGTGAGCGATTTCTGGGAAGTCTTCAGCGTGAATGCCTAGATCACCTGATTATCTTGAATGAGCTACAGCTTCGCAGAGTGACTCGTGAATATATTGGCTACTATAACGACCATCGACCTCATCAAGGCATTGAACAATGCAGACCAAATGGAACTGCCCCACCCGATCTGAGTGAGGCAGTTGTTGGTATTGATGTGAAGCCAGTTCTTGGCGGTTTGCATCATATCTATGAGCGAAAACGAGCGTCATAGCTGGTCGGATGTACTAAGTATCCAGCACACCGCTTGGAGCAGACGCGAGAGTGCATCATAGAATCTATAATCAAAACTGCCCCACCTACCGGAGCTACACGATAGATGAGGCAGAAATTGATGTTGATAGCTTGATGTTGAGTTAAGTTTCAACACAACAACCTTACTCAGGCTCAATTACTATCAACATAGTTGATCTAGATCAAACCTTTACGATTGATTAATCTAGTATTACGATTTCCAATTTGTTGAGAATTTTCGATAAAGTCTGGAATACCACTCACCGAAAGACTTACCCACTTTGACCAGTCTACTGTATCTTTCGTGCTCCATTTATCTACATCGAATATATGCTCAAGAGGCTTTAAGACGGCATGAACTACATCTTCCGACTTACTAACTAAGAGTAGGGACACAATAGAGAGACCTATGTCATCCCTTTCTAGGGAGCTTGTAAATATCCCACTCTGTGTAGCCTCTAACAAAGTGAAAAATTCTAACCATACTTGTCGTGGATAGCTTTTTATTACCCATGCCTCATAAACATAAAAAGTAAATTGTTTCCAATATTCATCGGAATCAATGTTTTTTCTGTTTTCCATAATTAGCCTCTATGTTATTCAAATACAATTAGATATTTCACTCGAATTGCAGCATATGTCAACACATATCAAACGGATTGTATCCAATACTCATAGCAACACTTGTTGGAAAATCTCTTGAAGTCAATTCTGTTACACAAGTCGCATTGCCCAACGCATTGCGAAACAAAGGGGTAGATTCGTCACCCCCGTATAGATTTCGCACATAAGTGCCCAAACTATCTTGAAATTCTGCTTCTGCCGTGTGAGTGAAGCTGGCGGGTTCAATGTTACTAAGCGTCATCCATAGAAGCTTAACACCCTTAGCAGCGATTTCGCCCTCGATTAATCTTGTGTTACATCCTCTACCATTATCAAATCCAAAGAACTGCGCTGCATGTTGTATTTCTTCCACCAGACTTGCCAAGCGATCAGCTCGGGTACCACGAGGAACCGTTATACTTGGTGGACTCACATAGATTATCCCACCTGGTTCGTAGTATTGACCGTCTGGCCAAATAGGATCGGGTGGTGCATAGCGTGCATTTGCATCAAACATTGGGAAATTTGGATTAATAACAGGTGCTTTGTTATTATATCTAAGCATCTCATAAGTAGCAGTCCCAAAGGGATTACGTCCACCACCATGTTTTCTCAAATTACATAATATATCGCTCTCATTGAGAAATGGAAAATACGTACCAGGATGATAGTCTGTTGGACATTCGCCAGCAGTTGTCGTTATACTCGTACTAGTTGAGATATTGACATCAACTTGCGATGTAGTTAAGGCTGCAAGAGCAGCTAATGCACCTACAATTCCAAGACACCCAATCAGAATACCGCAAGCTGGTATATCTCCGAAGAATCCATCAAATGGAACAAGAATCGCGGTACCACATGCTCCAGCAGCCGCTTCGCAAGATAAAAGCCCCGCAGGGTCAGTATTCATCACAGGATTGCCTTCAACCCAAGAATACCCATTGAGTGTCATCGGTGTACAAGTCTTGCCTTCCAGTGGGTCTAAAGCACTAAAAGTACCCAACCCCGGCTCATAATACCGCGCCCGCAAGAACACGCTACCATTCGCATCTGTCTGTTCACCTGTGAAACCAAAGCCAGCGCCATAACTTGCCATCGGATTACCATATGGATCAAAGCTCATGCTGGTCTGCACCGCAGCCATATCATCAACCACAGCTCGCACAGATCCTAAGCCATCCTGCATGTAGAAATTCCAGTCTGTGCCATCATCAACCGCATGAATCCCTCGCGGTGCATGGACAAAATGCTCAACATTCGTGCCATCATCCTGTTTGAGCAACTTCGTCAAACCCGGTTGCAGGTCATTGAGATAATCGGTCACAACGCTCGAAACCATCTGTTGCACGCGATTACCCACACCATCGTAGACATAACTGTGGTTGCCCACATCCAGCAAGCGGTTTGCTCTATCCCAGACATACGTATCTGTGCCCTTGCCTGTCAGATTGCCATTATTGTCATAGGTCAGCGTATTAGTGCCATCGTTGGTCATCTGGTTGGCAGCATTGTAAGTACGGGTTACACCATCGTAGTTGGTCATGTTACCAGCGACATCGTAGCCGTAATTATAGACAGTCGCACCATCGTTATAGTCCGCCTGGAGCAGACGCGAGAGCGCATCATAGCTGTAGTCAATCACATCATGCGTCAGCGCGGAATCAACAGCCAATTGCTTGAAGCGCAACGTGTAGCCCGAACTAGCCATGTTCTTCTCATGACGGTTACGAAGCTCCAGCAGATGGAATCCATCACCGCGCAGGTCGAGTGAAACGACCCGACTAGCCGCAGATGCTGCATAGCCATCGATCGATTTGTACAAGGTGCCATCAATGTAGATGTCAACGATGCTATGATCAGGTCCTTCCCCAATCGTCAAGTCAACATCGGTATCGCCGACGAAGAGCAGTGCCATTTTTGCATCCCATTGGCTCGTTTGGTGGAAACCTAAAATCGTGTCATTTGTCCAATCTCCAGTATACACGATTTCAGAATCTTCATGGTCAATCGTAGCGGTAGCGACGGTTGCCGACGGTTCTAAGCGCAATTCTTCCGTCCGCGTCCGATTACCGCGCCCATCAACCGTGTAACGGAAGGTCGCCAGTATCTCGCGCTTGCGATTCTCATGACGCAATTGGCGCAAACGCCCTGCCCCATCAAGGGTGTAGCTGGAGCGCATGCCATTGGCTCGTAAGGTCGCCACATGGCGATTGAGTGCATCATAGGCAAAGTCACTTTTCTGATTGTCCCAATCTTCAAGGCTGACCAAGCGTCCTTTTTCATCGTAGCTGTAAGCAATGCTCAGACTACCAGGCATTGTCAATTTGGTACGTAGCCCACGAATGTCGTATTCATAGCTGACCGTTTCATCGACGGTGCTATCGCCATCGGTATCGAAGCCGACTTCTGTCAAGCGATTGCGATTATCATAATCGTAGTTGGTGATGCGAACATCGGCTGTGCCATTATGCTCCGTCATCGTCAAGCGATTGCCCACAATATCATAAGCAAAGCTGACGGTCGGGGTATTGGCGGCATCGTTGTAGTCAATCTGTTGCAAGCGTCCCATGCGATCAAAATCACGCACCACATCATACGGTGTGGTACTGCCATTGAGACCTGGATAAGTCATGGTCGTCTGTTGTGCGCCACTGACTTCAGCATAAGCCGTCTCCCACTCTTTGCCGAGTGGATTGGTCAACTTGGTGCGTCGTCCCAAGGCATCGCAGTCGTAAGTCGTGAGATTGCCTCGTGGGTCGCGCATGCTGAGCATGCGTCCTGCGATGTCGTAATCGACCGTCACAATGATATTCTGGTCATTGTCGGTGCCATGGGCAATGGCTGTGCCATCGCTCTCTTCATATTGGTTGGTATCCCAAACCCAATTTTCAGGGTCTTCACCATTATCGACATACGACTGCACGACCAAGGTGCGCCGACGCAAGCCATCATAGCGATAGACGGTCACCATGCCTTCAGGGTCTGTCATGCTATCCACCTGACCATCTTTGGAATAGCTGGTCTGGCTGATATTGCCCATCGGATTGATACTGCGCACGCGACGGCTGGCGCGATCATAGAGAATTTCGGAGATGATATTGGTCTCACGTCCGAGGTATTTAGCGGGATGGAAGATCCAATTAGCATCAGTATCCCAAGCATCCGGTGAGATGACACCGCCTACCCCATCCGATTTCGGGATGTAATTGGCAATCGTACGTAAAGTGCGTCCTGCTTTATCGAAGCAGGTGTAACTGCTAGTCGCTAAGCCTGTGTTGCTGGCTTGCGTCACTTGCAGGCGACGACCCGCTTCATCATAGACGAAGCTACTTTGGGTGCCGAAGGCATCACGGGTGCTGACGACTTGTCCTGCCTGATTGTATGTCGTCTCTGAGATGATATTCTGATCAAACGCTGTGCCCAGATCAACGGCATTGCCTGCACTGTATTCGTAGCGACCAGCCGTATCATTCCACGCCCAGTCATCTGGGAGGGTGCTGGCTTGTGCCACATAATTGTTGACACGACGAACCACCCGACCGACAGCATCGTAGACCGTGTAGGTCTCACGTCCTGCGGCATCACGGGTGCGGAACGCCCGTCCTAGCAGATCATATTCGGTGCTGGAGATGCGATTCTGGTCTTTATCGACACCGTGGTCGATAGCATTACCTGAGCCATCTTCCCAGCGGTTATTTGCCCATTCCCAATTCTCAGGTTCAACCACAGGATTGCCTTGCTCGACATAATTGGCAATACTCAGCACCTGACGACCTGAGTCATCGTAGACTTGGCGTGTCAGATTGCCACGCGCATCACGGGTTTGGAACACACGATTCTCATCATCGTAATCAGGTTTGGAGATCAAGTTCTGGTCAAAATTCGTGCCACGGGCAATCGCTGTGCCATCGCCATCTTCCCAGCGTATACCATCCCAAGACCAAGGGTCTTTAGGATTTGTTGGGCTGTTGACACCCGCAGGATCGACATAACTGTTATCAACGAAGTTCTGGATACTCAAAAGTGAGCGTCCAGCCACATCGTAGGCATTGCGTGCCACCAGTCCTTCAACATTGCGCGTCGATTCAACGCGACCATCGCTGTCATAGACGGTTTGTGTGATGATATTCTGGTCATTGACACCATGATCAATCGCGACACTTACGCCATCTTCCCATTGATCAATGACCCACTCCCAATTCTCAGGGGCAGTCGCTTGTAGCACATAATTGGCAATCGTCAGCACCTGACGATTCAAGCCATCGTAGACCATGCGTGTGATGCGTCCGTTGACATCTTCGGTCTCTAAGACGCGACCTTGCACATCGTAACGGGTTTGAGTCAGCATATCGACATCGGTATCCGTGCTGATGGTGTACGCACTCAGATCAGGATCGGCACTCAGGTCATAATCGGGTGTAGCGGCATGTTGGATGCTACGCACCTGACGACCCAAGGCATCGTAGCCATAAAGCATCGTATCCCATTCCTCGGTCGCACCCCGGTTTTCTAGCAGACGTTGTGAGCGGATCACGCGCCCCATCGCATCGTACTCCGTGGTCGAGACCATATCTTGGTCAGGCTCGGTGCTATACGCGCCATAGACTGACAAAGATAAGTCCGTGAGGATGTCATAGCTGGGTTGTGCCGCATTGCTAATGACCTTCACAGGTCGATTGAGCGCATTATAGACGGTGAAGGTCACGCTACCACGGGTATCAGTCGACATGATCACATTGCCATTGGGGTCATAGACTTGTTCGGTGATGATATCTTCATCTGATTGGCTACTGGCAACCAAGTCATAGTCATCTAGAGCAGGATCGCCTGAGCCATAGCGCATGTCATAGTCTGTGGCTGTGATTGGATTGCTGCCATCGTAAGGCACTTTGGTGGCATTTTGTACTGTTTTCACCAAGCGATCAGCATCGTTGTAACCATACAAGGTCACACGACCGAGGACATCGCGTCGCATATTGACCAAACCACGCTTGTTGTAGCTGGTGATTGCAATGATATTCTCGTCAAGGTCTGCACCGTGCTCAATGACAACAGGTGTGCTTGCATCATCAAGCCATTGTGTCCCATCCCATACCCAGGTCCCAGGTCCAGTGTAGGCAACCATGCCTGCTGTTTCAGGAATATAGTTCTGAATGGTGCGCACCACGCGCCCCAGTGCATCATAGATCGTGCGGTTGGTACGAGCAGTGACTGCCCCAGAGGTGCTGCTTGTCACGCGACGACCCATCTCGTCATAGCTGTAGGCCGTGATTTTGGTATGTTTTTTATGAGCATCGGCTGCATCGTAGAGCAGATTTAAGTCCGTGATGCTGTCTGGGATACTGTTGCTGTCCGTCACTAAGCCACAAGCAGTGCCTAAGACATTGCCCGCTTCATCATAGACCGTGTGGTTGTACTCACAACTGCCAAACATGCTGATTTTGTGGGTGCGAATCACGCGCCCTTGGGCATCATAATCGTACTGGGTTGTGCTGTTGTGGATGTTATCTAAGACATCTTTAACCGTGATCTCTTTCAGCAAACCATAAGCTTCAGAGTCATTGGTCTGGTCATCGCCATAGACGCGTTCAGTGGCTTGCAACTCAGACGCTGTTTCATGCTCCAGTAAGTATTCACCGAGGGTACGATCTTTCTCGTCATAGACGAACTGTTGCCAGCGATGTAAGCCTGTTAGTTCGACGACATGCACGCTATCCACATAGAACTCAGCAGTACCACCCTCAGCCAAGAATTGCAGCTTCTCGGTTAGTGCTGAGCTTGGGGTGTGGATTGCCCGTAAGGTCTCCCACTCGCCATCACTTGAGGAGGTCACATCCCAGTCGGTGCTGTTGCTGATACCCATCTGGATCTGTTCACCGCTGCCAATAACATAGACACGGGCAGTAATCAGGTAATCTTTGCCAGCGTCAAAACTGATCTTAGTTGTGCTTTGAATGCCCTCACCTGTCGCAGCATCGACATACCAACTGTAATCTCCATCTGAAACTTCAGTTTGGGATTGTTGGCTGGTAGTCGGTGTACCCACCTCTGACCAATCTGAGCTAGCTTCCATATCGCCATTGATGGCAAGCTCACTTGCTTGACTATCTGCCACCATGATCTGTGAGGGTTGACGGCGTGCGCCTTCGTAGATGTAATTGGTGACACGCCCTTCGGCATCTGTAGATGCAATTAGGCGGTCTTGACTGTCGTAGCTGAATTGCGTTTGGTTATTGAGTGCGTCTGAAATGCTGTTAAGTAATTTACCATCATCACTCCATTCTGTAATGCTTCGATTACCGTTGGCATCATCTTGATAAGCAGGACGATAGTTGCTGAAGGGTTGCTGAATTTGTTCATTGTCTTCCGCATCTTTGGTTCCCAAATAGACACCGTTGATGAAATTGTGGGTTGTGATCAAGCCTTCTGTAGTTTCTGTCGTGACGTTATTGGTGGGATCGAAATCCATTGTAGTTGTCACGAGATTATCGCCTCGTTTTTGCACAATTTGTGAGATCTCATCGCGAGTAGCACCACTGTAAGTCAATTCTTGTAATTGAATTGTGCCATCGGCTGAGCCATCGCCATCACTATCGACTGAAGGTGAAAAGGTTTCAACAAGGAAGTTCGTCCACTTGGTATCGGTTTCGCTAGGATCTGAACCATAGTAACGATAAGCCCAGGTATTACCACGCACATCGGTCACATCGGTTAGCAAGGCATCACCACTGCCATCATCGCTGTAATCCAATTCGATGTAGGGTCCTGCGGGTGTCGTGAGTGTCAGGTCCGTTGCTTGGTGCGTACCCACACGCCACAGCAAGTCATTTTTGAAGGCATCTGCCCCACCTAGGCCACTATAGTACGCGAATTTGAGTTCACGACCGTAACCATCTGACACGTCGATAAGATTGTCATTACCGTCGTAGCTGTATGTCCAGACCTCATTGTTATTGAGCGTATGGGTGAGTAATTGTCCTGATGAATTGAAATGATAAACGGATTCATCTGAAGCTATCAGGTCATAATCTGAGCCTGATTTTACAATTTTCGATACTGACCCTTCACTTGCCTCGAAAATACCATCAGCATTATCATCTTCAAAAACAAGCTTTGAGCCACTAATTGTAACGACGATCTCATTCGGCGTGCTACCATCTTCCACCAAGTTGTAAACATGACTATGTGTCCAACCCAAACCCATGAAGGAAAGTGTGTCTTGTTGGCTTTGCTCATAAAAACGAGTGAATTCCAACGTCCCCAAAGGAGTATTGATCTGAATGTCGGTCTCATCTAAGCGTTTTTCACCATCGGATAAGCTGATAGGATTACGCGTTGCTTTCTGTCCCTTGCTTGCAAAACCCGTGGAACAATCTTTGCCGCGTGGCTTTTTGCCCGTGTGCTTGGGTGGACCAGACACACCAATAAAAGGAATGTATTGAACATTTGCCGAAATGCCATCTCCCGACCCTGATGCAACACCCGATGGTCCGTCCGGGGCTCCCCAATCATTCCGAGTAGCATCCAATATCGTAGTGCCTGAACAATACACAGCATTTCCTGAATTCGAGGCAATACGGCTACGATTAATTCGTGCATTATTACCCATGTCTTGGATATAGATAGCATTACCATTTTGAAATATAGATGCATTATTTTCAAATTTACAGTTTTTTGCTGATAATTCTTGACCTTGAACCAAATAAATAGCACCACCACGACCCAACGTAGATGTTGCTGTATTATTGGTAAAACTACAATTCTCAAAAGTGAGAATCTGGTTACTTTGGTTGATGCCTGCAATTGCACCACCCCCACCCGCATTGTTGCTATCAAAGTCAGTATCCTTAACATGCAAAGTACCTTTATTATTGATAGCAGCTCCTGATCCTGTTGTGCTATTATTATTAAAGTTACATCCCTCAATTGACAATAATGTGCGGTTCTCGATAGCACTACCTCCATTCTGCGTAAAGGTGCTGTCTTTGATCAAAGAATTGCTGCCACTACTAGCAAAATTACGATAAATTGCACCTCCACGTCCTGAGTTGCCTGTGAATAAGCAGTTTTCTATGATGAAATATCCAGCTCCTATTGCACCACCTAACTGAGCTGAATTGTGCATAAAATTACAATTATATAGTTGTAATGTACCGTTATTTTTACGAATTGCTCCACCACTGCTTGTAGACAAATAGCCATTTTCAAAAGTGAGATTTTGAATTGTCACTATTCCCGAGGGACTATATATGAAGCGAAATTCTTCTGAGCTATCTCTTTGTAACGTTGCACCGTTACCTTCAATTATCAAGTTAGATTCTATTCCCGGTAATCCTGTATTTCCCAAGGGTGCTGTGAAATAGGCAGTGGTCAATTGATAGGTTCTATTCTGCAGATAAATTGTGTTAGTTTGTCCATTGCTATTAGCAGAATTGATTGCATCAATTAGCTCTTGTGTTGTATTGGCATAAAAAGTAGCCATGGTGTTTTTTCCTTTATCTAATCAGGGGAACAGCGAGAAGCCGCTCCCGTTGTTTGTTGGATTATGTGTTGCCCTTATTGACGGCGTTTACGCCAGCCACGAGCAGTCTTGAGAAATTGCGGTTCAGGACGCGCCACATGCAACTCAGGTTCAAGCGCTTTGCGTTGGTCAGCAGGCAATTCTTGCCAGCGTTGGCGTTCCAATTGGCTTTCAGCCACCTGACGCGCTTCGTTCTCTGCCCAGTCCATCTGCTCAGCTTGAGGTAAATCTTGGACATGGAGCAGGGTCTCGCCACTGAGTTGCTCCAAAACCTCTGCCATCTTGTAGAGATCGATTTCGATGTGCTTGCCTGTGAAAGGATTGCGTTCGGCATGAACATAACTGGTCGGACGTCCTGTCGGATCGACCATCTGTGGATTGTGCGAAGACAAGGTGCTTGTGTTACCTGAGCTATCGACCACTATCAGCTCACCTGCATCGGAATACAACTTGATCCGATTGCTCTCCGCAGACGGTGTCGCCACTTTGTCGAAGAGCACAAAGGCACTGCCTGCTTCAAAGCGTCCTGCCAAGTGTCCTGCTACATCGCTACCTTTGGAGACCAAGAAATTGAGATAAGCATCGCGCGTGGTGGTTGACCAGTTGGCACTGGCACGCGATTCAATCCCGCCTGCGATGAAGAGATTGGTGCCATCCACAGCCCGTGCGAGGTAGGTGCCGATGACATCGCCATTCTGGACAGCTGTCGGCAAACTCAGCGAGCCACGACCGCGATTGACGAAGGTCTGAGGGTAGCCCAAATTACTCACCACGGTGTTGTCGAAGCCATGGAAGCCTTCGGAGCGAATCAGCAACTTGTCGCCTGTGATGTCAATATCGCCATCGAGCGCACCGCCTGTGATGTAGACCAGATTGCTATTCTGAGCTGCCATCGTGCCTGCATCGGTGATCTGCGAGAGGGTGTGGGTATGTGGACCACCACCACTGCCTGTTGCAGGTCCCCAATCGGTGCCATCAAAGGC
Source organism: Chloroflexota bacterium (assembly GCA_039200705.1). Lineage (GTDB taxonomy): Bacteria > Chloroflexota > Anaerolineae > Aggregatilineales > Phototrophicaceae > JAUZRW01. The sequence continues at coordinate 26,496 of JBCCSC010000056.1, forward strand.
TAAGACATCGCCATTGCTTGCCCCTGTGGTATCGACATCGGAGAGATCGCCTAAAGCACCGACAACAGTGATGGCATCCCATGTGCCATCGCCTTTGAGGTATTTGGCTTCATCGCCTGTCAGCGGTTGGGGTACCAAGCCATTAGCACCATCGGCACTGGATGTTGCACCTTGCATTTCGCTCGGTGTAACAGGGGTCACCCAGTTGCCATCGCCTTGCAAGACTTTCGCTTCATCGCCTGCTAAGGGTTGCGGGACAAGACCTGCTGCACCATCGACTGTGTCGCTTGCACCCGTCATCACAGCGGCTGAACCACCGCCTTGGGTCAGATCATAGACCGTGTCATCAGGGGCGACTGCGAATAATTTGTCGTCTTTGGCGTAGAGTTGCACGACCCCTGCTTTGCCTGCGGGATCAGCTAATTGTTGTACCAGATCCATGATGTCGCCGATATGCACCACACCCAGTCCTGTGCGGATAGCGAAGTTCTCTGTACCTTCATCCATATTGGCAATGTCGAGACCGATTAAAGTATCGATTGTGCCCGTAGCATCGTTATTGGGTGGTGCGACTTCAAAGCCAACAGCTGTCTCAATATCTGCCCCTGCCCCATTCGTCAGTTCTGCGACCACGCCACTGGCTTTGCTGAGGTAGGCATTGCTTTCGTTGCTGATCCCCGCCTTGACACCAATGCCTGTGCCGACAGGGATGCCACTCGTCCCAGATTGATTGACCACTTCAAAATCGCCAGCGCGCATCTCAGCGTTGCTGGAGTCGCCCGTGCTACTGTGGGTCAAGCGACCGCGCACAGCGGTCTGGATGCTGGAAATGGCGGCTGTGCCAACCAGTTCGAGTTCACCGACCAGCCAAGCGATGCTTGTGGTCAAGATGCCTGCCAAGCGTCCGAGGGTGTGAATTCCACGTTCGGCTAGGGGCGATGTTTCGTCGCGATGGGCTTCAATCAGTGCCTCATCGCTGCTGAGGGTCATATCCCCTGCTTGGTAGTAGCCTTCTTCAGTCACACGCGCCAGTGTGCCCCCTGCGCTGTCTTGCCATTCTTGTAAGGGATTGCTTTGCGTGCTGTGACCTTGGACGGTCAGTTGCACTTCGTCTTGTGAGCCATCGATGATGACATCATCGGTATAGGTTTGTGTTGCCATAATATGTCCTTTTTCAAAGAGTCTGTTTGGTCTATTAGTCGTAATTTATGGGAGGCTGTGCTATCCTGTGAGATAACACAGCGCAAAGCTGATCATCCTGCCAGATGATCCCGTCTCTGTGTTGGCGAATCCTATGAGCGTGCGCGTCAGTTTTCCCAAAGCCATCGTCACGCTCATCGGCGTTTTTGCTGAGTCTGCAAGTGCTCAATCTGCGCTTGTTGCTGACGCAAATCATCTTGCAGTCGCACAATATCTTTCTCTAGCTGGCGCGTGATCTCATCCTCGTCGTCTTCGGTCATGTCTTGCCATAAATGAAACAACTTCTCCAAGACCCCGACTAAGGCTGAAATCGTTGCCATCAGACTGAGCATGAGCGTCAAGAGGCTGTCTATGTCTTTAAACATCAGCACGGCCCTCCTCATAACTCAGCTTGCAAATCGTGAATCTGCTGACGCATGCGCGTCGCTTGCTGTGCCATCTCGTGCAATTCCCACTGGATGACCATCGCTAAGAAGCCGTGCAAGACCCCGCCTGCATATGCCCCTAAGATGATCAGCGGACCATCAGTCGTGGCAACATTGACCAGCACAATCAGCGTGTAGAGCAAGCGATAACTGGTCATGATGCTGTAAGCTAAAGGCGACGGCAATTGGATTGCCATGCGCCAGGCGAGAATCAAGAAGACCCAGCCCAAGCTCGCGGTCAGCAGATAGGACTCACTCAAGGTGTAAGCACTTGAGAATTGCGGTTGGGCGATCAAAGAGACCCCGAACCACAAGAGAATCACGGCTTCAATCTGCGGGGCACTCATCCATTTCAGGACATGCTGTGTCCAGCGTTTGGGCTGATAGCGCAAGATCTGCGGGTGGCGTGGTCGTGGCACGAACAAGACGGCAATGATGCCAATCAATAAGGCTTCGACCCCGAACAGTTGCCCAATCTCAAACTGCCATCCGAGATGAGCAATCCCGCCTGCAATCCCCACCAGCAAGAGTGAGAGAATCGCCAGATAGCTCTCTTTTTTGTTGTTGATCGTCATGTCATATGAGATCCTTTCTCCAGTCGAGCAATGTGATGTGCCAGAGAGACGCCCTCTGACACGCTATCAATAATAAGTTCCAAGAATCTGGCACCCGTCCGCATCATCGTCACCCTCACGGTTGTTAACGGTACAGTCAATTCTCTGTGTGTACTGTCCGCCATGATGGGAGGTGGTGCGCCTTGTTGACTATAGTGTAGAACAAGTATTCGCTTTTGGGTGACACATTCTGGTTTTTATTTGGGCGGTTATTCTGGGAAACATTTGGTGAGACATTTTCTAACTATCCAACAACTGAATGTTGCGTTGCCCTGCCCCACGCTCAATCCGATCTTGTGCTTCCAGCCAGAGTAAGGCTGCGCGCACTTCAGCCCGCGAGAGCAAACAATCCTCCGCAATCTCTTGTTGGCTAGGCGTATCCCCCCACTGCATCGCTTTTTGTAGATAGTGGTAAACGGCTTCGGCTTGCTGATTCTGCACTTGGCTCGCTGTTTGCTCAGCCAAGCGAATGCTCCTCGATTTATATGGGATGCGCGTGATGCGTCCCTGAGCTTCTAAGATGGACAGCACGCGTCCGACGGTGGCAGTGGATAACTCACAATGTTGAGCAATCTCACGCTGGGTCGGTGCACTTTGCTTGGCATCAAAACGGTCTTTGATGTAGCTGTAAACGCCATCGACATTCTCTTGTTGGCTCATGAGCGTTATGTCACTCCTTTGGGTTAACTCAACACATGGTTTTTTGATATAATGAACACAGCACAGACAATAACGCACCATCTGACGGGATGGGTCGCGTCATGCCAGTTAAGCCGAGATTGCTGTTCCACTGCGAGTCTCGGCTTGATGTTTCTTAGGTGTATCGCTCGTAGTCAATCACCAGCCGTCGCGTGGCAGTCTGCTTTGGTCGCGATAAAGGGTTTGTCAGTGAGACGAATCGAGCGTGACCTGCCAGGTACGACGGTCAAGTAGCCCGCATCGCGCAAGCGATCCACATGATATCTGACCGTTGTCAAGCCGATGTCAAGATCTCCAGCAATGTCACGTAAAGCGGGTGGATAGTGATTTTGCGCCACATACTTGCCGATAAATTGGTAGATCCGCTGGCGGTTCTTGTTGGTGAGTGAGGGTTTCGCTCGTCTTTTGCCCTGCCTTACCCGTTTGCGCTGAGGACGCGTAACTATCTCATCCGCTGTTGCCACTTGTGGGATATGCATGGTCAGGTACAACATCTGCGAATGAGGACTGAGAGTGGTCACATAACCCCAATCGCGTAAGTGCCAGAGTGTACGCTCCACTGTAATCACATCCATGCGGAGTGCCTCAGCGATGTCTGTCGCCAATGGGCTGTATCCTTTGTGCTCAATGTAGCTCGCTAAGTAGTGATAGACCTGATACTGATCAGATGTCAGTCGTCTCATGAAAGGCTTCCTCTCTGCTATGAGACACAAAAACTCCTCAGTTGAGGAGTCTACTCTTGAATAGAAAACTTGTTCTAATATGACCCCAGTCTAGCACATACCCTTTTGTTATGTCGATTAACAAGGCGCATGAATTCCATTCGGATTGCGTTTGTATTGTTGCTGTTACAGGGTGTGTCAATGTTTCGGGTTTAGCGAGTGTGCGAGAGCGATGCTATAGGCTGAACGACAAAGCACCGAGGACTGTACTTTGAAGCCCGTTTAGAGACCAGTCGTCGCTTGACCAAGCGATAACCCTTGGCATGTGTGGGATGTAGTTAGATTAGGGGCGAGGTAGCGTAACAACATCGTGCAGAAGGTTTTGAAATCTTGAAAAAGATCTCAAATTGATATGATACGTACTCAAAAATGACATGAGGAACTCGAAAATGCAAGCAAATAAGCAGATTTTAGATGATGACAAGCAATCTGTACCCGCAAATAGGTAATCAAAGCTACTGGAACATGTCCAGTCGCTAAAAATGATGCAACTGTAGTAAGGCAACTCAGGCTATCTCACCAATTTTGTGCCATGAAGTATGTAAATGCCATGAAATTGTTTGAGCTTCTTGGTTGAGTGCAACAAGATAACTCTGGAAATCCATTTCGTCAGGCAATAATCCTTTGACTTCAACTCGTTTGAGTACCTGATCTGCACAGGTGACAAAAAAGACTTCATTATCCGCATCCAGATGGACTAGAACACGTTGCTTGGCATACTCACTATCGATGTAATAAACGTGACGATCAATTTGAATTGTGCCATTACTGGTGATACGCCGACGAAAGAGTCATCCATGATAATCCTGTAACCAGCGATTCGGCTGAACGATCTCAGGCAGTGTAGGTAAAGTTGGTAAATTGGGGAATGCTTCATCGGGAATCTGGTTGTTGAATGCTCGTCCCTGATGAAGGCGAGTCGCATTGAAGTAATGAACCCGAATCTCGGATAAGCTCACTGAGCTAAAAGTGCTTGATAGTCATTTGGATCAAGCGTGACAGCCGGCTTATTATCTTGTTTGCAATATGCAATCAAGCCAGCAAACAGATTGACCATAAAATTATCAATGCTACGATGGCGAGAGTGGTCAATCTGACACCCTTGTTTCAATCGTCCAAAAATCGTTTCGATGATGAAGCGTCTTTGCAACAGCAATTTATCTTGAAGTGTCATGAGCTGGGGTTTCATGTTTTGGCGAATAGCTGTGATTAATTCTACACCTTTAGCCCATAAATCATCCTTCAAATCCTGTGACAAATAGCCTTTATCGCCAAAGACTTTTCCAAATACTCGTTTCACTAGTGTTGGCAGTGGGCGACGGTCATCAACATTACCAGGGGTGAGATGAACAGCAACCAGTTCCCCTAAATCATTGATGACGACATGTAATTTGAACCCGAAAAACCAGCCCATGGTTGTTTTTCCACGTTTTGCCCAGCCTTTAAAAACACGATGACGTTCAATGCGACGATTATGACAAACACTCAAAGACGTGCTGTCCACATATGAAATCCCCGTGCAGACACCCGTATTCAATCGCAGGTAAACCCATAACGCAATTCCGACCCGTTTCTTCAACGCCACAAAGCGTTTATAACTCACTAAATTGGGGAATGCGTCTGCTAGGTGAAGCAAGACATATTGCGTATAAAATGCTTTGAACGTCCGATATTGTGATTGATGAAACAAAATTAAGATGGTCATGATTTCACTTTCACACAATCGACTAGCTCGCAGTCGTTGCCGTTGTCCACTTTCCAGTAGATGCGGATACCAAATAGGTTCAAATTTCTGCCAGAAATCATCGACTGATACAAATAACTCGGTTAGACTGTTCATGTGGGATGCTCTTTGCTCTTGGCTTCGAGAACCTAGAGCATACCGATTTCTCGGTGAGTATCCCACTTTAATTTCTTATCCGCGACTGGGGTTAATGAGTAAAACCTTGTAGCACTTCGTAGGCATCTGCAAGTGTCTTGATCGAATGTCTGGCTAACCACTCGTGTTTCAGGGTCTTGATAGTTCGCTCAACAACGGGCTTCTTGTCAGGGCGGTACGGCGGACAGACAACAGAGTCAACGTCCACGACATGCAGAAAACGGATCAAGGGTAACGGATAACTATCTCTTGTCCACGCACCAACAAAGCGCGAATCTCGATCCAGACGCAATCGTTGCGGTAAGCCATTCAGAACGAATAAACGGGCGACAGCTTCAAGAGCAGTCTCAGCGTTGTAGCCCTCGCTCCCTTCGAGATAGATAACTCTCGATGTACCACGATCAACTACGATAAAAAATTCAAAAATAGTTTCATGGTCAATGCGGATTTGTCCAAAATCCATCTCCCATTCTTCATTTGGTGCAGGCAAAAGAATGGGTAATCGATCCCATTTTGGCTGAGGCATGATATACCCTAATTCATTGAGAATCTTGCCAATGGTACGTTCAGATCGTGGGATAAAATGTCCAGCTTCTTTCAAGTCTTCTCGCTTGATGAGTTCCTGCAAGATCACTTTAGGACCTGCTTTGCGATGATAATGTTCAGAGAGCGATTCGCGTAATTCACCAATCGCTTTTTTGACCTCGCCACACGTTTGTCACCAGATTGTTTTGGGCGCACGCGATTGACTCAGGTACATAGTAAATACTTTATCTTCAACTTGGTTAAAGCGATGACGCCACTTTCGTACCCAACTCTCAGATTGACCTAATTCATTGGCGAGTCGTTGGTCGCTCCAGTTAGGAACTTTCTCCAGCAAACGGTGTAACTGCATCCGATTGAAGATGCGTTCACTTTCGCTATCCATGCGATTGTGTCCTCTCGTTAGATTTTACAAACGAGCATACCAATCCGCACAATGTTCTTTCCCTTTTTCACCCCTAATCTAACTACATCCCACAATGTAGTGCCTGTGGTATCTTTGTAGATGTTTTCATAGGTTTGATTTTATCAAGGTCGATCACGCGAAAACAACCAGCACCAGCTAGAACCACCGATTCAAGATCAGATTGAGTGCCTCATCATTTAGATGAGACGCTATTTGTGTATTTATAGTTTCTTGAAATACGAGGCAAGATTCTATTCAAGTAACTCTCTAACCTCTTCTATCTGTGAGTCAGATAACTCGATCCACTGCTCATTCACAACATAGCGTGAGTATACATCGTAGATGACTTCAACAGCCTCTTTGCAATATGGCTGATATACTTTCAAAACCAACCCTACCCCACGCGAAACTGCTTGCTGTTCCATCTTGTGCATAGTCTCAAATTGCTGAGCATCCTCAGCAAAGCCAACCTTGTAGAAGTCGGTCTCTCCTGCTCGTAGAACAAACAGGACTTGTTTGGCAACATCCTTGCGTGGACGACCCACTTGCCCTGGTTTCCTGCCTTTTCTTAGTGCTTCAAGTTTACGCTGAATTTGTCGATGGTGTAGCATCGCTTCCTGTGAGCAATACTTCTTGTTGACATGCTCGTAACTTGGTTCCTGATTACAGTAAGGACAACTTGGGCAACGGCATACAAACTTCACCAGTTCAATCTGACGAGAGTATCCTTGCACGGTTTGCTCAACAATCGTTTTTGTGTCTTCGGACTGATTATTTTCATTCTCAGTATCCCTTGTTTCGTCCTGTGCCATGCGTAAATCCTCAAGTATCAAAATACGTCTATACAGCTATTATAGCGATATTTTACGGCATTGACTAGAAAAGAAATGTAAAGGACGTTAGGCAATTGTCTGTGATTTGCCAAATAAAACCGCAAAGAATGCAAGGATTAACAGAATCGGATTTGCTAGATAAAGTGGGGATTTTATACGTTGAACGACCTGAAGCAGTGTTACCCCCACAAACTGATCGCGGTTACTCGCAATAAATAAAAAGTCGAGAAAGCGATGGGCAACTCGATCAATGATATTGGGCTTTTTGCCTGTAACTGAGGGGTAACGCATATCCTCACCTATGGCGAGTAGCCATGAGATGAGAACTGTCCAGAATAATCGTTTCTGGAAATTTCTTGTTGACAGATCTATATCGTTATGCCCGAACAGATATTCCTTTAACCGTTTCGCACTCATAGCTGCAACCATCATGCCCTGACCATAAATTGGATTGAATGCACAATACGCATCCCCCAACACGAAATAATTGGCAGGATACGACCGCATCTTATGATAGGGTCTTAGACGATTAGCCGCCCGATAGCCATAAATAGGGCTAACAGGCTTTAATCTCTGGATGAGTTGCTGGATAATGGGTTGGTCGAGCGAGGCAGCAAAATCTGCAAAACCCTCTTTATCTGTTGGCGGGTAATCTTTATTGACACCAACCAATGTGATGACCGCTTTCTGATTCTCAACAACGCCGACTGCTGCACCATGGTAGAATTTTTCATGCGATTTTGGCTGGATTGCGATACCAAGCATATCTAGTTTGACTGCTTGAGGTATCTTGTACCAGCGACTCCCATAACCGAGATGCAAACTGATGGTAATGTCGTCAGGCACATCATATCCAATTTGCTTAAACCAGTGTGCTGTCTTCGACTGATGTCCACTGCAATCAATGATAATGTCCGCACGGTGAATTGTCTCTGCCCTACTAACACGATCTACGATGTGCAACTGTGTGATTTTACCATTTTCACATGTTAATCCCTGCACCTCATGACGATATTTGAAGCATACATTGGCTATTTGATGAACACGTTCACGGATCACGGCTTCGAGGTGATGCCGTGACACACCAATTGATATGTGACTTCGGCATCTACCTGTGGTACATCTCCTCTAGATAACCAGACCTGTATATCCTGTGTCCAGCGTACTGTGACAGCTCCTGTGTTTTTGAGCTCCCGTGATATACCCGATAGTAATTCTTCAATGATCTGTAAACCTCTTGCCTGCAGAGAGTGAATGTGATTCTCTTGTGGCACACCCTGAGATGGTGTCCCTCGCTCAATGACTGTCACGTTATCAAAGTAGTGGCTACAAACAACGGCGCATACGAGACCACAAAATCCCCCACCAATAATGATGACCTTTTTCTGTTTGTTATCGTTTTTCATATTCAGGAAAATTGAACCCTCAGAATGTCGTCAATTGTTTCACTATACGGTTTTCGTACCGCGCGGATTTGTGTGAGTTGTTCACCTAAATCTGGATCGACATCACCAAGGTAATTAACAGTGTCCATGATGGATATAAACGAACGGCGAATTTCGAGTTCAAGTCGCTCATAGGTCGGTATCCAGAATTGTTCGTACTTGTAGGCATGCTACAGGTCAATTTTTCGCTCAATCGAAAGTCGAATCCATCGCAGTCTGAGATACAGGTTTCGTCAGCAATGACGGCAGGAATTACTGACCATATTTGGTCGATTCGACAGGTACTCAGGGCTTTTCTTGTATCTACCAACTCTATTCAGGGAGACTAGCTGACCGCAAAATTAGAATGAATCGTCAATGTGAGACTAGATCAATAATTTATATGACATTGTTCTCAATATTTAGTATCTTTGACCAATCTGAGTTGAACAATTTTCCAGATTATTTGATCAAGTTGTTCAGTACTATCTTCAATATCAGAAAGTGATACTTTCAATGGAGCGTCATTAGGGAGAAATGGGTAGTAGTCTAATACCAGGATAGCTGTACTATATAGCCATGCCTCCAATCCCACGGACTTTGATAAATTCAATTTTGGAACAGTAACATCTTTAGATGTTTGCTGTGCGATTTGTCGTCGTATTCTTTCAAGACGATATTTCTGCCAGAGTTGAATGGGTTTGACAGTTTTATAAAGTAAATCATCATTTAACATCATAATACCGATGCAAAGAATGCTGATACCATGAAGATAATATGAGATGGTGTTACCTGTTTGTTCTGTGACATTGACCGACCATAATAGATTGATAGTACTCGTAAATGCGTTGATAGAATAAGAGCTGCTCCAAAAAAATACGAACAACGCATACCACATTAAGTGAATGCCCTCAATAGTATTTGCAATCGGTTTTTTATTTACAACTCTTATTATTGACATGTAACCAAAGACCGACATCGAGTATATGAATATCGTGTTTACGTAATATTTTTGATCATATGGAATATCACTAGATGTAGATAGTAAGGCTAACACGTAGGTTATAGGCATTGCAACAAGCCATAACTTGGGAATTTTCAAGTGAACTTTATTATGGAATATGGTGAAAATACCTAATATTGTGTACATGAAATGGAGCAATATATAAGCATGCATCCCCAAAGGAATTTGCATTTGCCCAAGAAGTCCTAGATCAATGTATTCCAGAACGAAATAATGATTACTTATGTACATTAACCCTAGCATGTATGCACTAATCCAGAGATATAGGTGTGGCATACGCCAAAAGTTCGGCTCACCTGCGTGTCTTAGTAGTGGAACAAAAAATAACAACCAATACAAGATATTAAAAAGCGTAAATGCAACATACATGACTACTACTCAGTGAATAAAGGAACAATGGTTGTATTAGCATTGAGAATGATGTGTCTTCGGCTTGACATCACTCGCATAAGCACATGTTGCGAAAATTTCTCTGCTTCCTTCTCTTCTTTTCCACTATATGTTTTCGTATCAGTATAAGATCGAAGTCTAATTTCAATCAAACTATTGAGTGCTATCATAGGTATCAATTTGTGTTGTAGTACAATATGACCTAATTCGTGGACAATAATGTGATCTTGTAAGACTTTAGTTCGATTACAATTGAAAAATATCAAGTATTTATCGTTTATCTTAACACACAGCCCCGAAGTTGCTTTTGTAAAATCAAAAGGTAATAATTCAATATTAAATTGAATGTGTTTCGCTACATTTGTCGCAAAATCAGTAATTTCAAATTGTTCAAAATCATAGGCTAATGCATCCAGAAACTTATTGATGTCGCTCTCCAAGTCCTTATGATTTTTGGATTCTGTGTTCGGCATGCTCCCCGTAATCTGACGAGCCTTGTAGTCTATTTTGATAGTCAGGTCTCCACGTTCATCAAGCCAATCAAAAACGTTGAGTAAATCTTGTTTAATATTATGAGAAATATGAATAAGATCA
>JBCCSC010000057.1:0-37100 GCA_039200705.1 Chloroflexota bacterium
CCTGCTTCAATATGTGTATTCAGTACAAGGCTGTAAAATTTAATTGCACGGGCGTGGTCACTTGCGGGTATTTCAATCCAATTAAGTTTAATAGTCATCTTTTGTCGTCTCCTCAAACACGTTAATACGTTGTTTGTAGGATACGAAATTTGGCAATACAATACTTGCTAAATCCTGCTAATTTTACATTTTTATAAGCCAACATCTTTTGAGATTAGACAAGAACAAACATAGCTAGATATGTCTTTACTAAAAATACTGATGCGCTCAATTTGAGAAATTGATTTCAAATATCCAGAAAAATAACATGTCTTTTGTAATGCTTACGCTAAAAACCTTACATGATATTCAGTGTACAGAACCCGTTTGCCCATTGAATGCGGTCTGGGTGGGGTCTGTATCGAAGAGTGTTGTGTTACCCCAACTAGGTCACTTCTTTTTAGTATTCCCCTTAGACGAGACACGCTTATTCTGTGGCACGCAACGGCTAGAACCATCTCAATATTTGTTTATAACGCCAAAATCCATTACTGATGTGAATCGTGTCATGGCTTTTGCTGAGAGAGATGTGCATGTCATGGTCGTGATGATAAGTCCTGCGTTTATCGAAGAGATGAGTAGCTTTTTAGGCATCCCTGCAGTTTTTCAGGACTTGTTAGATACTCTTCCTCTATTAAAGGGCGATGTTTTATCAGAGACACTAGAACAATTAGCAAAGTCAATTGATGATGTAGCCACTCGCGAAGAGTTATTTATGGATGTCATTGGGTCGATGTTGCAGATATTGAGGTTGCGTCATAGGGCAGTAGCTCAATTAGCTGGTCGAAAAGCACAGACTATAGATGATTTACTCATTTGCATGTTGCGTGCACGTCAATTTTTAGATGCCCGCTATTTGGAAGACATCAAGACTCAACATGTAGCAGCACATGTAGGTTTATCAGAGTACCATTTTGCCCGCCTGTTTAAGACAGCTTTTGGAATCACAGTCCATCAATATGTTATTCAACTGCGACTACGGGCAGCACGCAATCTTCTCGAAGCAAGTGATAAAAGTATCACAGAGATTGCTTTGACAATGTCTTATCAAAGTTTGAGTGCTTTCATCAATGCTTTTCGACGATATGTTGGCGTTTCACCGTCAGTCTACCGCTCAAAATTATCAAGACTTAGCAAATAGAATCTTGTTTTAATGTCAATCAACGCAGACATAGCCAAACCGACATCATTTAGTTCGGCTGAACCATAATAATTAAGCACATCTACAAGTTGAACATGAGCACTTCAAACTGGTGGATTATTGTTAATCATTGCGTATCGTACTGTACGAGGTGTATTATTATCTATAACTTATTATTAAGTCTGGATAATTTTCGGTAACGCTTTAAAATGTGCTAAATCTTACACGATAGATAAAGACCGCACGAATTATTCGAGGTTGCATCCCGTATGACCCAAGTGGACAATTCCAATTTGTGGGACGAAACTCAGCCAATTCATCACAGTGACCCCAACGAAGCCTACTTAATGACTGCTTATCGTCAAGTAGAAGCGAGTCTACACAGTGTTCTGCCACCGATTGATAGACCGATTACGCATTCTATTGCACATATTGCAAATGTGCTTCACGATAGCAATAATCAAGCAACAAAATTATCGACTTTGTTAAATCATGACAGTCAGCAAACCCTCGTCCTAGCCGAAGAAGGTGGTGGTAAGACCTTCACCATGTTGACCTTACTACGAGGTGCAATCCGTAGACGCTTGAGTGACCCAACTGCCCCTCTACCAATTTATGCCAAAGCCCGTCGCTGGAATATCCACAAAGCCCCACCGCTTGTGTCGTGGTTGAGCGCACAATCAGGCTTGAATGCCACTGCGATTGCCGAAGCCATTGACTCAGGGACAGCGTTGCTCATCATTGATGGCTTAGATGACTTACTCCAAAAATATCCAAAATCGCCCAAATCTGATTTTGACCCACGCGACCCATTCATGGAAATGTTGCCTGATAATACGCCGATAATCCTCAGCACCGCACCAAATGACCCATTGGCAACCACCCTAGAAGATGCACATATTTTTACGCTTCAGCGATTGACAACGACACAAATTGAAGCCTATCTCACCAGTGTGCCGATAGTCCAACCAATCTGGGAGGCGATTCAAGAGCAAGCGATAGTGATGCAGGTCATCAGCAAACCATTTTTCCTCAATATGTTGATTGTCGCCTATAAAAACACACCTGATGCACTTAGCGACTTAGCCAACAAAGATGAAGGCGAAATCCGAGATGCGATTTTCCAGAAATACGTCGAAGCGCGGTATCAACAGGCAATCGCCGAGCATGAGACCCGTTTTCGGCTACAACAAGTCTTCGATATTTTGGGATTGGTTGCCACCAAAGGCGTGATTCGCTACGGCACTGGTCGTGTCGCAATGGTCGAAGTCAACCAACCACATTGGGATGATATGCTGATTGTCGATGATTTGCGTTTCGGCTTTATCGGCAGTTCTAGCCCCGATAGTGCCGATTTCATGGCATTTGCCCAGACGATGAACCTCGTCACGCCACCCTTGGATGGCATTGGTAGTTGTACCTTTGTCCATCCGATTATCCGCGATTTGATGGTGGTGCGTCATTGCTTCCCAATTGAGACAAAACTCACCTCATATACTATCGAATCACTGACGCGCATCAGTGACCCACGCAAATATGAGGCATTCGCAGAAGTGCTAGAAGGCGATTACAAACTCAACTTCAAACTGCAAGCGTTCTCAGCACTGGATGGTGATAGTTCCACGCAAGCCACCACGACCATGCAAGCCCTCGCACAGACTTTACAACACGATTTCTTTGCAGGGCGCATCCGTGATAGTCTCAGCAAGCGCATCGTTAATCATTAAACAATCTATGATATGGGATAAGCTGTGTGTCATCCCAAATAGACATCACAAACCTTAATTGACATTTGATGCCATCTGCTCTCACAATGAAATAACATAGGACAGGACATATCAGAGGACATTATGGGTATCTCAGTCGAATGGTACAACGAAGAGAAGACAATCATCCTGCAAACATACGATGGGCGGTGGACTTGGGAGGACTTCCAAGACCTTACGCGTGTTATCATGCCCAAGATGATGGGTGAAGTCCCCCACACAGTACACATCCTTTCCGATTTCACCAATAGCGACATCCCCTCTATGAATGGTGCACTCACCCATGCTAAACATGCCTTAAGTGGTTACGGCGATAATTGGGGTTATCTTATTGTTGTCGGTGGCAATTCAATGGTTAACATGCTCGTTAATCTCTTTCGGCAATTATTCAATAACTCAGTAGGTAATAAGACCTTTGCAGCACCCACATTAGAGGTCGCTTTTGACATCGCCATGCAATATGACGATGCTTACGAGGCAATGTCTGAATAAGGCGCAGTAGAAGTCTAAAATTGACCGATGGAGAAACAGAATCGTTAATGCTGTATCATCATCTATACAACACAGGCACAACTCCCTGACACTGCTCACAAGTGGCTCACACTTACGATAGAAATTACATCGCGCACGATACACTCTGAATATCATTTCATTATTTTTCGGAGTGTTATCATGCAAGGAAGTCACAATTTTACGATTACACCACAGAAGCAAGCTATCACAAGTATCCCAGCCATTGTCCGTCATATGATGATTTTCGGTGTGTTGTTTGGGATTATCGTCGGCACAATCAGCCAATTCATCATCACAGACATCATCCGTGAAACTCTCAGCACACAAGCCACACTATCGTTCCCTTTGATGCGGACGGTACTCTGGGGAGAAGCACTCGCTATGCTAGGGACAAGCCTACTTGCCTTATTGTGTTTGCGCTTTGTGTGGCAAGCTCCCTCATGGCGTGCGAAGTTCGCAAATGGTTTTGCGATTACAACAGGTCTCGTGCTAACCGCCCACGCATTGCTCGGACGTGTGAATGGCGCATTCTATAACCGTGACCTATGGATTGCCGTCCAACGCCCTCTTGATTTAGAAACATCATATGATTTGCAAACGATGACGATTGCAACAGTCAATACCATTGTGCAAGGGATGGGCTATCAAGTCGCTTTACTGACTTTGCTTCCGTTGCTGGGTGGATTATTCGGATTGCTCCTGCTCCGACGTGATAGCACCAAGCCACTCCCAGAGACAAAGCAAGTTTTCGGCTCATTGGCGATGGTTGTGCTACCATTGCACCTGCTGATTTTTACGCTCACCAATGCAACTATCTTCACTGTACTAGTGGATGTTATCAACGACCTCGTTCTTGAACATAATGTGAATATCAGCACCGAACTCATTTTGCCAATGATGTGGTTTGCGCCTCTGCTCATGATGCTCATGACACAACTTGGCGGATTGATTTGGCTAGCAAACGCCCATCCACAGACGCTACACCGTCGGATGCTGAAAGTATCAGCCTATATCATGCTCTTTGTGCCATTGTGTCTCCTACCATTGTTGTATTGGGCGAATCCAGCTTACTTTTTATCCTCAATTGGCTTTTTCAGCTTGTTCGTTTTCACTCTCCTCGCATGGAGCCATAGCATTCTTGCTTTCATCAAAGCCCGACGCATCACACACAAACGAGATATCCATCGTCGTGTTAAAGTCATCAGTTTGTTCGTCAATAGTCTGATTGTCTTCACGCTGGTCATTCTGCTGATGGATTACTTCGTAACGAGTGTTCCGCTCAATATGGTGCTATATACGGTGGTATTTATCGGCGGCGATGCGCTGAGCGTCAATGAGGTGCTATCACCCAATAGTCTACAACTGTGGTTATATTTTGCCCCTGCCCTGATTGGCTATGTCACTGTGAGCAGTATCATCACAACAGGTTTCATGTGGCTTATCAATATTAAGGAACGGTGATATGAGCATTGTCTCTCTACATCCTTTCTCCACTGGTGGGAGAAAAGGAAGCCAAAACAGGTCTAAAAGTCCCTTTACCCCTTGTGAGTTCAGGGGCATTATCACGTTATTCTATAGTGTTAATAGGCATGAGCGCAGGATGAGTGTTTCAACTACCCCCTAATTATTGGGGGGCACAGATGCTATGTTGTCTTATATTTTTATGATGCACATCGTATTTAAATAAAGATACTATCGAATGACTAACGGAGACCATCTTCAACATGATACAAGAGCCTGACACCCAAGCTGTGCCAGACCAACCTCTCCCTGAAATTGACCAATTCACAGACCCCTATCGCAAATCAAGTGAACAAGTCGCAAGCGATTTGGCAGTTGACCCTGCAACAGGTCTGACAGACTCAGACGTATCACAACGTCTAACGCAATACGGCACAAACGAAATTACTGACAAAGGTACAACCAGTGTCTGGACATTGCTCTACGCGCAATTGGCTGAACCACTTGTTATCATCTTGATTCTGGCAGCAGGCTTAAGTGCTTTGCTCGGCAAAGTGCCAGAATTCATTGCGATTACAGCGATTGTCGTGCTGAATGCCCTCTTAGGTGTTTTCCAAGAGTATCGTGCTGAACAAGCGATTGCCGCTCTCAAGAAAATGAGTCAGCCTCTCGTGCGCGTGCGTCGCAGTGGCAAGCCACAAGAAATTGAAGCAACACAACTCGTCCCTGGTGATGTGGTGCTAGTTGAAGCAGGGAACATCGTTCCAGCCGATGCGCGTCTGCTGGAAGCAAATAATCTGCGCGCGCAAGAAGCCTCATTGACGGGCGAAAGTTACGCTGTCGATAAGAGCGATAAAGCACTTTCTGGTGAAAATTTGCCACTCGGTGACCGTAAAAATATGCTCTACATGGGCACAAACATCGCTTACGGACGCGGTGAAGCAATTGTTACGGGTACAGGCATGAATACCGAACTCGGTAAAGTCGCTGACCTCTTGCAAAATGTAGTCAACGATAAATCACCATTGCAAAAGCGCATGAGCGAACTCGGCAGAATCATGTTCTATGCTGCATTTGTGGTGATGGCAATTGCGATACTCATCGGATGGTTCACAGGGCAAGGTCTTCAAGATATTTTGCTTAACGGAGTAGCGATTGCAGTTGCAGTTGTCCCAGAAGGTCTTCCTGCTGTTGTGACCATTTCACTTGCACTTGGCGCACAACGTATGTTGAGCCGTAACGCGCTTATCCGTAAGCTACCTGCTGTCGAAACACTAGGTAGTGTGACTGTTATCGCTAGTGATAAGACAGGGACACTCACCGAAAATAAAATGACTGTCAAAGTGATTGATGTCGCTGGCAATACGCTTGATACCACGAATGCCATTCAATCCGCCAAGGTCGAAAGCGCACCTAGCGATCCACAACAGAAATTACTGTTGGTGGCATCTGCCCTAGCCAACGATAGTTCCTTCCAAGAAGGCAAACTCATCGGTGACCCAACCGAAGGCGCGATGCTCGCTGCTGCAGAACACTATGATTTACAACGCGATGCTTTAGAGCAAGTCTATCCGCGTGTTGCCGAAGTACCGTTCTCGTCGGAACGCAAACGCATGACAACCATTCATCGTAGTGATGGTAAAACACTCGATTTACTAGATGACGAACAGCAACCCTATATCGCTTTCACCAAAGGCGCACCTGATAGCTTACTCGATATTTGTACGCGCGTCTATGCTAATGGTGATATTCACCCACTCAATGACGAATGGCGTTCACGTATCGAAATCAGCAATAACAAACTCGCGGGTGATGGCTTGCGCGTACTCGGTGTCGCATTCCGTTCGTTGGATAGCTACGACCCACAAGCAGTCGAACTCGTGGAACAAGATTTAGTCTTCGTTGGCTTGGTCGGCATGATTGACCCACCACGTCCCGAAGTCGTAGATGCAGTCGCAACCGCTAGAAAAGCGGGTATCCGTCCAATGATGATTACAGGCGACCATCCAATGACAGCTTTGGCTATCGCTAAAGAGATTGGCATCGCAGGTGATAATGCCGAAGTCATCACAGGGCGTGAATTGGCTGTGATTAACGATGAAGAACTACGCCAACGTGTCGATAGCGTCAGTGTCTATGCACGGGTCGCCCCTGAACACAAGTTACGCATCGTGCAAGCATTGCGTGATAACGGTAACATCGTCGCTATGACAGGTGATGGTGTTAACGATGCACCTGCCCTCAAGCAAGCTGATATTGGTGTGGCGATGGGTATCACAGGTACGGATGTCAGCAAGCAAGCCTCGGACATGGTCATCACAGATGATAACTTTGCGACTATCGTTAAAGCCACCGAAGAAGGTCGTGCGATTTACGATAATGTTCGTCGCTTTGTCAAATATCTGCTTGCAAGCAATACAGGTGAATTGTTCGTGCTACTGGCAACACAACTCGTCGCTGGCATGACCATTCCGTTGACAACCTTACAAATCTTGTGGATGAACCTCATCACCGACGGTATCCCCGCGCTGGCACTCGGTCTCGAAAAAGCTGAAGATAATGCGATGGAACGTCCGCCCTATGCTCCGAACGAAAGCATCTTAGGGCGTGGTCTCGGACGACATATCTTGTTGATTGGTGGCACGCTTGGTATCACCGCTCTCGCACTCGGCATATGGGCATTCCAAAACGAAATTTTGGCAGCCAATGGCGAACTTGCATGGAATACGATGGTCTTCATGATGTTGACCCTCGCCCAAATGGGACACGCACTCGGTTTACGTAGCCATAGCAAATCTCTATTCAGCATGAATCCATTCAGCAACCGCATCTTGATTGGCGCAGTCATCAGCACACTGATTCTGCAACTGATGGCAATCTATCTGCCGTTCTTTAACAATTTGTTCGGCACTAATCCGTTGACATTGGCGCAACTTGGTATCTGTCTCGCGCTGAGTACTGTTGTCTTCTGGGTCGTCGAACTGGAAAAATTACTCATACGTCGTGGCGTATTGAAGTAAATCTCAGGATGAATTAAGCGGTTGAGGCATGCCTCAACCCTACGCAATCCAAGTCAAGACCTGTAGGGACAAGGCATGCCTTGTCCAATGACTAAAATGTTAACTTTGAAAACACAACAATAAACGATTGTGTTTATCAATAAGGAGTATAGAAACAATGCAGTGCCCCGTATGTGATGTCACACTCATCATGTCCGATAGAAAAGGTATCGAGATTGATTATTGCCCGCGTTGTCGTGGCGTATGGCTCGACCGAGGTGAACTAGACAAAATTATCGAACGATCATCTAGCTACAAACAAAAAGACCGCTATCACGAAGACCGTGAACGCTATCACAATCCTGAATACAAGAAGAAGAACGACTACAAATATAAGTCCAAACGTCGTCGTGAATCAATCCTTGAAGAGATTTTCGACATTTTCGATTGATGTACATGCTCTCTCTGCAAGGTAATTTTCCTAGGGATGAGACCTGTCTCGTCCGTCACCAATACGCCCAGAACAATTTCGATTAAATAGATTTACTAGAGGTAGACCTTATGTTATGCCCAATTTGTGATGCAGATATTGTCATTGTCGGTCAAACCGAAGCAGATATGGATTATTGCCCTGAATGCGAAGCAACTGTTGGTAATCACGCCCAAGTTGAACGTGTTCTAGACCGTTATCGTAGCCGACATGCAAAAATCACTAAGAAATCACCCAAAATGAGAGAGGGTCGGCGACGCAAAAAGCAAAATCAACGTTTTCGCCAAGAACGCTCAAACAAGGAAGCCTTCTATGAGGCTGACGCTTACTAATACCCTAATAGACTTTTGTGCAGTTTAGTAAGATTTGATAGGCTGACAACTTCTATTGTGCAAGATACAGATTTGATAATATACACTATTGGAGTTTGCTATCGCAGACTCCTTGTCGTTGTGAGCAAAGTTTACTGTCCTATCACACATCGTGATGACGAATCCTTATCGTCTCAAATTATTCAGTTCACACATCTGTGAAGATTAAATAATCCAACGAGATTTTTACTGATAACAGATACAATTCCTACAATGACATATTGAATATCATAAGCATAATGTAGTAAAGTCTGACCCCACCGTAGTATGCGCGGATGGGGTCACGTGTAAGAGTTAGGATTACAATTTATGCCCGAAGTACCGAGCATTATCATTTTTAGTGCGTCGTTTTTTTTGGTTGCACTGGCAGCCAAACAAATTGGTAAATTTTTCTCCACCTATGGATTACCCTACATCACAGGGTATCTCTTGGCAGGGGCACTCGCAGGACCATTCGTTTTGGGGATGCTCCCCAGAGAAGCCTCTGAGCAATTGCGCTATATCGACGATATTTCATTAGCTGTGATTGCCTTCATCGCAGGGAGTGAACTCTATCTGCGTGAACTCAAAAGTCGGATGCAAACGATTCTCACTAATGCCGCAGGGATTGTCGTCTTTGCTTTTGTGCTGATTGGTGTTGCGCTCTACTTTGCACAGAGTTTCATCCCGTTCACGGCTGGCTATCCATTTATGACTAAGCTCGCCGTGTCACTACTTGGCGCGACAATTCTACTAGCACTCTCCCCTGCTTCAACAATTGCCGTCATTCAAGAAGTGAGAGCCAAAGGACCGTTCAGTAAAACGGTTCTCAGCATTACTGTCGTGATGGATGTGGTGATTATTGTGCTATTCGCAATCAGCGTCGCATTCGCAGGTGCGATGATTAATGCTGAGCCTGTTACCCTATCGTTCCTAGCGATTCTCGTCGTTGACATTGTGATTGCACTCATCGCTGGTTTCTTAATTGGGCAATTTATTGGATTAGTGCTATCAACCCCACTTAACAAAATCGCTAAAGCTAGTGTCTTGATTGGGCTGGGCTATTTGATATTTGAAGCAGGCTATCGTGTACCTGAATACACCTATGACCTCATTGGTATCAAAATCAAAATTGAACCCTTGCTGATGTCGATGGTAGCAGGTTTCACAGTGACCAATTTCACCAATTATCGCAAACCCTTTGAAGATGTCTTACATGATATCAGCCCCTATGTATATGTGGCATTCTTCGCCTTAACAGGTGTCGCACTCAAGTTAGATGTTCTGCTGGCGACAATTGGCATCGCAACCATGCTCTTCCTTGTGCGGATGGGCGCGATTATCCTTGGCACATACGTCGGTGGTACGATTGCTGGTGAAGATGGTAAGTTCCGTAAGTGGGCTGGCTTAGGCTTGATTACCCAAGCAGGGATTGCCCTCGGTCTCGCGCGTGAAACTGCCGTTGCCTTCCCTGATACACTCGGCGGTGAGTTTGCCACACTGATTATTTCGGTAGTTGTTCTCAACGAAATTTTCGGTCCACTCTTCTTGAAATATGCTCTGCGCCAAGTCGGAGAAGCACAAGATTCTAGCGACGATCCGAATCGTCATTTGGTGATTTTAGGTGTCGAACCACAATCAGTTGCATTAGCACGTCAGATGAATGCCGACGGTTGGACAGTCATCATGGCAGATACCAGCCTTGAACATATCGAACAATTGCGTGCCGACGATGTCGATGAACGGCATATTTCAGATATTAGTGCAGAAAATCTCGGCAAATTAATCAAGAAATCCTCGACGGCTGTAGTGGCGATGCTGGATGATGATAAGCAAAATTATGAAGTCTGCCGTATCGTCAGCGAGGAATTTGGCGTTGAAACGATGGTTGTACGCCTGCGCGATGTTACCCTGCGCGATAAATTCCTTGAGATGAATGTGCGCGTGCTTGACCCTGCCTCGGCGATGGTTCACTTATTGCAACAATATCTGCGTGCGCCAGAAGCAGTCAACCTGCTCCTGCATCAAGACCCAGACCACGATGTGATGCAAGTTAAAGTCACTGAAAAAGCGATGAATGGCATTCAATTACGCGATTTACGCTTGCCTGGGGATGTGCTGATTCTGGAAATTTTGCGCGATGGTCAAGTGATTGTGCCTCATGGCTTCACTCGCTTGAAAATTACTGATGAAGTAACCCTCGTCGGTAGCCCCGATAGCCTCTCAGAAGTCGTCCTCAAATTGGGTTACTAACCAAACCACATATTGGGAGGATTGTGTATCCTCCCGAATTGATTTCAGGTAATTTTCAGGAGAGCACGGAGAGACCCTCCTCTACGTAAAACCTCATTTCATAGGACTTTGCGTAGGGTTGAGACCTATCTCAACCGTTTTGATAAACACTAATTCGTATCCGTGCAGATTTTCCAACCATCTTCATCAATTAATGTCATCGTAACCGAATCAAAGTCGGCTGGTGTCATCTGTTCTGTTCCTGCCACACCAAAGAGTATCTCGCCTGTCACTTCAACTTCGGCATTACCACCCTCTTGGCTGATGAGTTCGTATTCCAAGCCTGACACATCAATCTCCACAGGACCTAAATTGACCGCACCAAACATCATGCCCAAGTCTTCATTGTCGATGCCAGCAATATCAATTTCGCAGACGTAAGTTGCAGCTAGTTCGCCATTACCAGCATAAATTTCTGTCCAAAAAGCGCGAGTCACACTCACAGGGTCACTACTATCGACCTCAATTGTTGCGACATCATCCATTTCACTGTCAGAGTCATCCATATTGTCATCAGAAGAATCGTCTGTGTCGTCCATCGCTTCATCGGACTCATCTGTGTCGGTATCAGTTGTTTCGTCTGTGTTGCTTGTCTCAGTGACAGTATCAGTATTATCGTCACTCGTATCGCTATCGTCAGCTTGCCCCCCACATGCGACCAATGCCAAACTCAAAATGATAAGCAAAACAAGTAATTTACGAGTCATGATTTGTCTCCCCTAGTTAGATTTTTAAGTGTTTAATCTATTGGAGACGATTTTACAATGACTTTTATGATTGCGATAGCGAGGTCAAATTATGAGGAAATCAGGGGATAACTATCAGTCATCCCCATTATTGTTGAGGTCAATTAGTCACCAACAGCGACCAATTCTTCATCTACAACCGAGTTGTCTTTCATCGGATGTGAGGTCAAATATTGACGCACCATCATCGCAGCCGTCGCGCCTTCTCCTGCTGCCGAGACAGCTTGCTTGGTACTACCAACACGCACATCCCCTGCGACAAATACACCATCTAGGCTTGTCTGGAATTTATCATCCGCAATGACAAAGCCCCACTGGTCACGTTCGATAGTCTCAGGCAAAAATGCGCTATTCGGTGACAAGCCAATGAACACGAAGACACCATCAGTTTGCCATTGCAACATCTCACCTGTGGCACGGTCTTGAACAGCGATATGGTCAAGGCGACCATCTGAAATCACAAACTCTTGCACCGCATGATTGGTCACGACGCTGATATTGTCTTTTTCAGCGACTTCGTTCTGCAAGATTTGGCTGGCTTTGACTTCTGGCATATATTCGACGATGGTCACGGACTTAGCGAACTTATCAGCAAGGAACAAGCCTTCTTCAAAGCCACTGTTACCACCACCAACGACCACAATATCCTTATCCTTGTAGAACGCACCATCACAGGTAGCACAGAAGTGAACATTCGTCCCGATGAGGTCACTTTCTCCTGCGACATTCAAGCGACGATATTTACTACCTGTTGCTACAATCACTGACCGTCCCTTAAAGGTTTGCCCACTCTGGGCCGTGACGGTAATGATGTCGTTCTCACGGCTGATGTGAGCGATTGGTTCACCTTGTACGATGTCCACGCCAAAACGACGGGCTTGCTGTTCCATATCATCAGCAAATTGTGCGCCAGAGATGCCCATCGGGAAACCAGGGA
This sequence comes from Chloroflexota bacterium, assembly GCA_039200705.1. Taxonomy (GTDB): domain Bacteria; phylum Chloroflexota; class Anaerolineae; order Aggregatilineales; family Phototrophicaceae; genus JAUZRW01. The sequence goes on from JBCCSC010000057.1 coordinate 12,735, forward strand.
AGTTATCTAGCACTTGTGTAATTGCCACTTGCCCACCGAGGCTATGAGCATCAACAATGAGCGTACTCAAGCCTTCACGCGATGTGTAAATCGCACTTGTCAGCCCAGCAGGACCACCACCGACAACAATCACATCGTAGGTTTTATTGCTATTTTGCTTGACGATGCCAACAGCTTCCGCCATCTCAGCATTGGATGGCTCAACCTGAATTGTCCCGTTCGGATAAATAATCGTCGGGATGCTTCGGTTACCATTGTTGACTTCTTCGACATAGGCAATGGCTTCATCATTATCGGTGATGTCAATCCAGTCGAAATTGACATGATTATCCGTGAAGAATTGCTTGGCGCGACGGCAATCAGGACACCATGTCGCACCATAGACAATCACTTTGTCATCTTGTGGCGCAATTGCTGTTGCCATTTCGGCATTGCTTGGCTCGATTTGGATTGTGCCATCAGGATAGAGTATCGTCGGGATGCGACGCTGACCATCGTTCAAGTCGGTAATATAGTCAACAGCCTCTTGATTGTCTGTGATGTCGATATAGTCGTAGTCAACATTGTGTTCATCAAAAAATGCTTTACTACGACGGCAATCACCACACCAATCTGCCCCGTACATGATAATCTTATCAGCCATTGCATTCACTCACTAAAACTATTTTGCGGATATAGTCATTGGACGCATCACAACTCTCAATCTTTCCTCAATGTGAGAAACTTTAAGAAAGTTGTAAGAATTTGCTTCATGCGAGAATCCGTTACTATTTTTCCAAATTCTGGTGACTGCGCGTAGTATCTTTGCATGATAGTCAGCATCTCATACAGTAAATTCAACTAAGATATAGAGGATTTGTCTTGATGTTGATTTTACTGTTACTAGCGATTGCCCTTCGTTTTTATCCACTTGAGCGTATACCAAAAGGCAGTTTACTATGGCATGTTCGTAGTGGACACTGGCTGGCAGTTAGTATGGATGAGAATGCGAGGATACTGCTGAGGAAGGCACGACTGTACCTCCCTATTGGTGTCGATGTCGTCACTTACGATGCAAAATAATCGCGTGCTTTCTGGAAACGCCCAACCGTGCGTTCTACACCCATCGTCTGAACCATCTCATAGAGGTCAGGCGTTTGTGTTTTACCTGTCAAAGCCACGCGGAAAGCCATCATCAAATCACCGAACATGCCTTTGTAGGCATCAGGGTCTTTTTTGTAATCTTTGCCCCGTTTAGCATAGCCATTATCTGTTGCATAGTCACGCATCCGATTAATCCAGTCTGTTTTCTCTTCCGAGAGCATTTGCGGAGTCGTTTCAATCAGATAATCCAACCACGCCACCATATCCTCTGACTTGAGATCGGGGGCATCGGTATAGCCTGCTGGCACATAGGCATCATAGAATGTGTCGAAGAGCATCCCGTAATATTGTTCGATTTCATCCCACTTAGCGAGGTCTTTACGTGGTTTGTCGCCACCCCGTTCAATATCAAAGACACGGATGCTGTAGGCTTCATCTTGCTTGAGTAAAGTCGCCATCTCTGTATCGGATGTTTCTGCCCAAACTACTGCTTGCTGATAGACTTCTTGTGCTGTGAAGTTGGCAATAATCTCTTTGCTGACACTGGTCAATTTTTCCATATCGAAGAGCGCAGGCGCACGTCCCATATTGCTCACCTCAAACGGAAAATCGAGCATCGGTGCATCAGGATTCTCCACGCGCCAATCTTCAAAGGCAGAATTCGCCAGATTGAGCAAGTATTCCAGAATCGCATCTTGCGGATAACCATTCTCATAGTAGTAAGACATCGCCGCTTCGGGGTCTTTACGCTTCGATATTTTACGCCGCGAGTCGCCTTCCATCTTCGCAATCGGTGCAAAATGAGCGTATTTCGGGCGTGGAATCCCTGCGTAATCCAAAATCTGAACGTGCAATGGCAAAGACGGAATGTATTCATCACCACGCATGACAATATTGCATCGCATCAAGTAATCATCAACTACATGCGCGAAATTATAGGTCGGGAATTTATCCGACTTGAGCAAGACAGCATCCATATCATTCGCTGGCAAATCGAGACGGTCACGGATTTCATCATGGACAGTCACTTTTTCGTCTGTACCAGCAGGGGCTTTGAGGCGAATCACATAATCCTCACCCTTTTCAACACGCGCTTGAATCTCTGCCATTGTCAGATTGCGACTTTTCGCCCACACCCCATAGACACCTGGGCGCATTTTCTGTTTTTCTTGTTGATTACGAATGTCGTCAAGTTCTTCGCTGGTCAAAAAGCACGGATAGGCTTTGCCATTAGCGACCATGTGCTTGGCATAAACCGCATAGAGATGTAAGCGTTCACTCTGGATATAAGGACCATACTTACCCTCTTGCACAAGAGGCGCATATTGCGTTAAGCCTTCATCAGGCAATAAACCTACACGCTCCAATGCCTCCACGATTTGTTCTGTGCCCTTTTCAATCTCGCGTTGTTGGTCAGTATCTTCCACGCGCAAAATATAAACGCCATCTGTAGCGCGAGTCATCACTTTATTGAGCAGACCTGCAAAAATACCGCCAATATGGATAAAGCCTGTCGGACTCGGCGCAAAGCGACTAACCCATGCGTCCTCTGGCAAGTCCCGTGGTGGATATTGCGCCTCTAAATCGGCAGGGGTTTGGGTCACATCAGGGAAGAGAAAATCCGCCAAGGCGTTGAAATCATCGTGTGACATGGTGTTGATGGTCATAGAAATTGATATATCCTTTGATAGTGTCTGTAGATCAGTCATATGGTCTGTTAAGACCCTAATATAACAGGGAATGCTAAGATTCCAACGTAAAATTATATAAGTTTTAAGGTGTTGCTCCACTGATTCAAAACAACACATCGAAATTTCACATCTTTCCTCAATGCACAAACCATCACAAATGACATATGATAATAGTTGCGTAATGTTTATAAATAGGATTCCCACCACTGTGATAGGAAAAGTGCAATCAACGATTCATCAGTTTTTACAACAGTTAGCCCTCACCGAAGATGAGAGAACTGAACGCCTTGCCTTATCACGAAAAATCTTAAATGCGTTCGTCCCCATTGTATTGAGCACTATCTTGTTGAGTGGTGTTTTAACAGGCAATTGGAACAATGTTGTTTTAGCCACCACCTGCGCTATCCTCGCAAGTGCTGTGGTCTATTTCTCTATAAGTCATGGCTGGTATTATGGCACAATCTTCCTTATCAACATTGCGATTTTTATAATCGTCTTTTTGATAGCCTTAAATTCGCGTCCCCCCCATATCGAAATTGTCTATGTGTTGATGTCACCATTGGTTGCTTCTATTTTCTTATCCGCTTCCATGACAGGCTTAATGGGTGTCCTTGCAATTATCGTCATCGCGGTCTTTGCCATATGGATGACCCCATCAATGCCATCGGGTATCGCTGTTGACCTTGTAGGCTTCGTGACCATTTGTACTACTTTTATCGTTGCTGTTGGTTACCGTCGTCGCCAATTCGAGAATACACGGAACGAATTTTTGCTTCAACAAGAGCGTCTCAAAATGATGCAATTCATGGTGAGTAGTATCTCGCACGATTTCCGTACCCCATTGAGCATCATTCACAACAATCTCTATCTACTTGAGCGTGACCCATCCCCTGACAAAGCATCTACCCGCATCGAAAAAATCCGTCATCAAGCGAATCATCTTGAACAAATGGTGGATGATAATTTGACCCTCTCGCGGATGGAAATCGCCGAAAAACGCCAGCATCCTTTCGACCTCGTGCCTATTGTTCAGGAAACAGTGGAACAGTTCCAAATTGTTGCTGACGAGCGCAAAATAAAGCTAAGTGTCTCACAAATTGAAGCACAAGCGATTATCACAGGCGATGCCAACTTATGGGAACGTGTCCTGACGAATCTCATTCAGAATGCCCTCAATTACAGCGATGCAGATGGAACAACAATCGTATCACTTGTCCAGCAAGCAGATGACTACGTGATTTGTGTCAAAGACAGTGGCATGGGTATTCCACCTGATAAAATCAAGCATATTTTCGACCCCTTCTACCGTGTTGACCCCTCACGCCGACCTGCAACGGGTGGCACAGGCTTGGGCTTAGCCATTGTCAAAAAAGTTGTTGATGACCATCAAGCGACTATCACAGTGGATAGCATTGTCGGCAAAGGCACAGAATTCATCATCACCATCCCACATCATCAAGCCAATGCAACTTGAGTCCGAACAAACAATCTAGAATATTCCCAACGACTTATCAAAGGCTCTAATTTTGCTATTCACCTGAAATTATTACAATTCTTGCCTACATCTCTGCTTACTTTGTGTTAATCTAATGGAACATACACAACAGATAATAAGGGGCATAAGAAACCCGATGGTTTCCGCAAAAGATTTTACAGGACAGAACTTCGGTTACGTCCTCGATTTATACGAACGCTATCTCTCTGAGCCTGAATCGGTAGACGCTAAAACTGCCGAATTCTTCCGCAATTGGTTGCCAGCAGGTCTCGTGCAGGAATTGAGTGAAGAACATGCGAGCAATGGCGCACCGATTAGCGATTCCGTTGACCTCCGCAAAGTTGTCGGCGCAGCCAATCTCGTACAGGCGATTCGTCAATTTGGGCATTTGGGCGCACAATTGAATCCACTCGGTTATGCACCACCTGATGACCCCGAACTCTATCCCGAAGCGCATGGCATCACCGAAGATGACCTCAGAGCACTCCCTGCAACACTCGTCACCGATAGCACACTCGCACAACAAGCCAACAATGCTTACGAAGTCGTGCAAGAACTCCGCGATATTTATAGCAGTTCAATTGGCTGGGATAACGAACACATCCATAGCACCGATGAGCGTCGTTGGTTGCGCGAAGCAATTGAATCACGTCGTTATCGTTATGAAGGCTCAGCCGAAGAGAGTGTGGCACTACTCAAACGACTGATCGAAGTCGAAACGATGGAACACTTCTTACAGCGTACCTTCCCGACCAAGTATCGTTTCTCGATTGAAGGACTTGATATGATGGTGCCGATGATGGATGAAATCGTCAAGTATGCCACGCGCACCGATACCACCGACATGTTCATCGGCATGGCACATCGCGGACGCTTGAATGTCCTCGCCCACATTATGAACCGTGATTACAAGACAATTCTTGCAGAATTCACTGATACACGCGCACGGGCTGGCGAAAACGAAGCCATTGGCTGGACAGTCGATGATGTGAAATATCATAAAGGCGCAGAATACAATGTGCCTGACTCACGCCTCACGCTCAAGATGTCACCGAATCCGAGCCACCTAGAAGCAGTCAACCCTGTCGTGGTCGGTATGGCACGCGCGGCTGCGACCAAACGTCATTACGCGGGCGCACCTGAATTTAACCCACACGCGACCTTGCAAGTTCTCGTTCATGGGGACGCTGCCTTCCCTGGTCAGGGTATCGTCGCAGAAACCTTCAACATGAGCAAACTCCCAGGTTTTGCAGTCGGTGGTACATTGCATATCATCGCCAATAATCAACTAGGCTTCACCACTCTCCCAGAAGATGGACGCAGTACACTCTATGCCAGTGACCTCGCTAAAGGTTTTGGTGTGCCGATTGTACACGTCAATGCCGATGACCCTGCTGCCTGTATCGAAGTTGCACGCTTGGCAGTCGCATTCAGCACCGAATTCGAGAAAGATTTCTTGATTGATCTCGTAGGCTATCGTCGCTATGGTCATAACGAACTGGATGAACCAGGTTTCACCCAACCCAAAATGTATGAGATTGTACGTAGTCACGATACTGCCCGTCAACTATGGGCGAACACACTCGTTCAGCGTGGCGATACTACGGATGGTGTTGCTAATACACTGGTCGAAGAGGCAACACAAAATTTACAATCAATCTACGAAAGCATGGCAGAAAGCCAAGCAGGTATCGCCGACCTCAATATGGAAGAACCTGAACAAGGAATTGCAAGCAAAACCAATACCAGTATTGATGCTGATTCCCTCATAGCACTCAATGATGGCTTACGCGGTGTCCTCGAAGGCTTCAATTTTTATAGTACACGCTTCAAGAAGACGATTCTTAATCGTCGCACCACACTCAATGAGCCTGATGAAAAAGTGATTGATTGGGCTGGCGCGGAAGAATTTGCTTTTGCCACTATCCTCGCGGATGGCATTCCGATTCGCTTCACAGGGCAAGAAGTCCAACGGGGTACATTCAGCCACCGTCATTCTGTCTTACACGATAAAGATACAGGCGAAGAACTCACACCCTTACAAGTTTTCCCACAAGCGAAGGCTTCATTCGAGATTCACAACAGCCCACTCTCAGAAGAAGCCGTACTCGGCTTTGAATATGGCTACAACGTCGAATCAAAAGATACACTCGTCATCTGGGAGGCTCAATACGGCGATTTCGTCAATGGCGCACAGAATATCATAGACGAATTCATCACCTCGGCACGCGAAAAATGGGGCGATACCCCCTCATTGGTGATGCTACTGCCACATGGTCACGAAGGCGCAGGACCTGACCACTCTAGCGGACGTGTGGGACGTTTCTTGTCGATGGCAGCCAAGACCAACATGCGAATTGTCAATCCAACGACAGCGTCACAGTATTTCCATCTGCTACGCCGACAAGCCCTCCTATTAGATAGCGACCCACTGCCACTCATCGTGATGTCACCGAAGAGTTTGCTCCGTGCTCAGCATGTGATGGCAAGCATGACCGACCTCACCGACGGCAAATGGATGCCTGTGCTGGATGACCCAGATGTCAATCCAGATGATGTAACACGCCTTGTGTTCTGTAGCGGAAAATTCTACTATGATTTGGTCAGCGCAGACTATCGTGAGCAATATCCTGATGTGGCGATTGTGCGCGTTGAGCAATTGTATCCCTTGCCTGTTGAGGAACTCGAAGCTGTCATCGACCACTATCCAAATGTGAGCCAAATTGTCTGGGCACAAGAAGAGCCTAAAAACATGGGCGCATGGGAATACATGGGCTATCGTCTCAAGAAAATTGTCGGTATGGGAACACCTGTCAATTATTCAGGTCGCCGACGCAGTTCCAGCCCAGCCGAAGGTAGTAAAACCGCATGGGCAATCAACCAAGCTATGATTACCGAATACGCTTTCGATTGGGATTTCGAGACCGATACACCCCAGCCAAAGCATAAATGAACGATAAATCATAATTAATATGTAGGGTGGGATCGGCGTATCCCACCGACTGACTGCACGACGGACGCATACGCTGATGCGTCCCTACAAAATTGAAACGATGAAATTGTTGCACAACAACCATCCTGAGAGAGGAAGACACACCATGGTCGATATTGTTGTACCCCCATTGAGCGAATCCGTTGTTGAAGCCACCGTTGCCGAATGGCTAAAAAATGTCGGCGATAGCGTCGATACAGGCGATGTCCTCGTCGTACTTGAAACTGACAAAGTCGCGCTAGAAGTTACCGCCGAACAATCAGGAGTTTTATCCGAGATTGTGGCTGGTGAAGAAGAAGATGTGGTCGCAGGACAACTGCTCGCTAAATTAAAGTCTAACGGTAGCGCAGTCGCATCATCTGCCCCTACCCCACAAGCAAGCTCTGAACATGTCGCATCACCTGAACCAACTGCCACTGCCCCAGCAAGCAACAATGGCATCAAAGCCACCCCAGTCGCGCAACGCATGGCAAGCGAACACGGCATCGACCTCAGCCAAGTGCCAGCCAATGGCAAAATCGATAAAGCAGATGTCCAAGCCTACATTGATGGCAAATCACAAGCACCAGCGACAGCATCTCCTACGCCAGCACCGAAACCTGCTAGCAAACCAGCCAAAGCAGATGTCGTACAACGTGATTTACGCGATGACGAAGACCGCAATAAAATGTCACGGATGCGTCGCACAATTGCCAAGAATCTCGTCCATGCCCAACAAACGGCTGCCATGCTCACAACTTTTCAAGAGGTCGATATGGGCGCAGTCATGGAACTACGCAGTCGTCGTAAAGCAGCGTTCAAAGAGAAATATGGTGTTAGCCTTGGTGTGAATTCTTTCTTCGTGAAAGCAGTGGTCGGCGCATTAAAAGCCTTCCCGCGCTTAAATGCCGAAATTGAAGGTGATTATGTCATTGACAAATATTACTACGATATTGGTATCGCTGTCGGCAGTGACGAAGGCTTAGTTGTGCCTGTCTTGCGCGATGCTGACCGTTTGAGCTTCTCAGCGATTGAACAACAAATCAAATCTTACGCGCTTCAAGTACGGGATAACACCCTACCGATTGAGGCTCTGCGCGGTGGCTCATTCACTATCACCAATGGTGGCGTTTTCGGCTCATTGATGAGCACACCGATTTTGAATTATCCTCAAGTCGGCATTCTCGGTTTGCATGGTATCAAAGACCGCCCTGTGGTGGTTGATGGCGAAATTGTGATTCGTCCGTGGATGTACATGGCACTGACCTACGACCATCGTATCGTGGATGGGAGTTCAGCCGTGCGCTTCTTGGTCAAAATCAAAGACCTCATCGAAGACCCTGAAACTTTGCTGATTGAGGGCTAAAATTTTGCGTTCTAAATCCCCTTCATTATTTTGAGGGGGATTTTGTTTTTAGCTAGTCTAAGTCTTTAACGCAAAGGCAATAAAGACGCGAAGGCACAAAGAAACTATTCATTGATAATATAGAGTGTCAACGATACCTTTTTGTCCAAAGAGCCTCAGAAGGCATCTCTTCCTCAACTAGAAAATGTCGGATAACTTTAAAACCTTTTTCTTTTGGCACAGTTTGATAGAGTTGAAAATTATTATTTGGATAACCATCTTCGTCTAGAAAATCCATTTTTATATCATAATCACTTACATTAGGGTCAGTCAAAAGTCCTGTAATGATATTGCCATTAGTTTGAATATTATTGGCAATAATTGCTAACCTCTCGCTATGTCCACCAATAATAGACAATGAACCTATATCAAAAAAGATATGTACATGATGGATTGTATCACTTGCAATTTTTGCAATGACTTCAAATATTTGTTGCTTTGATGCCTTCTCGACAGTATGCGTTTTACCATCTACAAAATAGTTTAATCGCATTGTTTCATCCAGTTAAAGTTGAAGATAAAATGCTGAATTCTCACAATGAGAATTTCCTTTCATATCATGAAAAATCTGTAAACCCTTAATCTATGCTTTCAGAAATATGGTTTCACATCACTACAGTGTTTCGTAGGGACATCCAACGGGATGTCCTAATGTACAAAGCAACCATACTTAAACTTATGGATCGATACTAAGCCCCATACAAAGTTTTCGCCAACTTACTTGATTTTTTAGCGATAGATTTTCTACTATCACCCGAAAAACGCTCAACATGCGGTTTTAACCAGTTTTTCAATGCAGGATTATCTGTTGCCCACTTCCCCAATGTTTCGAGCGTATTATTGATAACAATCCAATCATTCGTCTGAGTGAGATTGCGCTTGAGAATGGTTGTCGCTTCTTGACGTTGCTCTATACTCAGATGAGCATCAAGTTCATTGAATAATTGCGCCAGTGTCCATTGTGCGGATGCTTGTTCAATCTGAGAAACCTGTGCGATAAAACGGTCAATGTATGGAACAATGAGGTCAGGTTGGTCTCGCCAGAGTCGCTTCATAGCATTCGAGGTTCGCAAGCGCACAACTTCATCCTGTGAAAAATAACATTGATATAGCTCTTCAACCCGTGATGAATCCGCTAAAACCAACTCTACAACCTCTACCGTTTTGCCCAGCGAATTCGGATGTCCACCTGTCAGCATACTTTCAAACGATTCCACGATGTTTCCCTCTTCGATTTGTTCTTATTTCTGTGCTTTGCATTATTGTAGACCAAATTTCGATGACGAAACCTCATTTTAGACTACACTTTCCAGTAGGGTGAAAGTCAAGCGATATGGCTTACTTAGCATCAATGCGTGCTAGAAGACTTTGAAATTGATAGATTCACAAAGGGTAATTGCATGTAAGGGAGAGCTTGAAACTCTCCCTTATGATGATTCGGAGAATTGCTTCTACTCTGTGCTCAGCCAAAACTTGGGGATAACGCCGATTGTGCCTCAGATGCTTGTTCACGCCAACGCCACGCTATCCAAACGACACTCAGCAGAGCAAGGATTTCGACTGCCAAAAACCACATATCATCTAAATCGGTCACACCGAAACTCGCCATCACCCCAATGAAGACAATCCCAACGATGATATTTGCCCAACGATTGTACTGGTATGGCAAAATCCGCGACAAGACAACCATAGCAATCTGAACCTCTAAGACAATGCCAGCGAAGAGCAGCAATTCTTCAGATACCCCGACCATCGCTTCTTCCAAAAATCCTGGATGCGCCAACTGGTGTATATCCCGAAAAAGCATATTTAGCAGAACGAAAATCCATAGAGTTGATAAGAGTGCAGGCTTATTCGTGTTTTTCATGATAATGTCTCCTGAGATAGTTAGCTCTGTATTTGTGGACGAATTTGTAATTGACGTTTTTTGCTCGGTTTACGTCGGATGAAATATTCGGCAATCAGTAAATTAATCATCCAACCAGCCAGCATCAGCATTGCTTTAGAAAATGGTGTCATGCCCCCTAAAATCAGCATCCCTAGCAAGAGTGTAAAAACTTGTGTGCCTGCCCCTAAGCCAATCGCATAAGCACGCATCATCCATTTTTCATGGGCTTTGAAGTTGCGTCGGCGAATATCGAGATAGCCCACACATAGGAAGACCACCATCGCGCCACCAAAAATGAGTCTGAAAATTGACAGCAAACCACGATCCAGTTCTGGTAAGGGATAAAACAATGTCATCCAGATGCCTGATAGCGCAGATAGTATCCCTGCTGGTAACAAGATGCGCCCTAGCCAACGATGCAAGCGTGGTTTCCAGTGACGCAAGCCTTTAATGAATTGCGTTGCGCCCAGAGCACAGTACAAACTAGAACTGATAATGTGAACGACGACAGGCACAGGTGATGCAAAGAAGCGTGCATTATCAGGTGTAATTTCAACCCCAATTGCCAGTTGTATCAGTCGAACACTCCCTCCGATAACAGGGACAACACATAGTAAAATGAGCAGTCCGAGCAAGCTCCATTGCCCCCTCGAAATAGATAATTTTCGTTTGCGTGCTTGTTTCATGTTGCCTCTCTCCTCTTTTGTTAGTTGACAATTTCAATAGTTGCCAGATTGTGAAAACAATCAGCCGATGCGGTGTTATGATGTTTTTAGATAGTGATTATTTAATCGGTTTCATCCGCCTCATAAGTGAAGACTTCTTCCAATGGCACATCAAAAATCAATGCAATTTTGAAAGCGACTTCGAGCGATGGCGAATACTTATCGTTTTCGATGGCGAGAATCGTCTGTCGCGTGACCCCCACACGCTTCGCAAGGTCTTTCTGAGTCATCTCTCCATTGAGGAAGCGCAAGGTTTTGATGTTATTCGTAATCCGCCCCATGCTAAAACCCTCGCCGATATAAGACTAAGCGCGTGACATCCCCCGCAATTTGTGCCACCAAACCCACAACCATCAGCACAGTGAACATCACCAAAGCCGATTGTCCGAGTACAAATGTCAGCATTGCTATCAGCACACCAAAGGAATAAAAGCTATACGTGATGCGCGTCCCACGCAGGTCAATCAGTTGGTCACGCTCATCCTCAAAATCATCAATTTCAGGATTCGGATTGTTCTCATTGATAGCCTTTAGAAGCGTCAGACCAAAATTAGCGAGGATAATCGCAATGATGCTGACGACCACTGCAAAAAAGATAACCCATCCCCATAAATTAAAGATGCGTTCCGCTACAAAGGTATCTGTGGCAAGCATCCGCCGAAGTCGCCATAAAACATAAATCAGAATCAGCGAAAAATTGATGAGCGTGACTGTAATCGTCTTCTCCTTGAATGACATCTCATCCACTAGCACTATCCTCACACAACTTGAGTAAAATATACTATACAAAGAGTACGATATTTTTTACTTTGAGTCAAATATTTTTTACATCACAAAAATGCTTGCTAAAACAAATGATTCTGTTATCTATTCACAACATTTAAAATTTATTAAAAGTTGCGCGATTTAACTATACAGAGTAGTAGATTGTGCTATACTAAACTGACCAGTCAGTCTATTTGTGAGACTTTTCACACACATGACCGAAAATCCTAAAAATACACGCGATAGAATCCTTGATGCGGCGATGGATATTTTCAGTCGCAAGGGATATTACGACACGCATCTTGATGAAATTGCCGATGAATCTGCCTCGTCGAAGGGGTCGATTTACTTCCACTTCCCTAACAAAGAGAAACTCTTCATCTCGCTAGTTGACCAATTTGCTGATTTGATTGAGCGCAATGTCACCGAAGCGATTGAAGCCGAACCTGCTGGCATGAGGCGCGTGCAAGTAGCGATTGAAGCCGTGCTGGAAACTTTCGGCAAATATCGACGACCTGCCAAGATTTTGCTGGTACAAGCTGTCGGACTCGGTAATGTCTTCGAGAAAAAGCGCATGGAAGTCACAGACCGCTTTGCTGGTTTAATCCGCACATACTTAGAAGAAGCGATTGAAATCGGTGACATCCAAGCCGTTGATTGTGACGTAGTCAGTCATGCGTGGATGGGCGCAATCTATAACGTGGTGATTCAGTGGGTCTATACAGGCGAACCCAATCCAGAGCGCATCATGGAATCACTCGTGCCTCTCTTACTCAACAGTGTCAATTACGACATCGAAGCAGGTGCATGATGAGCAATCCTGATAACACAACCTTTACGAGTCTCCCTGCTCAATATGGTCGCTTGATTAGCACACATCTCCCCTGCCCTGATGTAAGCCTTGCCGATTTCTTGCGCTCAGGGCGTGGTGGCGAACGCTTCTATTGGGAAAATGCGCGTGATGATGTGGCGTTCGCTGGCATCGGTGTCGCGCTAGATATTATGGCTTATGGCGAAGACCGCTTCGAGACGATTCGTTATCATGCCTTAGAATTATTCGCTGATGCTAAAGTGCTAGACGAACAAGAAGCACTAGCCACACCGCGTCTCTTTGGTGGATTCAGCTTCCGTGATGATTTTATCCCTGATGTCGCCTGGTCAGATTTTCCACCAGCGCATTTTGTCTTGCCACATTATCAGATGGTGCGTGTTGGTGATACCACATGGCTTTCGATTAATGCTCATATTGATTATGGTGAACCGCCTTTAGGCATGTTGGATGACCTCAAGGAGGCACTCTCAGCCAAGATTGCTCAATTACAAACCTACTCATCGGAAGCATCACACAAAGCAGAACAAATCGCACTTGATTATCCAATGCCTTACGATACATGGGAAAAACATCTAACGGATGCGACTCGTCGCATGAAAAATGGCGAGTTTGATAAAGTCGTCTTATCACGGGTGGCAGAAGTGCGCTTCAAACAAGCGATTGATACCGATGGCGCACTTGATTATCTAGCAGAGACATATCCTGATACTTATCGCTTTCTGTTCGAGCCACGTCCGCATAGTGCTTTCTATGGTGCAACCCCTGAGTTATTAGCCTCTGTCAAAGGCACACAATTCAAGACGATGGCATTGGCTGGCAGTATCCAACGCGGTAACACCGCCGAAGAAGATGAAGCCTATGGTCAAGCCTTGCTGAATAGTCCCAAAGATAGCTATGAACATCAAGTGGTGATTGATGGTATCCGTGAACCCTTAGCTCCCCTATCAGAGAGTATCACCATTGGTGAGACAGGCATCATGACCTTGAGCAATATTCAGCATATTCATACGCCAATTTCGGCAACTCTCAAGCAAGATGATGGCATCATTCTGATTGTGGAAGCCTTGCATCCAACCCCTGCATTGGGTGGTCAACCGCGTGAGATTGCCATGCAAGCTATCGGAGAATACGAACCTGTTCCGCGTGGTTGGTATGCTGCCCCTGTCGGTTGGATTGACCGTGACTTAAATGGTGAGTTCGGCGTGGCGATTCGCTCTGCTGTGGCACAAAATCAGCGCGTGTGGCTCTATGCTGGCGCGGGTATCGTCGCTGATAGTGACCCTCAGAAAGAGTGGGATGAGATTAACTTGAAATTTACACCGATGCTCTCAGCATTAGGTATTGTTTAGCCACGAAGGCACGAAACAAAAGAATAGTTCTGAGCAATGAGTGCTGGGTTCTGAGTAAAAAGCAGGGAGTAAGTGAAATGGGCGTAAACAAATTTGAAGAGTTGATTGCGTGGCAGAAAGCAAGAGAACTGACTAAACAAATTTACAAAATCACCAGTCAAGGTCAATTTAGCAAAGACTATGGATTACGTGACCAAATCAGACGCGCATCAGTCTCGGTTATGTCGAATATCGCTGAAGGATTTGAACGAGGCAGTCAAGCCGATTTCCATCGCTTCTTAGTCATTGCCAAAGCATCTTGTGCCGAAGTACGCAGTCAACTCTACATTGCATCTGATATTGGTTATTTGAGTAATACACAATTTCAACAACTCATGAACTTAGCTACTGAAACATCGCGCATCATTGGTGGACTACGTCGCTCTGTTGACCCTAAAAATACCTAGTCTCAGCAATTCAGTAAGGAAAGTAGAAACATCATGTTTTTCTCTCAGCACTCAGAACACAGAACCCAGAACTTGAAACTTTTTTCTCTGAGCCTTTGTGCCTCTGTGGTTCAAAATCTTCTGGTGGTGACTCATGCCTAATCGCAACACCCTATGGGGACAAATTTTCGTTGATGAACTCGCTCGCTCTGGCTTAAAAGCCGTCTGTGCTGCCCCAGGTAGCCGACACACCCCCTTGATGCTTGCTTTCGCCAAACACCCTGACATCACCGTCTATTCGCATTTAGATGAACGCAGTGCGTCGTTCTTCGCGCTCGGACTCGCCCTCGCTAGTGATGCACCTGTGGCATTGGTCTGTTCATCAGGGACAGCAGGTGCGAATATGTACCCTGCCATCATCGAAGCCCATCAGAGTCGCGTGCCCTTGATTGTCCTGACCGCAGACCGTCCGCATGAATTACGGCATAGTGGTGCAAACCAGACCATCGACCAGATTAAGATGTTCGGCGATTTTGTGCTGTGGTTTGTCGATATGCAATTGCCCGAAGCCAATCCGCCCGCGATAGCAATTCGCAACTTACGCACGACAGCCAACCGTGCCTATGCCACCGCCAATGGACTGCGAAAAGGGGTGGTACATCTCAACTTCCCCTTCCGCAAACCCCTAGAGCCGACTCCAATTGAGGGCGATATGGTTGAATTTGAGCAAAACAACAGTAAATATCCTCATACCATAATCCATAGAAATCGAGGATATCCAAGTCATACCTATCCTATCGAGAGTAAAGTGTCTTACCTTGAGGCATTTCAAAATCCAAAGGGAATTGTTATTGCAGGAATCAACGCCGAACATGATACATTCTTTGATACGGAGAAAATAGAAGAATATGCAGAGATAATAAAATATCCTTTCTTTGCTGATCCTGTTTCGGGTTCACGTTTTGGAAGCAGAGATGCGATTGGAGGTTATGAAACGTTTCTACGATACACAGAATCTATCAAGAAACCCGAAGTGATTGTACGTTTTGGTGATGTTCCTCTATCAAAATGGCTAAATAATTTTATAGAGTCTTGTGAACTCAAATACTATATCCATTTCTCAGCGAGTGGAGAGTGGTCTGATGATAGTCATTTAGTAACTCATGTAATTCGACCTGAGTTCGGTACAAATATGATTAAGCCTATTACTCGACCCTCAGTACTCAGCACTCAGTACTCAGCACTCGAAAACACGACATGGAACACCATCGACCACGAAATCGAAACAGGCGCGTATTTCGATGGCGCAGTGGTCTATGATGTGGTGGATTTAATCCCTGATGAGTCTACCCTCTTTGTCGGGAATAGTTTGCCTGTGCGTCATCTTGACCAATTCGGGAAGCCCCAGCAAAAGCGCATCTATACCTATGCCAATCGCGGTGCATCGGGCATTGATGGCAATATCAGTACCGCACTCGGCGCAGGGGTCGCCCGACCTGATAAGTCACTCGTCGCCATTTTCGGAGACATCACCTTTTATCATGATATGAATGGTCTACTCGCCGTGCATCGCTGTGGTGTGCCGATTACGATTGTGCTGATTAACAATGATGGTGGTGGCATTTTCAATCGTCTGCCCATTCGTGATTACGACCCTGAATTCACTGAGTATTTCATCACCCCACATGGACTTGATTTCTCACATAGTGCCAAGCTATATGGCTTAGACTATGTCCAGATTAATGCGCGTGAAGGTCAGCGCGAGGCACGCACACAATTCCGAGAGGTATTCAGCGCAGTTGTCGGCAGTCAGCAAAGCACCATCATCGAAGTCTGTACTGATAGCAAATTCGATGAAGCACGCCGACAAGACATCGTGAAAGCAGTACACGAGCACATCTCGCAACTCAATTTATGAACTCACCACAGAGGCGCAAAGACGCAGAGAAAATTTCTTCGCGTTCTTCGTGACATCGTGGTTCAAATTTTATAGCAATAACCATAACTAGGAGAAATTTTTATGGTAACAACAGCCGAGCAACAAGCAACAATCAAGACCGAAGACCTCATGAAACTTGCCGATTGGCAAGAGGTCACCGAGTATGACGACATCACCTTTCATAAAGCAGAAGGCATCGCCCGTATTGCCTTCGACCGCCCTGACATCCGCAATGCCTTTCGTCCTAAGACTATTGACGAAATGACCGAAGCCTTCCTCAATAGCTGGTATGACCCTCAAGTTGGTGTGATTTGGATTACTGCCAACGGTCCGTCTAGCAAAGATGGCATCTGGTCGTTCTGTGCAGGTGGTGACCAATCCGTGCGTGGTGAAGCAGGCTATGTCGGCGATGATGGTGTCGCACGCCTCAACGTCCTACAATTACAACGCTACATCCGCAACTGCCCCAAACCAGTGATTGCAGTCGTCCCAGGCTATGCTATCGGTGGCGGACACGTTCTGCATGTCTGCTGTGATTTGACCATCAGTAGCGATAATGCTATTTACGGTCAAACAGGTCCGATTGTTGGCAGTTTTGATGCAGGTTATGGCTCAGCCTATCTCGCAAGCCATATCGGACAAAAGAAAGCACGCGAAATTTGGTTCTTATGCCGTCAATACATTGCAGCCGATGCCGAAAAAATGGGTATGGTCAATACGGTTGTACCATTAGCCGATTTGGAAGCCGAAGCCTTGCAATGGTCGCGCGAAATTCTCGAAAAATCACCGATTGCTTTGCGCTTTATCAAAGCAGGTCTGAATGCCGAACTCGATGGTCAGACAGGCGTACAAGTGATGGCTGGGGATGCTACCATGCTCTTCTACATGACCGAAGAAGGTAGCGAAGGCAAGAACGCCTTCCTCGAAAAGCGCAAACCAGACTTCGGCAAATTCCCACGTCGCCCATGAGCTTTGGTAAACGTCACAAAGATTGGCACTGAACGTCACAGAGTTTGGCACTGGGTTTAAAACCTATGGTAATTTCGTAATATTGAAACTATTTTTGGTTGCAAATATTACGAAATTATCTCTCTTAAACTTTTCCAAAATTCTTGATATCATGTGAATTTCATATTGTACTAGAGAAATATAACACATTTGTTGCAACTTTATCAAAATGGAAGTGCATAAGATGCCTTACAAACGCTTTCAAAGATAGGTTTGACAAATATAACCTCAGTGATATATTTTATTTCAGGGTAAAGGTACCTCCGTCCACTATAAGGACACTGCAAGCGATAACTTTTATCTGTCTCTTTTTCATTGATATAATGGAGGTATCTTAATCCATTACAAGGACAATATAATCGACGAAATAATTATTGCCGTTTAACCTGTTTGATGACATACTTATATTATCCACTATATGGATACTGCAAGTACATCACCGAAGAGGGTAGCAATGGCAATAATGCTATTATCCGTTATAGGGACAACTATAGCATCTTGTCTAATCTAAATTTTCAATTATATATCTTCCACAGCCCTTAACTGTGTTTTTCCCAACATGCACACTCTCCCCTACCATTATATAAGGAAGAAGTGGTGCAACTTCCCCTTCATAGTGCACACATCCTTGAAAACCTACAATTTTACGAGAGTAGCGTTTCGACTTTACTCTGCCAAACTGAAATGTATTGTCTTCTTCTATAGCTATTGTTTCAGCAATTGTAAGTAATTCTTCAACAGGAATCCATAAATTATTATTCTGTGTCAATTGTTTTAGTTGGAGTATGCGTTCAAGGAGTCTATGAAACCAAGATTTGAATTCAGGTACTAAGCAAAGTTCTTTACTATCAATAATAGTCGTTGGTGTTAGAAAATTTAAGGCAATGCTCGTAATTGATGTTCTAGCTGAAAATTCAACGAGGCTTTCCCATGAATTATCAAGCTCATCCTGACTGTGTTTGGATGTGTTATCTAATTCAAATTTTTGCCTTATGTGATGTACCTCAAATTTGGTACGCTCAATCCCTAAACCGATAACGCCCATCGCCTCAACTGCCGAAATGATATGAGATGCTAGCTTTCTCGCGTGACCAAATAGAGATATTCCAAATGTTAGATTTTTAGAATCGTCATTAAGTGATGGACGGATCACAAATGGCGAAACTGTATTTTTTGTTATTGTTTCGATACCACCATTCCGCATTAGCAAATGCAGTATCGGATCAGTTTGATATCTATTGTTAAAAGAAGGGTCATTACCAGTATACAAAATATCAAGTGCTTGAAAAAGTGATCCTCTCAAAGCTACTCCTGAAAACCCATTGAACTTTATGGGTTGTTCAGACCAAATATCAAACTCAAGAAGCAATGTTGGTATCATGAATAAATTCTTTCATACCCCACAAAGTTCCTTGAAGCATGTGCCATTTTATAGGGTATTACGATGTCATACTGTAATCGTGTCTGTGCACGCGACTCGAATTTGTACGTAGATACATCATCCAGCGTGATGTTATCTTTCATATCATCCATTCTTTGCACAATCCCACGCGGTGCTTGAGCATAATCAACTGGCACACCCAAATTTAGCCACTGTTGGTTAGCAACTACTACTTCTACATACAGGAATTCACAATTAACCACGCTACTGCTTCTACCCAAATGAAAGAGCATTGTGATGAATTGTACCAAGTCATCTTGAATATGTTGTTCATAGTTCTCAAATGCGAGATAAAAAGAGCCTGAATAAGTGCAATATTCTTGAATTTTGACTTGCTCTTTAGTACTTGATTTTCCTAAGCGATAGCCGCGTTCAGTTATTTGCGTCACACCTATTACACTGGGTCCCGACCAAGAAATATTTAGATCTCTAATAGCAGGGAAAATCTCTTTGCTTTTCTCATAACCATATCGAACAATCGCTCTATCGGTTAACGCCATCTTGATCGCGTAGGGTGTGGGCAAGAGTAAAGTGCGTCCGCTCATATGGGTCACATTAGACGGTTTCAAAGCAAAAGTGGTAATAAATTTAAGTTCAGCGATCAGATTCATAATATTTTGCTGGCTCAAAATAATTAGCTATTTCCAAAACCTGTTCAAGCATCTCTTCTCCAGTTTCAAAAGGGTAACTTGTCATTGATTCAGGTTGATCAAATAATTGTGATATGAGAATCCGTTGTTTCTCAGCCCTCATTCTATAATCGTTCATAAGTGGGCTAACAAGAGGTGCTTTTGTGTGTAAGCTAGATACAATAAATAAGCCTTCAACGCCTATCACATGAGGTAGTTGACTTGCGAGACTTGCGCCTAATGGTTGTAAGACAGAATAAGCAAGCGCGAGTAGTAATGCTTTAAACCTTCCCTGACGGTTAACACTGATCTTTTCATTATTCGGGTAAGCTTGTCTCTTATCGTTGTAACCTATACGGGGAATTTCTGCTTGAACTGCAATCGCATATACACCAGATGCTGTCGTTTTGGTAAAAGGCATTGGTTTTAATGATTGGTCGTTCGGTTCAGCACGCAGAAACTGATGAAATTCAGACTTCGTAATGTGAGGTAAACCTGATATCCATCCTGCATGTAGCATGGAGTGTCGCTTTATTTGGATTGAACTGTCTAATGCCATCATTCCACAAATGTCTGTAACAGTGCATCCTAAAACTTGGTCATAGATCTCATCGGTAGTGGGTTTGTCTTTCAAGAAATCTTGAAATTCAGTATCCGCCCATATGCGTTCAGGATGATGCTGAATACAGGCTTTACTGATTTTCAGACTCATATCTTGAGCAACATTCGCTAAGTGTCCTGAATAGATATATCTAAACATGTTGCCACTTATGCCATTCACTTTGGCAAGTTCATACTCGTCACTATTTTCACTAGGCACAACCAATCCAACATTACGAATCAGAACTTTGTTTCCTTCACTCTTTTCATTATTGAGAGCGTGTAAGTTATAAGTGGCTCTCGCCATAAATGAAACTGAATAAGCAGGTCTCATATTTACACCTCACCTTCTTCTGTATCTGTAGGTAGCTGAGTTGGGTAATGAGTCGCGTAACCTGCAACAAGTAACAATCTTGAAACAATTTCTATTCCGAATTCATCAATAAGAATCATAATCCTTGTGACATCATCCAATGACACTTTGTGCCTGATATGCCCCTTTTTTCTCAGCTCACTGCTCTCTTCTTGATAATCAATAATAAAATCTCCCAGTGTATCTATAAACGCAACCTTATCATGTCGAACATGTGACAAGTCATATCGCAATTCTTTGCGAATTTTGAACGGATATGATTTATCTGTTTCGTTCTGAATATAAAGTGCATAGGTTGTACAATGGTTGATAGCACGAGCAATACTAAGGAAGCCTGCATCCGCAAAAATTCCAGCGTACTTTTTCGCCATAGCTGTGTTAACCCTTCTCTTGCATATTTTGTCTAGCTGTTTAACCAAGTCTATCGGAAAGGATGCTTGCGAGTAATCTTCATAAGACTGAGAATACCATTCAAGCAAAAATGCGAGGCAATCATCAATTGAACTAGATTGCACAAACCTTAGTAGTAATTCGGAGAAATCTGTTTTTTCGATAGAAGACGACAGCAAAATATTCTGAATCTGTTTGAAGAAATATTTTATCCACATAACATATTCATCATGATGCGGCAAACCCCATGTGATGATGCCAAAATATTGATGACCTGCTGGTATGTGACTGCTTACGTATTTATATTCAAAAGAAAGCATTTTGAATTGATTCAAATTTATTTGGCGAGATTCCATAAAATTAAAGTAATGTATAAGATGGTGAAGATGTATTACATCAAGTGAAATATCATCTACAGAATATAACCTTCTCAAATCGTAATCCTGTCGGCATATAGAGACTAATTCGCGTAGTTCTACATATTTACAACTTTCTCCTATAACAGGGATATTAACGAAAGCATCTTTCTCATCTGTGTAAGGAAAGCTGAAATGAACAAAACCAGCCAGAGTCAGGTAAATAGCTAGCCAGAAATCAGCAGGTTGACGAAGTGAGAATGAGTCTGTTATTTCTTGTGACCCCATTCCCTTGACAGTACCTGGTGAAATTATAGACAGCATCGATAATTTGGACTCTGACTTACCCCAATATAACTTTTCAAATCCAGTTTCGTAGTTAAGTAGAGGCTTCACCTCACTTAGCCAAATATCTTCTATGTCTATGAGATCATTTCTTGAATCAGTCAAAGCTTTTATCATTAATTGAAATAACAGTAATTTCGCGGTATCACACTGTTGATGAGCATGCCATATGTGTACGGCTAAAGGATAGGTTTTTGACATGCTTTTACCACGCACAAAATTAGAACAAATATGCGCCCAAATTGGATAGCGTGCATCATCCCAGATATGTTTACTTCCAGTAGGTTGTTTCTTGATGGGGAAATAATTGATTACTTCTCCTGTGAAATTGTGAGGAACATAGCGCCAAATCATCTCAGTTTTATCTGTTCCAGCTTCAATTTTCTCTAGTTGTAATTTTGTAAGTGGTTTCAAGATTGCGGGAATAAGGTGGGGAAGTGTAGTAGTTTGAACAATTTCTAATAAAATTTCTTGGGACAGATTTGTGTTGATACGATAAGCATATCCCAAATCTTCTAAAGTAAGTTCGTCTTTAGCTTTGTCAGGTAAAATTTCGTAGACTAACTCAGCTAGACCATAGGTTAGAAGCAATGGTTGCATCAAGTCTGTTGACTTTTTTACGAATAGGCTCACAGCTTCTGATCTTGATGACATATTTAAACTCAATGGCTAAATCTTGTATGATTTGAGATTCCCGACACAAAAATTGTACTTATAATCTGTTCAAGTGTGGCTTCATGCAAGCATAATGTAATTTGATTTTTTTCTTTAATTATTGCATGAACTAAGGGATTAGCGAGAAAATCCAGTACCTCGTTTACCTCATTCAAATTGTACATTTCATTATGATACTCCATCGCCAAATTTGAATGAATTTGTTCTGGTGTCCACTGAATTCCCGTATTAATTCTCTGAGCATGACTTAGAAACTTAATGAGTCTACGAAGTAGAGTAATGTATCGATCTTTCAAACTAACTTGCTTTAGAAACTTAGACGGAAAAGTCGTGACATATCCGACTTGTTCAACAATGTCCTTGTATGCGATTAAATTCAAGGGTGTGCGCTCATGAATATCTATCCACTCCGAAAGCACGCTAGTTGGCATCAATAGAATAGAATGTTCTTGAGCATGTGTTTTAATCTTATTACCACCAAATTCCTCTGAAATTACAATGGCGAAGTCAGCATTTTTGTTACGTTGGTGAGTCTTGATTGTCATAACTTCTAGTTCATATAATTTGCCATCCTTTCTAGCTTTGGTATCAATTATAAACGAGTAACTATTACTTCCCAAAAATGCGGCAACAATCACATCAGTCTCGCCGCGTCCCCCATCATGAATCACATCGTACCCAAAATAATCAAAAACATCAGCAATGAGTTGTTCAAACTGTGAGGGATTCTCAGTTTGTCTAGCAGCCCAGCGCACTCTTTGTTTTAAGTTTTTTTGATTACTGTCTGCTCTCATGGGAGATGCTACAGGTACTTCTATTTGAGCAACCACAGTTCGACCAAAACTTGTGAGGCTATACTCTCGTCTGTGTCCTAGTTGTTGTACACAACCCAGTGCACTTGCCCAGTAAATCTGCTGTGAAAGCAGATCCAAGGTCATATTAAGATCGTACTCTGACACTATTGCAGGCAATATCTCTTTGAATTTAACATTCTCACTCTGATACAGATAAGTAAGTAACTCTGAGAAGCCGTAATAGTTCTCGACTAATATTTCTAAAACTAGTAATGCTCTTTCTTCTGTATTTTTAGTAGTAAAAAATTTATTCCCTCTACCTGAAATACCTAAGCGATTGTGTTTTTTGCGTTCAACCATCCCAATTCTGGATAGAGTTTGAATATATCCTTTGGCTGATGTTTTTGAACAACTGAATGTATCCACTATCCATTCATTAAATTCTTGTCTTGTTCGATAAATTTCATCATTGAGGAAGTTAAGCATGAGTTCAATTGTTTTTAAATAATTTGCATCATTTTTGGGTAGCAAAGGGAGCGTGCGAAATATTTTTTTTGACATAATTTTATTAGCTCTTTGAATAACTCGGAAGAGAGCCTCTAGCAATAAGATGTTGCTAGAATTTTTAATTAACAACTATAATTTAGATAGAATATCTCTCTTTGCATAATTTTATCTCAAATGACATAATTAAAAAAGGCACTCAAGTCTCTATCACACACAACAGAGGAGACTTCAGTGTCAACATGGATTGATGGAAACAAAATAGCTGTTCTAAGAAAGCAGAAACAGATGGATCAGACAGAATTAGCAAATCAGGCGGGGATTGCACAATCTGTAGTTTCAAGAATGGAGCGTAATATGCAAGTTGATTATAAATTGTCAGTGGTTATTGCAGTTGCAAATGCTCTAGATGTAGGTATAGAAGATATTGTTGAAAACAATATACATCTAACACAAGAAGACAAGCTCGAACCTGAACTGAAGTCCTTATTGAGAGAACTGCCTAGTTTAGATGGAAAATCTCAACGAATAATTGCTAAAACAATGAAAACACTAATAGACGCACTTGTAGAGACTTCTTAAACAAATACAAACACAATAGTCATTGACGCAAGTAAAACTATCGTCATTACAATTAAATTATTGTTTGGGTTGATACACATGCCACTCTATTTTACAAACAA
>JBCCSC010000058.1:0-36324 GCA_039200705.1 Chloroflexota bacterium
AAGATAGCTTGTATTTATGGGTAACTATGTCACACAAATATTTGATTTTAGGGTTATTAGCGCAAAATCCAATGACAGGCTATGATATTCGTAAGCATGTCAAAGATGTGTTGAGCGCAGCCACCAATGCAAGTTATGGAACATTGTATCCGACCTTGCACAAGCTCTTGAGTGAGGAGGCTGTTCATGTCACTGAGGTGGAACAAGCAAGTCGCCCATCAAAGAAGATCTATCAGATTACTTCAAAAGGGCGTTCAGTGCTACAAAATTGGCTAAAAGAGCCACCTGCTGACGATAAAGTGCGACGCGAATTCTTGTTAAAATTTTATTTTGCGAGTGACCTCGCAGAACAAGAAGTCAAGTCACTGCTCAACCGACGACGTGATGATATGCAATCCAAGTTGGAGTCATTACATGCAGAACGTAGTGATACTACCAATCCGCGCCAACAATGGATTATTGATTATGCTATTACGATGTATCGTGCAGAAATGGATTGGTTACAACAGGTTGCACAACAAATTCCTGTTGCGTAAGTCGCAACACCTTACATACTTACAATCGGGTTATTCTTAAATAAATGACCCACAGCGCACCATGGCGAAAGGAGTAAGGCGTTCACTAGGGAGACGAACGCCATCATCATGAGTACAGAATTTGAACAACCTTCAATGTCAGATGATGATTTTGAATCGATGCTTGAGGCATCATTTGGGTATGAATATGCCCCGCCACGGCGTGGTGAAATCCGCAATGCGACAATCCTTCAAATCGAAGACCGTGAAATCATTGTTGATTTAGGGGCGAAACAAGATGGTATTGTCCCGAACACAGATATCGAACGCATGGATGACGAATTTTACGAATCCCTGCAAATCGGACAAGAGATTCCTGTGTATGTTATGAATCCAAGTGATTCATACGGTAATTTGGTTGTATCAATCAACATGGGCTTGCAACGCTATGATTGGGAACAAGCTCGTGAATTATTAACCACCGAAGATGTGATTGATGTAACGGTTGCAGGTTACAATAAAGGTGGTGTGTTGGTTCGTTGGAATCGACTTGAAGGCTTTATCCCTAGCTCACACCTAACATCGGCTGATTTATCGCTTGATAGACGTGATGCAATGGCTGCGTTGATGAACAATAAATTAGGGGTCAAAGTTATCGAAGTTGACCAAGACCGTCGTCGTCTGATTTTCAGTGAACGCGAAGCACAACGCGAATGGCGACAAAAACAAAAAGCACGCTTGTTAGATGAACTCAGTGAAGGCAATATTGTCAAAGGTACAGTGACGGGTTTGCGCGACTTTGGGGCATTTGTCAATATTGGTGGGGCTGATGGCTTAATTCATGTCAGCGAATTAGCATGGCATCGTGTTGACCATCCGCGCGATATTTTGGGCGTTGGTGACGAAATTGATGTTTATATTCTCAACTTAGATAAGCAAACCAAACGTATTGCACTTAGTCTCAAACGCTTATTATCCGACCCTTGGGATGATGCTCAACAACGGTATCACGAAGGTCAATTGACAGAAGGCATTGTGACGAATGTTGTTGATTTTGGGGCATTTGTTGCGTTGGATGATGGCTTAGAAGGTCTTTTGCATTTGAGTGAAATGGGCGATGGCTCACTCAAAGAACCTTATTCATACGTCCAAAAAGGGGATCGCCTGACCTTACGCATCAGCCACCTTGAACCAGAAAAGCGTCGTGTTGGTTTTACTCAACGCTGGGGTACAGAAGATGAAGAATTAGTAACCCCTGCTGCGGAAGTTGAAGCTGAGAAAGCCCAAGCTGAAGAGGCAAGCGAAACGTCACCAGAAGCCGAAACTGAGACTGAAGCCAACGATACAGAATAATAGCTATTATTTCTTATCGCATGAACCCATATAATAATTTGCAATATGGGTTCAGTGTTTTGAACATATTTGCTAAACTTATTTCTAGTTGCTTTTAATCACTTATGATACGGATAGCTTGATGAGCAATGTTTAGTAGAGCTTCTGAGCTATTGTTGATACGTCCAATAACTGCCATACCTTGCAGAACGCCATTAAAATATTGTGCTAATGCGCGTTCATCCTCGTCTTGCGACAAATAACCATGCTCTTTTGCACTTTCGAAATGAGTGTACAACGTATCCTCATTGTTTTGGATAAGTTTCTGTAACATCTCTTGAATTTCATCATACCCTTCATCGTTATGAACCATGTTGCCACTATTAGCAATTAAACAACCGAGTTTTGTTTCGATATGGTTATTTGCGATTGCTAAGAGAGCAACTTCAACCCCTTTGATAGGATTCGCCTCGCTACTAAGTAATGTTCTTAGTTGATTGAGATCACGGTCATGATAGGTTTCTAGTGCTGTGCGAAATAAAGTTTCTTTATTCCCAAACGCTTTGTATAAACTTGGACGCTTAATGTTCATTGCACTAGTTAAATCATCAAGTGAAGCCTTTTCATACCCCTTTTTGAAGAAGACTTCAATTGCTCGGTCTAACGCGGTATCAATATCAAATTCGCGTGGTCTACCTGCCATCTTTCTAACCTTTTTGTTACTTTACTGTTCAGTACATAATTGATATAGTGTACTGTATGGTACAAAATTAATCTGATTATATCACGGAAGGATAATAACATGGCAGACACAAACAAAGTAGCACTAGTCACAGGGGGTAGTCGGGGGATTGGTGCAGCAATCGCAAAACGTCTCGCAAAAGGAAATGTAACTGTCGCTTTGACATACAATCGCTCAAAGGATAAGGCTGAACAAGTTGTGCGCGACATTGAAGAAGGAGGCGGACACGCTGTTGCAATCCAAGCTGATGCAAATGTGGCAGAACAAGTTATTGATGCAGTCGCGCAAGTTAGTGAGCAATTCGGTCACATTGATATTCTGGTCAACAATGCAGGTATTTTTGGGATGAAGCCAATTCAACAAGCAACACTCGCTGACTATGATCAAATGATGAACGTCAATGTAAGAGCAGTTTTTGCAGCAACCGCCGAAGCAGTGAAATCAATGCCAGAAGGTGGACGTATTATCACCATTGGTAGTGTCAATGCAGATACATTTCCATTCCCAGGTATGGCTGTTTATGGGACAACAAAAGCTGCTGTTCAGGCACTGACCAAAGGCTGGGCGCGTGATTTAGGAGAACGGAAGATCACTGTCAACGCTGTACAACCTGGACCAATTGATACAGATATGAACCCTGCCGATGGTGATTTTGGCGAAGTCATGTCTGGTTTAACCGCTCTCAAACGTTATGGGCAAGCTGACGAAATAGCTAATGTGGTTCACTTCCTCGCTAGTGAGGATGCAAGTTATATCACGGGCGCATCTATTGATGTTGATGGTGGTATGAAGTTGTAGGCTCATTACGCATAGTACAATATTCATCAGGGCATACACAATTGTATGCCCTTTTTGGATAATTTATCTCATCTTCATTTTGTTTATTATGGACTAAAGAGTAACCTGCTCAAAGTCGCATCAAATCTAGCTTCTAATTGATACCAATTCGTTGACAAACTTATCACAACTCAGTATAATCTGCCCGTTTTTGGGAGCGTCTGGGAATCTTGTATTCAAATTAACACACGTTGAATATCAGACCGTGCAAAGTTTAAAATCGCAAATTTTGTCACAGGCTTAGTGGTATCTCTACTAGCTATTATTATCCTGCAACTACGACCCGAAAACACACATCGTACGTTTTAGGGAGTTTTTATTCATGTCTACCGAAGTTTCGCTCGAACACACCATAGAAGAGATGGATTTCGCTGCAATGCTCGAAGAATCATTGGCTGAGAGCCATATAGAGCGTGGCGACATCATCACGGGGACCATCCTTGCTGTGGATCAACACGGTCTCATTGTTGACGTAAGCTGGAAGCACGATGGCATTGTGACTCGTAACGATATCGAGCGCATGGGAATGGAAGTTAGTGATTTTGATGTTGATAGTGAAATTGATGTCGCTGTCGTACGCTTGATGGATGGTGATGGCAATCTCGTTTTATCAGCATCACAAGCAAAACAAAATGAAGATTGGCAACGTGCTGAAGTCCTCAAAGAAGAAGACGAAACCTTCACAGGTGAAATCTCAGCAGCCAACAAAGGTGGCTTGATTATGCCTTACGGCAACTTGCGAGGTTTTATCCCTGCAAGTCACGTTGTTGATATGCCACGCGGGATGAATGATGATGACCGTATTAAACATCTCATGGATCTCGTTGGTACTGAAATTACTGTTAAAGTGATTGAAGTCAACCGCAAACGCCGTCGTCTCGTCTTCAGCCAACGCCTCGCAGAACGCGAAAACCGCCAAGCACGCAAAGAAGAATTACTCGAAAAACTCGAAGAAGGCAACATCCGCAAGGGTGTCGTCAGTGGCTTGTGTGATTTTGGTGCATTTGTTGACCTCGGTGGCGCAGATGGTCTCGTACACATTTCTGAATTGGCATGGCATCGTGTATCCCACCCAGAAGAAGTTGTGACAGTAGGGCAAAAGGTCGAAGTTTACATCCTCAACCTCGATGAAAGTGGTAAACGGATTGGTCTTAGCCTCAAACGCTTACAAAAGAACCCATGGGAACAAGTAGAAGAAACTTATCACATTGGTCAATTGGTTGAAGGCACTGTGTCACGGATTGAGCCATTTGGTGCGTTCATCAGCATGGAACCAGGCATTGAAGCCCTTTTACATGTTAGCCAAATGTCTGATGATGAAAATGTTGACCCACGCCAAGTCTGCTACGAAGGCGAACGTATCTTAACCCGTATCATCAGCATTGAATCCAACAAACAGCGTCTTGGTCTGAGCTTAAAAGAAGTCACCAAAGCTGAACACGACCAATGGGAAGAACAACGTCAAGCAAATTTGATGGAATCTGCACTTGAAGATGAAGACATAGCCGAAGAAGCAACTGTCTAAGTCATCATCTCAAATTTGATAGATAATTCTGAGGGCATGTTATATTAGCGTGCCCTCATTGTGTCTAACCCTTCAAATCATGGGGCGTATTTGCTACACTACTAAATCAGTAAAGTTTGAGTGCCAAAGAAGGTCAGGTGATATTTAGTGGCAACTGTTAAGCTGAAACCAGGTGAATCTCAAGAAGGTCTGCTTCGTCGTTTTCGTAAGAAAGTGACCAATGCAGGTATCCTGAGTACCGTCCGTCGGAAACGCTGGCATATCTCAAAGAGCGAATTACGTCGCATCGAGAAGAAAAAAGCAATCCGCCGTGCGCGTCGTCGCCGTCGCAAGGCTAAAGCCCGTGGTGGACTCTAGGAATTAAGATTTCGCCGACTTTCGATCATAATTTGTCACAACTCCGCTATGAGCATGGCTTGTAGCGGATTGTTTGTTTAGCTACAATAGATGCAATTGCGGATAGAGCTTAGCTTGCACTCATCCGAATCGTGTATAATTACTATCAAAGAAAAGAGCCATAATCAATAAAGGAGTATCATGGCGAACGACGAAAAAATTGAAGTAGAAGGTACAGTCGTAGAAGCACTACCGAATACCCAATTCATGGTCGAATTGGAAAATGGGCATCAAGTGTTAGCATATCTTTCTGGGAAGATGCGTAAATTTTATATCCGTATCTTGCTTGGTGACCGTGTGAAAGTCGAGATGACCCCATATGATATGAATCGTGGGCGTATTACTTATCGTTTCAAAGCTGGCGAACGTTAGGTCGATACTTTTCGTTATAATGGTGAAAGTCCGCTCACAGGTGGGCTTTTTTGATTCAAGCTAGTTGAAGTTGAATACTAATCATAAAAATCTAGCAAAAATTGCCCTACGATGACCCTATGTTTCAATATTGTAACCATCATGACCCTTTACGGACTATATATATGCCTTATACTGTTACTAGGCTGTGAAATAGTTGTAGGAGGATATCATGAGCTACGAACAGCCAGAGCCTCATTTGTCATTTCGACAATATGAGCAAATTTATCTTCTCGGCGTAAAGGAGGTTAACCATATGCTGGAAGACGATGGTGCTGGAGGGTTTATCCAGCGAGAACAGCGCGAGCAATATTTAGGTAGTCTAAATATTGACCGCTACTCAAGTAAAGCGCAATCGACATTAGCTCACTGTGCATGTAATGATCGAAATCGAGAGGGTACGGGATTAGGTCACTTGACCAGTCATGAGCGACCTCGAACGCTTATCATGAGCCACATATCTTTTTAGCCAGCGATTGTGTTCACCCGATACAGTCGCTTTTTTTATCCCGTTCCCTCGAAATTCCCCTCATGAGAATCTCAGTATAAACGAAAAATAAACACAATGTCCCCTAATAATTGGGGGTTATGGTGAATCAAAAAGACGCACCATCTTGATGCGCCTTCGAGTGTTAGCGTGGTTTTGTTCCCCAATGGATTGCCATTGTCCCAAACATGAATAACTTATAGCCGACATCGGTGTAACCTGCCTCACGCATGATGTCCGCTAGTTCATCAGGTGTTTTGAATACTTGTGTAGATTCTGGCAGATAGGTATAGGCATCAGCCGCCGCTTGCCCGCCAATCATGCGTCCCATCACAGGAATCACATAATCGAGATGAATCTTGATGAATGGTTTCAAGACATTGTTGGGTGGGGGTGATGTATCCAAGATAACGATGCGTCCGCCACCTTTAAGAACGCGCATTTGTTCTTGCAATGTACGCGGAATATCAATCACGTTACGCACTAAATACCCTGATACAACAGCATCAAAAGCATCATCAGGATAGGGCAAATTGAGCGCATCTGCACCTGTCCAACTGATAGTCTTACCGCGCGGTTCTTCTTGACCGACGTACATCATTGGCATTGCAAAATCTGCTCCAACAACAGTCGCATCAGGATGTGCTTCCTTTGCCTCGAATGCAATATCTCCTGTGCCTGTTGCTAAATCTAATAATGCGCCGTTTTTGGGCAACTGTGCTTGCTTGACGACGAATCGTCGCCAGCGCATATCCTGCCCAAAGGTCATGACGCGGTTCATAAAATTATAACGGCTTGCAATGCGTCCAAACATATCTTGCACATAGGTTGACCGTTCTTGTCCTGTGAGATGTGCCATACTACTCCTGTGTTCACAAATTTCTGAATGTACTGAATGTCACAATTATACAGGCTTCATCTTAGACCGTCATTAGTTAGTTTGGGACAAGATGTAAAAGATGTTATGCTTGCAATGTTGAAATCCCTACAGGATAAATTATGACCATTCTTATCACAGGCTTTGAATCCTTCGGCAAAGTGATGGATAATCCATCGCAACGCATAGTAGAGCATCTTGCGAATCAAAAACGTCCTAACCTCATCACGCAAATATTGCCAGTCGATTATGTCCGAGCAACAGATAAACTTATCCCATTAATTGAGAAACATAAGCCTGATGCAATTTTGTTGTTGGGTGTCGCACAAATGCGAAAAGAAATTTCATTGGAACGCATTGCAGTCAATATCAATGATGCCAGCATTCCTGATAACGAAGGCAATCTTAAGCAAGGGCAACAAATTGTGCCTGATGCGCCTGTTGGCTATTGGTCAACTCTACCACTTGAAGTGATGTACGATTCTATCTCATCGGCTGAGATTCCCGTCAAATATTCCAATCATGCAGGGGCGTATTTGTGTAATCACGTCATGTATCGTGCCTTACACTATCTAGCAATGACAAGAAAAGCAGATATTCCCTGTGGGTTCATCCATGTGCCTGATGTGACGGCTGTGCCTCTCAAACAGCAAATTCAGGTAATTGAACTGTGCCTACAAGTTTTAAAAAAGGAGACAGTTTAACCAACGACCTCATCAATCAAACGTTCCATCTTCTCGTAATGACTACCTTTCCAGAAGATTTTTTCGCAAGATTGACACTGATGATAGTCGTCAAAGGCTTCGTAGGTATCGACAGGTATCTCATCACGGATACTATCTTTATCAACTGACTGTAATTCGCCATTGCAACTCATGCACCGTCCAAATGGATCAACCCAATCACTGAGATTGTAGCGTGCATTAATCTCGTGTAGGCGTTTACGGGGGTCAGTCTCGCGCACAAAATAGCCATAGACCACGATACTTCGCTTGAGAACACCGATGTCGCGTGTCAACAAAATGCGATTTTCACTCGCAGATACTTCTGCTAGCACATCATCGGCATAGTCGTTTTTATAAAGTGTATCGAAACCCATCATCCGTAGATAAGCTGCTAATCGTCCAAGATGGGTATCTAAGATAAATTTCGGCTTCCCTTGATAGGGTGGGAGTAAAATCACTTTATGGTCAAGGTCAACTGCATCAGAATCAGGATAAACATCCACAACGTCGCCATCTTGCACGATATAATCCCAACTGACCGATTCGTCGTTGACCACAATGAGTTCAATTTCAGGATGTGGTGGCGCAATTGACTCAATCATATCCTTAATCGTGCCACGCCAATCAAACTCTTGCACGACAGGCTTATGCTTTTGCCGACGATGTAAGAAGAAATTCAAACTGCCATGAAATGTGAAGGTCGCAGAATTCATGAGAGTGGTCGCTTTGCTTCGATTAAAATCCAGTCCCCTTGTTGATATTGAGCAACGGGGTCTAAGCCAGTCTTACGAAGTGCTTTCTTGACAGCATCCACTTGGTCTTCAATGATACCACTGAAAATCGCACGTCCACCTTCTTGGACTGTATCACCAAGATTTTGCTCACACATTGCCATGATGATTTTTGCTAAGATATTGACAACGACCAAGTCAAATTGCTTTTCAGTTTCTAACACAGCATCTAATCCACCTTGATACGCTGTGATATGTTCGCCTACACCATTCTGTTGAGCATTTTCGTTGGTCGCTTTAATTGCCTCTGCTTCAATATCGACACCAACAATGTGACTTGCGCCTAACTTGGCGGATGCAATGCTCAAAATACCGCTACCGCAACCTAAATCTAGCACCTCTAAATCAGGTGTAACCATCCGTTCAAGAGCTTCAAGGCATAGTTGTGTTGTCGGATGTGTGCCTGTCCCGAATGCCATGCCTGGGTCAAGCGCGATTTCAATGTCATCTTCATCTAAGTCAACATCAATCCACAATGGACGAACCACGATTCGTTTACCGAGGCGCACAGGCTTGTAGTGTTTTTTCCATGTATCAGCCCAATCTTCATCCGCGATGACGCGCCACTGTGGTTGTGGCATCGGCAACATCATGTTCATATAGCCGAGAGAGCGTTCAATCTGGAAGCGTTTTTCTTCGCCGTTGGCATCATTCGGGAAGTAACCGCGCACAATGAGTGTTTCAGGTGGTGGCACATCGCCATCATCGTAATTGCCAGCTTCGACCCCTGCTTGCTCAATCGAAACCCCTTGATGGCACCATTTTTGTAATTCTTGAGCAATTGCTTCGGCTGCCTCGCCATCCACTTGTAATGAGACTTCAACCCATTGTGGCATGTTTCATACCTCGCGTGTAAATATGTAAAGGAGGGTTTCAAACCCTCCTTCACAATAATGATGGTTTAGTTGTTTAGTTTATTGTTCGCCACCAAAGATATTCATGACCTTATCGAAGAATCCACGCCCATTTGCTTGAGGCTGAATATCGCTATCCATTGTGTCGGCGAGTTCTTCAAATAATTCTCGCTGACGGTCAGTGAGCTTGGTTGGCACTTCAACATTGATGTACACCAATTGGTCACCACGTCGCGCACTCGTGCCATCAGGACGCAAAATTGGCACACCTTTATTCCGCAGACGGAAAACTTTACCTGTTTGTGTCCCTGCTGGGATATTCATTTCGTGGTCGCCATCTAATGTCGGGATGTTGACCTTATCACCCAATGCAGCTTGCGCGATATTAATTGGCATATCAAGGATAATATCGCTATCACGACGCTTGAAAAATTCATGGTCTTGCACGCGAATCCGCAAAATTAAATTGCCCTGTGGCGCACCTTGTTCGCCGACATGCCCATGTGCAGGGACATTCATGCTCATGCCTTCATTGACACCTGCGTAAATGGGTACACTGACGTTGACACGTTTTTTGCGACGACCGTTGCCATCACAATTGGTGCAGGGGTCTTCGACAATTTCGCCTTTACCACCACAGCGTGGACACGTTGCAACGCGCATTACTGACCCGACAAAAGTCTGTGCGACGCGACGCACTTCACCTTGTCCATTACATTCAGGGCAAGTGATAGGGCGTGTGCCTTCGCGTGCACCAGAGCCATCACACACATCACAATTTTCGAGTCGATCATATTCAAGGTCTTTTTCGACACCGAAAGCTGCCTCTTCAAAGGTGAGTGTGACATCCATTTGAATATCACCCCCTCGGCGCGGTCCACGCCGTCCACCACCTCTGCCACCCATATTGACAAAGCTACTGAAAACTTCTTCAAAGATGTCTTCAAAGCCAACACCTGCACCACTGAAACCACTCGCGCCATTGACCCCAGCAGGACCGAAGCGATCATAACGTTGCCGTTTTTGCTCGTCAGATAGCACGTCGTAGGCTTCGTTAATTTCTTTGAACTTGGTTTCGGCATCGGGTTCTGTGCTGACATCTGGGTGATATTTGCGTGCCAAGCCCCGATAGGCTTTTTTGATGTCATCTGTACTCGAATTTTTACTGATACCGAGTACATCGTAATAATCTCTGGGCATGTTGGGTGAGCCTATGAACTATGATTGACAGGTATCGAATACGAAAATGGGCAATCTAGTTGATTGCACCATCATCAGTGAAAAGCAGATGCCCCCATTGTATAGGGACATCCACTCAAAAAGGCTTAGGATTCTTCGGTGAATTCAGCATCCACAACATCATCGTCGTCATAGACACCATTATCACCTGCTGGTGCAGCATCGGCAGCATCTTGATACATCTGACCACCGAGTTGTTGCATATGGGCAGCGAGTTCTTCCGTAGCAGCTTTGATAGCTTCAATATCGTCGCCTTCACGCAATTCATTGAGATTATCAATCAGGCGTTGTGTTTCAGCAACAGCTTCTTCTGGTAGTTGTTCGCTGTAATCTTTGATGAATTTCTCAGCAGTGAAGACGGCACTATCTGCTTGGTTAAAGATTTCGACGTGTTCTTTACGTTTGGCATCTTCCGCAGCGTGTTTTTCCGCTTCTTGTACCATTTGGTCGATTTCAGAATCTGATAGACCGCTACCTGCTGTAATCGTCACTTTTTGTTCTTTGCCTGTGGCTTTATCGCGTGCGCTCACATTCAAGATACCATTAGCATCAATATCGAATGTCACTTCAATTTGCGGGACACCGCGTGGTGCTGGTGGAATACCACTCAGTTGGAAGTTGCCGAGCAATTTATTATCAGCAGCCATTGGACGTTCACCTTGCACAATGCGGATTTCAACTGATGTTTGGTTATCGGCAGCCGTGCTGTAAACTTGTGTTTTGCTAATCGGAATAGTCGTGTTGCGTTCAATCATTGGCGTAGCAACACCACCTAATGTTTCGACACCCAATGTCAATGGTGTGACATCGAGCAAGAGAATGTCTTTAACATCGCCACCGAGAACACCTGCTTGAATCGCTGCGCCGAGTGCAACTACCTCGTCAGGATTAACACCGCGTGTGGGTTCTTTGCCGAAGAATTTTTCGACAGCCGCTTGAATCGCTGGCATACGGGTCATCCCACCGACGAGTAATACAGCATCAATGTCGTTTGGCTTGAGTTTTGCATCAGTCAATGCTGCTTTGACAGGTTCAATCGACTTACGAACCAAGTCATCAACGAGACTTTCCAGTTTCGCACGGCTGAGTGTGACATTCATATGCTTAGGACCGCTTGCATCTGCTGTGATGAAGGGCAGGTTGATGTCAGTACTTTGTGCGCTAGAAAGTTCAATCTTCGCTTTTTCAGCAGCCTCTTTCAAACGTTGCAAGGCTTGACGGTCTTGCTTGAGGTCAATGCCACTGTCTTTCTTGAATTCATCAGCTAACCAGTCAATGATGCGCTCATCGAAGTTATCACCACCAAGATATGTATCACCATTGGTTGCTTTTACTTCAAAGACACCATCTGCAATTTCGAGGACAGAAATATCAAATGTACCACCACCCAAGTCATAGACTGCAATTAGACCATCCTTGCGGTCACCCAAGCCATAAGCAAGGCTGGATGCAGTTGGTTCGTTGATGATACGCAAAACTTCCAGACCAGCGATTTTACCAGCATCTTTGGTTGCTTGACGTTGTGTATCGTTGAAGTATGCTGGTACAGTAATCACTGCTTGTGTGACTTCTTCGCCGAGGTAGGCTTCTGCATCTGCCTTAAGTTTTTGTAGAATCATTGCGCTAATTTCTGGTGGGCTGTAATCACGTCCACCCATTTCAACACGCACATCACCATTGGGAGCTGCTTTGACGACATATGGAGCGCGTGAGCGTGCATCTACAGATTCATCATCTTTGTATTTACGTCCCATGAAGCGTTTAATCGAGAAAATAGTGTTCTCAGGGTTCATGACCGCTTGATTGCGTGCCACTTTGCCCACAAGACGTTCGTCATTTTTAGGATTGATGGCGACAACCGATGGAATGGTGTTGTTGCCCTCAGCGGAGGGGATGACTGTGGGTTCACCACCTTCGATGACTGCAACAACAGAATTTGTTGTCCCCAAATCAATACCGATAATACGTGCCATAAGTGCTTATTCTCCTAGTTGATTGAATTGATTGCTATTCATATGATGAGCTTACTCACCATGTTTCATTTAACTCGCAACGCGGACTAACGCTGGTCGCAAGATTTTATCACCTAATTTGTACCCTTTTTGCAAGGTCGTTGTCACGATACCACTGTCGTAATCTGTGCTATCATCCATGCCGATTGCTTCGTGCATATTCGGGTCAAATTCTTCCCCGACAGGGTCAAGTATTTCAATATTGTATTCGTTGAAGACTTTTTGAATATTCTTCAAGATGAGAGCCGTGCCTGTCACCCAAGGATTATCTTCTAAATCGGCTGGGACATTATCAAAAGCACGTTCGAAATCATCGAAAACAGGTAACATCTTCGTAAAGGCTTCGATTGCACCCTGCGATTTACTTTCGGCAACTTCTTTAGTTTTACGCCGACGGAAATTATCGAATTCGGCGCGACTGCGTTGCCAACCATCGAGATTGGTTTCTGATTCTTTATGCAAGCGAACAATCGTCGCTTTAAGTTCTTCAATATCGACATCGCTGTCGTCGGATACTTGTGGGTCGTTTTCAGGTGCTTGCTCAGAGTTTATGAACTCTTTTTCGTCCATCAAATCCTCGTTGTTTTGTGCTTGTTCGTTGATTTTATTATTCATTAGCTTGCCTCCTACAATGTAATTGTATGACAGCGCAAGAAGCGTCATATTAGCGGATTTCACCTTATGAGTGTAGGTAATGAACAATAGAATTGTGTTAACAATTGAGACACTACAATGAAGAAATCGATTAGTCCTCTACTTGTTTAGGGCTATCGTCCTCATAAAGGTCAACTAGCATGTTCGTCATCATGCCCGAAACTTTACGAACGGTGCTAATTGCACGACCATAATTGAGGTTGGTCGGTCCTAAAACACCCAATGTGCCACGTATCTGCCCTGGAACACCATAGCGGCTCAGAACAAGACTCAATTGGCTGACTTCTTCATGTCCATTGCCTGCGATGACCACATGTACATCGCGTTCAGTATCGTCTATTAACGGTTGTAAAATATCATTCAGGATGAGTTCCAACATAGCGCGTTCTTCATATACGCGCACAGCTTGTTCCGCACCTGTTGTATCAGGGAATTCTTTAATCACCTCGCTCAAACCATCTCGATAAACCAGACGCATTTGGTTCGTGCTTGACCTATCAATCAAGTCGGCTGCTAGTTCAGCAACTTCGCGTTCGAGTTCGCTAAAATTGCGACTTTTCATGCGGATTTGATTAGCATTGAGATTATTGCAGATGCTATTGACAAAATCGGCTGACTCACTCAGTGTACCTTGTGAGACAGGTTCGGCTAATGTCAACATGCGTTGATGTACAGCACCACCTTCAAGGACTAAGACCATCAACACCAATCGTCCTTGTATCGAAATCAATTCCACATGCTTGAATTTACTTGTTGTAGCAACAGGCGGTGTCACCAAAGAGGCTGTTTGCGCTGTACGTGCTAACACCGTTGCTGCTTGTCGCATCCATTGCTCAAGGACAATCGGCAATTCACTGAATTTACGCTCAATATAATGGTGGTCAGCAGGGGCTAGTGAATTACCATCAACCAATTCGCGCACAACATAGCGATAACCCAAAGCTGTTGGGATGCGTCCTGCTGATGTATGAGGCGCACTAATGTATCCCATCTCTTCAAGACGTGCCATCTCGTTTCGTACCGTTGCCGAACTGACACTCAAGTTCGAGGTTTCGACAATGTGTTTGGAACTGACAGGTTCGGGACTATCGTTGTATGCCTGAACAATATGTAGCAAGATTTGTTCTTGTCGTTTGCTCAATTGTGGGAACGCTTGTTGCTCACTCATTTGACCCTATAAACTTTCGCTGGTGTCGCATCTACTAATACAAATCAAAGACTTATTTACTAAGGTACCTAGTATGTCATGATAACATAAGCAAAAGTCAGATTCCCTCAGACATCTATAAGATTTTTACAACTTATGGTGTAAGGTCATAAAGCACAATCGCGTCCTAATAGTAGAAGCAATTATGGAATGTGGCTTACCACACAAATTATAGGAGAAACAAATGGGTGCTAAAACATTTGAAGTAAACCAAGCAGAATGGGAAACCGAAGTTCTCGGTTCAGATACACCAGTACTCGTCGATTTTTGGGCTGAATGGTGTGGTCCTTGTAAGATGATTGCGCCGATCGTTGATGAACTTGCTGAAGAATACGATGGTAAATTGCGCGTCGCTAAATTGGATGCGGATGCTAACCCTGATGTCCTCACCAACTATGGTATCATGGGGATTCCAACTCTCATCCTCTTCAAGAATGGTCAAGATGTTGCACGTATTACAGGCTATAAGCCAAAAGATAAAATCGTCAGCAAACTCGCAGACCATATCTAAATCAGTGAAATTCGCTCAAATATGAAATATAAAAAGCCCGTCTCAATGTCGAGATGGGCTTTTTGCTTATCTACAGACTTGCATTAGTCGCCAGCAAGTTGGCGTTTCTCAAGTTCATCTTCGTAATCTTCTGCTAATGGGAACGAAATATAGAAAGTTGAGCCAACACCTTTTGTACTCTCAATCCAGATTTCACCCTGATGCTGTATCATGATGTTGTAAGTCAGCATCATCCCAAGACCTGTACCCTCCGCCATGGTTTTAGCTTCTTCGTTGTTACTGCGGAAGTAGCGTGTCTTGAACAATTTCTGTTGGTCTTCGTCACTCATGCCGATGCCTTGGTCTCTCACCCAAATCATGACCATCCGTCCACGTCTATTGCCCGAACGGTCTCTATAGTCATCGCGCAATTCACCACCGACCTCAATCGTTGTATTTTCGTGGCTGTATTTGTGCGCGTTACTCACGAGATTGGTCAATACTTGGATGATACGATTTTCATCTCCCCAGATTAAAGGCAAGTTTTCAGGGACACTATTGATTAAATCTTGGTTTTTCTCGGCTAGCATATTCACGAATGGTCGCAAAGTTTCGACAACGGCACTCCGCACATTCATGGGTTCTGGGTCAACGATAAATTCATCGTTATCGAGTTTCGCAGAATCTCGTAGGTCATCAATCAAGACCTGCATACGTTCTGCGTTTGATTTGATAGTATTCAAGAACATTTTCTGTTGGTCACTCACTGCACCAACCATGCCACCGAGTAGGGCATCAGCATAGCCTCGCACAGATGTTAGTGGGTTTTTTAATTCATGTGCAGCAAATCCCATAAATTCTGACTTAGAGTTCTTCTGACGTGTTACTTCTGCAAACAATTGCGCGTTTGCAAGTGCCACACTCGCATGTTCAGCAATACGTTGTGCTAACGCCCAATCTGGCAAGCTGAAACGCGGTAAACTATTTTTCTCCAGAATCAGAATCGCATTAATCGCATTACCAGAAATCATGGGCAGGGTGATTTGACTGTTACTATTGGTCAAGCCACGGTCATAATCAGGATCCATTTTCACATCCATGGTGATGTCTGCTTGTCGTGTCCGCATCACACGTTTGACAACACCTGATTCCAGCGACCAGATGCGACCATCATCGCCAGTTGCATCAGCAGGATATTCATCACGGTTATAGCCTTCAATTGATACAATCTCAAGATAGGGTGGATTTTCATGCACGATGCCAAGTGCCCCTGCATCCGCACTCAGGATATCCATCGCTTGCTTGACTGTAATCTGAGCAACCTCAGATAATTCCAGTGTGCGGTTGAGTTGAGCATCCAAACGTTCGAGTGTTTCAAGCTCTTTAACACGTTGTGCGAGTTGTTGGTCAGTTTGTTGGAAGAGGCGGGCATTTTCAATAGCAACGGCTGCTTGGCTCGCAAATGCGGTCAGCAAATTGCTATCGTCTTCGATAAATGGTGTACCATCTAATTTGTTGAGGACTTGTAGCACGCCAATCACTTCATCTTTAGCGGTGAGTGGCACAGCCAACAGTGAGCGCGAAATAAAATTCTCGGCGACTTCTTCATTATGACGTGGGTCAGCCTCGGCATCATTAACAATGATTGGCTCAGCAATTTCGACAACTTTACCAACAACCCCTTTACCTGATGCAATGCGTTGACCAATGAGGTCTTGACCGCCACCACCAATCACAACGCGGAAGACTAAATCTTCTGAGTCATCATCAGCTACAAGGAAAAGTGACCCTGCTTCTGAATTCAAAATATCGACAGCACTGGTCGTAATAATTTCGAGCAATTTTTCAACATCAGTTTCTGTTGCCACCAATTGACGGCTGATGTCATTCAGTACAGAGAGTTGCTTCTGGCGGATGCGTGTTTGATTGAACAAATTCGCTTTATCTAACGAGGTTGCGGCTAAGGCAGCTACATCGCTGAAAATTTTGAACTGTTCGGCTGTATACTCCGTTTTATCAAGACGTTTACCTGCTGCCATCACGCCGAGTGTGCCACGTCCACCTGCTAATGGCACGCCCATCCAAGCCGTTAGACCCTCGTCAAGTAAATCAAGTTCAGCACCTCGTGAAGTCATTTCCTCCGTGAAGTCAGAGACAAGCATAGAGGTATTCGTCTTAATAACTTCACTGAATAAATCATTGCCAAGAATCCAGCGCATACCTTCTTTAGCATCAATACGGTCATCGCCTTCAAGGAAAAACGCAAAATATAGACGATTGATATTTTCTTCATATAGCACAATGTAAAAATTAGGCACAGGGACGAGACGGCTGGTTTGGTTAAAGATGAGTTCCAGCAAATCATCAAGTTCAATCGTGAAGTTCACAGCTTGACCAACACGACTCAGTACATCGAGTTCTTGAACACGACGTTGCAGTGTGCCAATTGCCTGTGACCGTTCGGTAGCAATGGCTAATTGTTGTGATACATCGTTGAAGAATATAATTTCATCGTAGTTGTAGCGGGCTTTGTTAACAGGTGGCGTTAAGACAACTAACCCATTGATGCCACCTGACCCCATTAGACCTGTGATGGTTTGTGCTTTGAGCAAATTCAGGCGCGGTTGATCAACACGCAGTTCATGAGGCCATTTTTCGTTTGGTGCAACAGAGAGTAAATGGTCATCACGTTCAGCGAGAAACTCAATGACTGGACTATCTGCTGTGAAGCGAATATCTGTTGTTGTGCCATTCACTTGATAAGCAGTGTAATCTTCGTCTTGTCGGTCATGCAAAAAGACATACAAATTCTGTGGTGACAGAACATCTTTAATCGTCTTGTTGAACAAGGTCACAATGTCGTGGTAATCGTTGAGCGATGTCAGCGAACGGTTAAATTCTTGCACTTTGTCTTGTAGATTTTGCTTTTCACGATAGTAAATGCGGTCAATACGAACTTGTAGATAGTTTCGCAATGGTGAGAACAACAAGAAGAAGCCGAATGAAATGACAGCAATCAAGAAAACATTGTTGCTTGCATTGAATAGTTCAATGGATAGTAGTGATAAACCATAGTGGATCAACCCAATGCTAATCACAAGGGCTGTGAACATAATGCCATAGGTTAAACCACGTTCAGTGGCCTGTTCCGTATTAATCATACGATATTGCAATACCGCATAGGCAATGGCAAAGACAGGGAAAATACTCAGAAATTGCAATGCTTCCAAATTGAATGGCAACGCATTAATATCAAGCAAGCGTGTGACAATCCATACTGTAATCGGGGCAAGCATCAAGGTTGTGCCGATGAAAATGCTATTCGCTTGGTCGCGCACAATGGGATTCGTAGCACGGCGACGTTGCACAATAGAGCTTGTCCACAGGGCAACAACACCTAAGGCTGCTACAGTTGTTGCTAATGGCGTATAATTTTGAACCTGTGCTGTTGCTGAGGGTGGATTGAAAAACACGAATATCAGATAGCCAGCCAACACACTAGAAGCCCCTAAAATGCCGTAGTCAACGAACGTCATACCCTGAAGTTCGCGCAATCGTCGTGGGAAGTTAATACCAAAGGTAACAAGACTCCCCAAAACAGCACATGACCCTAATAACCACATCGGAGTCAGGACAGCCGTCGTGCCTACATCAAACAAACCGCCACTATATAAAGCAACACTACACGCAATGGCGATAGCCATTAGACCTTCAGGACGGTCAAATTTGTGTCGGGCGATGAACAAGCCTAGCGCAATACAAATGACCGCAGCTACAAAAGAAATGCCAAAATAAGCAATAAAATCAACTGTTGGGAGCGAGCGCATTGGAACAATACTAAAAGTGAGTTCTGCACCATCACGTAAGACTGTTAAATCAAGAGCAGGGAGGTCTGCATTGGATAAACCCGATGATGTACTCTGCCATTCTGTTAATAAGTTATTTAAACGTGATTGTGCCTCAGCAAAGTCTGTGCGCTCATCTGTTGCAAACAGTTGGGTATCACCAATTGCAATTAGTTGGTCGTCAGCACGCAATCCTGCTTCTAATCCTGTCCAAGAGACATCACCTGTTGCTTGACCCGCATTCACAACGAGATTGTTCGTTAGCATTATTCCAAGAAACGGACGATTCAAGAAGCTAATGGCTGTTGCTAAATACACAACGAGTGAGATGACTGTCCCAATCATCAAGCCACCGATAATGATTTGCCACATACTCGGCATTGATCGGGATTGTGTTGCACCTTGAGTTGAAGAATTTCGGATTGTTGTTGCGCTCATGTATTTTGTCCAACTATCTGTGACACGCAGGTTATAAATTTGTACATCTTTAGTTTATCACAGCTAATAGGTCTGCACGAATAAAACTTTGTTACTGATAATGTTAGGATTATGTTTGATTTCCGCATGAATAGATGCTATCAGGTATTTATAGAGCACATTTCCCTATAGCGTCTAGGCATTCTGCACGATACCATAGGTGTATCAGTTGGTTATATAAGCTGATAACCAAGCAAATAATTTTTCAGTTTTATATAATGTGGAGATATTGAATGGCAGTGCGGACAGCGAGAATTTTAATTGCTAAACCAGGCTTAGATGGGCATGACCGTGGGGCAAAGGTGATTGCACGTGCCTTGCGTGATGCAGGGATGGAAGTAATTTATACAGGCTTGCGACAAACACCCCAAATGATTGCCGAAGCTGCTCTACAAGAAGATGTTGATTTAGTCGGATTGAGCATCCTCAGTGGCGCACATATGACACTCGTTCCGCGTATTCGTGATGCCATGAACGAGTCAGATTTATCAGATGTGCCGATTATCGTCGGTGGTATCATTCCTGACGGTGATAAAGAAGCCCTCGCTGAACATGGTGTGATTGGTGTTTTTGGACCAGGCACATCAACAGGTGACATTCGTGATTTCATCAATGAGTACATTGCCACGAAGGATGCTAATGGATAACTTAGTCTCGGAATTGTTATCAGGGAATCGTCGCGCACTAGCACGGATGCTGACAATTGTCGAAAATGACCGTTCTGGCAAGCAAGAAGCTCTTGCAACATTATTCCCCCAC
Source organism: Chloroflexota bacterium (assembly GCA_039200705.1). Taxonomy (GTDB): domain Bacteria; phylum Chloroflexota; class Anaerolineae; order Aggregatilineales; family Phototrophicaceae; genus JAUZRW01. The sequence continues at coordinate 20,176 of JBCCSC010000058.1, forward strand.
ACAGGGCACGCATGGGTTATCGGTGCAACAGGCGCACCAGGCACAGGCAAGAGTACACTCGTCAATGTCTTAGCTAAAGCCTATCGCGCTCAAGAAAAAACAGTTGCGATTCTTGCCGTTGACCCAACTAGTCCCTTTTCAGGTGGTGCAATTCTCGGTGATCGTATTCGCATGAGTGACTTGCATGGCGATAAAGGGGTTTTCATCCGTAGTATGGCAACGCGAGGTAGCCTTGGTGGTCTAGCATACACCACACGCGATGTTGTACGTGTTTTGGATGCGGCTGGCTTTGACATCGTAATTGTCGAAACAGTCGGCGCAGGGCAGAGCGAAGTCGATATTGTACGAACAGCAGATACCACTATCGTCATCGAAGCACCAGGCTTAGGGGATGACGTGCAAGCCATTAAAGCAGGTATTCTAGAGATTGCTGATATTCTTGTCGTCAATAAAGCAGACCGCATGGGGGCTGACCAAACAGTGCGCGGTTTGCGTGCGATGCTCGACTTAGGGCATCCATCATCACGCACAACATTTGTCTCTCATCATGGTCATTTGATGCAACTAGATAACAACACTGAACAAGCTGATACGATTGCTGACTTTTGGTTACCGCCTGTCCTGAAAGTATCAGCATTGCAGAATGATGGCATTGACAACTTAATCGAAAAAATTGAAGCGCATCGTAATCATTTACAACAATCAGATGAAGCGCAAATATTAGAAAATCGCTACATAGAACTCGAACTTCGTGAGCGTTTACAAACAGTTCTCATGCAACGCTTGACAAGCTCAATTCCAAGCGACATGCTACAGGCAACAATTGACCAAATCCGCACCCGTGACCTTGATCCATACACGGCAGTTGAGCAATTGTTACACCACTACACCTAAGAGAGACACTGCGAGGCACCTTGTGACAGATGCACCATTAGTGAACAGCTACGACGAACGACAATCCCGTATGCGCTTCGGTAAGATGAAAATTTTCGGTGGCAGTGCTGGCATCGACCTTGCAGAAGCAATTTGCCAGTATATCGAAGCAAAGCATGGTTACACGAACCTCACTCGCGGAGAAGCTGAAACCGTCACGTTCTCCAATGAAAATATATTCGTCAAACTCAAAGAGAGTGTACGAGGCAAAGATGTTTACCTTGTGCAAACGATGGCATCACCAATCCATGATAACATCATGGAAACACTAATTACGATTGATGCTCTTAAGCGTGATTCTGCATGGCGTATAAACCTCGTCGTGCCATATCTGACCTACACGCGTTCGGATAAAAAAGACCAACCGCGTGTGCCGATTTCGGCTCGTCTGATGGCAAACATGATTGAAACCGCAGGCGCAGACCGTTATATGACAATTGACTTACACGCTGGACAAATTCAAGGTTTTTTCAATATTCCTGGTGATGCACTAACTGCCTTCCATTTACTGAGTGAATACGTTACCAAAAATTTTGACCTTGATAATTTAGTGGTCGTCGCAACCGACTTGGGTTTTGCCAAACAAGGACGCAATTGGGCGGAAGAACTCGGTGTGCCACTAGCTTTTGTCGAAAAACGACGGGTTGGTAATAACGAGAATGCACAAGCAATGTCTATCATCGGTGATGTAGCAGGTAAAGATGTCTTGCTAGTTGATGATGAAGTTAACACCGCAGGAAGTGTCGTTAATGCAGCCAATGCTGTCCGTGAGGCAGGCGCACATGACGTGTCACTAGCGTTCACTCATGCGTTTTTGGCAGATGTTGCCTATGAACGTTTGCGTAACCTTAATTTCAAAGAAATTATTTTTACTGATACTTTGCCGATGCCACCCGAACGCCGATTGCCCAATATGCGAATTGTATCTATCGCATCATTACTAGCAGAAGTCATTGTCCGTGCCCACGAAGGGCGCAGTGTAGGCGAATTATTCGACGAGTAAACTATGTCCGAACAGCAAAATCCAAGCATGTCCGATGAACAAGCAAGTGATGCTACCAATCTTCAACAACGTCCCATTCGTGAGTTGGTGATTGGTGGCTTTGGCTTTCTTGTTTTCTTAACGGTCATGATTTTTGGCATTAATGCTGTTGGCGTCGAAAATTTGCAACAATTTATTCAAGATGCAGGTCCTTGGGCACCTGTCATCTACATTGCGATTAAAGCTGCGACCTATGTTTTTGCCCCCCTCACAAGTGGACCGATTCAAGTCGTCGCAGGAACATTATTTGGCAATCTTTGGCTAGGTGTTCTCTATACGCTCATTGGTGAGGTGATAGGTGGGAGCATCAGCTTTTTGATTGCACGTCAATTTGGTCGCCCGATGATAAGTCGCTTTGTTGGCGCATCAGGCATGAAGCAAATTGATGACTTCTACGAAAATCGCATGGGTGGCTGGGTGTCTCTAGCTGTTGCGCGTGTTGTCTTGTTCAGTGTGTGGGACTTTTTAAGTTATGCGGCTGGCTTAGCACAATCAGTTCGCTTGCGTACCTACATCTTGATTTCGTTTTTCTTTGGCTCAATTCCGACCATCTTCTTCGTCTGGATAGGCACACAAGCCTTAGAAGATTCAACAAGTCTCCTGTTGATTTATGGCTTAGTCGCTTTCTTAATTCTGATACCGATTTTACTCCGTAAGCAGATTGAGCGTATTTTGGACTGGGCATCTGGGCAAGATAAATCCAAGCGGAGTGATTCATGACAGTTTATTGGATAGGTGGGTCGCCTTGTGCTGGCAAGACCACTATCAGCAACATCATCGCTCAAGAGTTTGGCTGGCTGGTCTACAGCATTGACCGCTACTTTGAAACGTACTTGCAACGTGCTGATTCAGATAAGCACCCACATTTGACTGCCTATAGCCAACTCGGACTGAAGCAATTTTTGTTACAAGACCCTCAAAGCCAACTCGAACAAATTACTGGAATGAGCCGAGAGCAATTCGAGTTTGTTTTAGATGATATTACCCAATTAAAAGTAGATAATCCTGAACACATCATTCTTGTTGAAGGCTCAAATATACTGGCAGATAGTGTCTCCCAGCAAATTGCCTCACCAAAACAAGCCATGTGGATAGTTCCGACGGAGACGTTTCAGCTTGAAACTTATCCCAAGCGTGGCTCATGGGTGCAAGATGTTTTACGTCATCACTATCAACCAGAAGAGGGCATCATCGCATTTGAACGTTGGATGGAACGCGATGCAAACTGGGCAAAATTTACTGCCAGTAAAGCCCGACAACATAATATTCCTGTGCTGATTGTTGATGGTAGCACGTCCTTACTCGATAACGCTGAAATGGTTATGCGATATTTTGATTTGCTAGATGAATCAGCCTAAACGTAATACCTATCGATATTAATCAGGAACTCCGTCCAATTAGATAATGTTGCATATCTAAGGTGACATGGGGGATTTTCTAACGTATATTGTGTTTCCCCAATTAGGAATGTCACCAAGTACAATGGCATCGATACTTTTGTTACAGGCAATGAGAGAAACCGTTGCTAGAGAACAATTACAGGATTTAGAAGGCTGAAGTTGATCTTTATATCTGGTAACTTTATCGAATTTTGTTCTGTCTTACTCGCTCAATTATAATCAAGGAGTTAATCCACTCGATAAGAGAAAACCAACTAATTTGGGGGACAATCATGACCTTAGATCAAAAACTTCAAGAAAGCGCAGATGCACGTCGTTCATTTTTGGACATCATCCAGCAAGCAAGTAACTGGACAGTTCTGTGGGTGCTCATTATTTTTACCTTAAGTACTAGTATTGGGTCCGCCGTGATTAACAATACTGGTGCTGATGTTGAATGGTGGTCCGGTTGGTTACAAAATTTCAGCACCGAGATGATGGGAGCAATTGCGACATTTTTCTTATTTGAATTGATCATTGAAGCTCGTAAACGTCGCGAAGATCAACTGTCTCAACTAAACAAAGAAAAAGCTGACATTATCATCCAAATGCGAAGCAAAGATAACGCTACTGCACTCAGCGCTATTGAACGATTACGCTCTAACAACTGGTTACAAGATGGCTCATTAATAAATGCGAATTTGGAAGGTGCGAATTTACAAGGGGCAAATTTGTCTGGTGCTAACTTAAAAGGTGTGAGATTGGATGGTGCGAATTTAGAAGGGGCTGATTTGTCTGATGCTAACTTAGAAAGAGCTAATCTAAACAAGGCAAATTTGAAAAAAGCAAAGTTATTTAAAGCTAATTTAAGTAGAACAAAATCTGAGTTTGTACAAATGGTAGGAGCAAACTTAGTTAACGCCAATTTAGAAGGTGCCTACTTAAATGGTTGCTTTTTACAGAGTGCGAGGTTGTCTAGTGCTAAATTAGAAAAGGCATATCTATCTTATGCACTTTTACAAGGAGCAGAGCTAACGATGACTAATCTAAAAGGGGCAAGCTTGGCTTTTGCCAATTTAGAAGGAACCAATTTAGAAGAGGCAAATCTTGAAGGAGTGGATTTTACAAAAGCAAATTTGAAAAAAGCAGCGATGTGGAAGGCTCAATTTGATACAAAAACAATACTACCAGATGCGGGACTTGATACAGATGAGCTAGGTCGGAATATCATAAAGGAAAGTTACTGGACATCTGAAACTGATTGGGTCAAATATGGAGCAGTAGTTAAACGACTTCCACGCCTCACAATTTAAAAGAGCTGCGATAAACCAGTTTCGAGTTTACACACGATGACTTTGAGGTTATCTATGATAATAAGTAATCTCATCTAAGGAGTGAGTAATCAGAGGGTGTCATTCTAGTTGTGTAACAGTTTTTAATTGGACTGACTCCCTGCAATCTCCTCATAATTTGCCCTTTTTTCTCAAACTGTTGCCATGTAACCTTTTATACATATCTGTCCAATAAGATTAATATATCGCCTTACATTCTTACGAAGCGTTTATAGGGTTGTGATACCTTAATGCGTGTCCCACAGGCGAAACTGTAAAGAGGATTTCCCAATATGTTCAGTAAGTTTATGAAAACAGTATTCGGTGACCCCATGGAGCGTGCGCTCGCACCCTACCGTGAAGCTGCCGAGAAAATCAATGCACTAGAATCCGAAATCGAAAAATTATCTGACGATGCTCTCCGTGCCAAAACCCCTGAATTTAAGAAGCGCATCGAAAATGACGAAACACTAGATGATATTCTGGTGGAAGCCTTCGCTGTCGTGCGTGAAGTTGCTAGACGCACTGTCGGCTTGCGTCATCACAATGTGCAGTTGATTGGTGGTATGGTGCTCCATGAAGGTCGCATTGCAGAGATGAAAACGGGTGAGGGTAAAACACTCACTGCGTCATTACCAATTTATCTCAATGGCTTGACAGGTAAAGGTGTGCATCTCGTTACGCCTAACGATTACCTGAGTAAAGTCGGTTTGCAACGCATGGGTGCGATTTACAGTTTCTTAGGCTTGAGTGCCTCTGTAATCCAAAATACGGGGGGTAATCCTGATTCTGGCTCGTTCCAATATGACTCTGACTTTGATAGCGAAGATGACCGTTACCAGAATTTACGTCCCATTACACGTCGTGAAGCTTACCATACGGACATAACTTACGGCACAAATAACGAATTTGGCTTTGATTATCTGCGCGATAATATGGCTTGGTCAGATGACCGTTTGTCACAACGTCCACTGAACTACGCTATTGTCGATGAGATTGATAATATCTTGATTGACGAGGCACGGACACCACTGATTATCTCAGGTCCTGCTGACCAACCATCAGACTATTATGCTAAGTTTGCTAGCATTGCTAAACGTCTCACCGCAAGCAGTGAAGAAAGTGTCGAAAACGAAGTCCCCGATGGTGATTACATTGTTGACATTAAAGACCGTGTCTCATACTTGACCGATGCTGGTGTTGAACGTGTGCAAAGCATCCTTGGGATTGAGCAACTCTATCATCCTGATAACTCAGAGATGATTCCATACCTTGATAATTGTCTTCGTGCAGTAGCACTCTACGAAAATGACAAAGATTATGTCGTCCAAGATGGCGAAGTCGTGATTGTTGATGACTTCACAGGGCGTATGATGCCAGGTCGTCGTTTTAGTGAAGGTCTTCATCAAGCGATTGAAGCGAAAGAAGGGGTTAAAATCCGTCGTGAAAATGTCACGATGGCGACGATTACCTTCCAGAATTTCTTCCGTATGTATGACAAATTGTCTGGTATGACAGGGACAGCCGCAACTGAAGGCGAAGAATTTGAGAAAATTTACGAGCTAGATGTAGTTGTCATCCCAACTAATGTACCTGTTGCGCGTGCAGATCACGAAGATTACATCTATGTCAACGAAAAAGCAAAGTGGAACGCGGTTATTGAAGAAGTCCGCGATGCTCAAGAGCGTAATCAACCTGTGCTGATTGGTACAGTAGCGATTGAAACTTCAGAACGTCTCAGCAAGAGCCTCAAAAAAGCGGGTATCAAGCACGAAGTTCTCAATGCAAAGAATCACTTCCGTGAAGCAGAAATCATCACTCAAGCAGGTCGTCCTGGAGCAGTAACAATCGCAACCAATATGGCTGGTCGTGGTGTTGATATTAAGCTCGGTGGTGAACCTGAAGGTATTGCACGTGCTGAACTACGCCGTAAAGGCATTGACCTAACCGATGTCGATGCTGAAACATGGCAGCAATACTATAAAGACGCTGTCAAACAAACTAAGCATGATCGTGAGATTGTCGAAAATGCTGGTGGCTTATATGTTCTTGGTACAGAACGCCACGAAGCACGTCGGATTGATAATCAGCTACGGGGTCGTTCAGGTCGTCAAGGTGAACCAGGAACAAGTCGCTTCTTTCTGAGTTTGGAAGATGACCTCATGCGTCGCTTTAACGCCGATGCAGTCAAGAAATTCATGTCATGGGCTAACTTGCCAGAAAATGAACCCATCGAACATGGCATGATTAGTAAATCTATCGAGCAAGCGCAAGTGCGTGTCGAAGGGCACAACTTCGATATTCGTAAGAAGGTGCTTGAATATGATGATGTGGTGAACCGTCAGCGTACCATCATTTATGGTGATCGTCGCGAATGGCTCGCCCTCAGTAATGATGAAATTCGTCAAAAATACACTCAGATGATTTCAGAGCAGGTAATCGCAACCGTAGAGGCGTATGCTATCCCTGACACTGACCTTGATGTTTGGGATTTGGATTTGCTCTACAAAGATTTGCTGATGATTTTCCCTGTGCCAGAAGAAATTAATCCTGACACCATGGCGGAAATGACCCAAGAAGACCTTGAAACAGCCTTGCTAGATTCAATGGAAACAGCCCTAGACGCAAAAGCAGAAGAGCTAAACGCATCACAAGAAAATCTCTTCGCGCGCGCTTTGCGCTTGACCATTTTGCGTGCTATTGATTATCATTGGCAACGTCATCTGACTGCGCTTGATATGTTGCGTGAGGGAATTGGTTTGGTTGGTATTCAACAGCGTGACCCATTGGTCGAATATCAGCGTGAGTCATTCACTATGTTCAATGAAATGCGTGAAGAAATTGCACTCCGTGCCGCGAATCAGATATTCCGTGTAAAGGCACAATCAGCAACACCTGCTCAACGGGTGATGCGTGCAACCAAAGCAAGTGCAGGTGGCGAAACTGCGAAACCACAGACAGTCGTCAAATCGCGTGATATTGGGCGCAACGACCCTTGCTATTGTGGAAGTGGTAAAAAATATAAGCATTGCCATTATAAACAAGATCGTGCTGCTCAAAAACAAGGCGCATGACAAAATAAAAGAAGTTGTGTATAATAAGTGCAATATGAGAAATATATACAACTTCTTGGCACACTCAAAATAAAAGTTTTTACAGGTGTGGGTCTTAATTTTTCGAGTGAGTCATAGGAGAAATTCTCAATGGTAAAAGCGCAATCTACCCAAATGATGGGAAGTGACATCGACAGTGCATGGAAAAAATTCTTGCGACAGAAAGTCGATTCCTTCGTCAAATGGGACTTGGTTCGTTTCTTCCATGACAATCCGCACACTGCTGATACAGCTGAAAGTATCTCCAAAGTAGTTGGACGTGATGTGAATACCATCATTCAAGAACTTGATGGTTTGGTTCGTGCCGAGGTGCTACTAAAAGAAAGTGTCTCTGGTCAATCTATCTACCGTCTAACAACAGATACCGATGCTCGCCAACTCATCCGCGAATTTGTTGCAGCTTGCCATGACCGTAATTTCCGCGTCAAAGCTATCAACCATGTTATGGATGGAATGGAATTCCAACCACAGCGTGACCACTAAACGAATATTGTGCGAGTGAACCACAATGCAATCTCTTGATTCATTGCATCAGTTTTTACTGTTGTTCACATGGTTTCCACTCGCACTTATTCTAGCATTGATGTTGCTTATTGGTCGCTTCTATCAAAAATTCTCAGGTGAATCGACTTTTTATTGGTTTTATGTGCCCATCATCGTGTTGTTTGGGGCTTTTTTCGTGCGTCTTGCTAGTCTTGATTTTGGTACGACAGACCTACTGGCAAATGCGCTATCAATCGTAGCAGGGTCATGCTTGCTATTTTCCTCACTACTGCTATACCTCCGTATGATGAACAACAATGAAGATTAATCGCTGTGCTTCTTAGTATTGCAGACATGGTAGGCTTATTAGGCTTCGTTGCGATTGGCATTGCTATGGTCGTTCTAGGGCGATTGAGTGCGCGGCTTGGTCGCGTGACCAATGCGCGTCCTTACTTCATTGGAAATTACATTGGGGCAATCTGTGTATGGACGAGCGTTATCTTTCGTTTCTATTTTATAACACGAGTTCAATCCAATTTCACAGCGTCTGATGATACTCTATTGTATATTTTACTTATAGACGGGTTACCAGCACTGGGTATAACAATCAGTTTGATCGTTACGTGGTATTATTGGAGTTGGTTACTCGCCGAACGTGATTGAATTGATTTTGTGCTGAGGACATTCCCTTGCCAACGGACTCGTTATTCGCTGTTATCCAAAATATGCCGAAAATAGAGTTGCATCGTCACCTCGAAGGCGCATTACGCCTTGAGACACTGGTTGATATTGCAACATCAGTTGGTGTCGAAATGCCAGACTATGATTTAGAGAGTCTGCGCCCGTTTGTACAGATGATGCCTAGCGAAGAACGTAGTGCCAAACACTTCCTCAGCAAATTTGCCACACTCCGCCAATTTTATCGCTCAATGGAAATTATCGAGCGCATCACCTACGAAATTGTTGAAGATGCTGCACGAGACAAGGTTAAATATATGGAATTACGCTTCACACCAAAAGCACTCTGTAACATTACCCAAGTTAAACTCGAAGAAATTGTGCCATTTGTCTGTGATGTGGGCAACAAAGCTGCGCGAGATTATGGTATTGATGTGCGCTACATTGTCTCGATGAATCGTCACGAACCTGTCGAACTCGGTGAGCATGTACTACGGGCTGGCTTAAATCATCGTGATAAAGGCGTTGTGGGCATTGACCTTGCTGGTGACGAAGAAAATTTCGATGGTCTGGAGTTTCGGTCTTTATTCAAACGGGCTAAGTCCGCAGGGCTTGGTATCACCATTCACGCAGGTGAATGGGGAGGCGCAAATAGCATCTGGAATGCGATTGGTAACTTAGGGGCTGATCGCATAGGTCACGGTGTCGCGTTGCTAGAAGATCCTGCCATTATGCAAATCGTGATTGACCGAGGCATCGCGCTAGAAGTTTGCCCGACGAGTAATTATCTGAGTGGTGTGGTTGATACCCTTGCGGAACACCCAATTCAAGCACTCACTGAACAAGGGGTGCAGACAACTATTAATACAGATGACCCCCTAATTTGCAACGTTAATCTCAGTCAAGAAATTCATGCCACGATGCTTGCACTGAATCTATCATTAAACGACATTAAACAATACCAAATTCGGGCTGCACAATCCTCATTTTTATCTTCTGATGAACGTGCCAAACTCGTAACAGAGTTTGAAAATTATATGCAAGCATTGCCTGTTTCATCAAGGGATTGATTAGCGAGTGAAAAATGACAAATCTATATTTTCCTCCAAATGTGATTTGCCTTTTTCCCTTATTGTTTGTTCTTTCTGTCTTTGTTTTCGTTCGGTTATTCAGAAAAATAAGGTATACACCTTATATGCGCTGGATACAGGTCTGGTGCGTTTTCAGTTCAATAATTTTTGTTGTTGTTAATGTTGTTCATCCTGAAAGAATTCTTGTTGTTGTACGATTGATCTCACCGATAGTTGCAGGAGTATACTGCATCTATCTTGTATTGAGATTCTATAAGGTGAGTCGTTACCAGAAGAGGATAAAAAAGTCAAAAACGATTCCCATGTCACGCAACTTTAGATATGGTATAGCCTTATTAATTCTGATGTATACACTATCTCCAGTTATTGGATATGAAGCTATTAAACATGCTTGTATAGTAATAAATCGTTCTCAATTGACAAGCGAACTTTTACAAGCATATGAGGCTTTTTCAGAGTAAGATACGAGGGTAGAGGGACAATATTACCTTCGACAACGAAGATTTGAGCATGACTATAATTTAAGACTACCTAATACACCGAAATGTCATCAAACAGAATTTTTCCCTCATTTAAGTTTTCTTCTGGATTATCGTTTCTGTCCAAATGATGAGAGCACAGGAGTTCCTATTATTCATATGACAGCCTACGGTACTACACTTCACGTCATATATGCTGTCGAAGATAGAAAATTGAAACGAGGATTCCTTCATGAATTTTGTGACTAAAGAGGATGACTTGCATCCTCTTTGATAAATATTTATCGAGAGAGCATATCTGCCATTTCGTAGTATCCATCAGTGATTGAGCGTGCATTAGTTGTCACTTCTTCGAGTGGTACAGTGGCTTGTCCACGACCTGTTCGTGCAATCATCACGCCTGTCTCCCCTTGAACAAGACGATTCACAGCATCAACACCCAAGCGAGTTGCGAGCAAACGGTCGAATGCAGTTGGGCTACCACCCCGTTGAACATGCCCCAAAATCGTCAAACGAATCTCAAAACCGACTTCTTGCTGGTCAAGATATTTCACAAGGTCAGTGACATGGTATGGTGCACCTTCTGCCACTACAGCAATTGCATGAGTTTTACCCCGAATATAGGAATCTTCAAGACTGCGGGCGACTTCTTCCATCGGGATGTCTCGCTCAGGGGTGACGACAATTTCAGCACCACCAAGAATCCCACCCATCAAGGCTAGATAACCACAGTTACGTCCCATAACCTCAATCAAAAAGCATCGGTTATGAGATGTTGCTGTATCACGCAATTTATCAATAGCATCTAAAATCGTGTTTAATGCTGTATCAACACCGATACTCATATCAGTGCCATAGATGTCATTATCAATGCTGGCTGGGACACCCACGACAGGCACACCTAATCGATGGAGTGCCATTGCACCACGTAAGCTACCATCACCACCAATGACGATGATACCTTCAATATTGTGTTCATTTAAACGACGAAGAGCTTTGCGTTGCCCTTGCTTAGTCTTAAACTCTTCATTACGCGCTGTCTGGAGAATCGTGCCTCCACGTTGCAAAATACCGCTTACTTCACGACTAGAGAGCGGTTCAAAATCTCCTGCGAGCAACCCTGCATAGGCTTGACGAATACCAAATACTTCAACACCTTGTGCCATAGCCGTCCGCACGACGGCTCGAATGGCAGCATTCATCCCTGGTGCATCGCCACCGCTTGTCATTACGGCGATACGTCTCATTATGTTCTACTCCTGTAAATCATTTCGTAGGTTAAAAGCCTCACTCTCGTAAAAATACTAATTTAGTTGGCTCTTATTCTAATCAGTTTCGGGCAATATTAACAGCAGTGTGTGAAATTCGCATTAAGCAAAAAGGACACCTTTTCTTTGATGTCCCTTATGCAAGTTGATTATACTTTTTCCTTGATGTGAATACCATCATCTCCAACAATATCACGTAGGTCTTTTAGGAGTGCTTCACACATGCCTGTCGTGTGATTCGGGAAGTCCATGACAGTTGGTTTGCCTCGTCCCTGAATGACAATGCTAAAGGTATCCTCTCCAGGATAAGTCATGAAAACTGCATGGATTCGTCTGAGGCGTAAGCGGTCGCGCTTGGGTTCATCACCACGCTTAAAATGCGCTGCGAGATGCACCAATGCACGCCCATTCTCTGAAACGCCTGTTAAATCAGCAAAGGCATCTGCATCAGCCACAGATGATGTGCCCATTGCCCATGCAGGTTGTTCATCTATAGCACTGTTTGTTTCGTAAGTCCCGACGATAGCGGGGGCAGGTTGTGGCGCAACCTCAGTGATCGGTTCACCTGTTTCTTCATCAAATTGCAATGGCGGTGGTTCTTCTGAATTGCTTGAATGATAACCATTACCATTGCTATGTGTGTTATCATGACCGTTCATGTATGCTAGCCCATTATCAGAATTATAGCTCTGTGTTTCGGCGATTTCTTCTGCGCTGTAGGCTTCAAATTCAAAGCTGACATCATCACATAAAATTTGTACGTCACCACGCCCATCATCTAACCGCCCTTTGATGACGACTATATCGCCATCAGTGAGTTCAAGTGTTTCAGGCTCAGGGGTTTCTGTGGCGTTATTATGCTTAGCGCGTGCATATTTGTAGTTCTGGACATATTCTCTGATGCGTTCCCAATTACGTGGGAACATGACCACTTCGATTGACCCTGCACTTTCATGCCAATCTTCGATGACAGCGACAGCCATTGGGTCATTATTTTTGGTCAGGAACTTCCGCACAGAGACCAACTCACCAGCAATCCGCACGGCTTCGGCAGGTGTGGGTATATCAGGATTTTTGAGGTCAGCTACCGTTGCTGTATTGCCCATGGCGACGAATTTATCTTTATGAGGGTCAACAGGACGACCACTGACATACAAGCCCATCAAGTCTTTTTCCCAACCCAGTTGAACGCGTCTGCTGTGTTTGTGGCGTTCAGGTGCTTCTGGAATGTTAATTTGTGCTTCGCCCATGCCTGTTGCTTCTCCGAAGAGGCTCATCTGACCCACTTCTTGTGCTTTATGATAATCAGCACTAAAGCCAACGATGCGCTCTAAAGCATAGTGGAGGTCATCGCGTGCGCCCCACTCTTCACCGAATGCACCGACCTTAATCAGACTTTCTACGGTGCGCTTACCAACTTGACGTAAATCGACACGATGACAAAAATCAACCAGTGAGCTAAATTGTCCGTTCGCTTCACGCTCATCAATGATATGTTGTAATGCGCCGACACTCGCATTCTTGATTGCGCCCATCCCAAAACGAATACCGCGATTGCCATCAGGCGTATCTTCAATATCAAAATCGACTGCTGAGTAATTGACATTCGGTGGTAGTACAGGAATTTCCAAGCGACGACATTCTTCTAAGAACGTAGCGACTTTTTCACTGTTATCAAACTGAACACTGAGCAATGCTGTCATATATTCCGCAGGGTAATGACATTTCAAGAACGCTGTTTGAACTGTGATAACAGCATAGTCCGAAGCATGTGACTTGTTAAATCCATAATTGGCGAAGAACTCAATCTCGTCGAAAATCGCTTCTGCAACATCCGCAGGGATGTCGTTCTCAGGTCCCCGCTCCATGAAGATTTGTTTGTGTTCTTTGAGTGCTTTTGCTTTCTTCTTGGAGACCGCACGACGCATTAGGTCAGCTTCACCGAGGTCATAACCAAATAATTCGCCAGCAACCTGCATGATTTGTTCTTGATAGACCAGAATGCCGTAGGTTTCACCAACAATCGATTTTAATTTCTCATGATGATATGGTGTTTCTTCTTCACCATGTAGACGCTTATTATAATCAGGGATAAAGTCCATTGGACCTGGACGATACAGCGAAATCCCTGCGATGATATGCTCGAACTTTTGCGGACGCATCCCGCGCAACATGGATTGCATCCCAGGACTTTCCACTTGGAATACCCCAACGGTTTCGCCTCGTCCCATCATCTCGAAGGCTTGATCTAATTGCGCTTTTTCTTCATCTGTGAGGTCATTCACCATATCATCATGACGATACGGCACATTGTCCATGTTATAACTTGTGCCATGATGTTTATTGATGAGATCGCACGCTTTACGCAAAATAGTTAGTGTGGATAAACCGAGAAAATCAACTTTCAGCAAACCAATAGATTCTGCAGTTTCCATTGGTAGTTGTGTAACAGCAGTCAGTGACCCACCACTAGGGTCTGTCCCTGTGATGCGGTGTAGAGGTGTGTATTCATCGAGTGGTTTATCTGCAATGATGACCCCTGCCGCGTGTGTTGAAGCATGGCGTGTCATCCCTTGTAGGGCGATGGCAGTATCCATCACGCGCTTGATTTCAGCATCTTTATTGTACAAATCAGTTAATTCTGGATTGATGTCAATATATTCGCGGATTTTCTTCTGACGCGCTTCTTGCGGAATCAAGCTCGTTGCACGATTAATTTTTGCCAAATCAACACCCAATGCCCGACCAACATCTTTAACCGAGGCTTTTGCGCCCATTGTCCCGAATGTGATGATGGCTGCGACTTTATCCTTGCCGTATTTATCGGCAGTGTAAGCAATCATCTCACCACGTCTATCATCAGGATAATCAAGGTCAATATCAGGCATCGACACACGTCCAGGATTCAAGAAACGCTCAAATAGCAAACTATTCTGAATCGGGTCAATATTGGTGATGCCGAGGCAATACGCTACCAAACTCCCTGCACCAGAGCCACGCACATTCCACCAGATGTCGGCTTCACGCGCAAATTCGCATAAATCCCACACAATCAAGAAGTATGTGTTGAAGCCCATATCCGCGATAATGCCCAATTCGCGGTCAATGCGTTTGCGTAGCACAGGGTCATCTTCGCGCCCATCAAAACGCCAACTCAGACCCATATTCACCAAATAACGCAGATAAGCCCCTTCGTCGTCCTCAAATTCAGGTGGAACAGGGAAAATAGGCAATTTATAAGTGCGGTCATCCAAATCGACATCGGTCATCTCAGCAATTTTGAGTGAATTGCGAAATGCCTCATCAATCATCTCAGGAGGCATCCCATGCTTAAGGAATTCCTCGCGCATATCTGATGCTGATTTCATCCAGTAACTATCATGCGGTGACATCTTCATGCGATTGTCTTCGCTCTTCAAAGAGCCTGTCTGGATGCAAAGCAAGGTATCATGCACATCCCAATCTTCATGGCGCACATAATGTACATCGTTGCTAGCATAAAATTGCACATTGGTATGATTACTTTTACGATAGTTGACCAACCATTTGTTCAAGATAGCCAGTTGGTCAATGTTGTGCGGTTGTAGCTCTAAGTAAAAATTATCTTCGCCGAATACATCCAAATAATGACCAATTTTTTCTCTTGCTTGTTCGTCTTTGCCGTCTTCTACTAAACGCGGAATTTCAGCAGCAAGGCATCCTGATGATGCGATAATACCCTCGCTGTATTGACTGAGAACCTCCCAATCAATGCGTGGACGATAATAGTAGCCTTCGAGTTGTGCGATACTCGCCAACTTCATCAGATTACGATAGCCTATGTTATTCTTGGCAAAGAGCAACATATGATAAGGACGCTTATCGAGTTGTGGATCTTTGTCTTTGCGTCCACGTGGTGCAAGATAGGCTTCCATACCAATAACAGGCGTAATATCGGCAGATTTGGCTTTACGATAAAAATCAATCACGCCGAACATCACACCATGGTCACTGATGCCGACGGCTGGCATATCAAGTTCTTTGGCACGGTCAATCAAGCCACTGATGCGACTCTGACCATCTAAGAGCGAAAATTCCGTATGGACATGCAAATGGACAAATTCGCTGGACATAAATCACCTATTTCATGAACTGTTTTTAGGATGAAAATTAGAACGCATGTATTATACCATCATCTCATGGGATGATGCTTACTTTTTGCGTTATGATACAGTTGAGATTACTCAGGATAGATTATCTTGCCATTGATACACTTTGATAAGCAAGAGAGAATTAATACGAACAATTTATGTAAAGATGTTAATCTTGTGTTTTAATTAAGACTTTAATTGTGAAACAAAAGTACAATGAAG
>JBCCSC010000059.1:0-34559 GCA_039200705.1 Chloroflexota bacterium
ATCTGTTTCTTGAGCGGGTCGTTTTACTGACGCCAAAAGTCCCCAACAAACTGGATGCGTGCGCGTAAATAGGCGGGCATCTGCCAGTATATGAAACGCGCTGGAAACGCCAGACCACGCAGAAAGGTCGCAAAGCGATTCTGTAAGGAATACAATCCTTGTCCATCGCGCGTGTTGAACATCGCAATGTCAAAGGGTTCGATGATAGTGGTATGGGCGGTCAGGTCTTTTTTTCTACGGCTTGCAACTGCCATTGCCGGATATCCTGTTCAATAAAGCGTGCGATTAGGGCTTGTGCTTGTCGTCAACAACCTGCTGTGGGTCAACGGTGATGAATAAGTCGTCATCGGCGACGATTTCAAAGCCACCGGCATCCAGTGAATCGGTATCAAGAATCTCCAGACCGGTCATATCGTCATCGACACTTGTCCCGACACTGGCGGTGTAAAGGCTATCTCCATTGACGATGATGGTGGTGACATCCCAGCCTGCAAGTTTAGCAATACGTCCTGCGAACGAGGCAGGATTGCGCCGTGCAGCAATCATCAGCTTTGCCTGCCAGCTATATACAAAGACCATATAGCGTGGTACGCCACCCTGTCGTCCGATTAACCAGACGAAGAAGAAAAATGAAATGAGCACAGCAGGGATCATCAAGATACCAACCTGCATCAGACGACACATGGCATACACAAAACCTGTCCCCATGCCAGCCGTCAACATGCGGTTCATGTCAACCGCACCCATCGCTTTTTCTTCTCTGACGGTGACCAGTGATTTCATCCGTGCTGCTATTGATTCTCTCCTTAGTTGTAATCGCGACGAAGAAAAGGCGTAGACGATAGCGCCCAAGCCTCGATCTGATGATGCGAGTGACCTGCCCTGTGGCAAATCCATGTCACTGTGACTGTTACATCGTCCTGTATTTTTCAGATAAGACGGGTACGGTTTTAGAAACTGAGTAACCCGACCAGTCCACCATCAACGAAGATGAGGATGATCAAGCCAGTGACCACCGAACGGGATGCTTTGGGGTTCTCCTGCTTCCATTCGGCGACGAATGGTATCGAGGAACCCAGATTCATGATGGCTAAGCCGATGAAACCGATGACCGCAGCAGAGGTTGCGACTGCTATCATCAAATCTTCAATCGTGGTGAAGAAGCCTTCAACTGAGGCTACGGGATCGCCCTGACCATAGATCGGTGACGTGGTAATGGTCAAAACGAGCAAAGATAAAAACAGTTTGCGTTTGCGATTGTAGTCACAGTAAAATATCTATATATAGGTATATTGACGGATTTAATCTTATCCTAATTCAGGCGGATGTGCAAGCAGATCATGCAATCTTCTTGACAATCAAGAAGTTTTTGAGGCGTGATTACCATGAGGGCTATCTACAACAATGTGCTACACTAGATTGGACTTTTTCGCAAACAAAGTGCAGGGTAGAGAAACTGTAATTTATATGAAATTTTTGAGATGAGGACTATATTTTGGATAACGAGGTTTGTAGAATTAATGCGATTTTCATGCAAAGACAAACAGCTTAATCTCAATCCATGGTACATGATATATGAACACAACGAGAGAAACGGCATGAACGTTGCCTCAAGTGTGCTAGATAATAATGCAACTCTATACTATTCCTCCATCACTGTATCGCGAACATATTATAACACTACTGTGCTAAATTACGTTCTGCCAACCATTGTGTAGCATGTGGAATCATTTCATAATTACGCAATTCCAGAATCAAGCGTGGTTTACTATTGATTTTTCCCAAGGCACGAAATAGTTCTTCCCAATTCACATTTCCTTTGCCAATTGTCCAATGGCGATCTGTGTAACCATTCGTATCCTGTAAATGAACATGACCCATCAACTCCCCTGCAACATGCACATAATAATCAGGAGGAGGTGCGCCTTTAAAGAAATTGATGAAGGCATGTCCCACATCAAGGCTCTGACGCACATAATCTGAATCAAATGATACAACTAACTCAGTGAGAATCGTCGGACGTTTGTCGAAGATATTCTCGATGACCAGTGTACATCCAATTTGTTCAGCTTGGGCTACAATGGGTTCTAGCGTCTCATGAATAATCTCAAACAGTGGTTTATCAGCAATCATCAGCTTGGTGAAACTACTTGATGCGCCCAAGAATTGGAGTGGGCTATGAATGACCATGTGGGTTGCGCCAATTTCAGCGGCAACATCTAGCGACTGTTTGAAACGCTCTTGAACGACTGCACGAATCTTGAGGTCATAGGCACTGAGCGTCAGATTCCAGAACGGTGCATGAATCCCCATACGACCTGTATAACCATTGAGTTTAGATTTAATATCTTGCAAGTGCGATGCCAGCCCGTCGTTATCAAGTACATCAGGACGCACAAAATCTTGGATTTCGAGGTCACGTTGATGCTCCAACAACCATTTATGATGTGTATCAAGCCAAGTTGAGGGCATTGCCGCCCCGACAATTGGTAGAGTCTCAGTCATGTTGTACTTCCCCTTCGAGTTTGAATAGGCTATTCAAATCACTGACATCAGCGAGATGACTATCCCAATAAATCGGTTGTCCTTGACGAATCGTGCCACGAACCTGAGGAAATTTTGTCTTTTCATGAACGAGTACTAAATCAGCACAGCAACCTGTTTCAATGCGTCCTCGGTCAGTCATGCCCATCGCATCAGCAGCGTTGGTACTCACCAACTTGATGCTATCGTGTAAGGGCATTACACCATCGTGGTAAAGTTTGAAGGCTGTATGTATCATAGCAGCGGGATAGTAGTCAGTGGCGAGAATGTCAACAAGATTATCAGCAATCGCATCCATCGCACTTAGATTATCTGATGTTGATTTGCCACGATAAGCATTCGGAGACCCCATGATGACCCACATACCATTATCTTTAGCGGCTTGTGCGGCTTCTTTGCTGACAGGAAATTCACTAATTGAGACCCCCATTTGTGCCTGTTCTGTGACTTTTTGCAAGGTGTCATCATCATGAGAGGCAATAGGAATATTATGTTTCAAAGCAACCTCAATCACATCACGGACAACTGCCCAATCACGAGGGGCTTCTGCCTTCTCCATGATATTGGCTTTCATTTTTTCCATGATTTCTTCTTTGGATGTCCCGAGTGCTGCAATATCAACGCCGAGCCATTTGTGCATGAAATTGAGATAACGGTCAATATCACCATACTGCCCTTGCCCAGGGGTATGATCCATAATCGAGACAAGGTGGATAAGGTCACGTTCGAGTAGGTCACTGAGGATAGGACCTGTTTCAGAATTGGTGACTTCAAAACGCGCATGAACGTACATATCAACTAAGGTATCATCGTTGAGGCGATTGAGCGTTTCAATCATCTCAGTCGCGCTCTCTTGTGAGCGTAAGTCATTGTTGCGCCACGCAAAGGAAATTGCAGCATAGGCAGTTGTAATTCCTGCTCCTGCTAAGCGTTTATCTAGTTCAAGCAAACCTATTTCTGTTGGGAAACGTGCCGATGGACGCGGTTGCACATCGCGTTCGAGCATATCACCATGTAAATCAATCAAACCAGGGATGAGTGTCAAGCCGTTGAGACTCGGAACAGTGATCGGGGCTTCACCTTCAATAATGTCAACAATAATGCCATCTTCAATCAGAACAGAACCACATTCAAGCGTTTGGTCTGGTAAAACAACTTTTAGATCACTGAGCCACATAGTCACTTTGTCTCCACAAGTCATCTGAGTAAATAAGAGGGATAAGCGTAGTCCTTATCCCTCCAAAATTCGAGTTATAAATGATAGTGCTTATTGTTCAGCAGTGATGTCTGCAATAGCGCGAACTGGGTCGTAGAAATCAAGGATAGTTTCAATGCCCAATGCTTCTGCCAATGCTGGAATTTCTGCTGGATCAACATATATGCGACCAATTTCTTCGATCAATGCTGGGTCTTCAATGATACGGAGTAACGCATCTTTGACAGCTTGTTTGAGGCTTTCTGGCAAGTCTGAACGAACAGCAAATGGTGTGTTTGGAATTGGTGGTGATTGTGCAATCACAACAAGGCTACCATCTGGGCAATCATCATAGATTTCTTGGATAGCTTCTGGAGTTAGCGTAATACCAACTTGGTCATCTTCAAAACCGCAAACTTCTGCCAGACCTTCAGCACGTTGGTTAATAAGATTTCCTTCAAAGGTTACAGCACCGATAACATCATCGTTGATGAGCGCGAGAACTGCACTTGGGTGGCTACCAGCAAAGATTGGATTCAACCATGAATCTACGTCGCTTGGCGTATCGAGACCGTCGATGTCTTCAATCAAACGAAGCACTGGCGCGTTACGACCACTGGTTGAGGCAGGGTCAACGAATGCGAAGTCTGTACCTTCAAAGTCATCAAGGCTATCAATAACTTCGCCTGTTACTGGGTTCACGTTACCCTTTTTGGTCACGAAAACACTATAGTAGAATGGGCGAACATCATCAATACCCATCGTACCGTCAAGGAAACCTTCGAGTGAGCCTTCAACTGCACCGACTGCAATTGCTTCTGCATTTGCTTCGCGTTCAGCGATAACATAACTAAAAGGACCAACTTCAAACGCATCAACTTGACCAGCACGGAGAGCCGCAATCACTGCGGAGTAGGTGCTACCAACGTTGACGAATACAGGAATGCCAAGTTCAGCTTCCAAGTAACGGGCGAGTGGTTCTGCATTCAACAAGGCTTCTGCGGAATCATCACCAGCGAAGCGACCAAGGCTGAATGTTTCTGGCCAATCTGAACGGTCAATGTCGTCTTGGGCGACAATTGCGTTGATTGCAACTGTACCAACTAAGAGAACTGCAAGCAAAATACGGAACATATTTTTCATTATAAGGTGCTCCTATGTGCGTTAAAAAAGGTCATATCAGGCGGCAACCGCCCCTCGTAAAAATAATAAGTAGGTAAAACAAAAGGAGCAGACTTTACTATCTGCTCCTCAGTACAAACTAGATGATGCGATTACGGATGTAGGCACTAAAACGGTCAATGATGGTAGTCATAATCGCCAAGATGATGACAGCACCCATCAGACGTTGCAATTGGAAGAGTGATGCGTACTTTTGAATGATGAAGCCAACACCCCCTGCTCCAACAATCCCTAAAATCGCAGAATCACGGACATTACCTTCAAAGGTGATGAGGGTATAAGTCGTCAATAGTGGGAAGGCTTGTGGCAACACTGCAAAGTTAAATGTTTGCACACCCCCTGCACCTGTTGCACGTACAGCCGCGACTTGATTCGGGTCAACTTGCTCAAAACTTTCTGCGAAGAGTCGTCCTAAGCCACCGACAGACCCGACCACAATCGCTAGCACCCCTGCAAATGGACCTAAACCAACAGCACTCACCATAATCAAGGCGTAAATTAGTGTAGGAATCGAACGAACAAGATTTAGGAATAAGCGCACGACTTGGTACACAATTGGATGTGGTGTGGTGTTACGTGCTGCCAGCAAACCAAATGGAATCGATAGTAAGATGGAGAACAGCGTACCAATAATAGCAATTTGGGCTGTCTCGATGATGGAATCAAGAATGACAGGATAGCCAAAGAGAATTTCGCCACGTTCGAGGATGTAGCGTTTCGCAAATACGCGTTCACCAGGATAATATGGCACGGTGTAAATACTTTGTTGCCCCTCTTGGACAATCATCACACTTTCGTCGAAGCCATCAAGAACAATTTCTTGACCCGCTTCAGCAATGTAAGGGTTGAGTGTATGGACGAAAAACTGCACCATGACAACTTCTTCGCCTTCGACCTCTTCAACCACTAATTCGTAGCCATTATCAACTAGGTATGGCACGAGCAAATCAACGTCATCGGCATTGTAATCAACGGCTTGATCACGTCGGATAATCGTGATGCTATCTTCTGGTGTTTCCCGTAAGGCATAGAAGACACGCGCTCCATCGAAATCCATCACTTCACCTGCTGCGTCTGCTTCGGCACGCGCTGCTTCAATAGCTTCACTAGCCATAACGACTTCTTCCGCAGTAGCAGGTTCAATCCCAAATGGTAAATATTGTTGTGCTTCTTCAGGTGTTATGATTTGAGAATCGCTTGAGCCTGTTAAACGCAAGACATAAATTAACGTTTGGTCTTGACTGAGATTAGCAATATCGGAGTCACTGGCTTTACGGGCACGGTCAGCTTTATCAACCACACTGATAGACCGTGTCTCAAACGATGGTATGTGCATAGCTGTTTCAGTACCAGGCGCATACTCGAATTCAGGGGGCATCAAGCGTATTACGAAATCGACTAATGTTGGAATACCACGCGCCAGTTCTTGCGGACTTGCTTCTGTACCATCAATACTCCACCCTAAAAGGGCAATAACAATGATAGCTGTTACGAGACTGCGTGGGGATAATTTCGGGAATGGGCGTAAAATATCTTTACGAATCTGAACGAGTTCTTCTTGTTTAACCTTTTGTTTTTTATTTTGAGTGAGCATTATACGCTTTCCAATTCGACTTCGTTGATGGTTTCAATGTCTTGGTTGTTTGATGATGCAATTGCTGCTTCACGTTCCTCTTTGTCAAAGCGATAGATTTTATCCATTGCTTGTTGATTTAATTCTTCAGGTGTCCCGTCGAAGACAACATGACCTTGTGCAATCCCAATAAGGCGGTCTGTGAAGGATTTTGCTAGTTCAACTTCATGAATGTTGATGAGGGTTGGCACACCTTCTTCACGAGCAATGCGCGATAAATCGCTCATCACTGTCCATGACAATTCAGGGTCGAGACTTGCTACAGGCTCATCGGCTAGCAATAACTTTGGTTGCTGAGAGATAGCCCGCGCGATATTCACCCGTTGTTTTTCACCACCACTGAGGCGGTCAGCACGGAATTTTGCGCGATGCAACATGCCAACGCGGTCAAGGCTTTGCATCGCAATCTCACGTTGCTCACTAGAGAAATATCCGAGCGAATTCAAAATGCCTCTGTTGTAGCCCAGACGACCTGTGAGAACATTCATATTGGCACTTAAGCGTCCGACAAGGTTATATTCTTGCCAGATGAAACCCACTTGACGATTTAGCTCGCGTCTCTCGCGAGTACTCATGGTCGTCACTTCCTGCCCATCTAGTTTGATACTCCCAGATGTAACAGCTTGCATCCCATTGATGCAACGCAACAAAGTCGATTTACCAGCACCACTACGACCAATAATCGCCACAACTTCATTACTTTCGATGGTCATAGAGACCGATTTAAGTGCTTCTGTACCGTTGGGGTAAACTACCCGTACATCTCTAATTTCGAGCATCGTGCCTCCTAAATGGCTTCCTTGTCTTGCGTAATCGTGTGTTCGAGTAGTGTTTCAAGGGCGATGTCACGCATGGTAGAAAATTGATAGTCGGCTTGTGCTAGCCAACTGCCGTTGCCAATGCCGACGGTTGTCATGCCTGCGATACGTGCAGCCTGTAAACCAACATTCCCATCTTCAAATACCATGCAATGACGAGGTGGGATGCCTAATGCGCCTGCCACCCACACAAAAATATCTGTTGCGGGCTTGCCATTATTGACGACATAACCATCAGCATAAGCACTCACTTGATTGATTAAACCTGTATGCTCAATAACTTGTTCTGCACTAACACTTGATGATGCAATGCCTAATTTGAGACCTAAGGAATGAGCTTCATCCAGTAAATCAGGCACGCCTTCTGCAAATAAATCGCTGGGGGAGGTAGCTTGAATGATTGAACGATAAGTTTGGTTTTTCTGGCTTAAAATGTTTCGTACTTGCTCAGGCGACAGGTCATTATCATTGAATAGGGTTGCGAGGCATTTGCGTTGAGGTAGACCGCGAAAGCTATTTCGCATGTCATCATCAAATGGGCGATTATACTGTTGTGCGATGATTTCCCATGCTTGAAAATGCAATGGCATTGTATCGACCAACACACCATCTAAATCGAAAATCAGTGCCTTGATCGTCATGTGCTTCACCCATACTTCTCAATGAATACGGTCATGTCGTAGAGGTCATCGAAGCGTTCTTCGAGTGTTGCGCGATCCCAATCCCAATAAGCAATTTCGAGAAGTTTTTCAATCACATCGTCGTCAAAGCGTTTGCGGATAGGTTTGGCTGCGACACCCACAACAATAGTGTATGGGTCAACATCCTTAGTGACGACTGCCCCTGAACCCACCACAGCACCAATTCCGATGGTGACACCTGGCATCACAATTGCGCCATGCCCTAGCCAAACATCATGACCAATCGTAACGCGGTGGTCGCGTCGCCATTGGAACACTTCAAGGTCATCTTCACCGAGACCATATTGTTTACGTCGATACGTAATGTGGGATTGTGTTACACGCCACATCGGATGATTTGGAGGATTAATCCGAACATGTGAGGCAATTGAACAGAATTTGCCAATATCACTATAGAGAATCTGAGCATCACCTGCTGTGTAACTGTAGTCGTCAAATGTGGATTCTACGAGATACGAACCACGCCCTAGCTCTGTCCACGACCCCACATGGCTATCGCGCACAAACACGTTATCATGGAAGTAAGGCTCTTCACCTAATTCCTTCTTGCGATAACTATCCAAAACAGGACTTGATTGTGGATGTTGCTGGATGTGTTGCAACATAGACGCTCTATCTCGTTCGTTAGGTTTATCGCACCAAATTGTATTGAGGATTGGGAATTACAACATCGGCACTGTGGTGGACAATCTTGTACTATTCCAGAGGACATCTTATGTCCCCCAAATGGTGGACAAGTCGCTTATTCGTGGAGTTTGTACTTGACGGCGAGTGTTGCAGCTTCGACACGGCTACCGACATCTAATTTTGCTAAGATGCGGCTGACATAGGTTTTGACGGTTGATTGTTTAACACCGATAGCATAGGCAATTTCGGCATTGCTCTTGCCTTCGACAATTAGTCCTAATACCTCGCGCTCACGGGTGCTGAGTTCAAATGGGGATAATTTCGAACCTTGTACAACAGATTCCATTAGCGATTTTGTGGCTGCATCGGATAAAGCTGGTTGTCCAGCATATGCTTTGCGAATAGCACTGGCTAAATCTGCACCAGAAATATCTTTGAGAAGATACCCTTTCGCCCCTGCTTCGAGTGCTGAACGCACCAGTTCTTTATCGCTGAAACTACTCAGAGCGATGATGACTTTGTTGCTATGTTGCGCCATAATCTCGCGGATGACATCGACACCGTTCATATCTGGCATAATTAAATCCATCAGAATCACATCTGGTTCACAGACCGAGACTTTTTCAATGGCTTCCCTGCCACCACTCGCCATACAGGTGATAGAAATATCTTCATGCAAGTCAAGAAAGGTTGCCAACCCCTGCCGTACCATCGCATGGTCATCAACGAGCATCACTGAAATCTGTTTTGTCATATTTTCCTCATAATTTCTGTCGAACCAGTATTGTTGTCCCGTGACCATCTGATGATGTAATCTGTAAATTCGCTTGGATGCTTTCCGCACGTTCGTGCATGATGCGTAATCCCATATGCCCACTTTCATATTTTTCGGGATTAAAGCCATGCCCGTTATCAATCACACAAAGACACAATTCATTGTCTTCATATGTGAGAGAAATATCGGCTTTGGTCGCATTAGCATGTTGAATAGCATTATTCAAGGCTTCTTGTGCAATCCGATACAGTGCCACTTTTACCTCTAAAGCTAGCGCTGATAATTCATCTGTGGAAATTGTCAAACTGATATCCATTGCAGTACGATTAGCAAATGCTTGGATTAATTGTTGGAGCAAAGTCTCCAAATCCGTATCCGCGAGACTTTGCGGACGCAATTCATAAAGCATGGCACGTAACTCTGCCATCGCTAGTTGTGTTTGCTGTCGTAAGACCTTGATTTGTTGTGGGATTGCATCGGGATTATGTTCAAAGAGAAGCGGAATGGCATCAGCTATCATATTGGCACTGAATAGCGTTTGACTAACCGCATCGTGCAATTCACGCGCCAAACGTTGACGTTCTTCGACCACTGCGATCTGTTGTGCCTGTTGATAAAGTTGCGCATTACGGATGGCTGTTGCAGCATGGTCAGCAAAGGCACGCACTAAACGACCGTGTTCAGGTTCAAAAAAATTCGGCACAAAACTCTCTAAGTTTAGAAATCCTATCACTTGCCCTTCGGATACAATAGGTGCACCAGCATAAGACTTCACCCAACAGAGTTCTGGCACATCCAAACATGGGCTATCGTGATGCTCTAAATTAGGAATAACCAGTTCGCGTTGTGTTTCTTTCATATAACGCAGGTGATTGATACGGCGAATGCGTAATTTGAGCGACTGAATCCCCTTGATATTGTAGTCCGCGTACCCTTTGCTACGAACGACAGTTGCATAAGCATCCTCAACTAGCATGACATTCACTGTATCGTGACGCACCACTAAGTGAATGATGTCGATAATATTTTCAAGGACTTCTGTCAAATCGAGAGTGCTATTCAGTACAGATGCGATGTTACGTAGTGCCTCAGCAAGATTGCGTTGTCTCTTTTCTATTATCTCTGCCCGTACACGATCTGTGATGTCATAGCCAACACTTTGGATTTCTGCGATATTACCCCCTGCATCCGCAATGGCATGGAGTGACCAACGTACCCATTGTTGTGTGCTACCGAACGAGCGAAAGCGCATCTCTAAAATGGTATTAGGTTGCTCCACTGACAGTGACTTGACCGCACGATGGATTTGCTCTACATCAGTATCTGTTGTCAAACGATAAAATGATGTACCGATTAAGTCAGAAGCTTCTTTGTTTGTGTAATTGCACATCGCACCATTCACAAATGTCAGCACACCATCGGTTGTAAACCGACAAATCAACTCGACATTATCTTCAACAATGGCACGGTATCGTTCAGCGTCGCTACGCAGTTTATCGTACTCACGTAATTCTTTTGTATCGTCTTTGATACGGAGTAAAAAGAGATTTTGCTCATCAATGTGGCGAATCGTTGATATGATGCAATGTAGAATATGCTGTGATGTGTAGTATCGCCATTCAGCTTGTTCGCTGGTGTGGCAATCTGTCATAAATTCACTGGCGAGTTCGTAAAAATCAGGTGGAGCAATATCCTGTAACTGTTGTGCTCGGCTGGTATCTAATGATGATAATAAATGCCTCAGTAACCAACCTTCTGCTAGCACAACATTGGCATCGCAATCCAGTATCAGCACTGCGTCATCATCGTAGGCGGAGAGAAGTATTTGATAAACTTGTAAGTCGTGATTTGATAAAATTTTATTTGAGACCATAGTTATTTGCCATTATTCTTGATGACTATACCGAAAGCACGGCAAGGGCATGTTATGGGTTCATCAACATAAAATTAGTAGCACATTAAGCAAGGCGTTTCTGTCCGCCAGTTGGGGGACAGAGCTTGTCATCTTTTATCCTGACATCATCTTTGTCACCCAAGATAGGGATTTAAGAGACTATAAAATCTCCTAAAATCGCAACATTGAAATTTCTTAATAACATACATTGTTCGTCACACGTTTCATTTTCATCTATAGTAAAAACGATTGTGACGATACATTAAAGGATAGTACAATGGCGGAATGGACTCGCAGTGACGCACTGAGCATCCTCACACGCGCAACGCCAGATGTGACAAAGGACCTCGCAGATTTAGCAATCCCTCACCTTGGTGACATTCAAGTTCTCAAAAACCGCACAGGTCTGGTGATGTTACCTTATACAGATAGTGCTGAAGGTACGGCTTTCCACTTGGGTGAAGTTCTTGTAGCAGAGGCGCACATTAGCAGTAGTGATGGGGTCGAAGGCTACGGGATGATTATTGGGCGCGATACAGTTTTAGCGATGGCAATTGCTGTGCTTGATGCATGTATCGCCAGCAATATCATCATGGACAAGATTACGAACTTCTTGGAACAAGAATCAGAACGGCTCAAAAAGGAAGACACGGATTTACTCAAACAAGTGCAAGCCACACGCGTTGAAATGGAGACCTTCTGATGACACATCCTGCATACACAGCTAACGAAGCTCTGACACATGATACCTTTTTAGCATTGATGTGGTCACTCAGTTACCCAGGGCGCATCTACTCTCTGCCGAGTGGTGCATCGTCAGCATTTGAAGCCATCGCCGAGACGCTACTCGATATTGAAACCTCGTTTTACACAACTGATGAAACCGCAGTGGCGACTTTTTCTGCAAATGGTGCGCGTTTGCTCAGTCCTGAACGGGCAGCCTATCATTTTTACGAAAACCTAAGCGAAAATGACCTTGATACACTGAAAGAGGCGAGTATCGGTACGTTGATGTACCCTGACCAAAGTGCAACGCTAATTATTGGAGCAACTTTCGGTACAGGTCAAGAACTCACACTGACAGGTCCTGGTATTAACCCACAACAAGCCACAACTATCAGTATTGGTGGCATACCAATAGCATTCTGGACATTGCGCGAAAAAGCAATTCGTTATCCGCGTGGCTGGGATATTTATCTAGTTGATGATAAGCAAGTGATTGGTTTACCACGCACAACACTCATCAGTATCGAGGAGTAATCCGATGGCATATGTCGCAACAAAAGGTGGCGAAAAAGCTATCCAAGCATCTGAAGCTCTTTATCATCAACTCAAGGGAGACGTTACACCTGAGTTAGTTGAACAAATCTTAGAAACGATGCCTTATTTGGTTGACCGCGTGATGGGCGAAGGTTCTCTCTACGCGCCACGATTAGCAGCACTTGCCCTAGCACAATCAGGCGGTGATTTATACGAAGCTGTTTTGCTCATGCGTGCCTACCGTTCGACACAACCACGCATCGCTTATGCACAACCGCTGCGTACAGAAGAAATGTTGACTGTTCGTCGGATTTCAGCTTCTTTCAAAGATATTCCTGGTGGACAAGTTCTAGGACCTTCATTGGATTACAGCCATCGCATTCTGAATTTAGACGTATTAGATGGCACAAATAATCATGAAATCCTAGAATTTGAGCCTGCTGAAAAACCCGCACAACCTAATTACCCATTAGTGGCAGATTGGCAA
Organism: Chloroflexota bacterium; assembly: GCA_039200705.1. Lineage (GTDB taxonomy): Bacteria > Chloroflexota > Anaerolineae > Aggregatilineales > Phototrophicaceae > JAUZRW01. Next base: position 13,117 of record JBCCSC010000059.1, read on the forward strand.
CGTCAACAAGGCTTAATTGCGGAAATTGAAACGGATAATAGTGAGCTTGATCCTGCCGACATTCCTGATGTGACCCGTGACCCTGTAATGATGCCAGCACCACGCGCTCATCGCTTGCAATCACTCGCGCGTGCGGATACAGGTGGTCTATTAGCATTAGGCTATGCCAGTATGCGCGGTTATGGATTCATCCACCCGACAGTCAATGAATTGCGATTAGCACATGCGGATGTCAAAGTAGAACATCCAGTAACAGGCAAATCATTCTCAATTGGTCGCGTGCGGGTCAGTCAAGCAGAAGTCGTCACCAAAGGCAAATCCAGCTATAAAATTGGCTTCAATGCAACGATGGGCTGGAACGAAGTCAAGCTGATTGCAGGTGCAACACTCGATATGGAGATGAGCCAATCTGAACCACACCCAGCACTCAATGAAGATTTCGTCCTCTATCACACCGAACCTATTGAATCATCAGGATTTTGCATTCACTTCAAATTACCGCACTATGTCACTTTCAGCAGCAGCATGGATAACATGCGCAAGGTCATCAAGACAATGTATGGTGCGAAAGCCGCTGGCGAACGTGAAGATGATGCAGAAGAAGCTGAACCTACCGCAGAAGCAGTCACGAAGGATACGATGTAAATGAGTCTAAGAGAATTAGTGCAACCAGATAGTGGCTACAGTTATGGCTTTCTCAATAGCTTTGCCAAGCGTGAACTCCGTCGTCGTATGCTAAAAGGCATCGCCATCCCTGGGTGTCAAATTCCTTATGCCAGCCGTGAATTGCCGATTGCACGCGGTTGGGGGACAGGCGGTCTACAAGCAACCTTGAGTATCGTCGGACCTAATGACATCATCAAAGTGATTGACCAAGGCGCGGATGATTCTGTGAACGCCGCCAATCTACGTCGCTTTATCACACGTATGTCAGGCGCAGAAACAACCACTGACACCAATCAAGCGAGTATCGTTCAAAGTCGCCACCGCATCCCAGAAGAAATTCTCATCGAAGAACAGGTGTTGGTCTTGCAAGTGCCAAATCCCGAACCCTTGCGTCGCGTTGAATCGGACATGGCGAAGGCGCGGATGCTCCATGCTGATGCTGATTATGGTCAGATGTGGTTGGTACTCTACGAACAATTGGTACGTTTCGGGCACTATATTCAAGGAGCGAGTTATCCCGTGATGGTGCATTCGCGTTATGTGATGGCACCGAGTCCGATTCCACGTTGGGATACGCCGATGTTGCATCAAGCACAACATCTCACACTATTAGCAGCAGGACGTGAAAAACGTTTGTACGCTGTGCCACCTTACACCAATGTTTATCCATTAGAATTTACAGATGTGCCGTTTGAAGTTGAAGACCAATCAGAGTGGGTCTGTCGCGCAACCAATGCGGTCAACAAGTTTATGAACGAACTCCCACAAGATGATGGCACATCAGCTTACGAATTATCTGACACAGGCTACATGGAAAAATTACTCTCGCTGATGCAAGATGATGTAACCGTTGGCGACACTTATTACGACAATGAAGGGAACTTCTACCATGATGGATACCTCAAAACCAAACGCTAATGGGCATTTAGCATCACCACGAATCATCACTCATAAACCCCTAGTCGAAGCACACGGGTTAACCAAACGTTATGGACGCATCACAGCAGTCGATGAGGTCAATCTTATGGCGTATCCTGGAGAAGTGCTGGGCATCGTCGGTGAATCAGGCTCAGGTAAATCGACTGTTTTGCGATTGCTCAATTTAGAAGAACCAGCCCAAGCAGGGACGTATCGCCTGAATGTTAACGGGATTGCTGGTACAAATTTATTTGACTTAGACCGTTTCGATAAACGCGATGTACGAGTGCATCATATCGGGATTGTCTATCAAAACCCTCATCTTGGCTTACGGATGCGCTATAGCAGTAGTGGCAACGTCGCTGAACGATTACTGATTACAGGTGAACGTACCTTTGCGACACTGCGAGAGATTTCCAACGAAGCACTCACATCATCGGAGTTCCCGATTGACCGTGTTGACGACCCACCACAAGTTTTATCAGGGGGGATGCAACAACGGGTCCAACTCGCTAAGGCGATTGCACTCAAACCCGCACTGCTCTTGCTGGATGAACCCACAACAGGCTTAGACGTATCCATTCAAGCGACTGTGCTCGACACACTCAAACGCATTCAACGCCAACGCACGATTACGATGATTATCGTTTCACACGATTTAGGGGTCATCCGAACTCTCGCTGACCGTGTAATGGTCATGCGCTATGGGCGTGTTGTCGAACAAGGCCTAACCGACCAAATTTTAGAAGACCCACAAGATGCTTACACGCAACAACTTGTCCACGCAAAGTTATAGAGGCAGAAACCACGATGGCATTATTGCGCGTTATTGATTACACCAAATACTTTCATATTCATCATCTTGAACGACACATCCCTGTCTTTGAGTCGCTCTCATTTGAATTGCAAGCAGGTCAATTTTTGTTAGTGAGTGGTGCAAATGGCATCGGCAAATCGACACTTTTACGGTGCTTATATCGCAGCTACTTGCCAAGTAGTGGTCAAGCATTGTACAACAGCGATTATGGTGTCATTGACCTCGCTCATGCAGCTGATGTCGATATGTTGGTCTTGCGCCGTGAAGAAATCGGCTTTGTGACACAGTTCTTGCGTCCACGTCCGCGCGTCAGTGCTTTAGAACTCGTCGCAGAACCTCTGATTGGCTCAGGGGTGGCTGTTAATGATGCACTAGAAACAGCCCGTACTATGCTCTCGAATTTCGGTCTAAAACAAGATTTGTGGGAAGCATATCCAACCACATTTTCTGGTGGCGAACAGCAAAAAGTCAATTTATCGCGTGCGTTAATTGCCCCGCGTAAAATGCTCTTGCTGGATGAACCGACTGCATCGCTCGATGTACAAACTCGTGATGCGCTTGCGAAACGTCTCAGCGAACTTAAAGCACGAGGGGTAGCGATGATTGGCGTGTTCCATCATCCAGAAGATGTCCAACATTTGATTGATGATGCTATTCATATGGAAGCTCCATCAGTCAATTACGACATCACAATGGCTGATTTAGAGGAATCTATTTAAGCATGCGTGTGATGACATTCAATGTGCGTGGCTCATTCCATGATGATGGTGATAATGACTGGCACAAACGCAGAGAACTTAACATCGCAACAATCAAAAAATACGACCCTGATATTATTGGTTTTCAAGAAGCAAACAAGGAAATGTTGATGATTATGCGCTTGCGCTCGTCGGTTACGATAAAGAATTAGGCTATATCTCGATTCGGACAACAGACCGTTATCATCAGATTCCCATCTATTGGAAATCAGACCGTTTCACGAAAATCAATACAGGTGGCTTCTATCTCAGTGAAACACCCCACAAATGGTCGCTGGGATGGCAATCCACATTAGTACGTGCTGTGACATGGATTATCTTACGTGACCTCTCATCAAACGTTGAATTCCTCGTTCTCAACACACATTTTCCTCATGAACGCGATGCAGAGGACACTCGCCAACATTGTGCTGACTTGATTGTTAAGCAACTTGGACAGATTGCACCAACTATGCCTCAGATTGTCATGGCAGATTTTAACACTCAGCCGAGTAGCAATGCTTATCAGACTTTTATAGACGCTGGTTTCGTTGATACCTACACTGAAGCAGGGGATACACTGGCAGTGAATACATTTCATGGCTTCGCAGGTGATAATTATGAATGGCAATCAGGGCGTATTGATTGGATAATGACTAGAGATGGGACACAAGCCATCACAGTAGGTGCGTGTGAGGTTATCAAAGATACTAATCCACCCATTTACCCTAGCGACCATTATCCTGTGATAGCAGATTTGGATATTACATAATGGCAAAATTCGCAGTTTATACAATTCCTCCTGCTGAGTCTGACATATATCGTCGTGGCTCAGAGTTATTGGGATATGATGTCCGTGCAGGTGAATTTTTACCACAAGATAACGAGACACGGTCAGCCTTGCCAGAATTTGACCCAGCATGGATTGCCAAGCCACAAACCTATGGCTTTCACATGACAACAGGCTACTCACTCTTTTACGACCCTGCGAAATTACCACAAATCGAAGCGGAAATTGAGCTATCTTTGGGATGTTTCGGTAAAGATGTCAATTTTGAACTCACCCCTGCCCCCGACCCGATTCCATTCTGGCGTGATACCATCGCTGTACTTCACTATAATCCCAATCCTGCAATGCTGATGTTGCACACGATGTTGACAGCCTGCGTGAACCCTTTGGGCACATCATCTACAGTCAGTGAATCTTACTTACAAAAAGACCCATCTGAGCTTGACTCCGTGAAAGCGACGCGCGTCAAGCACTTTTTTACACCGTATATGTTAGATGGTTGGACCCCTCATTTTTCGCTGATGTATCCCTATACAGGGGATAATCAACAAGCGATGAAAAAGTCACTCCTAGCTTTATTCCCACCGCAACCCTTACAAGTGAAAAGCATTTGTCTACTCATCCGTGATAACGGCGATACACACTATCGCTTACATCGTGAATTTGCATTTAGCTAGTTGACATATTGATAAACTTCGATTTAAATAATCGTTATATTGATGATTTTCAATATATAAATGTTCCATCTCGTATACGATAGTGGCTTACATGACGCAAATTTTCGGTAAGAAAATCTATTATGGTTGGTTAATTGCTTTCTCATTAGCTATTACCACAACTGTAGGGTATGGCATTTTATATTATGCTTTCACCGTCATGATGACACCAATGGAAGCTGATTTAGGCTGGTCACGCGGTCAGATTAATCTTGGCTTATCAATTTCACTGATGATGACAGGTATCATGGCATATCCTATCGGCTGGTGGGTCGATAAAAACGGTGCACGTCTGCTGATGACTGTTGGGTCGGTTCTTGGCACACTATGCGTTATTGCGTGGTCACAAGTCACCAATTTATGGATTTTTTATCTCATCTGGCTTGGCATAGGGGTATCAGGCGCAATGATTTTGTACGAACCAGGATTTACTGTGATTGCGACATGGTTCAGGCAAAAACGTAGCACAGCATTGACAATTGTGACCTTTGCCGCAGGCTTTGCCAGCACAATTTTCCTGCCATTCACAGATTATTTATTAGTCAATTTGGGTTGGCGACAAGCGATTCTTGTTCTTGGCATCATCTTTGGTGTACTCAACATTCCGCTCAACGGGTTAATGATACGGCGACATCCATCTGACTTGGGAACAAGTGTTGATGGCATTGCAGCAACAAACATCAAAGATAAAAAGCCTGAACCCAATTTGAGTGTGTCCGATGCGATACAGAGTCGCTTCTTCTGGATGCTGACACTCGGGTTTTTCATCGCTGGCTTTGGTGCATCAGCCATTCGCGTACATTCGATTCCTATTTTTGTCGGACTTGGACTAACATCAACCAATGCTGCTTTTGCCAGTGGTGCGATTGGCATTTTACAAGTTGTCGGACGGATTATTTTTATTCCACTAGATCGCTTTATGTCGGGGCGGATTATGCTGTCTAGCTTATTCGGCATGCAAGCCATCGCCATTTTCGCATTAGCACTTGGTTTGTCACCGATTATCAGTGTGGGCATCTTTGTCGGGTTCTTTGGTGCATCGGTTGGGATGCGAACCCTCGTACGACCTTCCATTTTGGCAGATACTTTTGGTAGTGCCAATTACGGGCGTATTTCTAGCTTAATGGCATTACCGCTAACAATATCAGGAACAACTGCGCCGTTCATCGCAGGTGTCATCTATGATAGATTTCAGAATTACGATGTGCTGATCTTGCTGGCAATTGTATTATCCATCATTGCTTGTGTGGTCATCATTTTCAGTACGACAAGTGTCAAAAAGAAAATATCTACAGTTTAGGTTTCAATTGACAAACGGTTCACTGCTAGGCACTTCTATTTTATACGTCTGATGTGAAATAGAAGTGCAAAAAGTGGGCAAGTTTTCAAAAATGGTGAGTGACTAAACAAACAAAAGAGTGAAAACAGCCCATGACCAGTATAAACATAGAAACGCTTTTGACAATCATTTATGTGTGGGTCGATGATTGGTATCAATCAGAAGGTCAAGAGTATCTGAGAGGTAAAGTAGGTCGCAAACCCACATTCAGTGATAGCGATGTAATCACGTTGATGTTAGCTCAAGAATACATACTGTATCCTGCGGAACGTCAATTCTTAAGTTACGTCCGCGCAAATCACTTGTCACTATTTCCAGATTTACTCTCGCAGAGCCAGTATAACCGACGAGCACGTCAATTACGCTATCTTGTCGAAGCCATGAGGCGGACTTGGTTAGCAGAAATGGGTGTATTAGAGGATGAATACTATCTGATGGATACCAAACCTATGCCTGTCATGGGCTATAAACGTTTGAAGGGTCACAGTCAATTTCTTGACCATGCAGATTATGGCTATTGTGTGAGTCGTCGCTTGTACTACTTTGGCTACAAGTTAGTGATGGTGAGCACACTTGATGGCATTCCCATTGTTTATGACCTTGTTGCAGCTAATACGGACGAACGCCAAGCTATTGAAACACTTTTGGACGCATTCACGGGTGTTACATTGATTGGGGATAAGGGCTTTATTGGCACGGACTGGCAAGCACAGGTTGAGTATGATACTCACAGTATTGTCTACACACCCAAACGCAAAAACCAGCTTCAGCAACAAGACAAAGCATTTGAAAAATGGTTGAACCAGACTCGTGAATGGATTGAAGGTGTTTTCCATGAACTACAAAATACAGGACGTTTCTTAGAACGACTTCTAGCTAAAACGGTACAAGGATTAGCCTCTCGTAATGATTGATTTCACCCGATTTTTTGTCTACCATCTGATGCTTGCGGACATCAAAAACATAACGATACGCCTCCCACTGGTCGCTAAATGAGGCACAGCGTTTGTACGAGGAATCCGTTGCCATAAGCGAATCGCACTGGCTTCACTGCGATCTCCTAACCAATAAGCTACAACTTGTCTTGTGCGCCGACACAGAGCTAACCACAGCCATCGTTTCTGCGATTTATTGCCCACAAATGACCACAATTCGGCTAGTTTCCAACACATCGCCCCACTGCATCGGATACAGCGTATCTTCGATAGGTAGCGCCTCTTGTAACCACTGCCTTTTAGCCATCGACTCACAGTATGACGTGACATATTGAAAATGTGTCCAATACCGCGCAAGCTAACCCGTTCTAGTACTGCTCGTTTGACTTGTTCTCGGCGCTCATGGCTGTAGTCTTTTTGAACATTTAACGTTCCATAGCGATTGTGATTTTTGCAGTGAAATTTTTGGTCACCCTTGCAATCATGTCCGTTTTTCACAAGGTCTGAGCTTCCACAATCGGGACAGGTGTGCGTTATAATAGTTTGTATCATGGGATTGAGTTTAGAGATTATGTGGAAATTCTCTCTTATTCTATTTCTCATGCCTCATCAGTCAATGTCTTACCACTACTAAAGTTTGAACATCGTATCGATGTACAATCGTTTTCAGTTACATCAGATTTACTTTAATTTCACATCAAGCGTATGATATAAAAAAATACAATTTATCATATATATCTACAACGAAATTGTAACAATTAGAGGCTTATCGAATGAGAAAGAATTCACAATCTTAAACTCTAGAGTCGGGCAAGAATTCATTATAGCTGACGTTACGCAGACAGCCGAATAGGTTGCAGTTGATGAAGGGCATCAAAAGCGGTTCGGAGAGCCTGCAAGTACAATTTTGATTTGAGTGCAAAATGGTTCGTTTTAGTTTGCACTTTCAACATTTCTAGCTTGATGAAACTACACAAAGACGCAAAGAAATGATCACTTTGTGTGATCACAGTCTTGGTGGGTGATTTAGAAAGTGACGCATTTTGTTTGAGCGATTTGTGATACGGTTCCACGTTCCATCGTTTCTGATAGATAGTGGTCATCCCGTCGTAGGTGAGGTCAAGATGACTGGTTACTAGATACAAAATACCGATACTGCCGTCGCCGTTTGTGAAGACTTATTTGACGAGTTTGAGGGCAAAATCAACGTCCTGAAGGTAAATCATCATCTCGGTATTGGGTTCGATAGGGAGGTCACTGACAGTCACATATCGACCGTTTTTCTTGTCCGCAAGGCTCAAAGCAACTTTGCGATTGCTTTTCAGAGGCATGACAAAGTGCTTTTTAAGGTCATGCACAACTAGCATCATGTTGTCAGCGGATGCAAACCAGACATCATTGACCATATAGGTAAAGGGAATGTCGTTACGAACAACCTGTTTGAGCAATTGACGATAGACTTCATTCTTGGTCACAGGCGAACGTCGTTTCTGTTTACCCGTTTTCTTGTCAATGTAGGTCTCAGTCTTCTCAATGAGATGATAGTTCACAGGTAGCGACACACCATGGGCATGGTAGAGGGCAGTCACGAAGTTAATCCCTTTGATCGTTTGACCACTGGTATGGTCATAATGCCATGAGATGATGTCATTTTCATCCGTATACGGTTTCTCTGAAATACTGTCGTCTAATAATCATCACACCCTCTGATGATTGAACTTGAGGCACATAGGGTTTCACCACCAACCACAGGTCTTTACCTGTTTTGGGTGAACTCGAAAGAAAGCGTTGAATACGATCATGACTAATCGCCCCATTCAAAAGATGCGATAGTCCTGTCGCTGTTGTCAGTCCGAATGAACTGATGAGATAATCTGTATAGAGGTCAAGAAGTTCGTTATTGTTCATGCTCTTATTTTACAACGATTTTTGTTTTCTTTGCGTAACGTCAGATTATAATATAATGCCCTCCGCCCTAATCTTCGATTAGTGTGATCGACCAGACTCTGCCAGCAAGTTCTAATCTGGCAAAGGGGTCGTCCGAATTCCAATCCCATGTGAGGGTGATATCCAGTGATAATTCAGGTTCAAAGATAATCGGCTCAAAATCAACTGGACATGCAGTAGCCCCTGCGGGAAATGGCGTGAAACCGAATATCATCCCGATATCGGTGAGCGCAAGCGTGACAGCCTCTGCTTGCGGGTTGTAAATGCGGACATCAACAAAAACCTGATTACTCGTCCTGCGAATCCTCCTTAACTGAACATTCAAAAGATCGACGGTCACCGCGAGCGGTGGTTGCTCGAAAGCCACTGAAAATGTTTCGCCAGCCACACCGTGTGGTGAGAAGAGCAATAGTGCAGTGCCATCAAAGCGATTGACAAGGAAGGCAAGCGAGGCGTTCACCGCTTGCCCGACTGGTAATATCGCAGGAAGTGGGTCATGACTTGTTCCTGACGTGAGAGATAGATCAGGTGAATAACGGGCATTATCTGCATCCAGAAACCACTGGTAGCCTGTCAGTGAGACATCGGTCTCGCCTGCTGTCAGGGTGACATCAACAACGGCGTACATAAAGGCATCCAAAGTGCTGTCTGGGACGGGTACAACATACGCATCATCCACCCTCAGAGACAGGTCAGACAACTGCACCGTTTGCCCGATAGGTATGGGTAAGGCTGCCGCACTGGATAAATCAACCTCAATGCCAGGGTTATACGTCCCCGTCACAAAGGTACGCCTTGAGGTCGGTAAGCCATCTGACCCGGTCTCCCCTATCAAAACCAGCACAATGCCCGGTTGATCTTGACGCAAGAGCGTTGTGTTCTCACGTCCTAATGCTTGTGTTTCAGCATAGGTATAAACCAACTCACTACCCGTATTCATGCGGATCACGAATTGCGCGCCGTTGCTCAGGGATGTCATCCACTCCGCATTGCTCTCTGAATGTGAAATGCCAAACACCGAATGCACATGGATTCCGCTAATCCAGCTTGCGACATCGAGATTGGGATCGAATGTCCACTCGGTTAAGGCAATCTCACGTTCTTGCACAATGAAGACACGCGGTTGGGTTTCATCTGCGCCCAGAACTTGCAATTGCACTGGAAACCACGCGTGGTTGCGCCCATCCCCTGCTTGAATGAAGCTATCAGATTCGACCAGCGCAATCGGCGTTGCTGTTGGCATGGAGGTAATGGTTGCTGTAGGAGATGGCGTAAAAGTCACAGTCGGTGTAGATGTGAGAACAGTGTCTGCAATCGTGACTTCTTCATCGTCCCCACCCAACACGCGAGATAGCACGAAGATCAGCAAGAAAATGCCAAACCCGGCCACGGCAACCGTCATCCAGGGGATGCCAACGCCCTCATCATCGTCGATTTCAGCCGTATCGGTCTGTCTGGTCTTCAATTGCTGGCGACGACTGGCACTGATGCGCACCCACTGGTCGCCTGCTGGTACCAGCCCTTCATAGGCATAGCGTTGGAGATACTGATACGCCATCGAGATTTCTTGTTCATCGCTGGAGATGCCATGCGTGCGAATACTCTTGCGATAACGCCGGGTCAGATAATCGCGGTCTTCTGTGGAGACGAGATCCCAGATTTGTTCAATATCTGCCAGCGACATCGCTTCGAGTTGGGCGACCTCATGATGATCAAAGATCTCTGCCCCCTCGATAGTCTCCGTTGTGGATGATGTGCTGCGTCGCTTTGCCACGTCTCAACTCCTCTACTACTACGTGTTCGCGCTGGTTTGTGGTCGTGTTGAGCCAGCAGTCGCGGCATCGCCTGCTTCTGTATTCCCGCCCCCGTTGTTAAGGGTGTTGGCTGCCGTAACCAGACTGCGTGCCGCTCCTTCAAGTAGACCAACTGCCTGATCCATGCCTGCGTTGTCCAGTTGTGAGCCATTGGAGAGCGTCAAGTTGGACAACGAACTGCGGATCGCGCCTGCAATCTCTGACCCGAGTGCGTTATTCTGCTGGACATCTTGAATGACGGCTTGCGCCTGTTGTCCACTCAAGCCCATCGCGGATGCGACCTGCACGAATTGAGTCGCATGTGGCACATCAGGCAAGCCTGCCTGTGCGGTGATCTGTGCGGTTTGCGCTGCTGTCGGTGTGCCACCCTCACTGAGCGCATTGCGAACGGCAACGCCCACACTATTTGCCAGACGAACCGCATCATCGTTATTGACGGCATCGTTGGCAGCCGCCAGCCTGTCTGCGCTGACAGCCTCGCCACCGAATAAGGTGCTGTTCTGAACGATAACGGTTTCATCACTGGATGCGGATGGCGCACTCACATAACTTTGTGCCTGACCGATCAGGAATTCTGCACGGTGCTCACCAATGCCAACGTCAGCCAGATCAGTAACGAAGGCATTTGCCAGCTTCTCTGCTGTGCGGACACCTGAACCTGCTAATCGTTCCTGCATGCCTCTCCGACCTGTGGCACATTGGTGACAGCATCCGTTGTCACATCAAGGCGCACATCGTCTGCCACGATTGCTACCTCTGTTTTTTGGGTGCTTGTGGTTGTGTGTCATCTGGAAAGTATTGTGCGATGAGATCCTCGCGTCCGGTTGCATCGGGATTGGCGAGTTCGACTTCCATCAGGAAGGCTTCGGTTGGCGAGAGTTTCCCAACAGGTGATGTCATGCCATTGACGGATGGCGGCGATGCCGTGAAAGGCAACTGTCATATGCATTATTCAGAATGACTGTTGGTGTGCTCATCTGTGTCGTATCTGCACGGTTATCGTTGCCACTACGAATCGCTGCTAGCAATGTGGCATTTTCATCATCGTCTGAAGCATCAATACGAGCAACGGAGGCATCACTCAGGTCGTCCTGTTCAGAGGATTCGCGTCGTCATGCTTTGCTCTCTTCGCGGGCGCGATCACGGCTGAGTGGTTCATCATCCAGACTGGTGTTGAGACGGCTGCCATCTTCATACGTCCGCAAGCCCTGACCATTTGCCTGTTCGCTGAAAGCATAAGGTTGTGCCGTTAGGGGGTCGCGACGAATCTCCGCGCCGTCTGCCGCCCATGCCGACAGATTCGATCCAAGCGGTGGTGGACTGTCCTGAGTGCGGATTGGTGTGCCGAGTGTCATATTGGCAATCGTATTACGTGCGCCATTGATGGTGTTGCCTGCGAGTTCTGCTGGTGATGCGGTTTCATTGGTACCTGCCCTACCCAGCGCATAGCCACCGACGGATCCGAGGTAGGATGCTGTTGCCCCTTGTGCGACATCGTTGGCTGCCCGTCCTAAATACGTATCACTACCGAAAGTGCGTGAGGCATAAATAGGCTTTCTGAGCGGTACTGAGACCCGTGAGTGCACCTGCGGTTTGTGCCAGTGCCCCGCTTGACATCAGTGTTGCGCCGCCTGTAGCTTGCTGTGCTAGAAAGCGCGATGTTCGCCTGAATATCGCTCTGTTGTGTCGCGACAGCATTGACAGTGGGTTGTTCCGAATCAGCCGTTACGGTGAGTGCGATGAGTGGCCGGGATAAGGTTTCACCGAGTGCAGGCGTTGGCGCAACTAAAGTTGAAATCACCTGATTGTCATTCATGGTCGTTTCGAGTACTGATGTATTATTGCTCTTAGGATGGATAAGAAATCCTAGAAAGAAGAAAATAACAGGGCTAATCACGATAGCTGAACCCATATGCACCAACGAAAAACCGCGACTTTCTTGAGACACACCGACCTTATACTCGTCTGAAAACCCCATCTGCTCTCGTAATGCGTCTCCGCGTGGATCATCTATACTCTCGACTAGCAAGAAAGTGGCATCCTTGCGCCCCTCCTGCCAGAGGACTTTTGCCGTTTGTAATTTCATGCGGGTGATTTTTTCTTGTCTCTCCCGTTGGTTAATCATTCAACCCTTCCACAAATCATGATGAATCCTCTGCTTCTGCTTGCCGTAGCGTGCGCAAATTGCGTGCAATTGATCGGAAAATAATGTCGATATCAACTGTCACAGCGTGCGTCATACCAATCGTTGCTTGATAGTGTGTCGGATTTGTGGTGGTCATCGCTAAGAACCTGTAGCCTGATGCTTCATAAATTTTCGTGGCTGCTTCCTGTGGATACGCTTGTCTATCGATTGCTAGAATGCAGGCTGTCCACCTGCCCTGCTCTCGATATGTAGTGTCTTTTGGTCATATTTGGCATTGAGAATCATGTAGTGAGACTCTTGTTGCTGATCGATGAAAAAGATGATGTTCCAGAAAGCATCGTGTGGGATGGAATGCACTGTCCCAAGTATTTTGGCGCGCCAGATTGGTGAGCCAAGTACATCGGTAACCAGTCGCTTCGCCTCGTGCTCCTCCATGTCGACGCTATCGACGTAGAGAAAGATTTCATAGCGCGTGTTATTCGCATAGGTAGCAGGGAGTGGTATCACCTGTTCGTATCGTGCTGAGTCGGGTTTTGTATCCAGAATTTGAACCCGGCGCTTCACCCCATTGAACTGGAAATCTATGAATAGTTTGTGCCTTTCCATGAATCCATCTTTCTCGTTTGTGCCACAAAGTAATGAAAATTATTGTAATACAAAAAATACGTCAATACACCTATTCTACACATAAATTAAAAATACCACCGCTTTGTAATTTAACTCAATTCAAGATTGTGAACTTGAATGTGCTACTGACTAATTCCATCCGATCCAGACATCATTGTGTTCAAACCATGTAAACTGGCGTGAAGTTGACCGTTTGAGTGACTTCCATTTTTTCATTGAGCCAAACATATATTCGTCTAATTGCCCTTTTTCTTTTTCAAGAACAAGTCTATGCGTTCGTGGTAGGAGGTGGAGAACTCACGAATCTTCGTGTGAACAGTATCAACAGTACGAGGGTCAGTTAAATATACAGGGTCGCTTTCGGTGCGTTGCATAAGAGTCTTGAACCAGTCGAGCAAGGTATTCCATCTGAGTTCTTCTACCTGCCCTGTTCCGAATATCTCGTCTTCCCATTCACGAACCGCGATTAAATAGTCTATGAAGCGTTGCACATTTTTCTTGTAATTACTCACCGCTTCTTGTTGTTCCTGTTGACGTTTTTCTTCTGCGACTACTTTGGGATCACGTTTTTTCCAATTCAAAAGATACTGTGCTTCTTCAACCCATTTCTCACAACTAGCTAGAGAGAGATATTTGCGACCTCGCCACGAAACCACCGTATATAAACGTTCTGAACCGAGAAGTATCAGTTGCTCTAGTGTGAAGATACCACGATCATTTAGTTGCTCAACTCGACTCGTACCGAGTCCACTAACCAGTGACAATAATAGGTTTATTTTCTCGTATGTGAGTAAACCTAGTTGCTGACGTGCCTGTATACCTTAGGGTGGAATGTTGTCGAGTAATCCTAATTGCTTAGGTTCGATTTTAAGTCCGAGAATGTTCGCAATGTCAGATTCACCTTCTGGCATCGAACTAGCAAGATGTTTAGTGATGGGAATGACTTTGTTGGATGGAGAAATCACTGTAGGTTTGTAAATGGGTGGGAAATCATGTTCTCCTCCACCCCATTCAGGTTGATTTGCTTTGTCTCAGCATCGCCATATCACGTCCTGTATGATGACAGGATGATTTGCGTGTGCTAGTTGAAGACGGGACGGACGACGATAGCACATAACAAATTTATCTTGTGACCGCCCCATATCCAATCTAGCGTAACACCTTTGATAGCAGGAAAACGCTTGCCATCACTGCGTTGTATCCATTGTCCCGGTGTGATGTCCTGCCCGTTCACATTAATCCGAATTGATGATTTCCAGAGATTAGAATCATCGACATTGTCCCAATTCAGGTGACGGTATTCAAAAACAGGGGTCACGATCACGCCCAGTTCTTGGTTATAGCGTCGGATAGTGCGTTCAGATACATTCAATCGCTTTGCGTGCCACTCTGCTCTCTAGACACCTATCAAAAATTCAAGTTCTTATCATTCACTGTGGCAAACCGCAAAAAAGCTGTGCCTAATGCACCAAATGTTTGATGATTTAGACTGTAAAATTTAGCACGATTCATATCATCTCGTCTTTCAACAATCAGACCACTCGCGTGAAGATTTCTAAGATGTCTTGAAGCAGCTGATTTATTGAGATTGAATATTTCCATGATTTCTTGTGTGCTCAATTCATTGCTGGTGGTCAATGCAATCAAAATGTTCAGACGTGTGCTATCAGCAAGTGCTTTTAGACGGTTAAGGAGCGTCTTAGTGTCTAAGGATTCTAAGTGATTGACTTCTAAAGATGGTAATCGATTACCGAAAGCAATATTTAATTCTTCACTGTGACCAAAAAGTGTGATATACGGACCGCTATGCGGAGATGGAATTAGCCGAATTCGATTGAATGTTTTGAGTGATTCAAAATCAAGCAAAGATGTTAAATCGCGTCCGATGATGAGTTTCATAGCATCTTCCAAAGGATATTTCATCAGGTTATATTCCCGAGATGCCACCACTGTTTTGACCAAACTACTTTGTTGGTTTTCCCATTCGTCTCGACCAAAATTCTCCCAGAGATAGACTATGGTTTCTATCATGAGTTGTTTGAGGGCATGAGGGTTGTTCAGTAGCATATGAAGCTCATCAATCAACAAGCTGTTTGTAGAATCCAATTCATATAAGTTTTGATAGAAATCAATAAAGTGCTCTACATCATTCAATAACTTACCAGGATCTATATCTGGAGATACAGAATAATCGGTAGTGAGACTGCGATAGGTTGGTTGAATTTGATATCTAATAACTTGGTCACGAATGACAACGGGTTCTAGTGCTTTTAGCTTTTTGATGAGCATGTCAAAATCATCATTTGGTTTAATAAATCGACTAAATACTTCTACGCCACCCGCCCATGTTACAAGCATTACCTTATTCTGCCATTCACGACTTAGATCGTTAAATGTAATTGTTATCCAATCATCTAGACCAGGATTAGTCTTAATATTTTTCATCAAATTGAAACTGTTGAGTACATTGAGCGCAGGTGAGAGGTGAACGATTACTATAGGTTTCGTACTTGATTTGGGAATCAGTGTGTTGATGACCATATGCTGGTATCTTCCGACATACTTTAAAATGTACGACGATAATGAGAGCTAAAAGTACATTAGCAATATCGCCATCTTTATAATACTCGATTGTTTATTGAGGGGAAATATCGCAATGTAGTTGTTTATTCGTCATAATTAGGCAAAAGAGCCTCTGCGTTATGCGTTGTATTGAAAAGAAAGCCACTTAGACCAGTCAACGCTCCAAACAATCCCAGCAGTAATAGCAAGACTGAGATTCCTGAACCAGTTTGCGCTCCTACCAGCGGTGACATTGCCGTGACATTCTGAAAAATAGGTTCAAATACAAATTCTACAAGTGGACCAGCAATAATCATAGCCAATGGTAATGTTATCTGAGCAATTAATCGTCTTACAGAGAAGACACGCCCTTGTAAATGGGGTGATACTTTCGATTGCCAAATGACTTGATTAGAAGCGTTCATAATAGGAATGAAAAACATCATGAAGAAACCACCAATCGTCCAAAGTAGTATAGTATTACCAAGCCCTAGAATCATTATTCCGAAGAGACTTGTGCCTATCATTGACAAGAATACCCCATAGACACGCTTCCGAGGTCCTGCCCAGGTACTCATTGTTAAACTACCGACAAAGCCCCCTGCTCCGAGTGCAGATTGAACAATTGCCAATGCGTTTTGATTGTTATCTGTGGATGATAATACGAGAGGTGCAACCAATACCATTGTTGCTCCCATAAAGATGTTGAATGCGAAAAACAGAATTTGTAAACCCAACAGACTTGGACGATTTAGAATATATTTGAAACCAAACGTCACTTCGTCAAAAAATACATTTGTTTTCGTTGAGTTGTCTTTACTTGGTTCTGGGTTCGGAATGTAAACAAGAGCGATCGCGATAACAGCCACTATAACGCTAATCACGTCAATTATCAGGATATGAACTAAACCAAAAGTAGATAAAACAATCGTTGCAAGAATAGGTGCAACAATCGTAGAGCTTGTTTGTGCGACACTCAATAATCCGCTCGCTTGAGATAGTTGTTCTTTTTTAACCATCATCGTGATAGCAGATGAAAAAGCTGGAAATTGAAATGCTTCAAATGAAGCTGCAAACGCACCCAAAACGTATAGATGCCATATTTCAATCATATTTAGTAAAAATAGTATAACTAAAATGAGTGTCGAAATTCCTGCGCCAATATCGCTCAACATCATGACAAATTTTCTTGACCATTTATCGACTAAGACACCAGCAATTGGGCTAAATACAATAATCGGTACAAATGAGAAAAAGCTCATAAGCGCAAGAACGGTCGCTGAATTCGTCTCACTATAAGCCCAAATGGTTAACGCAAAACGCGTCATAGCAGTGCCTGTTAACGACATAAGTTGTCCAAACCATACGATTATGTATGATTTAAATCCTGTTGACTGTAAACTTGACATAATTGGACTTTACTCTTATATTCTCAATATTTTAAGAATATAAGATATATAGTATCCTGTCAATTAGGGTTGGATAAGTTGAGATCTTAGCTTTATAAAGGTACAAGAAGATAACATTATAAGCAGCGTAACTAAAGAGAGTAGGACTTTGATTGTGTCTTGCATGAGCTGCACCTTAATACTTAATGTACTCACCAAACTATAGTGACACCATCAATAGCTTAGTCGCATTTGACGGTGCCGTTTACACCCTGAACCAACCCTCTAAATTATCATTGAGCTCAATTTTGATCATTTGACCTTCATCTGTGACTGTTAAATCTATGATTCTGTAATTTACGTCATCAGTCACAACCTCGGATGCAACTACACTAGGCCACGCTGACCCCAAGTAGTCGTTTGGGTGGCACAGTCCGATTTTTAAAGAGATACTTGACTTAGAGTCAACTCAAAGATTTAGGATAACCACATGGTAAACACTTATAGCATTCAGCAGGCTTCAACAATCACACAGGTCAGCAAGCATACACTGCGCTATTACGAACGGGAGGGTTTGCTCACTATCGCTCGGACCGCAAGTGGTCATCGCCGTTATACCGATGATGATCTGGGCTGGGTGCGCTTCATCATGTTGTTGAAGCGCACGAATATGCCCTTGCCCGAGATCGCTCGTTTCGTACGGCTTGAAAAAGACGGTCACGATACCATCAACAAGCGGCGCACAATGTTAGAGGAGCACCGCATAGCACTGACTGCACACATCGCGCAGTTGCATACTTATATGGACGCACTGGATACCAAGATTGACTACTACAGTGACGTTAATAATGAGTTGTTGGACTGTGTTCAGGATAAGGTAATAGAGAGCAATACATCAACCAATGGCAAGAGAAATGAGGAGGCGGTATGAAACATCCACTTGTAGCACAGTTGCAGTTCACACGCCAGAAGTTCATCGACGGTTTCCAGAATGTGAGTGCTGAGGATGCTCAGCGTTGTATTGACCCGATGAATAGCTTGAGTTGGATTATCGGACATCTGGCAGTTCATGAGTTGCGAGTCTGGGTCGAAATTGCCCAAGGGCGACTTTTTGGTGAGAACGTTCTCGTTTGTGAGGGTGGGAAAGCGAAAACTAATCCAAACTTCGATCACATGCTACGAAGCTGGCATCTCATCACGTCCACCGCTGATGACTATCTCGATCATCTGACGCAAGACGACATGCAAACACACTTCATGTGGCAAGGGAAACAGGAGCGCGAAGACATCGGTACCATGCTGCAACGCAACATCTACCATTATTGGTATCACATCGGCGAAGCACAGTCTATTCGTCAGATGCTTGGACATCCCGACCTGATTCAATATGTTGGTGCGATACCTCACTCTGCGATTTATCACCCAGAGGCTGCAAAGTCATCGGCTTTGGATGAAGCAAACGAAACAACCTGAAAACACAAATACGCTGATAAGGAGATAAGATGGAGAACAACCGACTTGGTAACAGTGGATTATACGTGAGTGACCTCTCGCTGGGCACGATGCTATTCGGGGAGGAGAGCGGACGGAGTACTCCAGAAGCCGACGCTATACGCATGGTTCACGCCTACATGGATTATGGTGGCAACCACATCGACACGGCAAATGTTTACGCTGGCGGGCGTAGCGAAGAGATTATTGGCAAAGCGCTAAGTGATGGACGTCGCCAGAAAGTGACACTAGCAACGAAAGTACGTTTTGGTGCTTCACCAGAAGCAGATATGGGCGCAGGATTGAGCCGCCGCGTTATTATGGATCAAGTGGAAGGCAGTCTGCGACGTTTGGGAACAGATGTCATCGACCTATATTATATGCATGGTTGGGACCCCCACACACCCATTCAAGAGAGCCTGCAAGCCTTTGATGATCTCGTGCGTGATGGCAAGGTGCGCTACATCGGTGTCAGCAACTTCAAAGCATGGCAGGTGATGCAAGCACTGGGAATAAGTGACGGCAATGGGTGGACACGCTTCATTGCTGCACAATATCAATACAGCCTCGTCGTGCGTGACATCGAATATGAATATTGCAGCTTATTCGAGACCCAGGGCATCGGCTGTATGCCCTGGGGACCGCTTGGTGGTGGCTTCCTGACGGGAAAATATCGGCGGGATACCAAGCCAACAGAAGGACGTATCGCCGACACTGGCGATGATCTCGAAGAAGCCTGGGAACGTCGTGCCACTGCGCGCAACTGGCACATTATCGATGCCGTTGAACAGGTCGCTCGTGAACGCCACGCCACCATGTCGCAAGTGGCATTGGCGTGGCTACGGGCGCAACCCATGGTCAGCAGCGTTATCATTGGTGCGCGGACGCTGGAGCAGTTTGAGGACAATATCGCGGCAGCCAATGTTGACCTCGACGATCATGAACTGGACCGCTTGGACGAAGCCAGCACTCTGACGGAGATGTACCCATATCGGATGATGCAGGTGTATGGGATGGAGGGATAGCCAATGAAAGTTATCTCGTTCTCACAGCATGGATCGCCTGATGTGCTTGAGGTGTTGGATGTGGATATTCCCACTCCAACAGGCAATCAGGTGCTCGTGCACAATCAAGCGATTGGGGTGAATTACGTTGATGTGCAGCATCGGCAGGGCGGCTACTACGAAGTTGAGCTGCCACTTATCTCTGGCATTGAGGCGGCGGGAACTGTTGCAGCAGTTGGCGAAACTGCCTCCGAATTTGCAACGGGGGATCGTGTTGCCTATGCCGGATACATGGGCGGTAACTACGCCGAATACACGCTGGTGCCGGAAGATCGGCTTTTTCCCGTTCCCGACGGAGTTGATTTCGATATTGCGGCAGCGAGCGTACTTCAGGGCATCACCGCCTATGTGCTGACGCATCATGTCTATCCCGTTCAACACGGAGACTGGATACTGGTTCATGCGGCAGCAGGTGGTGTAGGCAGCTTACTCACCCAGATGGGACACTATCTGGGTGCGACAGTTATTGGCACGGTCTCCACCAACGAAAAAGCGCAATTCGCCCGCCAAATGGGTGTAAACCATGTCATCCGCTACACCGAAGCAGACTTTGAGCAGGTGACAAACCAACTCACTGACGATGTTGGCGTACATGTCGTCTACGATGCGATTGGCAAAACCACATTCGATAAAAGTCTGGCATGCCTGCGCAAGCGAGGTATGATGGTCGTCTATGGGCAATCGAGTGGTCCAGTGCCCCCATTCGACATTAATCGGCTATCGGGCATTACACCGAGCAGTGGACGTGGGTCTCTATTCCTGACGTGGGCATCAGGCAGCCATTACATTGAAGCACGCAGCGATTTGTTAAATAACGCTCGTGACCTATTCAATTTGCTGCTCAATGAGCGCATCCAACCGTACATTGCGGATCGTCTGCCTCTGACGGAGGCTGCGGAGGCACACCGCAAATTGGAAGCTAGAGAAGTGATGGGCAAACTCATTCTCATGCCATGAGCTTTTTCAAACGGTCACTGAGGTATTGAAATCATGCCGACACATCACATTTACACAAATGAGACATTGCCCTCACATCTGGTTTACCAACGGTTGTCCTTTATCCGTATATTGTGGATTGATCCCTATGTAGATAACCCGAACTATCATCTACAGCTTGACCCGCGATCTGTTCGGCATGAGATATATGTTGAAAGCGACTCCCTCGTCAGCAGTGTATCTGTCATTAAGACAAGTGCACTGATTGGCGAGCAGCAACTCATCTGTATGGCATCGCCAATATGATCACCTTTCATTTCTGGCGTATGTCGTACCATTCCTATTACAATGCTACGAGGTTCTTCGAGACAGTATACAAAAGCCTCAAATTAGCAGAAATTAGTTTGTTTTTCTTTGAACTGGCTCCCAAACACTTATGGATTTGTGTGGCTCGTAAAATTCCTCTATGATTAAGTTGATGGTCTGCAGGATAGTCTCTCACACCATCAAAACGTCAATTCAAGATAGAAAGCGAACCGTCATGCCCAAG
>JBCCSC010000060.1:0-34314 GCA_039200705.1 Chloroflexota bacterium
ATAAAAAGTACATTTTTTAGAAAGGAAAAAGCACGTTTCTGTGCTAGGTATTTTATGGCTGTTAATGCCCCTTTAGCAAAAGAAAAATCGTCAGAGAGCAATCCTATCATTAACGATTTTGCTTTCTCAGTCGCAACGCAAAACGGCTCTGGTAGCCAAACATCCAATAATGTCCTCGTTCGTACACTCTTCAACATGGGCATCCCTGTTAATGGTAAAAATTTATTTCCATCAAACATCAAAGGCTTGCCAACGTGGTATACCATTCGTGCTAGTAAAGATGGCTATGTGGCGCGTCGGGCAACAACTGAAATTGTGGTCGCTTACAATCAAGATACAGTGACCGAAGATATTCAAAATACGCCTGACGGTGGCGTTGTCATCTACCGTGATGACCTTAAAATTCCACCAGAACGTGATGATGTCGTCTATTATCCTGTGCCTGTTCGTGATTTGATGAAACAAGCCGATGTTCCGCGTGCATTTAAAGCGCGTGTAGAAAATATGACTTATGTTGGTGTCGTCGCACAACTTTTCGACCTTGATATGGATGTCGTATGGCAATCTTTGCTTGATAACTTTGGTGGCAAAGAAAAACCCGCCAAGATGAACATGGATGTCATCCAAATCTCAGCAGACTGGGCAGCAGAAAACCTCGTGAAGAGTGACCCTTATCACTTTGAAACCATGAATGAAACAACGGGCAAAATCCTCATCACGGGTAATGAGGCTGCAGCTCTTGGGTCTGTCTTTGGTGGTGTTCATTTCGTAGCATGGTATCCAATTACACCATCAACTAGTGTGATTGATGCTGTTAATAAATATAAAGCTCTCCGTCGAACAGAAGATGGTAAAAACACAGTCGCAGTTGTTCAAGCAGAAGATGAACTTGCAGCCGCAGGCATGATTATTGGTGCAGGGTTCAGTGGTGCGCGGTCAATGACAGCTACTAGTGGTCCTGGCATTAGCCTCATGTCGGAATTTGTAGGTCTTGCTTATGTCGCTGAAATCCCTTGTGTTTTCTGGAATATTGTTCGTATGGGACCCAGCACAGGTCTGCCCACACGCACCAGTCAAGGGGATTTACTCTTCACACACTTCTTAGGGCATGGTGATAGTCGTCAGATTGTCTTGTTACCAGCTAGTCCAGAAGAAGCCTTTGAATTTGGATGGCGGTCATTCGATATTGCAGAAGAAATGCAAATGCCTGTTTTCGTCAACAGTGATCTTGACCTCGGCATGAATAATTGGATGGCTGACCCATTCGAGTATCCAGACACACCGATGAAGCGCGGTAAAGTCCTTGATGCTGAGAGCCTCACCCAATTCATAGAAGACCATGGTACATGGGGTCGCTACATGGATGTGGATGGCGACGGCATTGGTTATCGCACCATTCCAGGGACTGACCATCCGCGTGCTGCTTACTTTGCGCGTGGGACAGGGCACAACGAAATGGCTGTCTACACAGAGCGAAGTGATGACTGGATTAAGAATATGAACCGTCTCGCACTCAAGATGGAAACAGCTAAAACCGTTACCCCTACTGATGTGATTGATTACGACGAGTCTAAATCGATTGGTATTATCAGTTTTGGTACGAATGACCCTGCAATTCAGGAAGCACGCGATTTGCTATCTGCCAATGGGGTAGAAACCAACTATCTGCGTGTACGCGCCTTGCCACTACTGGATACAGTCAAAGAATTTGCATTCAACCATGATACAGTCTACGTCATCGAAAATAACTTTGATGGACAACTACATCAAATCATGAAACTCGAATATCCAGAAGATACAACCCATATCCATTCACTGACATTGGGTGATGGTCTGCCAATGACAGCACGTTGGATTATCGAAAGCATCGGCGAAAAGGAGGCGAACTAATCATGGCGAAGCAACCTGCTGTAAATAAATTGAACTTAACCAAAGACGATTATCAAGGTCGTACGACAACTCTCTGCCCAGGATGCGGTCACAATTCGATTTCCAATCAGATTGTGCAGACAGCTTTTGATTTGAGCATTCCACAACATCAACTGCTTAAAATGAGTGGTATTGGATGTTCTAGCAAATCGCCAGCCTACTTTCTCGGACGTTCGCATGGTTTCAATGCACTACATGGACGGATGCCATCTGTGGTGACAGGCGCATTAATGGCAAATCATAGCTTACGAGCAGTTGCTGTGAGTGGGGATGGTGATACAGGCAGTATCGGTATGGGACAATTCAAGCATGTGATTCGTCGCAATGTGCCATTTGTCTACATCATCGAAAATAACGGTGTTTATGGTCTGACCAAAGGTCAATTTTCTGCTACTGCGGAAGAAGGCTTAGAACTGAAATACTACGGTACAAATCCATTCCCAGAAATTGACCTCGCGATGGAAGCCATTATCTCTGGTGCAACCTTTGTTGCACGGAGTTTCAGTGGTGATAAGAATCAAGTACAGTCATTGCTCGAAGCTGCCCTTGCCCATAAGGGTACAGCTATCATCGACATCATTAGTCCGTGTGTGACTTTCAACAATGATGATGACTCACAACATAGCTTCAAATATGGTGTCAAACACAACATCCCACTGCACGAAATTCAAGTTGTGAACCCATTCATGATTGAAGAACAAGACGAAATTGAGGTTGAACAAACTGAAGGTGAAATGATTGAAGTCAAGATGCACGATGGTTCATATATTCGCCTCAAATCGGTTGACCGTGAATACGACCCACGCAACAAAGCACAAGCGATGAGTACTATTATTCAAGCACAACAAGAAGAACTCTTCTTAACAGGCTTGCTGTACTACGAAGAACCACGCTTAACACTCGCTGAAACCGAAAATCTTGTCGATACACCACTAGCGAATCTTGACGATACCTTGAGTCGTCCAAGCAGAGAAAAACTTGATGCAGTCATGAAAACCTTCATGTAATCAAGAACAAATATGGCACGAGAACAGCTATATCCAGAGTGGGTGTAGCTGTTTTTAGTTACAAAACCATATAAGCAGATTAAATCCTAACTTAAATGAGGTGCAGATTAGAGCGCATCATGGTTACAATAGAGTTCGCGTAATACAACATCATGGATGGGAGTTCTTATGGCAGAGTTTTTTCAGTTAAGTGTGGATGAGGTTGTTGAAAATCTCAAAACTGATGTCAGTAATGGTTTGAGTGATAAAGAAGCAAAGAAGCGACTCGATGAATACGGTGCGAATGCACTCCCACGGGATGAGGGCATTGATTGGGTACAACTCATCTGGGGACAATTTAATGACCCTTTGATTGGTTTGCTCATCGTTGCTGCTGTCATTTCGGCTGGCTTAGGCGAGTATATAGACTTCATCGTGATTGCCATCATCGTTGTTTTGAATGCTGCTCTCGGTATTTATCAGGAATTTCAAGCAGAGCAAGCATTAGCTGCTCTGAGTGCAATGCAAGTGCCACAAGTGAGTGTTAAGCGAGGTGGCACAGTTACCAAAGTGAGTGCCGAAGATTTAGTGCCTGGTGATTTAGTATTACTAGAAGAAGGGGATAGTATCCCTGCCGATGGTCGCCTCATTGAAGCCAGTAGTATGCGAACGATGGAAGCAGCCCTCACGGGTGAATCACTCCCTGTTAGCAAAAAGATTGATGCCATTCCTGAAGATAAAGTTGCTGTGGGTGACCGTAAAAATATGGTCTTCATGGGAACAGCCGTAAATTCAGGTCGTGGCGCAATGATTGTCACGGACACAGGCTTAAAAACAGAACTCGGTGAAATCGCTGATTTGCTCACTAAAGTCGAAACAGGTGAAACACCTCTTCAACGTCGTTTGGGGCAATTGGGCAATACACTGTTCATCGGTGCAATTATCGTTGTCGTCATTGTGTTCCTCGTCGGTGTTTTCATCCAAGGCATTCCACTACAAGAAATGTTCTTAATTGCTGTTAGCCTCGCTGTGGCAGCAGTCCCTGAAGGCTTACCTGCCTTAGTAACAATTGGTCTATCGCTTGGTGCTGGTCGCATGGTCGAACGTAACGCGCTCATTCGGCGTTTGCCAGCCGTCGAAACACTTGGTAGTGTGACTGTGATTTGCTCCGATAAAACAGGCACACTCACTAAAAATGAGATGACAGCGACTTTCCTAGCATTACCGCGTCACCATGATGTCGATGTGACTGGTATTGGCTACACGCCCGAAGGCGAGTTCCATGATGAAATCGACGATTCCAAGATTGACCCTATGGAAGATAAATCACTTGCACGTCTCCTCAAAGCAATGGCACTCAATACCAATGCCTATGTTGAGAAAAAAGGTGATATTTACAACGTTGTCGGTGATACAACCGAAGGTGCATTAATTGTTGCGGCTCAAAAAGTAGGTTGGACACGCGAAAAACTGGAAGAGGATTTGCCACGCATCAATGAATATCCTTTTAGTAGTGAACGCAAAGCGATGACAACCGCGCATCAAGTCATTGGCGATGAAGCACAAGATTTATTTGATACCAATCAATACATCACCATCACCAAAGGCGCACCCGACAAACTCATAGGATGGGCAAGCTATGAAGTTGTGCCAGATGGGGTGATTGATTTAGCTGATGAACGTCGTCAAGAATGGTTCAATCATGTGGATATGATGGCAAAGCAAGGCTTACGGGTACTTGGTGTTGCTTATCGTACCTATGATGATGCTCCCGAAGGTGAATTAGACGATAGTTTTGAACGAGACTTAATTCTGATTGGCTTAGTCGGTATTGTTGACCCTGCTCGTCCCGAAGCTAAAACAGCCGTCCAGACAGCCAGAAGTGCAGGTATCAAATCTTATATGATTACAGGCGACCATGCCTTAACTGCTGAGGCGATTGCGCGTGACTTGGGTATCCTCAACGAGGGTGAAAAAGCCATCACAGGCAACGAATTAGATGAAATGTCCGATGAAGAAATTAAAAACGCGCTCGATAACACCTCTGCCTTTGCGCGTGTATCCCCGACACATAAGCTGAAATTAGTCAAATTACTCCAAGAAAAAGGCAATATTGCTGCTATGACAGGTGATGGTGTCAACGATGCACCTGCGCTTAAGCAAGCCGATATTGGGGTTGCAATGGGTATCACGGGCACAGATGTCAGCAAAGGTGCATCCGAAATGGTGCTGACTGACGATAATTTTGCCAGTATTGTCGCTGCCATCGAAGAAGGTCGGGCAATTTATGACAATATCAAGAAGTTCATCAAATATTTGCTCAGTTCCAATGTAGGCGAAATTTTGGTGATGTTTGTGGCACTGCTTGTTGGGATGCCTGTGCCTCTCCTTGCTGTTCAAATCTTATGGATTAATCTCGTTACAGATGGTCTGCCAGCGATTGCACTGGGTTTTGAACCAGCCGAAGATGGTGTCATGCAACGTCAACCACGCGCTAAAGATGAAAGTGTGTTCGCAGGTGGCATTGGTCGTCATATCATTGTGATTGGTATCCTCATTGCGATTTTGACGTTAGGTGGCTACTTGTGGGGCTATAACAATATTGGTGTCAATGTGTTCAATCCAGAACAAAGTGTTGCTGAAATGACCTCCGAAGACTTAGTTGCTCTATTGTCAGATTATGGTTTTAGTGAAGAACGTATCATCGAAGAATTGCCAACACAAGATGCTGTCGCTTGGGATGAACTCGGCACAGAAGAACGCCTCAATTTACTCGAAGGTGAGGGTGAAGGTATCGAACTAGAAGGCTCTACGGAAGGTATTGTTGGTTTGGTTGAACGCATTCCACGCTCAATTGCTTTCACTATCCTTGCTTTCACACAAATGTTTGAGGTCATGGCAATCCATGCAGGTGACCATTCCAGTTTCTTCCGTGATGGCTTCAAGAAAAATCGCTTGTTACTATGGGCTGTAATTTCAACCTTTGCACTTCAATTATTCGTTCTCTATGTACCATTCATGCAAGCGAGCTTTGAAACTGCGCCTATCAATATCACTCAGATGGTCGTCGCATTTGTGCTTGGGTCACTTGTGTTATTTGCAGTTGAAATCGAGAAATATCTCAACCGTACTGTTTTTGAAACACAAACAGCCAGCGCATCCTGAGCATATCCTGTATGATAAGAGTGAGATGACAGGGATTCATCTCACTTTTTATATTTCAGGAGGAATCGATGTTCAAAAAATTGTCTGGTATGCTCGGTGGTGATGATAAAAATGATAACAACCAAGGTCAATCGCATTTTCAGATGACACCGCAATACCAACAGTGGCGCGAGATGATATTCAACCTCAAAGCAGAAGATGTAGGATTCAAAACCGATGGTGCAAATAAAGTCTTTGGCACAATCATGGATGTAGGTTTGCCAGGTGGACGAAATTTCGTTGTCTCTGTGAGTGCCTTCACGACAATGGAATGTTCAATGCGGACTTCATTCGGTGGTGGTTTATCAGGCGTTGGTGAACATCCACAAATCAACCAGCAATTACAAGCGATAATACCGCTTACGCAAAAACTCGTTTCGCAAGCCGAAAAAGCATCTAAACCAAAATTACCAACCAGTGGCATTGTACATTTTCATTATCTCACAACTGATGGTCTTTACACCTATGGTGCGCCCATTCAACAATTAATGACACCACAACATCCTTATTCTGAATTATTTGGTTGCTTCTCTCAAGTCAAAGCTATTATTGATCAGTTATTTGATGAAATGCAGAAAAACCAACAATAACAGTATATGAGTCCATCTGATTACTTAGCAAAAGCTATCGACATCATAGAACAAAACGCATATTACCAGCCGAGAGTGACACACTGGGATACACTTGTTTCTGAGAGTTTATACAAAGCTAGCTTGATGAACTCAACCGAAGAAACGTATAGTCTAATTTGGGACTTACTACGCGCTTTGGAAGATCGTCATAGCGGTTTGCTAATACCTAGTCAGAAAGTTGATGCTAAGGTCAAACAGCAAAAATTACCTGAAGGCTCTCAATTAGGGAATCTAGGTTACATCAAATTACCTGAAGCAAGTGGTGATGCTGCTGCTATGCAAGCCTATATAGATGCAGGACAACTCATTATCGAAAAGCAGGCATCTGCATATGGGTGGATAGTTGACCTAAGAGAGAATAATGGCGGTAATATGTGGGCAATGCTACCATCCATTGGAGCAATTGTTGGTGAGCGAATCTATGGCTACTTTGTCAATCGAGAGCGTGAACTGTTTCATTGGGGGTACAAAGATGGTGCATCATTTTATGAAAATGACATTGTGTACACAGCAAATAATCCAGCACAACTAGTTTCTGATGATTATCCGCTTGCTGTACTGGTGAGTAATTCGACAGCCAGTTCTGGCGAAATAACACTGATTGCTTGTCTATCACATCCGCGAGTTCGTGTATTCGGAAACCCAACAGCAGGTATTCCCACAGCGAATGACCTGTTCAAATTAGATGAGAATACCACTTTAGTTCTGACATCATTTGTAACATTAGATACAAGAGGTAATGTACATGAGACGAGCATCATCCCTGATGTAGTATGTACAAATCCTCTCGTAATGGCACAGAAATGGTTAGAAGCAATAACTTACAGAAACTAGTCCCTGTGTTTACGCAGGCAGATACCCCCGTTTTTCTAGTTCGTCAATTAGAAAATCGACTGACTCTTCTAATGTCTGCTCATGTGTTGGCACGATAATATCAGGATTTTCAGGGGCTTCGTAAGGGTCACTGATACCTGTGAAATTTTTGATTTCACCAGAGCGTGCTTTCGCATACATACCCTTAACATCACGCTCTTCGCAGACTTCAAGGGGTGCACTCACATATACTTCAATGAAATTCGTTGTTTCTTGGCGCACATAATCGCGCGTTTTAGCATAAGGCGAAATAAACGATGCTAAAACTCCCACATTATTACGGCTCAGCAATTTAGCAACGAATGTCACTCGTTCGATATTTTTGTCACGGTCTTCTTTGCTGAAACCTAAATCTTTTGTCAGGCTCTGACGCACTACATCGCCATCTAAGCGTTCTATTTTCATACCACGTTCTTCTAGCTTGGGTAATAGTGCTTTAGCCACTGTTGTCTTGCCTGAACCTGATAAACCAGTGAACCAAAGCACAAAACCAGCATGTTCTGCCATAAGGGATACTCCTTTAAATTCAAAATACAAAACTCAGTAAAAATTATGATTCAATAATTTGACCCTGCATCTCATCAGGGATAGTAATATTCATGAGTGATAAGACAGTTGGGGCAATATCCATCAGTTGATAAGATTGCGCCTCTCCATGCCCATCTTGACGTGGATTGTAGAGGATAAACATGCCATCTTGCGCGTGATTCGCATCATCGGGTCCTGTGTCATTCTCTAATGTAAAATGTTGCCCATAGCCGATACTTCCCACACATCGCCAATGCAAATCCCCAAAGTAAACTATCAAATCAGGGGCAATCCCATTCACTGATTGATAAATTTCCTCTGGTTTGAAAACAGAGGTTTGCAGAGGTAATCCCTTATCATCAGGAATATCACAAATAGCACGCATTAAATCATCACGAACATGCTCATATTCATTTGCTGGAACAATGCCTTGGGGTTCACGCCCTTCTACGTTCATGAAGATACGCCCGTAGTATCCTCCTGTTGACCATGCGCGAGTATGCTCCCAATCAACCAACTCATGCGAAAATTGTGTGATTCCATTAGGCTCTTCTTTGAGAGATAACCAACCATTGCGCCACAACCACTCATTAATTGCAATTGCGCCATCCATGCGTTTTACACCATGGTCACTCGCAACAATGATTGCTGTATCTTCGTCAATGTCAGCGATGATTCGTCCGAGCCACTCGTCAACAAGTTTGTAGTAATCACGGATTGTATTAGCAAAAGGACTATCTGCTTCATGAAGTCGATGCTCAGGGTCATGATAACGCCAGAACGCATGATGCACTCTATCAACGCCAATGTTGACGTGCATCGCAAAATCCCATTCTTTGGTCGTCAAGGCATGGTGCAACAATTGATATTGTTTATTGCATAAATCAATTAATGCTTGGGCTAATTGCTCACGCTCGACATTGCGAAAATTCCGCACATCAAAAGGGTAATCTGGAATTTGCTTGAGAACTTCGTTTTTGAAAATCGCAGGATATGCAAACTGTGCGCTGGTATTAGGTGTTAAAAATCCACTGACTAGATGACCTTGAATCGGCTTCACAGGGTATGTCTGAGGAACATTCACCACCAGTGATTGCTGACCTGCTTCTCCAATAATGTCCCATAAACGCGGATGTTTTATAGCGTTTCCATCAGCCACAAAAAGTGAATCATAGTCATAATTTGCACGATTGCGAAATCCGTAAATACCTAGCACACCAGCATCACGACTACTAGTCATGCTAGACCATGCAGGGACAGTGATACAGGGGATAGACGATTCTAGTACACCCCAAGTACCTCGTTCCATTAATGATGAAAGCGTGGGTAAATCGTCTTTGAATTGCTCAAAGACAAGTGTAGGACTGGCACAATCAAGCCCAAGCAATAAGACTTTCTGAGATTGATTGCGCCGTAAAAAACGGAACATCCGTTAATTGTCCTCTGCCATTTGTGCATAGCCACGTAAGAGAACTTTGCTGACTTCTGGACGAGTGAATTCTTCTGGTAAGGATTTACCTTCTGCAAGCAACGCACGAACTTGTGTACCACTTAAGAACATCCAATCATCTTTACCATAGATAGATGTTTTCGCTGTGACGATTTTTTGCTCTTTTTTGCTGTAGAAAGCGTGTTCAAATTTGAGTGGGGTGATGTCGATAGCACTTTTGTCAAATTCGTCGAAGATTTTTTGTGCATCGTATGTGCCGTAGTAGTTACCGACCCCTGCATGGTCACGCCCAACGATAAAGTGTGAGCAACCATAATTTTTACGGCAAATCGCATGGAAGACTGCCTCACGAGGACCTGCATAACGCATCGCCGCAGGGAAGGTATTGAGTAAGACGCGACCTTTAGGATAGTAATGCTCAATCACAACCCGATAACTTTCCATACGAATATCCGCAGGCACATCATCTTTTTTAGTGTCACCAACCAAAGGATGCAACATCAAGCCATCGACAATTTCCATCGCTACTTTTTGCAAGTATTCATGAGCACGATGAATTGGATTACGCGTTTGGAAAGCAACAATCTCTGTCCATCCTTGCTCTTTGAAATAGGCTCGTGATTGCGCTGGTGTGTAAAATTCATTTGGGAATTCTGGCTTAGGCAAGTCAAAAACCCAAATGTCGCCACCAAGGTACATATCTGGCTGAGCATAAACTCGTGCTACACCAGGATGTGCTTCTTCAGTTGTGCGGTAAACATTTTCTGCTTCAACAGCTTTATCGTAGGTGTATTTGTCGCTCAGTTCGAGTAAACCGACTAAGTTTCCTTCAGGGTCAACTAGTGCGACATCGCTACCAACATCAAGTGAGTTTGCAGTATCTGTATCAACAGGTAAAGCAATCGGAATTGTCCACGGCACACCATCGCTGAGGTGCATCTCATGAACAACACTTTCATAGTCTGCTTGTCCCATAAAACCTTTTAGTGGGCTGACAACGCCCATCGCAATTAACATCACATCAGAAAGGGATACTGTAGATAGCTCAACCTTAGGAGCATTATTTGCGCGTTCTAACATTGCCTCACGTTTATCAGCAGGCACAATGCGATTAATCAATGTACCACCATGAGGTGCAATGAGTTCTTTTGCCATATTGGATTTTCCTATAAATGTTTGATTACAAGGGGTCGTATTGTACAAGCAAGTATATAACGTTAATAGACTTAGTCATGTGCCTCGTCTAAGTTAGCTTCACTAGCATTTAAGTCAGATGAATCGCCCACTAAGTCAGTCCGAACAGTGTCTAGGTTATCGGCAATTGCGCCTAGCACACCATTGATAAAGCGGGGTGTATTTTCTGCACCATAAGATTTTGCTAGCTCAACAGCTTCATCAATCGCCACACTCACAGGTGTGCGTGTTTCAACACCCATTTCAAATAGGGCAATGCGTAGGATGTTGCGGTCAATCACAGCCACTTGATTGATAGGGAAATCAGGTGCATAGCGTTGTAATACATCATCTAATTCGTCTTGTCGTGCAACAATCCCTTGGACAAGATGAATGATATAATTGCGAATGGTGCGCTGGTCAGGGCTTACTTCTAAATTATGTGCGATGACATCGCTAACTTTGTGACCTGCTGAGTCAATTTCATAGAGGGATTGCAGGGTAATACGTCGTGCAATGCTACGGTCTGTTGCTGGCAAATCATGTGGAATAACTTCACGGTCAACAACATCATCACTGTCAGGGTCAAAATCAAAAAAATCGGACATATTGCCTTTTGATTGAGTATACATGGACGGATTTACAAGCAATCAGTGTAGCCCAAAGCATAAGGCTTGACCACAGCGAAAGTCACGAATTTTCACTAATGTTATAAAATGTGACCTTTTATGAACTATTGAAAATGATAAAAAACGATTATGTATTGTATAAAACTTATAAAACCTATTGACACATCTGCACAAGTCTACTATAGTGTGAAGCGTAGTTCACTAATCATTTAACAAGAGAGGAGTCAGCAATATGTTGATTTGTGTTGGAAACTTACTCTCGCCCACTGTGCAATAAACCACCTGATTGTTATCAGACAATGCCAGTTGCGAGAGACCCATTGTATCTCGTGACTTTTGTGTCTCTGATAACGATAATCGCCATACTTCACAAAATGTCCGCGAGGCACGCTTTGCAGAATACTTAATGCAAAGCCATATTACATCGTACTGTGTAACGACACATGACGACCAGACCTTCAAATGAGAATAGCTCTTTTCAAGCGTTCACACATGATGAAGAAATGAGGACATGATGTTCCAAAATAATTGGATTTCACAACAATTAGTCAATCAACACCAACGACAATTACAAGAGAAGGCAGATCAGGCACGTCAAGCACATAATGCACAACGCGCGACCAATACACGTCGCCATCGTCGCATGATTGCTAAATTGCGTACTGAAATGACGACACTCTGAGACTATATCCGAACGAAACTAAAAGGTTCGTTTCTCACAGATAAAATCAGAACAATACGGAGATACGAGCATGTATATCACAGAATACAATGTTCGCAATGAACAAAATAAAGACTTGGTGCGCCAAGCAGAAAAAGAACGCTTGATTCGTCAAATTCGTCCGCAACGCAATGAAACTATACTCAACAACGCACGCAACACAGTTGGACGCGGATTAGTTCGACTAGGGGAAACCATCCTCAATGAACGTTGAACAGACGAAGATGAATTATCTGAAGGTACTACAAATTCGTAGTACCTTTTTTATTCAAAGCGTTCGATACGTATAGCTGGTGGATTGGTTGGTGGAGGAGGTGGAAGCACATCTTCATTGAGCATAATCATAATCTGACGCTGTGCCTCGCGTTCTTCTGCTTTGCGATTTTCCTCTGCAATAAGCCACTTGTTCAATTGAGCACATAATTCTGCACTGAACAAGAAGATAGACGCAATCAACCATGCCCAAAATAAGAGAACAATACCAATAGCAATACTCCCATAGATAATCCAGAAGCTATTCAAATTGCCGAGATACCATTCAAAACCAGCTTTTGCGAATTCCCATCCTATCGACCCTACAATGGCGGCAGGCCAAATCGCATCCCAATGGACATCAATAGAGGGCGCATATCGGAATAGAAGCGCAAAAATTACGATATCTAAGCCAAGGGGTAAAAACGAAATCCCAATGCGTATCCAGATATTGGGCACACCAGGCGAAAAAGCAGAAATCAAGCGCAATACACCCGATGTTACAAAGGAGGCAAGGACTAATACAATCAAAACCATACCCATCACAACAGCAAGGATGCGCTGTCGCACAATACTACGCGCATATTCTGCTTCAAATGTTTCGTTTAGTGCTAGTGTAATGTGCGTGAATAGATTGGTTGCTGCCCAAATTAAAGCTGCAGATGCCACCAAGCTAAATGAGCTACTTTGCCCGATAGCATCATTGAGCGCATCTTGAATGGCATTAACAGCTTCGACTGGTAGAAATATTTGCAATCCCCTAGCAATTTGTTCTTCAGCAGCAACAGGACCAACTAAATTACCGATACCAATCGCTAGCAATAAGGTCAGAGGAAAAATTGAAAAAATAGCATAATATGATAGTGCTGCAGCTTGCCTTGCACCTGAACCAGCACGGATATAATTTGTGATAGCAACCCAAATGTAATGAGGTAACGATTGGGTTGCAGGACGACGTTGTTCCCACCACGTATTCAAAGGTGCAAGAAGTCGAGTCATAGTGCATCATCAAAAAATAACCAACAATTCGTAAACTATGATAACATTGATTGAGAAAGATACGAAGATTTTTACAATCATACATTCGTTCAGCGCGTATAATATAGTTCTCTAGTGTGACTGTATCAGCAAAAAAGGAGTAAGGTCAGAATGGAATTTATCAGCTTATTAGCTCAGTCCAACGATGTTATGGCACAGGTAAATGATTTTTTCGCTGCACTACAGCCTGATGGCATCGGCGATATTTTGATTTATGTGGTTTTCTTCATGGCGTTGTTAACCACATTCTTCCTCGCAGATGGTAATAACATGGCAGGTAATTTGTTGTACGTGACGATGGTTCTCGCCATTTTCAATGTGACAGTTGGTGACGTTTGGTACAACGACCAAGATGTGACTCGTGCATTTCCTGCTTTTGCAGCGCGTGTGTTGATGTTCTTGTTACCGCTCATCGCAGCAGGGGCAGCGCGGTCTAAGAAGAAAAAAGGTAAATTGGCACTCCCTCTGGCAGCGGTTACAGGCATTATCGGGATGCTCTATGCTGTTGGTGCTTTTCTAGATGTCTTCTGATACAACCCACAGGGTACGCCCATCCGTCCATAGATGAAGCGTGCCTTGTTCTCCTGTTGTGAAAAGTTGAGCATCTTGCGTCAATAACAATACATCGCTATCAGGGTCGTCTCTTCGATTAGCTTCATCATACTGAACCACGACTACTTGTGGATTCACTACCTCATAAAATTGCTCATTGAGGCTACGGGCTGTGCCATGCTGTGGTAATTGCATCACAGATGCACCAAGCCATTGACCTGAGTCAAGCATTTCAAATTGTCCAGTCTGGGTGACATCTGAGGTCAACAGAAATGAAACCTCGCCATAGCTCACACGCAGTACCATCGCACCATCACCAATGTCATCATCCAATTCAGGTCTTACTTGCGGATGTAAAACTTCAATCAATGTGCCATCATCCATTGTGATACTGTATCCTGCAACCACAGGTACAACCTCACTGTCAGCGATAGCTATTTCAACTTCTGTGAATGTTTCACTTAAATTAGGTTGTCCGTTAACGAGGACTGTTTGTGCGTTATATCGGCGCAAAACAGCAGGTAATGCGCCAAGGTCAAATTCATCGGGATGAGTGATGATAACCAGTTCTAAATTATGGTCATAAAATGGCACACGGTCACCAATTTCAGTCAATAAGCGCGATGGAAAACGCCCTCCATCAATCAATATCTGTGAGCCATCAGGAGTTTCAATCAAGATAGCATTGCTATGTCCCACATCCAAAAACCAAACATGCAAATCACCATTAGGACGCGCCAAAGTGAGATTCAGCAACAATATACCTAAACCGATGGCGATGAAGGTCATCGTTGGCAAAATAGGATTCCGTTGTAACCGACGACCTAAACGAATCGCCCATTGCGGACGAGTAGCATTCACAATAGCACCTCCAATAATGACAGCAAAAAATCCCCAAACAAGCTCGCCTGATAACCGTACTTCTATATCAGCAAATGTGAGATTCCCAAAGAAACGCACGACACCAATCGTCCACTGCAACAAGAGCATATTGAGCCAAAAAATAAGCTGCGCGAGTTGCGGAGAAATTAACGATAGCAATAATGCTGACCCACCAAAAAAGAGAATATAGGCTTGTACAGGGACAATCAATAAATTGACGAGCAAGGATACAAGCGATAAACGCCCAAAATAGAGAATTGTCAACGGCATGGTCATGATGAGGGCAGCAATCGAAACAACAATTGGCTCATTGAGGAAAGCCGAAACACGCTTTGCATAGGGATGCGGAATAATGCTAGCAATAATTCGGTCAAATCCGCGTTCTAATGGTTCAGTGAAAAGGGCGAGTCCCAATACAGCGAAGAAACTAAGTTGAAAACTTAAATCCCACAAAACAAGAGGATTAAAGAGTGACATCAGTATAGAAACAAACGCTAGTGATGCAGGAACAAAACTACGGCGATTCAATTGAGGCGCAATCACCAATAAACTACTCATTACGGCTGCACGAACAACGGCGGCATTCGCACCAACCAAAATTGTATAGATTGCCAGAACAATAATGCCTATGATTGTCGCGACCCACTTACGGTCTTTGAAAGGCTTTTCAAGAATGCCCATGACCAAACCAGCAATGATTGCCATATTAAAACCACTAATCGCAATCACATGAGATGCCCCAACACGAGAGAAATCATCCGATAAATTTGGTGCAATCCCGCGTTCATTGCCGAGTAAAATACCAGTCAATAAGGCTGATTCGGGGTCAGGTAGTGCATCAGCAATGCGTTGTTCGAGGACTGTCTTCCATTGGAGTAATTGTCGTAGAGCAGGGTTGGCTTGATTCGTATCGACCACTTCAATGATGGCTCGGTCTAAAATGCTAAAAACGCCTTGTCTTGCTAGATAATCAGCATACGAGAAGGTGTCGTATTCGGCAGGTGTTCGTAATTCACCCGTAACTCGTATAACATCTCCATAGGTAACATCTGCGACGCGAGGCGCATTGACCAACACGAGTCCTGATGTGCTTATTGACTCACCACCGAATTGAATTGTTTCTGCACTAAGTTGAAATTGTACTCTATCATCGCGGAAATCTGGTTCAGAGATGATAATGCCTTCAAGCGTTGCACCACCAACAGCATTATACTGAGCCAAATCACTGCTTTGTGGAACAAGAGTGTAGCGAAAGCCACCAAAAGCAATCGCAAATACAGCTAGTCCCCACCAAAAGTAAGGAGTTTCCCTTAACAAACTAGCAAAAGTTACAGTTATCCCAAGAGCTAAGAGCCAAAATAAGGGGATGATTGCAGAAACATTGGCTGCCAACAGAATACCGATGACCCAGCCAATGCCAACATAAACAAGTCGCATATTATTTAAACCAGATGCTAATTGATTGAAACAGAATTATGACAGGCTTATCACCATCTGCCAAATAATCTTCTACAATTCAGGTGCAGGTTGAAGTTGTGTTTCAGATGGTGCTAACAAACGAATGAGCCACACAAAAATCAAGACAACAATAATGCCTAAGCCAGCAATCGTCACATAACCACCTGATGCAAAAATAGGTCCTGAACTAAAACTGCCCATCGCTGCTGCACCTTGAACGAATAAGTCATTTGCACCCTGCATCCGCGCACGTTCTGACCCTTCGAGTGCATCTGACAATAACGAAGACCCTGCAACATAACCAAAGTTCCATCCTAAACCCAATAAAAATAGAGCAGTGACGAGGAACGGCATACTCGTTCCAAGTGGTGCAATAATCGCTGAAACTAACAGAGTGAATGCAGCCGCAATCATCATCGGAACACGTCCAAAGCGGTCAACGAGATAGCCTGTCAACCAACTGAACCCGAACATGCCTGTAGTATGTGCTGTAATCACAAAACCTACATTGCCGTTAGAATGTCCATGATGTGCCATATGTAGAGGAGTCATCACCATCAGCATCACCATCACGACTTGACTAATCAGCATCGAAATTACGGCGAGTTGCACACGCGGTAATTTCAGCAAGTCTAGCACCGAACGTCCCTTGCCATCATTCTCAACAGGCTTTTTCTTGCGCTGGTCTTCCTGTGCTTCGATGTGTTTAGCAATTTTCATAGGTTCTGGGAAGAGTGCAATCAGTGTGATGAATGTTGCCAGTGTGTAGAAAATTGTTGCAATGATCCAAGGACCTGTGTTGGGGTCAATATCAAGCCAATTAGCAATCCATGCGCCAGGTGTCACCATCATTGGACCAAAGATTGCGCCACTCACACCTGCAAAAACGATAACACCAATCCAACGACCCCGTTCGTTTTCAAAAAATAGATCCCCTGCAATAAAGCGACTTTGATTGCCTCCTGCACGCCCTAGACCAATGCAGGCAGCACTCAATATCAATAGTAAAAATTGTCCTTGAATGATGGCATACACACCAACTAACGCACCGATAATACTGATGCCATAACTGAGAATGAGTCCGATACGTCGCCCAAAACGTCCCATCAATAAGCCAATTGGAACAGAAGCAATCGCAATACATAATGTCGTCACAGTAGCAGGGATTCCAGCTAAACTATCACGTCCACTCAGTTCGGCTGCCATAATAGTTAGTAAGGTGAAAATAGCAATTTGAGCAGCACTCAATAAACTCTGCGTTGTAAAAATCGTTCCTGTTAAGCGCAAACTGGTTCTGCGATTGTATTCCATGTTCAACCTGTTCCAAATCTAAAACCGATAGTGCTAACAGTATCTTGAAATATCCAGTCAATCAATAGACTACACCAATCAAGTGTATCGACCCTGATATTCTCATCTTCTGTGAAACTAATAGAGTTAAACTAATTTTAACATTAACTGACCACAAGGAAGGCAACACAATGGCATATCAATGGGAGCTAGGAGAGGACATTGAAACAGGTATTCATCGCATCATAACTGAACAAATCAATCATGCACTATCTCAACTTAAAGATGATACGAATGACCGTGATGAAGCAGTTCACGAAGCACGTAAGTCATTCAAGAAAATCCGTGCTGTACTACGCTTAGTGCGGGACGAAGTCGGTGAAGATTATTATCAAGAAAAAAATATTTTTTATCGTGACCTCGGACGTGAACTATCGCCACTACGTGATGCTTATATGATGGTCGAAGTGATGGATAACTTAATAAAAGAACTAGATGATAAAACACTCAAAAAGACTGCAAAA
This sequence comes from Chloroflexota bacterium, assembly GCA_039200705.1. Lineage (GTDB taxonomy): Bacteria > Chloroflexota > Anaerolineae > Aggregatilineales > Phototrophicaceae > JAUZRW01. The sequence continues at coordinate 18,122 of JBCCSC010000060.1, forward strand.
TCACTCCGTAAGCAACTTATAGCAGATTACAAAGAGATACAACAAGCATTTTGGGCATCAGGTCAAGCGGTAAGCAATGTCATCGAAGCACTCGAAACTGAAAGTCCAAATGTTGAAGAAATTCCAATTTCACATGATAGCTTTAAAGCCTTCAAGAAGGGTCTACGACGAGTTTACAAACGTGGACAAGACCGCATGACAATCGCTTACGATAATGTACCTTCTCCAGAAGGTTTTCATGATTGGCGTAAGCGTGTCAAATATCTCTGGTATCACATGCGCTTACTAGAGCCTGTCTATCCTGCTCATTTTACAGCTTTAATTGCACAGTTAGATGAACTCGCTGATTTATTAGGTGTGGCACATGATATGGCAGTTCTTTATGACTATTTGGAAGCACTCCCTGAAACTGATGACGGTAACGAACGCTTGTTATTAGCTTATCTCGACCATAAACGAGGGGAACTTGAAATCTCCGCACAACCCTTTGGAGAAGCTATTTTTGCTGATGACCCCAAAACCTTTGCTAAACAAATTAAAAAATGGTGGAAGAATCCACAGCCGATTATTGCTTGACCCTTTTCATTGTGAGGTCGTATCTATATAATTCGCAAGTTCAGTTCAGAACTAAAGCTAATTAAAATAAAGGAGCAACCGCAATGGGTCCGCTTCCAAAGCGTAAAGTATCCAAATCGCGTCGCAACCGTCGTCGCGCACATGATGGATTGTCACTCAATCACCTTGTTGTGTGTGAAACTTGTGGAGCATACCATATTGCACATCGCGTTTGCCCAAAATGTGGGTCATATCGCGGTCAGACAATTATGGATGTCGATGACGAGTAAGACTGTCGTCACTGAATGAAAATCGTGCTACCATGAGCGCGATTTTTCGTTTAATGCAAAGGAGTTTATAGGTGCTTGATTTTTCCAAGATAGCCTTTATCTTCCCAGGACAAGGCTCACAAGCAGTTGGCATGGGTAAAGCTATTACTGATGCTTATCCTATAGCTAAAGAGACAATCGAACAAGCCAATGACATCATGGGGATTAATCTCTCAGAAATGATGTTTGAAGGGTCTGAAGATACGCTAGGCGATACAGCAATTACACAACCTGCGATGTATGTCGTTGGGATGGCAGTTTATCGTGCCTTGATACAAGAATTGCCCGATGCAATCCCTGCTTTTGTCGCTGGACATAGTCTAGGGGAATTCACAGCACTTACTGTTGCAGGTGCATTGTCCTACGAAGATGGTCTGAAATTAGTACAAAAACGTGGTGAACTGATGAAATTGGCTGGTGAACAACATCCTGGTGGTATGGCAGCCATACTAGCACTCGATGTCGAAGCAGTTCAAGGAATTGTGACCCAAGCGAGTGAGCAATCGGGCGGAGTTGTCGTCATTGCTAATGACAACTGCCCTGGGCAGATTGTTATTAGTGGTGATAGCAATGCACTTGGTGTTGCTGTTGAACTAGCGAAAGAGGCTGGTGCACGTCGTGCCATTCCTCTTGATGTGAGTGTTGCAACGCATTCACCTTTGATGCAACCTGCAAAAGATGGCTTACTCGAAGCCCTAAATCTCGCAGGCATCAATGATGCTACGATTCCTGTTGTGCAAAATGTTTGTGCTTGTCCAGTCACTGATGCAACGACCATTCGCACTAATCTTGAAAAACAATTGGTCAGTAGCGTTCGTTGGACAGAATCTATGCAACTGATGATTGACTCAGGGATTGAAACCTTTATTGAACTGGGGTCAAAAAATGTGCTGACAGGCTTGCTTCGTCGTATTGATCGCTCCAAAACAGGCATCACAATTCAAGACACGACGAGTTTGAGCGATTTCATCACTTCCAATACATAGGGTATAATTATTTTTGTGCAAAATTTCTCATGTGATGCTATAAATAGCGTGGTATCATTTTATGGGAATTTTGTACTAATAGCTAAATATTAGTAATGACTCCGTATTTGCATCTGTGTATGTGAACGGATTTTTATATATTACTCAACACGAGGAGCAGACATGATGATTACCCATCATTTTCGCAAGATAACAATTCTTGTTGCAATTCTTGCGATATTTTTAGCAGCCTGTGGTCCAACTGAAACCGAAGTTCCAGAACCTACAGATGTTCCAGTTGTGGATGAAGCAACAGCAGAATCAGCCCCTGATGAAGCTGAAGCTACAGAAGAAGCAATGGACGACGAGGACATGGAAGCCACGGAAGAGCCGATGGACGATGAAGCCATGGGTGACGACGAAGAGATGGCAGAAGCTACGGAAGAACCAATGGACGATGAAGCCATGGGTGACGACGAAGAGATGGCAGAAGCTACGGAAGAGCCGATGGACGACGAGGACATGGGTGACGACGAAGAAATGGAAGCCACGGAAGAACCAATGGACGATGAAGCCATGGGTGACGACGAGGAGATGGCAGAAGCTACGGAAGAACCGATGGACGGCGAGGACATGGGTGACGACGAGGAGATGGCAGAAGCTACGGAAGAGCCAATGGGCGACGAGGACATGGGTGACGACGAGGAGATGGCAGAAGCTACGGAAGAACCGATGGACGATGAGGACATGGGTGATGACGAAGAAATGGCAGAAGCTACGGAAGAGCCAATGGATGACGAAGCCATGGGCAACGACGAAGAAATGGACGATATGGATGACATGAGTGATGTCGCCGTCGTTACATTTGAAGGCTTCGCTGATGATGAAGATACTTTTACCTTTGATTATCCAGAAGGTTACGAACTAACTGAAAGCGACAATGCTGTTAACCTTGCGATGGGTGACCAAACGCTCGTTGTTATTGCACCACCTCGCTTCAATACTGTTTTTGGTACAACCATTGATGCTCCTGCTGAAGGTACAGAAGAAAACTTAGCCTTCTTTGTGGAACGCCTTGGTTACACTGCTGGCGAAACCTCTGATATGATGATGGCTGCTGAAAGCATCAATATCGAATTGCCACGTCGTGGTCTGGTTGGTTTTGCGAACCTAATTGATTTAGGTGATGGTCTGTTTGGTGTTGTTCTTGAACTTGGACCTGATGCAGATAATGTACCAAGTAGTGATGGCGCAATTATTGGCGAAAGTATGTCATTTACACCTGCACCACCGCCACCACCAGAAGAAGATATGGAAGATGCAGAAGCTGAATCTGCCGATGACGAAGGCGAAGAAGAATCTGATGAATCAGAAGATTCCGAAGAGTCTGATGATGAAGCAGAAGCCTCAGATGAAGACATGGCAGAAGAACCAACTCTCACCATCGTTGGCTTAGCACTTAACACAGATGGTTTGAGCACATTAGGTACAGCAGTAGCGCGTGCAGGTTTCGTTTCTACACTCAATGGTGAAGGTCCATTCACTGTCTTTGCTCCTACTGATGAAGCATTTGAAGTTGCTCTCGAAGCATTAGGTTTGACCGCAGCGGAATTACTAGCTGAAGAGAACCGTGACTTGCTCACGAGTGTTCTAACTTATCATGTTGTTTCAGGTGCAGTGCTTTCAACTGACTTGGAAGATGGCATGGAAGTCGAAACACTCAATGGCGCAATCTTAACCGTTGGTGTTTCCGATGACGGTGTGACCCTCACTGATGGCACAGGCGCAGTCTACAATGTGACAGCGGCTGATGTCATGGCAAGCAATGGTGTTGTACATGTCATTGATGGTGTTTTGTTGCCACCTGCTGACGAATAATCAATCGTCTAAAGTTTTAGTTGTAAAACGAAATGGGAGACTACATCAGTCTCCCATTTTTGAATCACCAAAATATCTCAGACTTAACCGAAGGACTTCAAACCCTCGAAGAAGCGTGCGACAGCTTTTTCAGTGCGTTCTGGGGGTTGAGCATACGAAAAACGTACCCAGTTCGCGCCAGCACTAGAGAAAAATACGCCAGGGACAACGGCAATCCCAAAGTCTTCTGCAAGAATACTGCCCAGTTTCTCTGAGTCACCTAAATCACCAGCTTTAATCGCTTGACTCACATCAATGAAAGCATAATATCCATCACCCATAATGTAGGTCATATTCTCCGCATCGAGTGCATCGCGCAATACACGCCGACTACCTGCAGCAGGTTCAGCGACAAATTTAGCAGCATTAGCGAATCCATCTTCATAAGCAGCTATCGCAACAGCTTGAGCATAAAAACTTGGAATCACCCCATGTGATGCTTGGCTATTGATGTACTTAATCACATCTTTACCCGCTACGAGGTGGGCACTCCGCACATTGGATGCACCTAAACTCTTTGTCAAGCCATCGAGGAACATCAAACGTTTACGGTCTTCGGGTGGGAATGCTTCCAGCACTTCGTTAATGTCATTCGGACTACCTTCTGTTACCCAATGATAAATCCAATCGAATAACACATAACTAATACCAGCATCCAGAGCCGTTCTTGCTAATTCGATTTGTTCACTGACAGGGATGGTGCGACCAGTTGGGTTATCAGGCGATGTAATGACAATCCCTGCAATGTTACGTCCATCTCGCTGTGCAAATTCAACACAGGCACGGATACTATCTGGTGTGTATTTCCAACCATCCTCTGGTTGACCAGGCGCACGCAATACATTCAAACCCATTGCATACGGACCCCAATTGTAACTAATCCAAGGCACACGCGAGACAACCAGCAAGTCACCTTTGCGTCCATGTCCAAGTGCAATCATCGCATTATAGGCTTTGTTGAGGGCATCACGACCACCTTGTGTGAAGATGATATTTTCAGCCCCAAAACCACTCTCATCTGAAAAATTCCAGTATTGTTCAGCCGTTGCTGTACGGAACATCTCAGTGCCGAATGGTTTATCATAACCTGTGCCATGTTCAATCTGTAATTCGAGCGCACGTTCAAGATACTTGTGTGGAACACCAGGTAGACTTGCACCACCATCCCCTTGGGACGCATCATAGGTGCTAGCCCCGTCACCAGCTTTACCTAGGTAGGTCTTGAGAGCTGTTTTAATAGTGAACATCCGTGAGGGTGGAATTGCTTTCATCTGTGATGGGTAATCCAAAGTTGGAATCCGTTGGGCATCACTTACAGCGTATTCAGGTGTATCGAGATTAATTTTCAGTTCTTGTACCAAGTTAAGCCTCCTAAATGGCAAACAAAAAGCCCCTTTACGGGGCTATAATAATGACGCAAGCACATGATTAACATCCCCGAAACTTATTGCCTCAGGTTAGTATCAGTATCAATTGTATTGACAATAAAATAGATCATGAGCTTGCTACACACACATTTTTGGAACTGTCACTATTGTCACATGCCATCTAGGGACTGTCAATTTAGTAACCTATCCGAAGATATGCTAGATGACTTGTGCAAACCTGCTAAATTGATGCACACTTCGCTATACTACATGACAAGCTGATGACATAGAGGAGCAATATTGGTGTTCAAAACCATTAAAACAGAGATAGAAAACAAAAATTTTCACATTATTTTGGATAGACCTGACGAACGCAACGCCGTCAACTTACCCATGATGCAAGAAATTGGTCAAGCCGTCGATATAGCAGAGAAAGCCTTCCATGCAGGGGATGCCCGTGTGCTAATCGTTCGCGCGGAAGGACGTGCCTTCTCGCAGGGCATTGATTTGACTGCGCTTGATGACTATGTTGAACGCTATGGCGAACGTTGGCGTGACAATCTTTTTGCGACCACGCGCACCCTACAAGATGTTCTGACTAAATTAGAACGCTCATCATTACCGAGTATTTGCCTAATACATGGCTACTGTATCGGCACAGGTTTTGAAATCGCGCTTGCCTGTGATTTCCGCATTGTGGCTGAACGAACACGCCTTAGCTTGCCCGAAACACGTCTGGGAATAGTGCCCGATGTAGGCGGAACAGCACGCCTTGTGAACTTGATAGGCTCATCGCGTGCGAAAGAGGTCATCCTGACAGGGCGCACCATAGACCTCTCACAAGCTGAGCAATGGGGCATGATTAATTACATCGTCTCGAAATCTGACTTGATGACTAAAGCGAATCAACTAGCAGATGAACTTAAACAAGCTGCACCAATGGCAGTCAACTACGCTAAGCGTATTATCAACGACATTGCAGATATTCAGCGTGGACTGAATATTGAAGCATGGGCGCAAGCAGCCCTTTTCCGTAGCGAAGATTTTCAAGCAGGGGTTGATGTAATGCAGAACAAGTCCTATCCTGTCGAATGGAAGAACAAATAGACAGTTTGTATTTTAAGTTTTATCGTCAATGACCCAAACTACACCCTCTCGCTTAGATTTTAATCGCGTCATGCCGATATTTGTGCTGGTATTTGTTGATGTGCTCGGCTTGACATTGATTTTGCCATTGCTACATCTCTATGGTGCAACCTATGGCGCAACACCGCTACAAATTGGCTTGATTGCCGCAGCATTTCCCTTAGCACAGTTAATTGGTGTGCCGATGATGGGGGCACTCTCTGACCGCTTTGGACGTAAGCCTCTATTGCTCATCAGCCAAATAACGACCTGTATCAGTTTTGTGATGCTTGGGCTAGCAAACTCGCTTTTTCTGGTGATACTCTCGCGTGTGGTTGATGGACTGTTTGGCGCAAATATTGCCACTGCACAAGCTGCCCTCAGTGACATCACAGATGAGAGCAATCGCGCACAAGGCTTAGGACTAACAGGGGCAGCCTTTGGTCTGGGCTTCATCTTAGGACCAATACTCTCAATTGTCGCCCTTGAAGCAGGAGATTCACTGGCAGTCCCTGCCTTTTCAGCAGCATTGTATTCATTGCTCTCCATTGGATTAACTTGGTTTCTCTTCGATGAAACTCTTCCCCCCGAAAAACGTGGACAAAGCACATCGACACGCTTCAATCCATTCATTATCGGACGCTACCTCACCAATCCTAAAGTCAATACATTGCTGATATTGATGTTCGCACAACAACTGATTTTTTTTGGCTTTGAGAGTTTGCTTGGATTATTTCTACTCAGTCGTTTAGGTTTACTTGGTCAAGGAACGGCAATAGTCTTTTTAGTAGTTGGAATCGTGCTAGTGACGGTGCAAGTAAGACTCATTGGGCGTTGGTCACAGAAATATGGTGAACGTAATGTTGTCTTAATTGCATTAGGCTTATTAGCCACAGGCTTGTTACTCTTTGCACTAACACCTGAACAACCGCACTTCTTCTATGTGCGTGACTTGACAGCATTTGACCTGACACAACAAGCTCCCAGTACCACTGAAGCCATTCTAGGGAATCTCAATGTTGCCTTGCCCGATGAGAACAATCGTGGCTGGTGGGGTGTCATCTGGGTACTGATTGTAGTTGTTCCACTCTCAATTGGTGCGGGCTTAATCCGTCCGAGTCTCAATAGTCTGATGACCAAGCGTGTTAGTAAAGGCGAATATGGGAGTATCCTAGGGGTGAGTTCATCCTTTGTGAGTGCTGCAAACGCAACGGCACCCCTTGCTGGTGGTTTTCTATTTCAACAATACGGTGCAAGTGTGCCATTTTTTGTCGGTGGTGGTTTGATGTTTGCTTTACTTATATTCAGTATTTTACTGATACGTCCGTCGACAACACTACAAGACATTAATTAAGATGTTGTCACCACTGCAATAGAATACCCTCTATTGTGAGTCCAGGACCGAAAGCCATCATAACACCGTAAGAACCTTTTGGAGGGCGTTGTGTTCGCTGAATATGCTCTAAAACAAATAGAATTGTTGGTGAGGACATATTGCCGTAATCACGTAAAATATCATGTGAACTCTGCACGCATTCTGGTGCAAGATGAAGTTTGTTTCTTACAAATTCAACAATTTTGCTACTGCCTGGATGGATTGCCCATGTGTGAATATCATCCAACTTTAAATCATAGTCGCTGAGTAAGTCATCAACAAAATTTTCTACATGGCTTGTGAGCAGTTCAGGGACATAAGATGATAAATGCATCAAAAAACCAGTATCTGTTAGTGTAAATGCCATATCATCCATTGTATTGTAGTCACAATGAGTTTTGAAATTCAATAATTTAGGCATCGGAACAGAGTTAGAGATTGGGTCTAGTGTAACTAGTGCAGCCGCCGCACCATCAGAAAATAATGCAGCAGAGACGATATTTTCCGATGTTAGCTCAAATTGTAAATGTAACGAGCATAACTCTACAGCTAATACCAAAGCCACTTGATTCTGCCCAGAAACTAGCGTGTTACGCGCATTGCGTAATCCAGGAATCGCCCCATAACAACCCATGCCTAAAACACAAGTACGTCGTAAATCAGATCGCATATTCATCTGTTGTGCGAGGTGTAAATCTAATCCTGGTACACCATATCCTGTGCAGGAAACTACAGTAAATGTATCGATATCTTGCGGATTATACTCTGAATGCTCAAATAATATCTCTAGTGCTCGTCGTCCAAGTGGAATTGCACAATCCATGTAACGGTCATTACGATCTTGTGTACCACGTGGAACAGAAAAGAAAATCTCATCTGCAGCCGTATATCGTGTTTGCACACCTGTCTGGGTGAATATTTTATGGACGGCTCGTGCGCGTGATTGGTCGGGTAAGACTGCAAGATACCGTTCTGCAATTTCAGTTTGATCGTATTGTCTTTCAGGAACGGCGGTTGCTAATGCAGAAATGATTGGACTATTCATTACGACTCTTCTTTTATTTACTACAAACATACAAATAAGATTACATAGAGACAGAATCAGTGTGCCGAGTTTGCTGTATAAAAAAATCTCCTAAAGCTGGAATTGTATTGAAAGTGCGTAATCCCCATTTGAGCCAATGCGGACGGAACATAAAAAACTGAGACACTCTCCCGATTTGAATTCGACTATGGAATGTGTCGTTCCAAGCCTGACAGAATTTATTGATTAGGTCGTTCGAGGTCTTTCCATTTAAGAAATAATCAGTCACATATTTTGCTGCAATCTCACCACTTTGGAGAGCAATTTCCATGCCATCGCCTGTTAGAGGACTAATCATACCTGCTGCATCGCCCAACATAAAAATGTCTCGGTGAATGGGCGATTTCTGTATAAATGGTACTTGTGAGATACTCAACCAACGATTCCACAAGGGAATACCCATTTCCAGACGATCTGCGATAAAAGGATTTTGTTGTTTCATCCAGTCGATAAAAACATCAATTTTCCCTTGGCTATGTTGTCTGAAAATATCTTCTCGAACGAGCAAGCAGACATTTGTGATTCCATCCTCAACTTGCGATATACCACAATATCCACCCGTGAAGGTGTGCAACTCAACACAATCAGGGATAGGTAAATCTCGGAAATGTTGTTTTAAGCCAATAAACGGTTGTTGTGTATTTAGAAACGGACGCTTCAGTTTCTTATCGAGAGTTGACCGTTTACCATAAGCACCGAGCACAACTTGTGCTTGAACTGTTTCACGGTTCTGAAGGCTGAGAATGAATCCATGAGCTAATGTTCCCTCAATATTCACCACTTTTGATTGAGTGAATAGCTCAGTACCAAGAGATTTGGCTCGTTCGGCTAACACAATATCGAGCTTATAGCGACTAATACCTATTGCTGTTCCTGGTAAAGTTGCTTTCCATGTTGTTCCATCAGGTGTACTAATGAATGATTGGTGCATCAAATTGCTACCAAGGTCACGAATCACCTCATCGACACCAAGAGCCTCAAATTGCATCTGGCATCCATGAGACATAAATTCTCCACAGACCTTGTGACGTGGATAGTCACCAGCCTCAAATAATGCGACCTGTAACCCTTTTTGAGCGAGTCGAATAGCCGAACTACATCCAGCTAGTCCACCACCAACGATAGCAATGTCTAAATTCATTTATCGACTACCAGTGTCATACGAAACATCGGGTGTTGATGAATAATTGCATTATGCAAGTCAGCTTCTTGTGCCATGGCTTGTAGTTCATTAGGGGTAAAACCACGCATAATGGATGTTTCACCATCTTGTCGCGTGATTGGATGTAAATTGAAAACGGGCTGAATCAATTTGTAGCCAAAATAGGGCAAATATCCACGCACTAAGTCATTGATAATGATACTGTACCTTGCACAACGAAATACTTCACACAGGAAATGAACTACCTCATCATGGGTCAGATGATGCAATAGCAGAGAACATACGATGAAATCTACACTCTCATCAGCAAAGGGTAAATGTAATCCATCTGCTTGAAGGAGTTGAATTGAACTATCTGCTACTAGCTCTTGCGATGCAATGCTTAGATGACGTGACATCAAATCTAAACCAGTTATTTCTAAACTGTGCTGATGCCGTTCTCCCCATTGTTCAATGGTGGCACTCAATGACGCATTACCTGTCCCGATGTCTAGAATATGGGCTGTATGATGGAATTGCTTGAGGCGACGAAACAAGTGAACCGTGATTGCCCTTATACCGCCTAAATAATGATTAATACGAGTTAAATCGTTTAAACTTTGGCGAACATCTTCTAAGCTACCTGCACCTTCATCTAATAGCTCAGGATTGTTTTTGCGTGCTGGAACGAATAAGTGCAATGATGAACTCGCAAAAAACTTGCGGATAATAACTGTGTTTACATATAGTATACCTGAAAATTATCCTATTTGCTTGATGTAAGTTTATCTATGTAATAATCATGGTCTGCGATTAATTGAGGTGGATTCGCTATCTCGACCCAGTAAAATCGAAATTCGTGAGTTATCCCTGATTCTTCACTAGAGTACAGTTCATGATGAAGCCATATATCAGGAGTGTCTTCTTCGCACAGTAAATGATAAAAATAACGATGATGAATCTCATTCTTGCCATAATCTGACATATCCCGAACTTGCTCACCGAGAAAGCGTATAACAGTCAACTTTTGCAAGCCAGATTCCTCTCGTGCCTCACGCAATGCACCCTCTTGAGGCGTTTCGTCAACTTCAAGTGTCCCAGCAGGGACTTGAATCCCAGCTTCAGGGTGTTGTGTGTGCTCAAAGACTAATAATTTGTCTTTTTGTGTGATGTAAGCAAACACTTTTTTCTTGATTGGTTTACTCATGCCATCCACAGAGTATCCCCTGCTTGAATCGTTAGATTGTCACCTTCTGAAACAAGTTTCCCATAATAGCCACGAGTGCCATTATCGAGGAATTGCAAGGCGGATTTTAGCTCTTTGCCGTGAATGTTTTGATTTGCACAATAGACACTGAATGGTCGGCAAGGTGGGGCAGGGATAACATCTACGATTTCGATAGTCATCGAATCACGTTTGAAGAAAAAACGCTTGCCAAAAGACACAAATTTGACGAGGTCAATATCAGCATCTAGCACAATATTCTCGCCACCGTCACCATCCCTGATATGGTCACCAAAACGCTCGCGCATACACTCATAATGCTGTAAAAATCCAAATGATAATTGATTGTCACCACGATACCGCGTCTGCGGATGTGTTTCGTTATGGACATCAATCACTTCTTTACCATCTGTCCCAACACCAATGATACCTTGTGGTGTCAGCTTAAGATGTTCAACACGTTCTATCAATTGTGGACGATAAATTCTATCATCGTAAGTATTGTCTGGATTTTGAATAAGTTTAAGTGGTTCGCGCTGAATCTGTACAAATGTCACTGTACCAATTTTTTGCATCGTCGCCTCTCCTATTGAATGACTCACATCATACACGCCTTTCCGAGAAAATCCTCAGTAAATTGTGAAGAATACATTAAGCCAATTGCAATTCTTATCAACGTGCTTTAACATTCAAAATGTCTTACGAGACCAAATCAAGGAGCTACAGGTGGGTCATTTACAAACCTATCACATTGAAGTTTTCTCTCGAACAACGAATACCAACAATCAATGGGTGCAGACCGCACACCAACTCAACATAGACTCTCTTACGGGCTGTTTCGACACCCGTATTTTTTTTGTTATGGGGGCATTATCAGAGCAACAATTGAATCGTCTTGCCAGTGAATTGCTAGCTGACCCTGTTACGGAAGAGTACATCATTGGTGTGAGTGAGCGTGATAGTGCTACACATACAATTGATGTAACGCTACAAGTAGGTGTTACCGACCCTGTCGCAGAAAATCTGATTCGGGCTGCAAATAATCTCAATCTCACAATTACACAAGCTGCAACAGGGCAACGCTATCATTTATCTGGTGACTTAGCAGATGCCGACCTCAAAAAATTGGCTGAGAGTGTTTTTTCTAACACAGTCGTTCAACACTACACCATAGATGGGGCAATCACCGCGCCTTTTGTCTCACCCAAAGAGAGTGATGGCTTAGTTGAAACAATTACGCTACGTGATGCTGATGATGAGCAATTATTATCCATTAGCAAAGAACGTCGTCTATCACTTGACCTAATCGAAATGAAAGCTCTTCAGCAATGGTATGTTGATGAGGGGCGTGAACCCACAGATATTGAACTCGAAATGGTTGCCCAAACATGGAGCGAACACTGCGTTCATAAAACATTCAAAGCAAAAATCCATTTTGAAGATGAAAACGGCAAAGTTGAAATTGTTGATGGTTTGATTCAACAGTATCTCAAAGCTGCCACCGATAAAGTCAACAAAGAGTGGGTTTATAGTGCTTTTGTCGATAATGCAGGTATCGTCCGCTTCAATGACGAATTTGATCTTGCCTTCAAAGCTGAAACGCACAATCATCCCTCTGCCTTAGAACCCTTTGGTGGTGCAAACACAGGGGTCGGTGGTGTCGTGCGTGATGTGCTCGGTGTGAGTGCTAAACCGATAGCTAATACAGATATTTTGTGCTTCGGACCACAAGATTTACCTGATAGTGAGTTACCAGACGGAGTCCTCCATCCGCGTCGAATCCAAGCAGGGGTGGTGCATGGCATCGAAGATTATGGTAACAAAATGGGCATCCCAACCGTCAATGGCGCAATTGTCTATGACAAAGGCTACACAGCGAATCCGCTTGTTTTCTGTGGATGTGTTGGTATTTTGCCACATGGTAGCCACGTCACTGACCCACAAGCAGGAGATTACATTGTTGTCTTAGGTGGACGCACAGGGCGTGATGGTTTGCGTGGTGCGACCTTCTCTAGCATGGAGATGGACACGAGCACCAGTGAAATTGCCTCAATTAGCGTGCAAATTGGGCATCCTATCAATGAAAAACAAGTGCAAGAAGTGATTCTTCGTGCTCGTGATGAACAACTCTACAATGCCATTACCGATTGTGGTGCAGGAGGCTTATCCTCAGCCGTTGGTGAAATGGGCGAAACACTTGGTGCAACCGTTCAACTCCAGACGATTCCGCTTAAATATGCTGGCTTACGTCCTTGGGAAATTTGGCTCAGCGAAGCCCAAGAACGCATGGTGATGGCTGTCGCACCCGAAAATTGGGAACGGCTGAAACAAATTGCTGATGGACAAGATGTGGAAATCACGAATATTGGCACATTCGGCAATGATGGACGCATTATGCTCCACTATGGTGATGAAACTGTCTGTGATATTGGTGTCGATTTACTGCATGAGTGTTTCCCACGACGCGAACTCTATGCCAAATGGGAAAAACCAGAAATAACTGGCAAACTAAATGATAGTTTGATTAGCAACAAAGAGACTCTCCTAAAGTTACTGGCGCATCCTAACATCCGTAGTAAAGAAGACGTTGTCCGTCGTTATGACCATGAAGTACAAGGTGGCACAGTCGTTAAGCCCTTTGTCGGTATCGAACAGCATGTCGGGGGTGATGCAACGGTTATTGTACCAATCGAAACCAAGCACAATGCAGGGGAAGAGGGCGAATCTGTACAAGGTTTTGCACTTTCGATTGGCGTTTGCCCACAGTACACCGCGCTTGACCCTTACGCAATGGGGTGGGCGGCAATTGACGAAGCCTTTCGTAATCTCGTTGCTGTTGGGGCTGACCCTGACCAAGTATCACTCTTAGACAATTTCTCTTGGGGCAATCCGAATTTACCTGACCGACTTGGCTCACTCGTGCTTGCCTCGAAAGCCTGCCATGATGCCGCGATTGCCTACAACGCGCCCTTCATCAGTGGCAAGGATAGCCTCAATAACGAATACGCTGATGCTGACGGCACACGCCACGCCATTCCGGGAACACTTGTGATTTCGGCGATGGGTATCGTCCCTGATGTGACCAAAACCGTTACAATGGATTTAAAAGAAGCGGGGAATTTACTCTGGGTGATCGGAGAAACACACGATGAAATGGGGGGAAGCCACTTCAACATGATTCATGGCATTGAAGGTGGCACAGTCCCGCAACCCAATGAAAACGCCATCAACACAATGCGAGTATTATACCAAGCAATTCAAGAAGACTTGATTGTCTCATGTCATGATGTCAGTGAAGGAGGCATTGCTGTCGCCCTTGCTGAAATGTGTATCGCAGGCGGCTTGGGTGCTGAAATGATTACAGGTCCCAACAGCGGAGCGGATGAGCATTGGACAGCGGAATTTTTATTTAGTGAGTCTAGTGGGCGATTTATCATTGAATTTGAACGCGACTCTGCTTCTAAATTAAATGAATTGTTTCCTACCAAGTTGATTTCACTAGCAGGCACCGTTAGAGATGATAAACAGGTCAGAATCCACAAAAAAGATCAGGGCGGTGCTCTATGGTTTTTGCGTTCTCATGTTGATGAACTTGAACAAGCCTATCGCGGACACCTAAAAACTGAAAATCCTGCTCCGTCAGATGACATTCTTACCGAACCCATTGAACGTCCCACACGCATAAGCCAACCGCATAGCAATCCGCGTGTGCTGATTCTGCACGCCAACGGCACAAATCGTGATCATGATGCTGCCCTCGCTTGCGAACTTGCAGGAGGTGAGCCTGAAATTGTTCATATCAATCAATTGTTGGCTGGTGAACGCAATCTACTGGATTATCATATGCTAGTTGTCCCTGGTGGCTTTAGCTACGGCGATGATTTAGGTGCAGGTCAACTATGGGCACAAGATTTGCGTTATAAGTTGCGTGATGACCTTGAACGGTTTGCGCTTAATGGTCGCCCTGTGCTTGGTATTTGCAACGGCTTCCAAGTCTTACTCAAATCAGGCTTGCTTCCAAACACAGATTTTGCATCTGGTGAAGACCGCGACGTAACCCTCACCTACAATGAAAATGGTCACTTTGAATGTCGCTGGGTCTATCTTAAACCAAATATCCATAGCACCAGCCTCTTCACCGAAGGCATAGATGATTTAATTTATTGCCCTGTGGCACATGGCGAAGGTCGCGTGATGACACGTAATCCGCGCGAAACACAACGCCTCTGGACTAACGGGCTGGTTTCACTGACTTATGTCGATAGCGATGGTAACTCTGTCGGTTATCCACAAAATCCGAACGGGAGCGTGACAGGCATAGCAGCAATCAATAATTATGAGGGAAATGTCATGGGCTTGATGCCTCATCCTGAAGACCATATTTTTCCTTGGCAACATCCGAACTATCATCGTGGCATCACAGGAAACTTTGGTCTAGTTCTCTTTGAGAATGGTATTAAACATGCTTAGGATGAGGACAGCTTAATGCTCACACAGCAAGACTTAATGCAAGCAATCCCTAACTGCTTAGATACTGTAGATGTCGATGGCTTAGGCGAAAAAATTAACGGCAAAGTGCGTGATATTTATCCGCAAGGCGATAAGCGTATTTTAATCACAACCGACCGTGTTTCAGCCTTTGACTGCATTTTGGGCTTGATTCCGTATAAAGGGCAAGTGCTTAACCAGTTGAGTGCATGGTGGTTTGAACAAACATCCGATATTGTGCCGAATCATATGGTATCTGTCCCTGACCCCAATGTGATGGTCGGACGTGAAGCGCAAGCACTACCAGTCGAAGTTGTTGTACGAGGATACATCACAGGTGTGACCAGTACCTCACTTTGGACACTCTACGCTAACGGTGAGCGCAAACCTTACGGTATCTCATTGCCTGATGGTTTAAGTAAAAATGACCCATTGCCTGAACCTAGCATCACACCAACTACCAAAGCAGAACAAGGTCATGATGAACGAATCACCAGTCAAGAAATCGTTGAAAGTGGCTTGATTGATATTGATTTATGGCAAGAAATCGAAGACAAAGCAATTGCTATCTTCAAGCGAGGGCAAACTATCGCTGATAAAGCAGGTCTCATCTTAGTGGATA
>JBCCSC010000061.1:0-32674 GCA_039200705.1 Chloroflexota bacterium
AAAACCTGTTCAAAACCTGTTCAAAACTTTGAACAGGCTGTGCAAAACTCTGGGTCAGGATGGGTCACCTGTTCAAAACTTTACGTCCTCATAATAAAAAACATGCGTTCTGTCGAAAGTTTTAGACAGCTTTATAGACAAGTGTCTAAAGTCTGTTCAAAACTTTGAACAGCCCTGTTCAAAACTTTTATCCCACATATCCCACATTAGTGTAATAGTTTGGGTTATATTTGTAATAATTGGGATAAAAACGCTTATTTATCCCACATTACGGACTTCATTACAGAGTTTTGAACAGTTTGAACAGCCCCTACTACTACTACAACTAACTTTTATACAGATAACTCTATCAAGAAAACTTTTAAACAAAGCAAACTGCGCTGTGCTAGTAAATAGCAAAGAACTGACAATAGTGCTATATTATGAGTATTATGGAAAAACCTTAAGGGAATGCGTTTGCAATGGGTCAGCCAACACTCGAAGAACGATTACTTAAATTAGAAAATAAAGTTACTATTCTGGAACAAATTACAGATATTAGTGCCTCACTCAATGCTCAGGTTGAACTTGACCCACTGCTCAAACATATCATGACAGTTGCAGTCCAAATCACAAATTGTGAGGCTGCGTCTGTTCTGTTATGGGATAGTGCTAAGCAAAGCCTTGTCTTCACAGCGAGCACCACAACGACAGCAGATGATACCAGCCTTAAAGGTGTTGCAATTCCGATGGATAGTATTGCAGGACAAATCTATACCGAAAATCGTGTGATACAAGTTGATGATGCTCAATCACATCCTAAGCACTATGAAAAAGTCGATGAAAGTATTGAATTTGTTACACGCTCACTTTTAGGTGTTCCCTTAACTTACAAAAATGAAGTCATCGGTGTTTTGGAAGCCATGAACAAACGGCAGATGCCTTGGACGGCTGAAGATAAAGATTATCTGATGACCCTTGCATCGCAAGCAGCCGTTGCCATCGAAAATACCAAGTTGATTGTCAATTTACGGAAAGCCTATGAAGACCTCAATGAGGTTGATCAACTGAAGAATAATTTCATTGCGATTGCTAGTCATGAGTTACGTACTCCCCTTGGTGTTATTATGGGCTATGCGAGTTTCCTACAAGAAGAAGAAAGTGAATCGGCGAAGGAAAGTGCGGGCAAAGTATTAGATAGTGCCTTGAAGTTGCGAACACTTATCGAAGATATGGTCAATTTGCGCTATCTGAAACAATCTGAGACTGATTTACACATGGAGCATGTGCAAACCTCTAAATTAATGCAAATTGTGCGACAAGAGCTATTCACTCTACTTGACCTGAATGATTATAACTTTGTTTATACCTTACCTGAAAATGATAAATTCTTACGTGTTGATGCCTCGCACATTGTCATGGCACTACGCAATCTGATGCATAATGCCATTAGCTTCACTGAACCAGGTGGACGCATTGAACTCAAAGCGGAGTTGGTCTCTAAAAATGAAATGCACATCAGCGTCATTGATAGCGGTCAAGGGATTGAAGCTGAAAAACTAGAAGAAATTTTCGGCGAGTTTATTCAAGTTGAAGACCACATGGTGCGTAAACATGGTGGTTTAGGCATCGGTTTAAGCATTGCACGAGCCATTATCAACGCGCATGGTGGACGCATTTGGGCAGATAGCGCAGGTTTGGGACATGGTGCGACTTTCACAATTGCTCTGCCAACCGTGACGCAAAAAAGCTGAGACACATCACATTGACGACAAAACAAAATAATCTTTATTCGTGATATCGTTAGCCGTGCTAAAATAAGTTGTCAATTGATAATTCAAGGAGCAACACACACATGACACTGAGCTTTACGTGGTTAGGACATGCCACATTTTTATTTGAAACCGATGACCATTCACTTATTATTGACCCTTTTTTGACCAATAATCCCCTGATTGATGTTGCACCTGAGCAAATTGATGTTGATTTGATTGTGTTGACACATGCACATGGTGACCATGTTGGGATGTTACAAGAGCATCCTGCTGGTGATACGATGATAATCGCTGAACGCACAGGAGCAACAATTGTTTGCAATTTTGAGATGGGCAATTGGTTTATGGCGCAAGGCGTACCAGAGAATCAAATTTTTCAAGGAAGTACAGGTGGGACAATGCGAGGCGATTGGGTTGATGTCAAATTCACACAAGCCTTCCATAGCTCATCATTTGCAGATGGTTCATATGGCGGACAACCACATGGCTTGATTATTCGCACAGGAGGTTACACTCTTTATCATGCAGGGGATACAGGTCTCTTTGGCGATATGTCACTGATTGGCGAAGAAGGCTTAGATGCTGCAATTTTGCCAATTGGCGATGTCTTCACCATGGGTGTTGATGATTCGATTAAAGCAGCCAAAATGTTGAATGCTAAGCATGTGATTCCGTGCCATTACAATACCTTTCCACCGATTGTACAAGATGTATCGGCGTGGGCAGACCGCATTAACCGCGATACCAACTCACAACCCATTGTGATTGACCCTGGAAATTCGCACACACTGGATTAAAAGCCTAGTTATGACCATCACCTATCGTCCATGCACTACCCATGATGAGTTTGCTACTGTTGCCCAGTTGGAAAAAACCATCTGGGCAGTTGATGATGCCGATGTGATTACAGCGCATATGTTGCATGTCATTCATCGGATAGGTGGCATTGTTTTCGGTGCGTTTGATGGCGATACGATGGTCGGCATGGCTGTAGCAACGCCAATGCAAGAACAAGGCTTGCTGTGGTCGCATATGGCTGGTGTACTGCCTAACTATCAAGGACAAGATATTGGCTATCAAATCAAGCAAGTACAACGTGACTGGGCATTGAAACATGGCTATCACGAAATGCGTTGGTCATTCGACCCTGCGATGCGTCGCAATGCCAATTTCAATTTTCGCAAACTTGGTGTGACAACCAATATCTATCATAATAATTTTTATGGCATGATGAGCGATGGTATTAATGCAGGGGTTGCTAGTGACCGTTTTGAAGCGGTTTGGCGATTAAATCATCCGAAGATAACGTATGACGTTCCTGATGACGTATCGTTTTTGCTCACAGTAGGTGAACAGCAATTGATAATCAACACAACACTAACGCAACCATATCATGCTGTAGCTTGCCCTTATGATTTTCCTGCGATTAAGTCTGAAAATCTCAACATTGCAAGGATGTGGCGACAGATGATGGCGAAAGCGTTCTCAGTTGCTTTTGCAGGGGGATACCACGTCGTGGATTTCGTAACGGAGCAGGACAATCAATTTTGTTACTATGTTCTGCATAACCCCGAAGTACATGATGTTGATAATCGATACGTAGGACTATCGAGATTAAGCTGATGCAACTTAAGCAAGCAGTGATTGTGCGTGGGCGTGGACATCATGAGTGTGAGCTAAAAGCAGGGGTTTTGTCGATTAAGTGCATGTTCAATGGGAGTGTTCTCTATGAAACGCCTGATGGACGCTATCTAGTAGATGATTCACATTACCTCATTTTGAACGATGGTCAGGCTTATCGGATGCAAAAGTTATCGGATGTATTATCTGTCTGTGTGTTTTTCCCCTTGGATTGGGCATCCGATATTTTGCGTGCATCGGTTACCCCTGACGACGCTTTGCTCGATAATCCCCTACAAAAACAACCTGTGCACTTCTTCGAGACTTTGCAACGACATGGTGATGTCGCCTCGCGCTATATGCAGATGATTAAACACTTGCCTAAAACAAGCACACATATCGTTGATAAGATGCTTCATGAAGAATTTTTGCGTGATTTACTACATGCGATGTTGCAATCTCAGAGAAATATTGTCCGTGATGCTACCAAACTGCCCGATGCACGACCTAGCACGCGCATAGAGTTATTGCGTCGCTTACGAATTGCGCGAGATTATCTCCATGCTAGTTATGCTGATGCATTAACCATTGACCAATTGGCATCCGTTGCAGGTTTGTCACCCTATCACTTCATCCGTAAATTCAAAGCACTCTTTGGACAAACACCTCACCAATATTTACGACAAGTCCGCCTAGAACATGCTCGAACGCTACTTCTACAGACCAATCAATCTATCACAGATATTTGCTTTGCAGTGGGTTTTCAGAGTTTAGGCTCGTTCAGCACTATCTTTCACAAGCAGAATGGATTGTCTCCTCGGCAATATCGGTTGGCTCATGCAACTTCGCAATTTTGAAGAAGTTTCGTCCCACAAGATGCAGTATCATAGAAACACATAGTGATATGAGGATAAGCAAATGACTGACTTAGTACGTGAACTCGTGATGGCTGCTCATCGTGATTTGGATGAAGTCAAAAGACTAGTTGCTGAGCACCCTGACTTAATTGATGAAGCTGTCGAATGGCGACCCCAACAAACTGAAACACCATTACAAGCTGCTTCACACATCGGACGACGCGATATTGCTGAATTTTTGCTAGAAAATGGCGCAACACCCAATATGGTCGTCTATGCCATGTTAGGCGATGAAGACCAGTTCAATGCGATGCTTGCCGATGACCCCGACAATATCAACGAAATCGGCGCACATAATTTTAGCTTGATGTTTCATGCGGCTTTAGGGGGTAATCTGAACATTATCGAGACTATTCATCAACAAGCCGAGTCTGTGAATTTAGGGCAAGCAGTTCATGCTGCCTTAATGGGTAATCAGCCCGACGCTGTCAAATGGTTAATTGCACATGATGCGCCCCTAGATAGCACCGATTTTCGTGGACGGACACCGCTACAAACGGTTGTCGAAAATGAAGATGCAGATTTGATTGCGCTATTCAAAGAGGCAATCGGTGAAGACAATCTTGAGGTTTGCCCTAATTGTGGGGGAAGTGGCACACGCTATCTGGCAGAGTTAGATGGTAGTCCGATGGGCGTACACACTAAAATCTTCAAGTGCAAAAGTTGTGGAACAGAATTAGAGCGTGTTGCTATTGGATGAGATAAATGCTAAGCAACTCAATGATGAGGGGCGCGACCTCTGGAACAATAAAGCACAATTTTGGGATGACTTGCATGGTGCGGATGGTAACGCTTTTCATCGGACTTTGGTCAGTCCGTCTGTTGAACGTTTGCTAGCTCTGAAAGCTGGTGAGCGTGTCTTGGATATTGGCTGTGGAACGGGGGTTTTAGCACGTCGCTTGCAAGAACTCGGTGGTGTTGTCACAGCGTGTGATTTTAGCGAAGAACTCATCAAAATCGCACAACAGTACGAAACAACGCAAGTAATTGATTATCGCGTGATTGATGCCACAGATGAAGATGCTTTGTTGAGTTTAGGTGTCGGTCAATTTGATGCAATTACGTGCACAATGGCATTGATGGACATGCCTGTGATTGCGCCAATGTATCGGGCAGTTGGTCAATTACTCAAAGCTGATGGGCGGTTTGTCCTTGCTAATATACACCCTGCTTTTAACTCGAATCATCCTGTGTTCATGCTAGAAATGGATGATGTTGATGGGGTTATCCGTTATATACGGAGCATCAAAATCAGTCGCTATTTAGAAATTCCACCCCAAAAAGGCGCAGGTGCAGAAAACGAGCCGAATCCACATTATTACTATCATCGTCCATTACAGCAACTACTAGGTGAAGCCTTCGAAGCAGGTCTCGTGCTAGATGGCATTGATGAACCTGCTTTCACCAAAGATATGGCAGAGGCAAAAACTGGTGTTGGCTGGAGTCGTCTGTGGCAAATACCAGCCGTTTTGACGTGTCGCTTACGAATCGTATAGACAACTATTCATCGCCTGAATCACGCCCTGTTGGTTCAAGGGATGTGAAGTAATCACGGACGACATCACGCACACCAAGTGGCACATAGCCATTTTCAAGTGCACTACTGGCAGAGTCAGCATAGCTACTAAAGACCTGATTGTATGGCACAGTGCTTTCACCTGTTGGGTTCTCTTGGAACTCGCCTTCACGGGTTTGGTCGGTGCTAGCATCAGTTTCTAGGACGATATTGGTATCGCCTTGTTGGGTATTAATCTGATTCGGTGCAAAAATCGAGTCAAAAGTCGTTTCGCCACCGTCATTGTTGGTATTATTGCCCAATTCTTGTTCGCCGACGGCTGTGATGCCTTGTTGGTCTTGACCATCGCCGTTACCTGCTTCGCCAGCCCCATCACCATCCTGTGATTGCGACGATGCAGGTCCTTGCTGGGCTTCAGCATCGCCAGGTTGTTGCCCCTGTTGCTGACCACCTTCTGATTGACCTTGTGCGCCGTCCTTCCCCGCGTTCTGCGAGGCAGGATTTTCGCCTTGCCCGTCTTGTTGTCCACCTTGTTGACTTTGCCCCTGTTGCTGACCAGATTCTTGTTGCGGTTGTCCCTCTTGTTGACCTTGTTGTGATTGTTCCCCCTGTTGACCCTGCTGGTCACCATCGGGATTGGCTTGGGCTTCACTCTGAGCGATTTCATTGGCAGCTTGTTGGGCTTGGTCGGCTGCTTGTTCGAGTGTATTGGAACTTTCTTGTCGGGAATTATTGCGCTCCCCTGATGACCGAGATTGTTGTGCAGCATCGTTCATCGCAGACTCAAATTCTTGGATATTATTATTTTCGAGTGCTTCGGCTGCTTCGTCTAAGGCATCAGCTAATTCTGGATTTGTCTCACGTACTTCATCGGCAACTTCTAGTAATTGCTGAGCGAGGTCTTGTCGCTCTTGCTCACTCATGTCTTGCACGGATTGTGATTCTTGTTCGAGTGAGTCGGCTAAAGCATCACCTGCGTTATCGCCCCCCTCTTGTGGATTGCCACTCTGTTCAGATTCGGCATTGCTATCGCTTTGGTCACCTTGTTGTGATGGTGTGTTCTGATTATTGAGCGTTTCGTTGGCTTGTTGCAGATTATCGTTCGATTCTGCGACTTCTTCACGTAGAGCTTCGACTTGTTCACGCAAATCAGATTCTAGGTCGCTCATGGTGACAAACGAATCTTCGGCTGTTGTATCAGGATTTTCGAGTTCTTCCAGCGCAATTTCGGCACTTTCGAGCAAGGATGAGCGTTCTTCATCGGTCAGCGCATTATCAGTTGCGATGCCTTCTGTGATGTCACGGGTTGTTTCGCTTGCACTATTAATCGCTGTTTGTGTCTGTGTGCTCACGGCATTGCCACCTTGCGATAGCAGATAAGCTGAGAGTGCCACTGACACGACCAAAAAGATGATGATGAACAGTGCTACTGCCCATTCTAACCACTTAATCTTGAGAGGGATTTGTTTGCGTGGGTCAACGGTTTGCGCCACTTTGTAGGCATCGTCTAGCTGGCGTTGAGCGACGGCAGGGCTAGTTTGGATGCGTCCTTCTAGCAATTCAAAGGCAGTTGAGATTCGTTCCTGCAAGTCAAAAATATTTTCGAATTGGCGAATCGCTTCATAGCCTCGTTTGCGCCACAGTCCTAAAGCCGTTGTGATACCAACAAAAGTAGCACTCATTGCCCCTGCTGTGATGATGAGCATTGCCACCACACTCACACTACGCGAATACCCCAACAGTAATGATGTTGCAATACCGACCAGCGTCGTGACCATCGCAATCCGAGGCATATACAGCACAATCCGACGCAATCGCCAACGGGCTGTCCACTGCTTGATGAGTGCGTTAAGTTGGGATTCGGTGTTGTTAGGCAAGTTTTGGATACTCATGACTACAGTCTTTCAAATGACTTATTATTTACGCAGACAAGACATATTTTGCTCATGCAAAACCACGTATTGTAGGGGGTTGCTATAGCGACCCCATTTAGGGCGCAGTATACTACGCCCCTACTAACAGCTATCAATTCTATCCACCGCGACGCATCCGACGAACAGCAAGGAGTAATAACCACGCTGTCCCACCGATATAAAGCACCGTTGTGATAATCCAAGGCGCAATCACAGGGATGAACGTATTATTTTGTAATTCAACATCCAGCAAGAAAATCTCTTGATGGGCAGTGATCATCTGTTGGGTGTAATAGGCAGAGGTGATGGGATTAAGACTGCTCCAGACCATATCACCATAAATCAGGAAAGCCTCACGTTCAGCAGTCGGAACATTGATAGCAACTGAATTAACAGCTGAAACAAATGCTCCCTGAAAGAAAAATAGCGATAGTAGTGGCAATCCAAAAACGATGATAATCGATGTGGTGTAAACACGCACAGTTGACGACATCGTTTTATCGACGGTTGCCGAGAAAAACATCCCAAGCGCACCGAGCAATAATGCTGTCGCCATCAGCAAAATGAAGGTGACGTAAACCTCAGTTTGGCTGACACCCCCAAAGAGAAACGCCACACTCTGCAAGGGAATGGCACTCATTAGCAATAAGACGATATATCCTAAGGCAGATTCCATCTTGCCGACAATAAACGATGGCGCGGATAGCAACGTCGTTTGCAGAAGGTCATAGGTTTGACGTTCGCGTTCACCTGTGATTGCTCCAGCCGTCAGCGCAGGGACTATGAAGGCAATCAGCATCAATTCAACGCCGACAACGCCGAAGAACAGCAATTGTCCGAGATTCCCAGTGATAATGACACTTTCGGCACGCAAACGCGGGAGTTGCAACAAATAGAGCAAAACGACAAAGCTACCCATCAACAACAGAAAAACGGTGATGATGGCAAAGGAGCGCACACCGCGCATCCGCCCACGTAATTCACGCACACTGACCGCGTTGGAATGAAAAGCACGCCAGTCACGAAACATGAAAAAGCCACCGATTAGTGCAGGGATTAAACCTAAAATCGCAGGATAGAAGCGATAAACAACTAATCCGACGACATTGACGACAAGTAATGCCAATAAAATCAGCCATGACCAAAATTCTTGTGCACCTGTTGAAGCTGATAGCAAGAGCAAGATTGACATATTGCCAGCAATCGCCACCAAGCCAATGATAGTCATTTCGCCTGTTGTGCCAATCCATCCTGAGAACAACCAATTACCCATTGTATCTGCTGAGACAACATCGAATGCTAGTAAGAGATTGAGAGCAAATAGCACAATCAGGTTGATGATTGCCCCCCACTGCATGATGACAGCCACTCGTCGTACCAGTTGTTCGCGTGGTGTCAGGAATGAATCACTATCGACCCATGCTTCTTCGCTATTGGTATCTGCGCCAAAAATAGCGGTCATTGTTTTGAGGATACTTCTCGCGTATTGCATCCTATTTCCTCGAAAGAATGTTTAATTTATCGTGTCGTTTGAAGGCATGACACGTCATGCCCCTACAGTCATAAAATTAATATTGTAGAGATTTGGCGCGCCAAATCCACCTATAGATTATGATTTACGTCACCAACCCCTTTGTGACGCGCATGAACATATGCTCAAGGTCGCGTTCTTCTTCTTGGAAGCCAAGGACAGCGATACCAGCCTCATTCAGTTTGCGACTGAGTGCTAACATACCATCATCATCGCCAGCAAAATCGACACGAACGCGCGAGCGACCACTACGTGGTGTCAGCAATTCGGTTGATTGCACATCAGGAATCGTATTCAGAATATCGACAACGCGATTGGCTTCATCAACATCGCGCACAGTGACAATAATTTCGCGTGTTTCCATCAATTGCATCTTGAGGTCGTCGATGCTACCTTCCATGATGATTTGCCCTGCTTCGATGATGCCAATGTGCGAACAAATATCTTCAACATCTGCCAAAATATGCGATGAGAAGAAAATTGTCTTCCCCATGTTAGCAAGTTCACCCAATAACTCACGAATTTCGACACGCGCACGCGGGTCAAGCCCAGATGCAGGCTCATCAAGAATCAATACTTGTGGGTCATGAGCGAGTGTACGTGCTAGAGATAAGCGTTGCTTCATACCGCGCGATAATTTATCGACCATATCTTCTCGACGATGCCCAAGGTCAACCAATTCCAGTAAATCACCGACTAATCGTTTACGGTCATTTTCAGGGATGTCATAACATGCAGCGAAAAAGTCCAAATACTCCCACACGCGCAAATCTTCATAGACACCGAATTCATCTGGCATATAGCCAATCGCACGCCGTACAGCGCGACGGTCTTCTTGGACGTTATGTCCTGCGACAACAGCCGTGCCTGAATCCGAACGGGTGAGGGTTGTCAAAATACGCATGGTCGTGGTTTTCCCTGCACCGTTCGGTCCGACAAAGCCATAAATTGACCCTGCAGGCACATTCAGTGAGACACCTCGCACCGCTTTGAAACCACGAAAACTCTTTCTCAAATCATGTGCTTCGATAATATTTTCCATAATGTAAATTGCTCCCAATGTAATCTGCCCATCAGTGTAACAGGCATTTATGACGATATTGTGAGGATTTTTCACTGTTCAGATGTAGGTTGTTGGCTCATGAGTTAGTACCTAACCATAGTGTGTGGCATCAGTTAATGCCACGTTGACTTATTATCATATCGGTCATGAGATATATCTTGAATGCCTAATTGACGACCTCATACGACAAAATAATAGTATCGCCCAGCATCAAGGCTTGCCCTGGGTAAAGTGGTGTCAAATCGGTGATGCGTGCACCACCATTAATGCGTGTGCCATTGGTGCTTTTGAGGTCTTCGACAATATAAGTATTGCTATTGCCATTCCATTGTAAGCGCAGATGATAACGGCTCACTTCGGGGTCATCAACCATAATGTCGTTGGCTTCATCGCGCCCTAAAGTGATGAGTTGCTTTTGCAGGGAGTGAATAGAATTCAGACCAGGTCCTCGACGAATCACCAGATGATGACCAGGGGTTGTCGGCATTACTTGCCGTGTGAAGGCTGCTCCCGCAGGTGCAACTGATTGTGGGACTTGTACGGCTTGCATCACCTGACTCGGTTGTGCATCATCTGCCAGAATACGCTGAATCTCACGGTTAAAATATTCCCAAAATTGATTTTCAGAGGTGAAGGCTGTGAAATCAAAGTGTTCTAACATATGCAATCGGGGGTGCATCTTGGCTTTAGAAAAAATAACAGGAATTACAGGTACATCTAAGCCAATGGCGAGTGACCACTCATAGGTGACATAAACTGATTCTGCTGCCGCAGGTGAAACAATTACTAAGACTGCATCCGCAGAGCGAATAGCATCATCAATTTCAAATCGCCAATCTTGACCTGGGCGTGGTTTAGGATCAATCCATGGTTTATACCCGATGCGAATTAAATTTTCGCGCATGGTTGTCATGTAGCGACTATCGCGCTGTGAAAAAGAAATGAAAATGTGCTTCATACACCTATATCCCCTACTGATAAAGTCGATTTATAGCGTCATTATAACCCGTTTGCGATAGAGGCGTTAGGTCTCTCGCAATATTGGGATTTTCGTAGGTCGCCCCTCTTGAGCATACAAAATTGATAGATAGCAACAAATAAGCAAGCCATAGCTTGTAAGCAATTGAGGCACTTGTTACAATGTGTAAATAATCAATCTTTTATGAAGTGAGCACATCGGGTAAAGCATGGGATATTTTTCGCAAGATGATATTCAAGCAGTATATGGGGTTAATGCAACAGCTAAAACAAGTGTAAAAGCCAAGTTTCAGGCATTGCAACAATACATCTATGAACAACTTGCAGCTAATGATATTGAACTTTCACTGATTAAGTCTGGTCAGCAAGCGATTGGCGAAGAGAGCATTAGTCGTCATGCTACTGTAGATACTGATGTGCTAGCAATACAGTATCTACGTGCTCGTGGTAAAGCTGTCACTGTCGAAAAATTGATGGGACGCGAAGAGGTCGCCTCAGTGAATACGATTATCACACGCTTACACCCTGTCATTGAAGTACGTCTAGCAGAATCAGGCTTATGTGTTGAATTGTTGCTTGCGCCCGACGCATGGTGGGATCAACAGAATTTCAAAGGCAAATTAGCGATACCCCGTCATCGTCATGCTTTTTACACGCTCCTGATGGACTTAGACCCTGAATACACAATGGGTTTCTGGCAAGGGATTCACCTCAGTGAGATGCGTATCGCTGGCAAATATTTCCAGCATCCGCGCATTTTGGATGATTGGCTCAGTACTTTTGAACCCAACACTGATTGGTTACGCATTGGCATTTGGCTAGATATTGATGCTGAAGAATTGTCGTCAGAGCATATCAAAGAGACACTCGTCAATCATATTTTTGCGCTGTATCCACTCTATCAATATATTTTGTGGACAAGCGACAATAACTATCGAGAATTTAACGACTAAATCTATCAGACTTGTGGAAAGTATCCACAGTTCAAACAGCTTTTAAACCTCATGATGCTACAAAGATGTCATAAATCCTCTATACTGGTTAATACTGCGTTATAGATAACGATTAGTTCCATTTGCACAGACATTACTGGTATAAACGATTATGAACCGTGACGAACAACGTGAAGTCCGAACAACCCTCCGTCGTATTGAAGCCCACTTACGACAATCGCATTTAGATGTGGGCGCAACAGAAGAAGCTGTCAGCTTTGTTGATGTTATTCATCACGGTGGTAGTTCGTTGCGAACCCTCAATTACGTCACACCGCGTCGTAATACCGCTTGGGTTTCTGGGAATCATATCCAGCAAGGGCTTGACCTTTTACGCGAAAAAGGACGACAAGCGCGTGTCCGTTTTGTAGAAGGGCTTTATCCACCTGTCTTTGTGCGTGCTTTGCGTGAACTCGACTTGCATGTCGAAGAAGAAATCCCGATTATGGTATACAAGAAAACGGATGGATTACGTAAAGTGGTGAACTATCCGCCTGATGTTTCTTTCACACAAGCAAAAACCGTGCGTGATTTGTCTGTGTGGTGGTATATATGGCGCAATGCCTATTATGATGTGGCTGTTAGTAGTGTCGAACCCTTACTCATTGGGCGTGATATGCGTGATGTGTATTTTGGTCGGCAAATTAATTTGGTGATGTATCGCAATAGTTATGCGATGGGTGCCATTCGCTTAACACTGCACGAAGGCTCAGCCCATCTGGTTGCCCATGCTATGCTCAAAGAAATGCGAGAAGCTGATTGGGATAAAACCATTCGTGCTGTTGCAGTTGATGTTGCTCTCGCTAATGATGCGGATATGATTTTCGTAGCAGGTAAAACAGAAGAAGACCGCAGTCTCTATCGCCAGATGGGTTTTGTGGATTCAGGCAGTATCGTATCCTATGCGGAACGCCTAAGCGAGACACCATTACTGAATGTCACAAATGACACATTAACAGAATCAGTGCTTATCATCTAACCCGACTATTTAATGTGAAATTGAAGGAATACTATCAACGTTATGTCCGCTAAAGACCGTATCCGTTGGGATGATATTTATACAAAACGCAACAAAGCCTTCCCACAACCTGATACCTTACTCTTGGATTATGTGCCTACGGTGGACGAAGAATCTGAGATGCGGGCACTGGATTTAGCGTGTGGTCTTGGGCAAAATAGCATTTGGCTCGCAGAACAAGGCTATATCGTTGATTTGATGGATATTAGTCGTGTAGGATTGCGTCGTGCGCGTGCTGAACTCACGATGCGAAATTTACGCTCAGCAAATTTGTTACAAGTCGATATTGATAAGCTCGTGCTTCGTCGTAGTGGCTTGTGTGATGGTCTGCATGACATTTGCCCTGAAACCTATGATGTGATTGCGGTTTTTCGCTATTTACGCCGACCCCTGTTTCCTATCATCAAAGAAGCCATTAAGTCAGGTGGCAGACTCATCTACGAAACCTTCAATCAGCAATATTTACAACAAGTGCCTGAATTCAATAAAGAATTCTTATTGGCTGATGGTGAACTCGAAACTGTCTTCAGTGATTGGCGCATTGTGTACCATGATGAATCATCTCATGTGACACAATTGGTGGCTGTGAAACCATAAGCTATGCCTAAGCAATATTGTCGCTATTGCGGACGCGTCGCACATCGCTGTCTGTGTGATACAGAAAATAGCAAACTCCATCAATTTTTTGCACGCAATCCCAATCCTCCTAGCGGTTATTACCCGAATTGGATGCCCTCCCCTTATAAGCGTGGTGTGCCACCGCAAGTTAAACGTCAAGTGCGCTATCAACTCCGCAAACATGCTGATGAATGGTACATGACATTGTCAGAGCAATATGGTGAAGTCTGCGTGAATTGTGGTATATCCCCACCTGAAGATAATAAGCTAGCACTTGACCACATTATCAGTATCGCAAAAGGTGGACAATCTGAGTTATCGAATTTGCAATTGCTGTGCAAAACGTGTAACTCACTCAAGGGGAAATTATGTATTGATTGTCGTTCTGACACGAAATAGATGTTTTGGGGTTATAGTGTATAGAGCCGTTAATTCTGGGTCTAGCTTATGGCTATCTTTGCAGGCATTTTATCGCACAACAGTTAGAAAATCTTTTTATGCTCGAAGTTGCACTTTTTGCCATCCTTGCTAGTGGATTATGGGTTGTGACCCGTCAATTCACGCATCGGAATTATCCTGTTTTATTGCTGGATGAGACTGATGACCGTCGTACCCTATCAAAAATTGCTGAGGGGGGCTTATATCAAATCACTGCGCCGTTTGATACCGATAATTTGCGAGAATTTCGTAGTCTGCAACTGATTGAAGGGGGCTTACGCTTGCAAGATAATGGCACAAAAGCCCAACACATCATTGATTTTGCGACGATTCAGTGGGTTAGTGCTGTCACCACAGGGCAAGAAGGCATTGCGACCCTTAGTATGCACCTTGAGATTAATCGTCATTGGCGAATTGTCAGTTTGCAAATGCCCGAAGCCGATATGATTGTGCTCGTTAATGTGTTGCGCCAAGCCATCAATGACAGTCGTCTTAATATCGGACGACCACCCTCCAACCCAATAGGACCACTCCCTGCTTATATCGCAGAAGATACCTTACAAGGTGTATCCAACATTGGCGCAGAAGTCAGTTTGTATCTACTACCGCATATGCTGATTGTCTTACAAGGCGATGTTGTCCAAGCAAAATTGGATACTAGCAGTGTGCGCCGCGTTCTCGCTGTAGAACGGGTCAGCAATCGCATTGACCAAATCCTGAAACCGTCTACGCCTGATGGTGTGATTCGCTTATATTCACTCTATGAGACAGTTGCCTTTGCATTGCCTCAATATCGTGAACTCGCAGATGAAATCAGCTATCTCTCGCGCTGCCCTGTTGAATTCATCACACAGGATGATAAATCAGGGAAAGTTTAATAAAAAACAGATGGCACGATGACCATCTGCTTGATTGAAATCTGTGAGAAATCACATCATTCAAAGTTACCAATCTGTATTAGGCGCGTTTGTAAGATACGTCCATTATCGTTGGATGATACGAGGTCACTATCAATTTCATAGCGTATATCCACTTGATTGTTGCGTCCAAGATAAGGTGCAGGGTTATCAACAATGTACTCTTCCACACGATTACTATCGAAGGTATCCCAGCTACCTGTGTCATGATTCCAAAGTGAAATTGCAATCTGACTACCAAGGGCTGTTCCACGATTAACTTCCAAAATCATCGTATCAACACTGTCTAATATCGCTCCATCGAGTGGGTTCAGTTGAAATTCTGCCCAACCAGGGTTGACTAAGGTAAGCGAACTCAAATTACCAAACACTTGCCCGACCTCAATATCTGTAAAATTCCATGTGAATTGGTCACCAGCGATGATGACAGTTTCACCAGAAGGTGCTGTTTCGACAGTCGTATCCAATTCGATGATATGTAGTGTCGTATCTACTGAACGATATGGCGTATCGGCAACGGTAATGTCGTCGGCTTGGGGTGCAGATGTCCAGCCCATAACATACACTTGATTGCCGATGCCTAAACTCAAATTTTGGTCGCGCATAAAAGATCGTAAGAGCGCACGGCGACGACTTTGTTCATCGTCGGTTGCGTCAAAGGTATTTTCATCACGGAAGCGCGTTGTGCCTACTCGCCAATCAATATCCAGCAAAACACGCGATGTGACTAATGTCACATCAACACTACGTCTATCTGTTAATTCTGCATTGATGTTGTTGGTAGCCAGTGATTCTAATGGCACAGCAAGAGGTAGTGTATCGTCGAGGTCAGTATCAACAAAGTCAAAATCCGCAGTATCGAAATCGAGCACATCACCAGGTTCAAATGTGCCATCAACACGGTAGAAGCGATTCCGTGCGAAAATGACAACCCCTTCTAATATGATGTCACTATCATTCCGTACCACCCCACGAATTGAAAGCGGTGTCGGTGGATAGTCATTTGCCTCTTCGTCAATCGGCTCAGGTAGATAACCGATAGTTGCACTCCCATTGATAGAAGGAGCTTCAACAATTTGATTGACGTAAAAATTGGCAAAAATACCACCATCAATCGCAAGTTCAGGCGCACTGAATGCTTCCCCTTGTAAGATGGTTGCAGTGGAGCGTGTGACATTCGCTGAGAAGGGTGAATCTGCTTCGACCCCAGGCAAAAAGCCCATCACAGTATCAGATGGCGCAGTGACGGTGTATAAATCACGACGAGGAGATAAAACACCCACCAATTGGTCTTGATAGGCAATATCCGAATTAGAAAATGAATGAACGACATACAGGCGACTGACAATTACTTCACTACCCCGCAAATTAAAGCCGACATTCCATGCTAAGAGTGTGAAGGTCACAATCAACAGGGGAATGCTTGCCCATGCCCACGCGCGACGACGCAACCGCGATAATATGAAATAATTGAGCGGTCCTATCAGCAAGATATAGCCACCAATGAACAGAATCATGCTACTGGCTGGTGGCAATAAATTCACATTTGGCAAAATTGCGATGGAACGCGCAGCATCTTGTAGGTCGAGTAAACCGCGTTGCCAACCTGGTTCAGGCGGTAAATCCGTGACCACTGTATACCAAAATTGATTGAGTTCTTCCCAGTTGCGGAGAGGTTCAAGGGTTGGGTCAACAGTCATGAAATCGACTACACCAAGTCCTAATTCACGGCGTATCATCAAGGGTAAATTATCATCTGTGGCGATGCGAACAGTGGCATCTTCTGTGACTGTACCTGTGGTGACGAAGGTCAAGGCTTCTAGGGTATCATCCCGATTGATGAAATCAGCCATCGCACTGATGTTATCGATATTTTGGCTACCATCAGGCGCAAAAGGTAAGAGATTATCAGGTAATCCTGATGTGGTTTGTGCCCAACTTGGTCCCCCAATGATAATGAGATGTCCACCCATTGTGACCCATGCTTCGAGTGCTGTCAGTTGGTCAACAGTGAACGTATCGCTTTGAACATCGTAAAGCAACAAGGTATCAATCGCATTGAAAGCAACCGCATCAGATGGTAAATTATCAACTTCCCAACGAGCTTGTCTGGAATTTTGGCTTGGTTTAGCCACACCATTTAAGGGGATGCTACTCGCGCTTGTGCTGGAAACAGTCATGTGGAGTGCATCACCTGAATTTATCGAAATGAGTCCGACAGCTTGGTCAGTGATACGTACCCCTTCATCATCTAGCAATTCTACTACAATCGTGCTAGCCGAATCTTGCGCTTGGATGTAGAGAAAAACAGTTTTTTCAGAACCATTGGGTAGGTCAATGGGGGTACTATAGGCAGATTCAACAGCGCGTCCAGATGTTTCTGGGCGGACAGTTAAGCGTCCACTGAAGCCGACACCATCATTTCGCACTTGGATTTGGAGTGGTGTCCAATAGCCTGCACGATGAAAGTTGTTAAACCCTGCTTCGACACTCATGCTCACAGGGTCGCTTTGTGCCGTACTGGGAATGCCCGTCCATAATGAACACAATATCCCTGCTATCAGTAACAGGTAGCGAGTTTTCGTTGTCACATTATTTATCCTAAGAAGCATATTTTGCTGATAGCCATCATCGCCTATCTTAATTACAGCACGATGAACATGCTATCTGAAATTTTCAGACGTATTGTAACATGCTTGCTTGTGCTTACGATGGCACGCTTTTGAAGTTCTTATGAGGTTTCGAGATTGTAAATAGGAGATGGGTCAATGGGCGCACAGTGTACGCCCTTGTACTTTGTGTTGAGTATTACGATTCTACAGGAAACGGTGGCACGCCGTGTTCATTGATGAGGCAATTGGCAACATCGGCTTCGGTCAAACTACGATAGTCGATACTGCCATCATCATTGAGTAAGGTACAGGCTGGTAACACTTGACGATGATTGGTAATCGCTTCGGCTGCCCAATCCACACACGCTGGATTATTATTGCTTGTGCCGTCGTAGCACATTAGCAAGAAATTCTCAAAGAGTCCGCGTCCGCCTTCTAAGCCACGTTCTTCATACTGGCTAAGCACTTCACCTCGGTCAATTGTTTCTTGTTGGAAATTCTGAGTGAAGTTCCATGTAATTGCTAAGACAGCAATGCCAACGACAACGATTATCACGAGTGTGACATTAAAATAGCGTGTGATGCCCCCTTGCGCTTTGTCGCTACGTCCTTCGATTTGGTTCAGCAATTTACGGACACGCGCTTCATCGTGCATACCCTGCAAGATATAGCGTACTTTGCTGTATTGTCCGCGTTTGGCAAGTGCGACAGCTTGTTTCCAGCGTTCTTCACGTTGGCGACTGTTCAATTTACTTTGTGACATAAGGTACTCTTCTACTTATTTGGTCAACATCTCTGTCTAATCATACAAGAGAATGCGTGACTACGCCTCAGATGAGTACAGTTTTCTGACAGTCGCCAATCATTTAATTTTATGCTTGGCGTGGCATGACAGGAAATTGTATCTCAGTAACATAGTCGTCAGGGTTGCCTGTCGCATCATAAACCAGTGAAATTTCGCGTGGTGAGCCAACTATCTCGTAATTGTGTTGAGCAATCCATTTGAGAATCGCGCCGTAAGCATCTTGCAGATGTGCAAATGAACCATGATGAACAGCACTCGCAGCTTGAATCGCTGGTAAAGTCTTGCTGACGATAGTATCTGTTCCCGTGATGTTGTCTGCAATTGGGAATGCAGTTGCAATACGGATATTGGTTTCCATCATTTCATCATCAAGATACATAGCAAAAGCGGGTCCTACAGGAGCAACAGCTTGGGTATCGAGATATTCTGCTACTGAACCAAACATTGTACTCAAGGTGTAACTTAGGCGTGCCATATCAGGTGCGATACCTTCAGTGATTGCTACTTTGAGTTCAGGTACGTCTTTTAGAATCACTTCATATTTAGCCATAAATGTCTCTTCTTCTTCGACTTGTTGAATTTTATGTGCTACGTAACTGAGGCGCATCTGCACATCGGCGATAGTCTGGTTCAATTCAGCTTGCTTGAGGCGCAACATCCCACGCATTTCTTCTGGACTGAGGTCATCGTCCAGCATGTGCTGAATTTGCTCTAGCGTTAAATCCAGTGCTTTCAGTGCCATAATGCGATACAAGCGAGGGAGTTGGGCGATAATGTAATAACGATAGCCTGTAAATTTATCGACCTGCGCTGGTTTAAACAGACCAATTTCATCATAGTAACGCAGAGTTTTAGCTGGCACTTGCGTCAAGCGCGAGAATTCACCGATTTTGAGCATGACTGCTTCCTCGTTTCATGAACACAATGCCAGTCTAAGGCTTCCAGCAAGGGGAAAGTCAAGCACTAGTCTCAGTGGTCGTAGGGTTCAGTATGAATCGTCACACGTTGCAGTTTTGGCAGTTGAGCGCGTAAAGTCGTCTCGGCAGATTCGGCGACGGTATGAGCCGCTTCGACACTGATAGACGCTGGTAAGGTCGCATGAATGCTAAGCGCATAGCCATGTGGTGTAGCTTGGAGACGCGTGTCATGCCAGCCAACATGGGCATAGTGTGTGTCTAAAATTGTGAGTATCTGCGCTTCTATCTCCAGAACATCCTCATTGCTTGTTTCGCTAATGATTGTCTCTGGCTTGGGTTCGATGTGCGTCACGATACGGTCAATTTCGGGTAAAGCATGTGTCACATCGGCTTCTAAAGCACTGACTAAGGTATGGGCTTCGGCAAGTGTTTGATTTGCAGGAACTTCAACGTGCATTTCTAACAAACAGCCTTGTGCATCATGTGAGACTTGCACTTCGTGTGTGGATAGTCCACGTGCATCAGCATATGCACGGGCAGTCAGAACCGTATCACGCCCATTGGGGTGATGTGGCACAAAATGTACATCGACTGCCTCTAAGCCCTCTAAATTTTGTTGGAGTTGTTGCCGAATGGCATAGGCAATGCTGTTGGTCTGGTCGGTGGTCATTTCAGGTGGAACTCGCACATCAATATCAATATGGGCTGCATCGCGTGTACCACGACTACGTGTGCGAATGACATCCGCTTGTATCTCTGCCACCAATGGATGTAATTCATCAGCTTCATAAGGTGCAGTATCCACGAGTACCAGTCCTGTTTGCATCAAGATAGACCACGCTGCTTTGCCGATGAGTCCAACGACAATTAACGCAGCCAATAAATCAATCCAGACCCATCCTGTCAGCATCACGAGTCCGCTACTGATGAGGACAGCGAGTGTTACGAAAACATCCGCTTTGGTATTTTCAGCATCAGCGAGGAGAATTGTGCTGTTAAGCCGTTTACCCTCACGAATCTGATAGTGACTCACCAAGATATTGATAATCAATGTCGCAATCAGCACCACAAATACTAAAGGTGATAGTTGCGGTGGCGTTGCGTTTTGTAAGCGTTCAAAAATCCCTTGTATGGTCTCCCATGCCGTGAGCAATAAGAGTGCGCCAATCAGAAGTGCAGCCAGTGTTTCAAAGCGTTGATGTCCATACGGATGATTATCGTCTGCTGGGCGCGAGGCATAGTGATTGCCAATCAAACCAGCGATATTGCCTGCGCCATCGGTCAAACTGTGAAAACCATCTGCCATGATAGCGAGTGCGCCTGTCATCATCCCTAAGATGATTTTGCTAACAGCAACACTTATATTCAGGCAAAGTGTGATGCTCAAAACCTGTTGAACGTCATTGTGAGTATTTTGTGTCGTGACCAAAAGGGGTTCTTTCCGATTTCATTGTCATAGTCAGCATATGTGCTAGAACACGTTTTCGACAACGGTGAATAGCAAATTTAGGTCATGCTTGCGTGATAGTTTAGGTCAGCAGAAACCTGACGCTTCACAAATTCATCACAATTTAAACGACATCTTGTCTATCATCTGCTACACTGTTGTCATAGTAATTCATGGATTTATTTTCGTAGGGGCGTAGCTATGTCTGCGCCCGTTCGGGACGACACGCAGGTCGTCCCCTACATATTTTTGATAGATTGTAGGCATAACGAGGCATGTATCATGGCAGAAATGATTGACCCCAATCCGTACAACGTCTTTGAAAATGGCAGTCACGAGTTATATCATCGAATGCGTGTTGAAGACCCTGTGCATTGTGCTATCGGTCCGATGACGGGCAATCGCTTCTGGTGGATTACGCGCTATGATGATTGCGCCTCAGTCATCAAAGATTTACGCATTGGTAAAGAAATTAAGCGCAACCTACCACCTGAATTTCATGAGCAGTGGCGAGCCAATATCGATGATCCACTGGGGATTGGTCAGCATATGCTGAATATGGATCCGCCGAATCATACCCGCTTGAAAAATTTAGTGCATAAAGCCTTCACACCACGTATCGTGCGCCAGATGATGCCTCGTATCCAAGAAGTGTGTGATGACTTGCTCAATCAGGTTGCTGATAAAGACGGCATGGACATCATGCACGATTATGCCTCGATTGTCCCTGCGGTGGTGATTGCCGAATTGCTGGGTGTGCCACGCGATGACCAAGATAAATTCCGTGATTGGACAAAACGCATCATCTTTGGTTGGGAAGACCAACAAAATCAGATGCTAGCTGGTATAGAATTTGCTCAATATATGAATGAGCAGATTGACCGTCGCGCAACAGAAAAACCTGATGATGTGCTAACAGGCTTAGTTGATGCCGAAGAAGCTGGCGATACACTCAATCGACAAGAGATGATGTCGATGATTTTCTTGCTCCTTGCAGCAGGTCACGAGACGACAACACATCTCATTGGTAATGGCATGGTTGCGCTCCTCAAATATGATGACCAAATGCAATTGTTCCAAGAGAATATTGACGATCCTGAAATCATCAATGGCTTAGTCGAAGAGACCTTGCGCTACAACGGACCTGCACCGACGACTTTGTTACGTTATGCTTTTGAAGATGTCGAAATTCGGGGCAAAGTCATCAAACAAGGCGATGGTGTGTTCCCTGTTTTGCACGCTGCCAATCGTGACCCAGAGGTTTTCGATAATCCTGATAAATTCGATATTCAACGCGAGAACGCCAGCAAACATCTGGGCTTTGGTGGTGGCATTCACTATTGCTTGGGTGCGCCTCTTGCTCGTCTGGAAGGTGCAATTGCCCTGCCGACATTAGTCAAACACTTCCCAAATATGCAATTGGCAACAAACACACTCGAATACGATACCCATGCTTTTCATGGCTATAAGTCGATTCCCGTGAGATTTTGATTGAGAATAATAAGTATGACAGAGCAAATTCAAGATACATGGACTGCTGAAAATATCCTCCAATATTTAGAGGCGCATCGTGAGCAACTAAAAGCATTGGGCGTTGTACAACTTGGGTTATTTGGGTCATATGCGCGAGGTGAACAAACGACTGATAGCGACCTTGATTTTATTGTTGAAATGGAATCCACATCATTCAAGAATTACATGACCTTATGGCATTTCCTTGAAGATAGCTTTGAAATGTCTGTTGATCTAGGCGAACAGCACCTAATCCGAGATGAAATTCGTCCACAAGTATTGCGAGATGTGCGCTATGTTAAGGGACTCTGAGCTCAGATTGCAAGATATTCTAGATGCGATTGCCAAAATTGAAGCATATATCAGTGAAGCTAATTATGAGGAATTTCTCGAAAATACGATGTTGATCGATAGTGTTAACATGAACCTTATGATTATCGGTGAGGCGACGAAAAATCTTTCAACCGAATTTCAAAATCAATATACTGATGTTGACTGGCGAAATATCGCTGGCTTACGCAATATCATCACTCATGAATATTTTCGTCTCAATTTAAAACTCATCTGGGATGTGATTGAGAACGAATTACCAAAGTTGAAAGAGCAAGTCAAAGAGATATTAGAGGACGTTGATAATGGATAGACGAAACGTTTCCCAAATATGAAATTAGTAACTAACACACTCGAATACGATACCCATGCCTTTCATGGCTATAAGTCGATTCCCGTGAAATTTTGAGATTGATAATTTCTCATCAGATGAATATCTCTAGTCTATCTATTCGGTTTATCGAACTTCATTTTGAAGACAGCGAATTGATTCGCTAGCATTGTGCCATGTGATAGGGATTGCTTGTCTTTATATTTCATAAATATGAGTATCCGTAACAAACTTCACAAACACTACTTTAACAGTACACACATGAAAATCCTTTATACTATTTACAGAGAAATGTAATTTTTCGTAATGAATTTTCTTTGAGGCTATCGCTATGGAACGTTATTTTCGTGAACCAATTAATGGCATCACACATTTGTTGGGTGCAATCCTCGGACTTCTTGGCTTAATTTGGCTGGTGGTTATCACCTACCCTGATATTGACCGCGTGATTATCTCACTGGTTTATGGTGTTAGTGTGATTTTGACATTCACAGCGAGTTTTGTCATGCACTCCTACAAAGGGAGCAATGAGATGATTGAACGCTTGGTGCGTCTTGACCACGCAGCCATTTATCTGATGATTGCAGGGAGTTACACAGCCATTTCCTATGCTTATTTGACCCCATTCTGGTTTACATGGATGATGATTGCAATTTGGGGCATGGCTCTCGGTGGTGTCATCTGGAAAATATTTTTCTTCCGCGATAATTCTGTGATTTCGCTTCTTTATTATCTTGCTATGGGCTGGTTCAGCCTCGCCTTAATTCCACAAGTGATGTCAATCATTGATCCTATAGCATTTACACTGATTGTGAGTGGCGGTATCTGCTACACAGTTGGGGCTGTCATTTTTGGTCTCAAACGCCCGAACTTTAGTGACCTATGGGGACATCATGAAATTTGGCACTTGTTCGTGTTAGGTGGCTTCGCATGTCATTTCTTCGCAGTGGTGCATCACATGGTCATATATTGAAATCATGCCAAGTACCTCATCAATTGTAAGATGGGGTTTGGGTAATTCTACGCCTCTGACGAAATAGCTTGTTTGCGATACCAATAGCGATGGTGCGGTTGGTATCCCATGCAATGATAAAGTGTACGCGCTGGTTGATTTGTGCCAAGCACTTGCAGATATGATTTTGTCGTGCCATTGTCTTGTGCCCACGCCAGTAAACTGGTGAGTAAGGCACGCCCATAGCCTTGTTGACGTGCATTTTCATCGACTACGATGTTGTATAAACCAACCGTGTCACCATCTATGATAGCTAGTCCAACAGCGACATTATCAATCCAGCCATAACACGATGGCAATGTTTGCGAAGCTATGATTTTCTGAGCAGTTACGAGTTTTTCATCAGGCACATGCTCCCATTTGCCCCATGCAGATAACCATGAATCTGTCAGAGATGTATCATAGTGAAATTGTGTATCCATCACGAGTGGTTCATCTAACAGTCGTGTTTTGGTGATGGTTTCAGCATCTTTTTGATAATTGTGATCCGCTAAAAATTGGTCTAAATCTGGCGGAAACATGACATCAGCCACACGGAAAATACATGGTTGATTGCGTTCTGCGTACCATGCTTCACAGTAAGCAAGTTTTTCATTCAAGGGCAAAGATGAATCAGATAACGACTGCACACTATTGGCGCGTCGCGTATGACCTTCTGCAAAGCGTAATGTCCAGCCATCGTAAGACTCGCTCTCTAATGTGCGCCATGCACGCAGTCCCATCTGCTCTAATGCCAGAATGTCAGATTGCACATTCGCCTCCAAAAATTAATGTCATATTAAACGATTTGCGGTAGAGTACACGCTGATTAAACACACATCAACTATCTAGGAGAAATCGTATGGCAATTCGTTCTGCTGATGCACGCTGGGAAGGCACACTCAAAGAAGGTAAAGGGCATCTCTCACTTAAGAGTGGCGCGTTTGAAGGGCAATATAGTTTTAGTTCCCGTTTTGAAGAAGGCACGGGCACAAATCCCGAAGAATTATTAGGAGCAGCCCATGCAGGATGCTATAGCATGGCACTCAATGCTGCATTGGAACGCAATGGCACAACACCTAATTATGTGCATACCATTGCTAAAGTCCATATGGGTAAAAACGATGCTGACCAACTCGCCGTCACCAAAATTGATTTGATTGTCGAAGCGGATGTACCTGGTTTAAGTGCCGAGGATTTCCAGACTTTTGCTGAAGATGCTAAAGCCAATTGTATCATTAGCCGTGCTATCAATGTCGAAGAAATGACACTCGAAGCAACGTTGAAGTAATTGAAACTATCTAAGGGAGTGTATCAGACGCTCCCGACAATAGAACATTGTCTATTATGAAAACAAAATCGGATAAAAATAACAATATATTTGAATTAGCTAATCCCGAAACACAGTTCGGTCAGATTGATACATTCACTTCGTCTCATAATGTCTTTTCAGTCAGGATTACCGATAGAAAATTGCTTCCTGTGACGAAACTAATTTTCAATCGAACGTTATATCATGAAGGACCTATGTACTGGAAAGGCGTAAATTTTAGAGTCGGAGATATTAATGAATTTAGCTATCTCAAGCAGTGTCATGGTTTCACAGAAGATTATATTTTATTCATCGCTACAACAGAGCAAAACATAGACATTAAGATACTAGCATTTATGGCATATCGACTGGAGGGGAAAGAAGAAACTGTAGAGATTCATCCATTAAACGTAGAGAAATACATAAAATGAATTTAGACTATTTATAAAAAGACACACCATATTATGATGTGCCTTCTTAAAGAATGTTTTACTCCGCAGGGGGTGGAACAGGTAAATCGTCTACTGCGGTTTCTTTCCACTTTTTACCTTCGTCGATGAGCATCACAGGGATACCTTGCCGAATCGGATATTTATAGCCACTATCCTCGCACGCTAGCCAATTGCCATCACGGACAAGTTCCAGTCGTCCTGGGTCATCGCCTTTATCGGTGTAATGCACAGCTTCTGGACAACGTAAAATTTCGAGCAATTCAGGTGATACGGCATCTGCCATGATATTTTCCTTTTGCATATATTGATTATTATGCTAGTAGTATACGGTTGAACATGAGTGACGCAAAGTCCGATTGTGTCTGCTAGCCTGTGCTCAAGTTAGAATATATTTTAGTTTATTTTTGACTCGTTGAGCTATTGATGGCTTCTGGGGTTTATACACTGCACGTTGCTCAATCTGATTGCGTGTATATGCTATTGCTCTTTGCGATACAATATCCCTACCAAATAATTGTTGATATTGTCGCATAATATCCAACCCATAACCTAAATGACCATCCAGCAATGCAAATACAAAAAGAACTATGTATTCACGTTGACCCATCCCTTGTTCTTGGAGCCAATCTAATGTTCGTAGATAACGTGCCTCTAACCAACCAGGTGCCATTTTACTTGCTTTTTTGATCAGCTCTTCATCTAATTTTAGGGTATGGAGGCTTTGGCGAGTCATGCGTGTTGTACCGCGTGTTTCAAGGTCAGATAGCCAAAAGCCATTGTTTAGAAGCTCTAAATGGACTTCAGGGAATAAATCCTCACCTTTGTAAGCACGCAGTAAGCCAGGTTCAACATCAATTGCTAGGACTTTGTTCTGTAGTGATTCGGATAAACTCTTGTATATCTGTAAATCAATTCCTTGAGAGTCTGTCTTGAGCCAATCAATCTGCCCTAGATTATAGGAGGTCACTACATCATCCAAAGTTGTTGCAGGAACAGTCGTTTGGTCGGTGACAACGAATAAATCTGAGTAGATATAATCTTGCAATTTTTCCAGATATGGCTCTAATGTGCTAGAACAATAGGGTGATTGGGTTAGATAAAAGGTTACATCGCCTGCTGAGGGCATCACTGCTTGATTGATGATGATGTGTTTTGCGAACAAGTCACTATGAATTTCTCGCATTTCTCGTTCATCAGGGTCAAAACCAACATAGATAGCTTGTGTACCAATCTGCTTCCAGATTGTCGGCGGCTCACCAGATGCACCAACATCTACTAAAACAATTTGAATACTCTGTTCTTGCAAAAGTGTATTTATCATATGTAACCTTATCAACTACACCCAGTCGATGATAGATTATAGTCGTGTTTTCCAAGACTACCAAGTACCTTCGCAGGTGGCACATCACGGGCGATTGCCCAGAAAGTCATATCATCAAATTGAACACCACTACCAATCTGATTGAACACACGGTCTGTTAGTTGCGTCAGTAAATCTTGCACGGATTCAGCGTTTTCTACGAGTTCTAAAACGTCTTCTTCACCGAGTAAATCGCCATGTTGATTACGTGTATCATTGACACCATCCGTAAAGGCAAACAGCATATCCCCAGGTTGGAACTTAATACTTTTCACCTCAAACCATGAGTCATCAAACATACCGACTGCAGGACCTGTTGGCATCAAGCGTTCGATTGTGCCTGATGCGCGTTGTAAAATCGGTGTCGGAGAGTGTCCCCCGTTGATGTAATACATGCGCCCTGAGTCTAAATTGAGTACGCCGATGAACATCGTCGCAAACATCGTCAATTCGTAGTGATGCTCAATGATATAGTCATTGGTATTTTGGACAACTTTGCGGAGTTCTGATTTCAGCGTAGCAGGCGTTTGGGCAGTTGGCGGTAAGGATAGCAACATCTCCCGTGATTGGGATGAAAAAGCTCGTAACAAACTGCGAATCAATGCCATGAAGAGTGCTGCACCTACGCCTTTGTCACAGACATCGGCAAGGATGAACACACAGTAATCATCAATACCAGATAG
This sequence comes from Chloroflexota bacterium, assembly GCA_039200705.1. GTDB lineage: Bacteria > Chloroflexota > Anaerolineae > Aggregatilineales > Phototrophicaceae > JAUZRW01. Next base: position 28,028 of record JBCCSC010000061.1, read on the forward strand.
GAAAATATCGTAAAAGTCACCTGCAACTTCACGAGCAGGATAAAAGCGAGCATCCACCGACCAGCCAGCAAGCTCTGGAATTTTTGAAGGCATGAAGTCACGCTGAATCCGTCGCCCAATGCGAATATCATTCTCGATAGCACTCAGCACAGATTGGCGTTGTAATAGACGATAATTACTGAGGATGACAGCCGTGTGTGCCGAGAGTGCTTCGACTATCATCTGTTGTGAGGGGTCAAATGGGATAATATGTCCGTTTTCGTCTTGGGCATTAATCAACTGAATCACACCCACAACGACATCATCATGGTCTTTGAGTGGAACAGTTAAAGTCGAAATGGAACGATACTGGTTATGTTCATCAAACCAGCGTGTGCCTGAAAAATCAAATTGTTCGTTTTCGTAAATATCATTGATGTTGATGATTTTGCCCGTGTGGACAACATGCGATGCCACATGATGATGATTCGCTGAGCCATCTTCCAGAAAAAGAGGAACAGACGGAATGCTAATATCTTGGGCTGATGCCCCACCTGAATGAATATCGAGTGATTGTGTTTGCATCACGGCAAAGTGTAGGGTGTCATCTTCTGTTTTGAGATAGACCGTGCCAGCATCCGCATTATAAATACCCTGAACTTCTGCGAGAACATGCGCGAGATATTGGTCAATATCCATATCGCGTCCAAAGCGCAGACGCGAATTTTCGCTCAAGAGGATATTTTTGATATGTTGTGCCAATTTTTGGATACGTGTCTTGATGACCATTTGCGATTGCTGAATTGCTGTCCCGACACGCAATTCAAGTAAAAGTGGGTCAATCGGTGACATCAAAAAATCGGTTGCGCCGAGTTCCATACAGCGTGTGATGAACACGCCATCTGAGCCAATAATCAGAATTGGCATATCTTGATTGCCATGAAGCACCCGAATGCGCTTCAAGAGACGAATTGTGTCCGTGTAGGGAATATCTTGGTCAATGATGAGCAAGTCATAGCTGGATTGATGCAACCAGCGCAGATGTTGATTGTGTTTAGAACTCGATTGCAAGTGATAACCAAGCTCTTGCAGATGTATTTTTATCGTTTGTGCATCCTCGTGTGAATACAACAATATATGGCAATCTGTCTCATCTTTGACCTTGCCCAAGGGACGAAACATAGTCAGATAATTGCGATTGTAGCCTTCATCATAATGATAGCGAAATTCATCGACACTATTAATTGCAAAGTAAATGCCAAGTCCGCCGAGTTCGCGTGTTTCTAGGGGTTTATCGAGTGTTATCGGTTGGTGTTGGCGTGGGTCATAAGGAATACCTGTATCTTCAAGGATAATTTCGAGGCGGTCAGCGTAGATGCGTGATGTGATGGTGATGAGGTCATCATCGGTGCTATCGGGATAGGCATACATCACAATATTAGTAGCGATTTCATCAATGGCGAGTTTGAGATTGTAGATAGCGCGAGGAGCTAACCCTGCATTGCGCCCTGCTCGTGAGACAAAATCACGCAAGCCACCGAGTGTTGTGCCGAGAACTTCATCGCGTGCGGATAAAACTTCTACCTGAACCTCGGTGGACATGATATTTCTCCCCTTAAATCAGCTTGACGACAACTTTACCACGCGCTGTGCCACTCATCAGATGAGCCAGCGCATCAGGCACAGAGTCAATTCTTTCAAAAGGTGTTGGATCGACTAAAGACTGTATTTCGCCTCGTTGAATTTTATCGACCAGCTTCAAGCCTTCGATTGGGACAGCATTGGCATAATCTGATAGATTGAGTCCTGTTAGCGAAACGCTCCGACGGATGATTTTGTGGTAAAGGTCAATCGTATGAAGCATGGATTCGCCACGAATTTGCTCACGGATAGCATTCGCGATGATAATACGAGCGCGTGGAGCAGTATTATCAATACAGGCATCGAGTAAATCGCCTCCCATCGTATCGTAGACGATGTTAAGCATATCTTTGTATTCTGAAGCAAGCACAGCTTTGACATCGTCATCTTCGCGTTGGATGATGCGGTCTACACCAAGGCTGGCTAATAACTCAGCTTCGGCTTGATGAGCGCATGTGCCGACCACATGACATCCTTGTGCTTTGGCTAACTGCACCGCAAAATGTCCGCTTGCACCGAGTGCAGATGTGACCATCACTGTTTCGTAGCCTTGAATATCAGTGATGAATTCCAGCGCAATCTTCGCCATTACGCCACTGATATAAACACCGACAAATTTAGGATCGATGCTCGGAATACGCGCCGCGAAATTACGGTCAATTAGACTGTATTCCCGATAACCATTGCTCGGCAAAACTGTCACGACTGTATCGCCGACTTTGTATTCTTCGACGTGATTGCCAACTGCAACTACTTCACCAATAGCTTCGATGCCAAAATCAAAAGGTGGCTTAGGATGATTTTCATCCAAGCCCATCATGCGCCCGACATCCAGTGAATTGACACCCGCATAGTGATTCCTGACTAGTAAATCATGCGCGTGTGGTTGACGCATCTTCGCATCGACCACTTGTAAGCATTGATGCGGGTCAGAGCCACGCTGAGTGACAGTAACTTTCTGATAATGTTCGGGCAACATAGACTAGTCCTCCAGTGGCGTATCCTCACGGATGGCGTGTGGTGCATTACGATGAATGCGCGTAACGAGTGTTTCGTAATCTGTGTGTGTGCGATTGGTCAGAGCAATGATAGGTGCGCCTTTTTCGCCAGCGAGTGCGCCAGCAATCCGATATGGAAACGGCAAACTCGGCACAACTAACAAAATACCCTCCGCCGCTTGATAGTTATTGCGACCAATCATCGCTTGTTTCAATACTTCTTGATTCGGTTGTGGTAACAGTGGATATGGCGCGACAGTTTCAATCTCGTGCCATGCAATCTGACGTTCTCCACCGACGAATGGCTGTAGTGTGATGCCTTCATCGCTGAGGGTAATCGGTGGTGTGTTGACAATGCCCATCAGCACATAAGACGAAATGCCGAGTACAAAAATCGCCATTAACGCAAAGAGTGGCAAGTTCAGAACAAAAGCAAAAACGACCAGCATGATGACTGCAAAAATCGCAGATGCCATGATGATGCTCAGTCCGATTTGCTGTGCGGTGTACAGTGTTTGATTTGGATGTGTATGTGTTGTAATTTTTCCCATATGGCGATTATAACGGGTTTTGCGAGGATGTGATATAGACTGTCTTTTTTGAACCACAGAGACACAGAGAGAATTTTCTAAATTCTGTGCTTCACGCTAAAATACAAACGTTGTAATACGGTTTAGTCAAGTTTGGAACTGTTTTTATGAAGGAACTTCCGCTTCCTCTAGCAATTCTGTTTTCTATTATCACAATTTGCATCGCAATTGCATGGGGCTTTGATGAATTAGGTTGGATTACTGCGCCTGACATCTTTGAACCCTTGATTGCAGGTGGGACAGCCCTATCGACTGCAACGTGGGGTACTGTACTTGCGATGAAACGCCCTAGTGATGATAGCCAACCCAAATCTCTCCGCGAGACATTAATTGATGTTGTCGAGAACAACTGGATTCATGGTGTGCTGGATGACGCCTTGCGCGATACCGAGTTTGAAATAGCTCTCAAAGAATCGCCTGAGCGATTAGGCGACGAAACACCCTTCAAAGATTATCGACTTCCCTTTCATCTGGTGGAATCGGACGCAACCACCCCTGATAATCGCACCAAAACAGGTGATGTACTCTTAAAAGCCTTTGACCATACAGGACGTAAATTGCTGATTTTGGGCGCACCTGGCAGTGGCAAGACCGTCCTCTTACTTCAACTGGCGAAAAAATTGCTCGACGAAGCACGCAAGGATGAAAAACATCGAATTCCTGTCGTGTTCAATTTATCATCTTGGGCGGAAAAACGTGAAAAATTAGCCGATTGGCTAGCAGGTCAACTCAAGCAAAATTATGGGGTCAGCGATAAACTCGCTCAAGAGTGGATTGCTGGCGATAAACTGATTTATCTGCTGGATGGCTTTGATGAAGTTGCCGAAAATTACCGTGAAGACTGCTTGACAGAAATCAATAATTTCAAGACGCTCACACGGCAACTTGTGATTTGTAGTCGCATCAAGGAATTTGAAGCTCTCGCACAACCGATGAGTACCAAATTTGCTATAGAAATCTTGCCATTAGAAGATGGGAAGTTCACGAACTTACTTTACACACATCTCCCTAATCCCGAAATAGTCAGTACAATGGTCAAGATACTTCAAGCAGATGATGATACATGGGAGGAAGTTAAGAAACCACTTTTCATCAATGTACTGCTAACAACATATGCTGATGGTCGCCCTTTCCCTAAACAATATCTTCCAAACACAACCCATGACAAACTCAATCAACTATTACTTGAACCCTATGTAGCACGTCAACTTGGCAATAACCCGAATCCACAGTTTAGTAATGCGAATGGTTTGCGGTGGCTCAGCTGGATTGGACATAATTTAGTGAAGCGTGAGCAGACGGTGTTTTATGTTGAGATGTTGCAGTTCAATTGGTTACAAATACAATCCACACAAAAAATATTAAAATAATGTTTATATTAATGTCGGCGTTAGGTCTTGGTTTAATAGGAGGAATGATTGGAGGGTGGATCATCGAAA
>JBCCSC010000062.1:0-32537 GCA_039200705.1 Chloroflexota bacterium
TATCAACTTTAGGTGGTATTGCCACACGTCACTCCAATTTAGGTTAAACAATTTGTCGGAAAGCCCCTAGTCACTGACCAGAGGCTTCGATACTTTCACAATTTCACTACGCCGAAACAGGTTGTTCGCTTTCCTCACCTTTATACTTCTCTTCCGCTTCTTGACGGAATTGCTTGGTATAAAGCGTGTAGTAATGCCCACGCTGCTTAATGAGTTCCGCGTGCGACCCCATCTCGATAATCTTACCGTGGTCAAGTACGATGATACGGTCAGCATTCTTGATTGTACTCAAGCGGTGCGCGATGATGACACTTGTGCGACCATCCATCAGGTGATCCATCCCCTGCTGAATCAGATATTCCGTGATGGTATCGACAGAACTCGTCGCCTCATCCATGATGAACAATTCAGGCTTACTGAGAACAGCACGCGCCAAGCTAATCAACTGCTTCTGACCTGTCGAGAGCAAAACACCACCCTCACCAACTTGTTCTTCGTAATTTTTATCCAACGCCATGATGAACTCATGTGCGCCTGATAGCTTGGCTGCGTCTTCAACTTCATTGTCCGTCGCATCCAATCGCCCATAACGGATATTATCGCGGATGCTACCACTGAACAGATGCGGTGTTTGTAGAACCATCCCAATCCGAGACTGAATCGCATTCTGTGTCAAATCAGTGTAATCATGCTCACCAAAGCGAATCACACCCTTGGTCGGTTCATAGAAGCGACATAGCAAGTTGACCAATGTCGATTTACCACTACCCGTGTGCCCCACCAGCGCGATTGTCTCCCCTGCTTTGATGTGCAAGTTAAAATCTTTGTAGATGGGGTCATTCTCTTCATAGTAGAAACTGACATTCTCAAAGACGATGTCACCTTGAATTGTTCCAGGGTCAATTGCATTCGGCTTATCAACAATATCCGCTTCGGTATCCAACAAACTGAATGTCCGTTCGGCACTGGCAATCGCATGTTGCATCGACGCATAGACACGCGCCATATCTTGTATAGGCCATAACATAAAGGTGATGTAGCCGATGAAAGCATTCAAACCACCAATTGTCAGACCAAGACCAATATCGCCTTGAATCTGTAAACCACCAAAGAAGATGATACCACCGACCACAATCGAGGCTGTAATCTGAATCGCTGGCAAGAACAATGCCGAATACCACGCTGCCCGATACGACGAATCGTACATACCGCGTGTCAGCTTACCGAATTCATTGAGGCTGGTTCGCTCACGATTCAAACCCTTGATGACACGCACACCTGTAATCATCTCATTGTAATCACCTGTGATTTCACTGTTGAAACGGCGTGATTCACGATAATGCACCAAGATACGCTCTTTGAACCAAATACTGATATAGACTAACAATGGCACAAGTGGAATGACGACCAGCGTCAATTGCCAGTTGATATAGAACATGAAACCCAAGGCTGTCGCAATATTCATCACTGCCCAAGTAGTATCAATCAACCCCCACGAGACCAATTCTGCGATACGTTCTGTATCCGATGTGGCGCGTGACATAATCCAACCAACAGGGGTCTTGGTGTAGTAATTAAGGGATAAACCCTGTAAATGCTTGAATAGTCGCTTGCGTAAATCATATTGCACACGCTGGCTTAGTTCCCCTGCCAAGTAGATGAACATGAAGACCAGCAAGGCAAAGCCAATCCACATGAAGCCGTAGATGGTCGCAATCTGCCATAGACGACTGGTGTCTCGTGCGATAATCGCTTCGTCAATCAATTGTAAGTTGAGGAAGTTCAGATACGCTTCTAAGAACGCCACCGCACCAATCGCAAACACGAAGCCTGCTACCGATTTCCAGTGTGGGCGCGTCAAGCCGAGGATGCGTAAGAGCGTCCCCGTATTCATCGAAGTATGAAATTCTTCCTCGTTAAAGCTATGCTCCGACACTTTCTAGCTCCTTCTCCAAATCAGTTTCGATTTGAGCTTGCATGTCATAGGTTTGGCGATAAATACCGCCCGCTTCCATCAATTCGTCGTGTGTCCCACGTTCGACAATGCGACCCTTATCAAAGACCAAGATTTTATCGGCTGTCATCACTGACTGAATACGATGCGCGATGATGAAACTAGTACGGTTATCCATCATATTGTTGAGCGCATCCCGAATTTGTGATTCTGTTTCGGTATCGACACTGCTAGTAGCATCGTCCAAAATCAAAATTTTCGGATTCTTGAGTAGCGTTCTTGCGAGTGCTACCCGTTGCTTCTGACCACCTGAGAGTGTCACACCCCGTTCACCGACTTTGGTCGCGTAACCTTCTGGAAATTCTTCAATTACATCATGGACAGCCGCCGCTCGTGTCGCTGCGAAGACCTCTTCATCAGTTACATCACGGTGTATCCCATAAGTGATATTCTCGCGGATGCTCGTGCTGAACAAAAACGGTTCTTGTTCGACTACACCTATTGTCTCGCGCAAGAAATACTTAGGATAGTCGTTCAATTCAACGCCTTCGAGTGTGATGCTACCATCACTGTAATCATAGAAGCGTGTTAGCAATGCCATCAGTGACGTTTTACCCGACCCTGTACTCCCTAAGAGTGCAATGGTCTGTCCTGCTTCAACCTCAAAACTGATGTCATGTAATACTTGCGGACCTTCTCGATAGGCAAAGTTCAAATTCTTGAATGCGATGTTCCCTGACACGTCTTTGACAGGCGGTTCTTGACCCAAGCCGAGTTCTTCCCAATCTTCTTCAAAAACTTCCACCAGACGATTGTAAGAGACTAAGCCTGTTGTCATCTGCACAATCAGACGACCCAAATTTCGTAATGGATTGATAATCCAGCTAATCAACGCCATGTAACTGATAAACGTCCCCAGGCTGATGCCTGTCAGAGTAATCGGTCCTACTGTCGCAAAAACAGCCCCTTCCCCTGCCAATACCAAAAAAGCACCCAACACAAAACCAGCCAACATTTGATACCCTGTCAGCACATCGGTGATAGGCCAATACAGCGCATGAAGACGCATGAAGACGAGACCAAGTTCATACTTCTTGTGATTTTCGACCTCAAAGCGGTCAATCTCATAGTCTTGACGCGCGAAAGCTTTCACCACACGCACCCCACTCAGATTTTCTTGCAAGGCTGTCGAGACGCGCTCATCTTGCTCTTGGAACTTTTCATAAGCATTGCCGACCAAGCTAAAGAAGTAGATCGACATCGCAATCACAACAGGCACAACAAGCACGCTGAACAAAGCCAATGGCACATTTAACCACAGCAACGCTGCGAAATTGACCACAAACAATAACAAAATACGTCCGATGCCTATCGCCTGTGTCCCAAAAAATTGCTGAATGGCGAAGATATCGGACGTACTGCGCTGGATGAGTTCACCCGTCTGCATCTTGTCATGATAAGTAAAACTAAGATGCTGGAGATGGTCAAACATATAATCTCGTAAACGCAGTGCGATACCCTCACCTGTTTCGGCTGCCCACGCGCCACTGAAGAACGCAAAAAAGCCCCGTAAAGCAGCAAGCCCCACAAAAGCCAAAGCAGCGAAACTAATCAGCGTGAAGAAGTTCGCAGGTTCAGCCTCAGGATTGAGCAAAGTATCCACGATATAACGCAATAGGAGCAAACTCGCTGTATTCGAGATTGCCGAGATACCCAGCATAATAATCGCGCCAAGGTATTTACTACGATAGCCCTGTAGCAATTGCCACAAGCCCTTCCAACGGTTGCGAGAGATGGTCTGCTTAACGTCGAAATTACTTTCAGTTGCAGCGACATCTGCATGTAATGGCATAGCGTATGCCTCCACAATGGTTTTTAAGTAAAGTTTGAGAACGATGATTGCAGTCTAGGGAGCAATCCCAACATCATGATATGTGGCAATCCTTGAGTTACCACAAAGGGTCATTATGGTCGCATAGATTATTTTTTGTGTCAATAGCCATGATGACCTTTTAGCATATTTTTATATGATACCGCAAGTTTAATTCAGAACATATGTCCAATGGTACAGGTTAGTTTTTCAATATGCCAATGGTTGAGTGAGGCACTACTAATCAGGGAGATTATCCGAACGCAAAGACAAGCGCATATAGTACGCATCTTCATCAGGATAATACTGTTGTTCCGTGCCAATAGTGTCAAAGCCTAGCGACTTGTAGAGGGCAATTGCGCCTTGATTGCTCTGGCGAACATGCAAACTTAGCGATTGCATCGCATCTTGTGCTTGATAGTGCTGGATGACAGATAGCAATAACTCGCGACCTATCCCCTGCCGACGCACTATTGGCGCAACCGCAATCGACGCAATATATGCCTCATGCTCATCGTTATGTGTGCAAATATAACCAACTAGAGCCTCATCCGACAAAGCGACCAAAAACGTTTCGCGGTTTCGCATGTAATAGTAGAGAAATTCCCCAATGCCAAAAGCACCATCCCCAAAGATGTCTTGCTCAATATGTAAAATCGCAGGTAAATCTCGCTTGAGTTGTGCAGGTCGAATTGTCATCATCGTCAATATCTTTTGGATCGATTCTCAAAAATAAGCCTAACGAATAGTTAGTAGGTATGGGTCAAAATTATCTTTGTTCTACTACCGCCCGAAATCATGCAAATGATGTTTTATACATCCACGTAACACATGATTGGAACGATTATCTGTTTGTCTATGTCTAAAGAGATAAGGATAGATAGTAAAGGGAGACCTATCAATGAAACGTATCATCAGTTTGTTAATATTACTGTTCATGAGTGTAATATCAATTACTGCACAAGCAACACCTCAAATCATAACCGACGGGGCTTATCAAAGCTACGAAAACGGCATGATGCTTTGGCGCGCAGATACCGAAGATATTTGGGTCTTATACAACACAGGTCTTGCTGAATCTTTTCCAGTATCACTTTACGAGAATTTACCACCAAATCCTATACAGGCTGTCCCTGATTGGGCAGTAATGCCTATCAATGGCTTTGGTCGTATCTGGGGTAATTTTTCGAGTGTCCGCAATAAGATAGGCAATGCACTTAGCAATGAAGTCTCTTATACAATGAACTGGGAATTAGAATCACGCGGTAACGGTGTCATTAACTTTTCGCTATTGACCAATGTTCCCATTTCAAAATCACGCATTGCGATTCATGACAATGGTACTTGGGAATATCGCTTTGATGAAGCCCCGTGCATTGCCTGTGATCCAATCTATGTAGCGTATCAAGCTTTCCAAAATGGATATATGCTTTATGACTTTGAAACAGGAATGATTTATGTCGTCACCAATACCAGTACAATACGCTATCCTTCTTACATTTATGGGGCACTATCACTTGACCCTGTTGTAGATATTCCACCTGCTGGTTTACACAAACCCATCCTAGGATTTGGCAAAGTGTGGGGACATTTCTCAAATGTTCGGGATGAACTAGGTTGGGCAACTGCTCCCGAATACGCATTTGAAGCTCTACGTGCAGAGGTCTGGGATAGCAATAATCCAGATGTTGTGTACATTACACTACCAAACCAAACGACTTTAGGACTCATACGTTAAACTGCCTAAAAATCGGATAAATATCCTCGCGCTACAATAGCCACACGCCTCACAATCCGCTATGATGTGTCATATTTTGTAATGGAATCATGAGGTGTAGGTATGGCTTCTGCAACAAATCAATCGAAAATTGCCGCATGGGTACAGGCGACCCGTCCGCGTGTCTTCACAGCATCCTTTGTGCCGATGGGTTTAGCAGCCGTGATTGCTATCGACGATGGCGTTTTCAATCTGTCGTATTTTGTACTGGCATTATTGGGCGTGATGTTCTTACAGACCACAGCCAACTTAGTCAATGAATATATGGATTTTAAGCGTGGCTCAGATGACCTCAAGCAAGCTGGGCAAAGTATGGCACTCAAACAAAAATTACTGACTGAACAAGAAATCCTCTACGGGGCGATTTTTGCGACATTAGCTGGTATTGCGATTGGCTTATATTTACTTTTCCAGAGTGGTCCTTGGTTGTGGGCAATTGGCATTGGCGGTGTCCTGATTGCGATTACCTACACCGCAGGACCTTTCCCACTTGCTTATAATGGTCTCGGCGAAGTCGCGGCAGGGGTCTTCATGGGACCCATGATTGTGCTAGGGACGTATTATGTCATGTCCCCTGATTTGACAGCCTTCAAAGCATGGCAACTAACCGCCCTATCATTCCCGATTATGTTCACTACGGCTGCTATACTACACGCCAATAACATCCGCGACTTAGAAGCTGACCGCGTTGCCAACAAACGCACGCTGGCTGTCGTCTTCGGACGCGACATTGCGCGTAAAGAATATATCGGTTTGCTTGTCGCTGCTTACGTCTCACAATTTATCTTGATTGCGCTGACATGGATGCCTATCACTACTCTACTCACTTTGCTGATGATACCGACCACGCGCAAGCTGATTCACATTTTCAATACCGAAACTGACCCTAAAATTCTGCATCCAGCCCAAGGGAACACTGCCAAGTTACATGGTCAATTCGGCTTATTGATGGTACTCGGTTGGGCAATTTGGTTGGCTATTGCACCCCTATTAGGATAACGACCATGCTTCATGACCTCACACCGCACCCAATGCCCAGCACACCTGATTATCCTTTTGCTCATCAAACCATGAGCGAACGCTTGCCCAATTTCATCAAGTCTTTGCAAGAACGCAATGATTTTCCACAAGCTAGCAATCATGCGCTGGATGACCTTTACACTAGCATGGTCAACGACGACCCTATCCCCTCACAGAATTATCTCGCACCTGATGCTGTCTACTGGCGGAACATCACCACCGAGACATGGCAATCCAGCGCATGGTTCATCGCTGAGATGATTTTCTTCCGTGAGCTAATTAATCGCGTCGGTTATTGGCAAACAGGCATTGACCCCTACTATGCTATCAAGTACGAGGAACTCCACAGCGATAGTTTCCAGACACAACTCAAACGCGCCTTAGCTGTCACAGGGGATGATGATAGCGTGATCAACCAGATGCTACATCTCGCTCTATGGGGCAATCGTGCTGACCTCAGCTTGCCCGAAGTGGTCGAACTCGGTCAGACAGTTGAAGAGGATGATTTACTGATTGATGCGTCGGATGCAGTCGTTGACACCATCTTGAACGGCACAGGCGCAATCCATATCATTACAGATAACTTCGGCACCGAATTAGCAATGGATTTGATGCTGATTTATCATCTGCTACGTCTCAATATGCCTGTTAAATTACACGTCAAGATGAATCCAACTTATGTTAGTGATGCTACAATCAGCGATGTGCATTGGATGCTATCAGCCTTCCCTGATCGTGTCCCTGAGTCACAAGCTATCATTGATGCCATCCATCGCGCTCTCAATACGGGTAACTTGGCAATTCATCCTGATTTTTATTGGCATTCACCCTACTTTTACGATACCCTACCGACGCATCTATTCACGGCTTTTGAACAAGCGCGTGTTATCATCTCTAAAGGGGATGCCAATTATCGGCGTGCTTTGTTTGATACCATTTGGGATGTCGAAACTGACTTTGCCTCCGTGATGCAAACGATGCCAGCACCTTTCGTAGCTTTACGCACGCTTAAGAGTAATCCGATTGTAGGATTGACTCAACAGAAAGCACAGCAACTCGACGACATATCCACCAATTGGCGCACAAGTGGCAAATACGGGATTATACAGTTTGCACCTTAATGTGTTAGAATAGTTGCCAATCTCGAATAATCATCACAGATTACTTGAGTGTTCACAATCGTATGGTACTTAGTTATTCATTTTTAATATGAATAATTGTAACCAAGCAGAAATTTATATCCTATAAGATGTGTATCCCTACACAAAACAACGACTAATTTTAACGAGACACAGATTAAATACTAGAAACGACAATCAACAACACACGTTAAGGAATCACATAAGGGGGACATCATCTCCGCACAGGGGGTTCTAACGTGTGGTGAGGAGCATTTATTTCATGACAATGACACCTGAAGAAATCAAAACAGCAACTGATGAATTTGCCAAAGCACTCGGCGAAAAAGATGAAAAACCCGTTGGTCAAATTGCGCTCATGGTCGAACATCTCGGCAAAGAGTGGGTGCAAGCACGCATTGACGAAACCAACAAAATCGAAGAAGGCGAGGGTCTCAAAACTGATGATGGCAAGCGTCGTCGGACAAAAGGCGGTGTCTTCTTTTATCTCAGCAAAGGCAAAATGGAAGATGAAGTCCGTGCCAAGATTTTCCCGAATTTCGGGAGCAAAGGCAAAGTGGTTGAGTGGGAAGAACGCCACGAATACGTTGATGAACTCATCGATGATGAAGAGGCGCAAGGCAATATGCGCTATGTCACCATCACCTTGCATGGTCGCCCTGGCACAGTGGTCAAAGAAGATCATTCCATCATGACAACGATTCAGCATACTCATAAGAAGACACCATTACCAAAAGGCGTACCGCATCCCCCACTGACACCGACCATTTACACAGTCTATATGTCGCGTCGCCATTGGGAAGTGGTCGAAGAAACCATCAATGCTTATAAAAGTGACCGTCTGATTGTCGAAGGCACAGTCTTCTATGATGGCGAAACCGAAACGATTGCTGTCTTCGCAGACCGTGTAACGACCCGTCGCCTAGAAAAACAAGCCAAAAAAGACGCTGAAGAACAACAAGCCGAGAAAAAATCCAGCAAGCCGAAAGCCGAACAAGCCTCAGCCGATAGTTCCGATGCTGATGATGTATCTGATGAACCCACTGCTGAACCACTATCCAAACTGGAAAAACTCCAGAATGCAGCGCAAACCTTGCGTGAACGCATCGCCGAAATGGAAGCGAGTGGCAGTCGTGGTGTGAACATGACGAAGAAGCTCCTCAAAAATACGGAGAAACAAATAGAAGCTCTCCAACGAAGCCAAGATGCCTAGTGCTTGATAATTGTTTGTCTCAAGAGGGAGATGTAGGGGTTTGCTACAGCGAACCCATTACAATCGTGGGCGCAGTGTACTAGTACACGACCACAAAAGTTGTTGCGAGAATATAAACGGTTGAGGCATGCCTCAACCCTACACGAATCCAATAAAATCAGGAGGTGTAGGGACAAGGCATGCCTTGTCCACTAACAAATAACTACAAAAATTAACGTGATTTTGTACTACGCCTACATTTTTCTGCCTTACCCATTTCCGACAATCGTCTCTGCCCCATTGGATGGCATCGTCACATAGATGCTCGCCTCAATCCCCATTGCATCACGATAGCCTGCTTGCACAAAACTCGTAAAATCATCAACAGCATTCGCTTGAATCAAGGCAACTGCACAGCCTCCGAAACCTGCCCCTGTCATACGTGCGCCATAAGTCGCAGGATAGGTATTCGCCACATCCACAATGGCACACAGAGCATCGTTGGTTACTTCAAAATAATCACGCAAGCTGAGATGACTCTGCGTCATCAGATAACCAAGCATGACAGGGTCATCATCAAGCATAGCTTGCTTTGCCATCATGGTGCGCGCATCTTCTGAGATAACATGATACGCCCGACGCATCGTGATGTCATCCAAGCCTGTTTTATCAGCATGGAATTGTTCTAGGGTCACATCACGCAGATGACTCACGCCAAAGTGTTCCGCAGCTACTTCGCATTGTTGACGGCGTTCGTTGTAAGCTGATGTCACTAATTCACGTCGCGTGTTGGTATCTAACACCACAACTGCTGTTCCCTGTGGCAGAGGCAACAATTGTGTATCCAATGAGCGACAATCAATCAGCACCGCATGACCTGCTTCCCCCGAAGCACTAATCATCTGATCCATAATACCTGTCTTGACCCCGTGCCATTGATTTTCAGCTTCTTGCACCAATTTCGCCATTGTCGCTTTATCCCACTCAAAGCCACTGACGACATAAAACGCACGCGCAACAGCCAGTTCTAAGGCAGCCGACGACGACAAACCAGAACCAATCGGCACATCCCCTTTCATGACACCTTCCCAAGCACGCAATTTATGACCAGCCTCTTGCAACGCCCATGCCATCCCCTTGACATAATTAGTCGCTGTATTGGGTTGCTTATCAAAATCACTCAAATCGAAGCTCATATCTTCATCAACATCTAGCGAGGTAATTGTCACGGTGCTATCCTCACGCGGACGCAAGGCAATCCACACGGCACGGTCAATTGCCATCGGTAAGACGAATCCATCATTATAATCGGTGTGCTCACCAATCAAGTTGACACGTCCAGGGGCACGCACCACATAAGACGGATCTTCGCCAAATTTTTCTTTGAATGTTTCAATCACTGTTGTTTGAATCGTCATGAGGATGCCTCTTTATAATGAATTGCCGATACACTACGCAAACGCTCAGCCGCTTGTTCTGCCGTTAAATCGCGTTGGGATTCGCCTAGCATCTCATAACCCACCATGAACTTACGCACCGTCGCGCTCCGCAACAGGGGTGGATAATAATGCGCGTGCAACTGCCAATGACTGTTATCCGCTCCATTATAGGGCGCACCGTGCCAACCCATCGAATACGGGAATGAGACTTCAAACAGATTATCATAACGCACCAGTAATTGCTTCAAAACATCTGCCAGTGTATCCCGTTGACTGTTGTCTACTTGGGGCATTTGTTGCACAGCAAATTTCGGCAAGACCAAGGTCTCGAAAGGCCATGTCGCCCAATACGGCACAACGACTATCCAATCATCATTTTCAACAACTGTCCGTTCGCCCCGTTCGGATTCTTGCAGAGCATAATCCAATAGCATTGGTGAGCCATATTGTTCGAGATAAACACGCTGCGTTTCATCCTCCCGTTTAGGGAGATTCGGCAAAACATTTTCTGCCCACACTTGCCCATGCGGATGCGGATTGCTACTGCCCATCATCTCGCCACGATTTTCAAAGACTTGCACCCACTGATAGGTCGCGCCTAAATCTGCCGTTTGCTCCGCCCATAAATCAACTACTGTCCGAATGCCAGCGACAGGCATTTCGGCGAGGGTTAAATTGTGCGTCGGTGAAAAACAAATCACACGATTCGTCCCTTCAACATTCCCCATCTGAAACAGTGGATTATCATTTTCTGGCACAGATGGAATCCCATCCAGCAAAGCACGATAGTCATTATCAAAGACATAAGTCGATTGATAGTCAGGATTAGTATCTCCACTTTTGCGCGTATTGGTTGGGCACAGATAGCATTTTGGATCATAGGCAGGACGCTCATCAGTGGCTTGTTTTTCTTGCTTGCCCTGCCAAGGACGCTTCATGCGATGAGGGGATACAAGCACATAATCACCAATTAGCGGATTTAATCGTCGGTGTGGATGCTCAGTGGGGTCAAACATAGGTGGCTCTCCTCCATAAATAGTGCTAGCAGTTACTAAAGCGCATTAGTATCATTAAGAATAAATATTAGATGCGTATTGTGACGGATAGTTTATCTGCTGGCAAGTACGGAGTCGTAGCTCATCCGCCGAGTTGCTTAAATGCCTGACCCACATACCACTGATGCACCTCACGCATGGTCTGACCCGTCACATCAGGTCGCCCAAAGTCAGCCCAGCCAGCACCCCACTCATCGATTCTGTGCATGGGACGCAAAGCACTACACAAATCCCAATATGGCAAAGAGATGTAATCTAAGTGAGGCATCTGTTGCTGATAGCGGTCTGTAATCGTGTGCATCACCTCTTGACCAAAGGCAAATAACATCTCCAAGCGACTATAAGCTAAATCAATCAGGGGGTCACCGATTGCCACATCTTCCCAATCGACCACTGCCTGCAATTGCTCCTCACGCCAGATGAGATTCCCCAGCCAGTAATCTCCATGCAATAGCACAGGTGAATTCATCACTTGCCAGAGCCATCCTGTCCGCAATCCATAACGAATCTGCCCTTCATTGAGCGAGGTATCCAGTTTGTCAGCTTGATGTGCGATGATGCTCTCGTAGGCTTCTGTCAAATTGGGGAGTGAATTTTTATCGGCTTCAATCAGTTGCACACGATGAATCGCCACCAATGTATCGACATATTGTTGCAAAAATTCATCTGTTGGAGGCGTGGCATAGATAGCCTCACCTTCGACATACGCCAAAACGATATAAGCAGGTGCAATGATGTCTGAGGATGTATCCAGCAAGAGTGGTTTTGCGACAGGTATATCACTTTTTGATAGACGCATCTGAATGTCGTATTCACGTTGAACGAGATGATTGTGCTGGTCATGATAGCGCAGTATCCAGCGTTGCTGATTGTCGCCATCAAATACAGTGAGCAAGGTCACATTCGCTGACATGCCCCCACGCAAAGGATGTGAGTCAAGCAATTGCCATTCTGCACCGACTTTATGCACAATTTGCTGTAATGTTTTCAGAGGGAGAGTCACTTTATGATAACCAATCCAATAGAAGACGTGCCAACGCAATCCGATTACCTGAATAACTGTGGTCGCTAGCAAGCAATTGACTGCTGAGATGCGTATCATCCACCGCTTGGATTGCTTGCACCACAGGCATATGATGGTCAAAGGGCGATACAATCTGGTCACGCTTTGCCCCGACAATCAGCAAATTTTTATTAGCCAATGTTGACGCATGGCGCATCAAATCCCACGCATCAGCATGTGCTTCTAATTCCGCGATGATGTCATCCGCCGTCACGCCCTGCAATGGACCGAGAATACCATTAAGCATATTCGTCATCATCGGACGCACAATCGCAGGGGATTCAAGCAATTGTTGCCCCCACAAACCGATATTGGCATGGGATAGCGACACCGCTTGCGTTACCTCCCCCATAGATGCCATCATCAGACTTGCCCATCCACCGACACTATGCCCGATGGTGATGATATTGTCGGTATCAATTTGCAAGGCTTGCGCGATATCAGTTTGCCGAAAGTGCGCGAGGACAGCTTGCACATCCTCCAAAATATGACTAAAGCGATAATCACCACCACTACCCCATGCCCCCTTATAATGAAAGACACAAGTGATATACCCTGCCCGACGCAAAATCTGTGCCAAATCCAAATTACGCTCATGACCAGGTAAGCCGTGTAACAACACAATCAGAGGATGCGCTCCCTCACCACTCGGATGATAGATAACGCCGTTCAATAATGCCCCTGATACCGTCACTTCCAATTCGGACATGCGTGCAGGATAGTCGGTATCGTGTGGTGGGTCTTGGCTGATGGGGTCAAAGCTCATAGGAACATCTCACAGTGTAGTCGGTTTACGCATCGAGCCACATTGTAGAGAGTCCCCCTCATTTCCGCAATTCTGAGCTAGCATCGCACAACAAAAAAAGCCACTAACCAATCACAGTTGATAGCTTCTTCCCTTGAGATATTATTCACTCACTCCGAGATAGGATGCACCAAATCAAAGCCATCTGAACCAGGTTCAATCGTGGGAATCCCAATATGCCAAATCATAGCGAGGCGCACATCTGCTTGCAAAGATAACCATTCTAGAGCTTCGCGCGTCCATTGGGCTTGTTCATCGCGCGATGTGTCATCCGCCCATTCAAAGAAGACAGGCATATCGTCAACACCTTCTGCACTCAGATACCCTAATTCCGTGATGCAGATTGGCAAATCGGCTTTTATCACTTGGCGATAACGTTGCAACATCGTCGGCAGATAGCGTGTGTAGTAATCATCGCGTGTATCCCCTGATGTTGCTAGGGGTGGCAGTATCCCTTCCAGATAGTGCATCCCAATACAATCAACACGCCCCATTGTCACGATATCCACCATAGATTCGAGAAACACATCATCATTAATGACTTGCCTAGGGAAAGCATCTGGTGCACCTGTAGGGGCAGGTCCACCTGCAATGATGAGCATATCAGGATTGGTGGCACTCGCAACACGCGCAGTATTACGCAAAATCGTGGCATAAGCTGTACTGTCTTGCATCAATTCTTCTGAGAAGCTCCGATTGATGTTTGCCTCACCCCAAATTTCGAGTGCATCTGCCCCTGCTTCGCCGATTTCACCTGCAAAGGCGACGTAGCCATCCAGATACTCATCAGAATACAGATTAGGATTGCCCTGTAACGCTACCATAATTTTAAAGCCATTTTCATGTGCGGTGTTAATCGCCTCAGTGACAGTTACCAATTGCTCTGGTTGACTAGGGTCATAGACAATGTAGCGTCCTACCCATGACATTCCTGCATTTCGCATATCATCAGCATACGGTATCGTATCGTCAATCGGTGTGTATGCGCCGTATTCAAATCCGAAGGCATCTGACGTTTGGGGTATAGCATCAAATAAAGGGGTTTCTTCATTCAACACAATATCGTCAGCCTCATCAATTGGGGCGAGCATTGCAAAGTCGGACTGTACAAGATTGGATACTAATGCTCCCAGCCCTGCCACTATAAGTAAGATAGCCACACGTCCAAGCCAATTGATACGCTTAGGTCGTTTTTGTTTTCTTGATAACATCGTTGCTTTCTCCAGTATTTGTCGTTTTTTATGTGATGACAGTGACACGACAGGATAAGTTTCAATGAGTTGATGCACCACGTCTGCCTCGTCTTGTGGGATGTCAACTGATGCTGACCTTCTCTTAAGGACAGCTTCTAAGTATTGGTCGGTTTGCTCATTTGGCGATGACATAGCCATACTCCTTTTAAGATTGCAACAAAGCCTGTTGTTTGAGATGTTGAATGATGCGATGAATTTCGACGCGCACCGCCCCACTTGACTTGCCCACAATGTCACCCACTTCACGCGCTGTTAAATCGCCCGTGATATGAAGCAACAGCAGGTTCCGTTTATCTTCATCGAGTGTTTTGAGTAAGTTGTGTAGGCGATTGACCTCTTCACCTCGAATAACGGATTCTAGGGGTGACGGTTGGGATGCGTCATGCAATATCGCAAGTTGCTCATCACTGAGTGTATCTGTACGCTTGGCGCGATAGTGGTCAATCGTCATGTGGTAAGCAATGCGGAACAACCACGCGCCAACACTATCGCCACGAAAAGTCTCACAGCGAACCATCGCACGCGCAAAAATCTGACTGGTGAGGTCTTCGGCATCTGCAACATGGTTCACACGATACAAGCAATAACTGTAGATGCGGTCAACATAGGCTTCGTAGATCGGCGTAAAAGCACTTAAATCATGCTGACTCCGACGCAATGCCTTCACTAAATTCGTTTCTGGATGTTGCTTATGGTGCATCAACCCATCCTATCAACTGCAACTGTCCCCTATAATGACGGAGAAAACGCCAAAGTGTTACACAATTGCTATGATAGATTTGCTCAACGAACAATAAATAGTCAACAAAAAATGGATGCCACTCAGGACACCCATTTAATAACGATATCGGCTTTAATTAATTCCCACACTGACGTTAGGATAAAAGCTCTTCAACAGCGCGTCTAGCAGACTGCGTCGCATTGTGGACACTGCCCCAATCTTCGCCATTTGTGAAGGCTGTCCCAGCAAAAAATAGCTTTTGGTCGATAGACCTAGACAACACAGGTGGTGTACGCCACGAAGTCACATCAGCCAAATACGCTGCACGAATAAATGGTTCGTCATTCCAATTCTGGACAATGTGCTTAACATAGCTAGCAGACGCGCGTCCATCGAATATGTCATCCAATTCAGCGAGAATATAATCCCGTAAAGCAATCTCAGGCTCAAGTGCTTGATACGTTTCGGCTTGCTCCCCAACAGAGAATAATCCCAAAATATGAGCATCTGTATCCTGACCATATGCAGCATCATAATACAAACGTTGACCATCATTGGTGTAACTATCAGGGAATTCGAGTGCAACAGGATAAAAGGCTTCCGTAAATTCTATGAAGACCTTGATACCACCCCATATGTTTGCATTCTCGATAGCCCTCGCTTTATTTCTTGGCAGAGATGGATTGAAGCTAATATCACCATCTTGTAAAATTTTGAGGGGAACACACATTATGATTTTGTCAGCTTCATAGGTATTATCATCTTGGTCTGTGACGACAACACCATCATTACCATAATCAATGCTCAGGATTTGTGTGTTGAATTGCATCTTTTCTTCAATAGAAGGCACAATATATTCCTCAAAGAAATCAAACCATGTGCTATCTATAAATTTAAGGTCGTTCCAGTCTTCAAGGCTATATGTATATAACTCGCCATCTTCAAAGTAGCCTGCAATATCATCAGAAGAATAAGCCTGCAATTGAGTACGAATATCCACTGTAGCATCATTTACAATATCATCTAACACACTTGGATTTCGATGAAGCCATTCAGCACCAAGCGGAATCGGGAAATCTGCAAAATCAGTCGTGCGCTTCATCCGTCCACCATAGTTAGATGATGCTTCCAAAATTTGGAACTCGATACCTTGCTGTTGCAAGAGATAGCCAGCACTCATACCTGCTGCACCTGCCCCGATAATCAAAACAGAGCCATCAAAGCTGGGTTCTTGTGCATTTGCTGTCAACAATGAAGGCAATGATGTACTAATACCGAGTAAAGTTGCCATCTTTAAGAAAGTTCTTCGATTGAGTTGTCCCATAGTCTCACTTTCATCTAGCTTTATTGATCAGGATAATTAAAAACGGATGCCACCTAATACACCCATCTCATCATCTAAAGATTGTATTTACCTTGTTTGATTAGTCATTCAGTCAGTTTCTCTTGAGCACGCACTTTTAACTGTCGAACAAAATGCTCCAGTTGCAAATAACGGTCTAATTCTGCTTTTTCGGCATCTTGTAAGCTATCATTCCGATTACCATCCAACAAATAACGTAATCTATCTTGTGCTTCCATAGACGGACGTAAAGCAAGCACTTCTTCAGGTAAGGGTTTAGATAGTAAAAAAATCTAGTATCTCATCTGATAAATCACTGGATTCAGACTTTGGGAGTGCCATCATATTATCCTTATGTTTGCAGGTATCAGTAGTATATCAAATATCCATATCCAACTAAAAACGGATGCCACTCGGGACACCCGTAATATACCGATTTTGGTGCATCAAGAAGATGTAGGGGAATCGTCCTGATACACGCTAATGCTTAGAAATCGAAATCGTCATTTTTGGCTTTTTGCTTACCGACAATGGCAACACTGTGATAGAAGACAGCAAATGTGGATGCTAAGACAGCCGTTGATACAATCACACCAACACCGAGTGCCAAGATACCAAGCACAATCACGAAGAAGCCAATGAAGCCCATGAAGAAGAGCGTTCCTGCATGACCTTTTGTCATTTCCCAACTGGTTTTAATCGCTTCAACAGCATTCATCTGTGAGTCAATCACGAGGTAGCTCACGAAGGAGAGGCGCAATGCAAAGTAAATACCTGGGATAATCAAAAGCAAGAGACCAGCAAAAATAATCAAGCCCATCAGAATTCCTGCAATCAGCGTTTGGACGTAATTGCGTTGGAAGACAGCGAACATATCAGTAAAAGCTGGACTATCACCACGCGCCGCACGCAAGAATACCCATGCAGTGCTGAAACCAATTGGTGTGACCACGAAGAAACTCCATGCGTTTGCAAAGGCAATCAAACCAAAATTAGGATTTTCCGCATTTGCGTTACCCAATTGCGCTGGCAAACTAATCAAAATCTGTACGACGACTACACCCAAAAATAGCCCCACATTGCTGGTGAATAATTCCCACCCTTTGCTGTAGCTATTCATGGCTGTGCGGTCTGAAATGTAGCCTGAAGTCATTTCCATGAGTTTTTTCCTCTAAATCAATAACGAACACAAATTTATCTTACACGCACAGTGTATGTAAGTTTCAGATACAAAACAATAATTTTTTAGAGGTTTTTACGAGCAAGCCCCAAACTTTGGGGGGATTCTGCCCTTTCAGACCGTTTTAGATAGGAATATCAGCAAATTGTGCTTGCCATCGCTCATAAACACTGTCATCAGATTGTTGCTTACTCCATTCACGTATATTAATAAGTGTTGTACGTGTTTGAAGTAATTCACGCAGGTCTCTTGCTTGTAGACCAATTGTTGCAATAGCTAACATCTCTTCGCGGTGCTCACCATCAATGAAATACATATAGAAGCGTTCACCATCAACCATCACTTGAGCACGTCCTAATCGTAACCCAATGCGTTTGAGCAAACGGCGGAACACATTGAGGGCTTTACTACTTAAGTCAAGGCGACGATCAATATATTGCCGAATTTCTTCGATGTATAAGCGCATGTAAGCTTCAAGTTTCTCTGTGATAGTGTCGGCTGTGGCTTGTTGCTCATTTGTCAGCCAATCTTCACCAAATACACAACGTCCTGCCATATAGATAAGGTCACGGTTGCGTGTGTAGTGTTTGCGCTTAATAACCAAAATATCGTTGATGGCTTCGTCGCGGTCACGCTTCTTTAAATTTTCGACATTATCCAGTAAGTCCAGCAAGCGATTGAAATCTGCCCGTTTGCGTGTTGACCCCAAATGCGCGAATAACTGTGATGTCACGGTCTGACCAGAAATAAATTCGATGTGCCAGCGTTCGAGACCAGCCGTTGCTTTACGGAGTTGCTCTGATGTCGTGTCGGGATGTTGGCGCAGTACATCAAATTCATCGGGTGATACAACTGTTTCACTCAACACGGCTTGCTTGAATGCTTCTGCCCGTTGCTCACGCGCCCATTTCAGTTGTTCACGAATGATGACATCTTCGCCCTCTTGATATGCAACTGTGAAGCCTTCATCTTGTGCTGATAATTCTGTGAAGTAGCGCAGGGATTGTTGTTGATAGTGTGTTTCGTATTCAAACCACGCCGAAAAAATCGCAATGTGTTCTTGCATGTAATTAGAAAAAGGAACGCCATGCTTACCAAAGTCGGCTGCAACTGTTGTGCCATCTAAGCGTGTGTTCATCGCAAAGTATTCACTATCGACGAAATCTTCGGGATTGGTGCGTGGTTCGGGTATCAGATTACTGCCCATCACACACAATTGACGGTCATCCGCATTACGATAGCGCATCATCATTTGCATGATATTACAAGCATTGACCCACTTTTGTTGCGTGAAAATACCATACACGCCTGATACTCTTGCTTGCACATCTAAGCCTGTTGCTAAGGAAGGCGAACAAATCAGAATGCGTAAGTTAGGGAAAATTTCAGCCAGTGACTTATTCTTGTTGTGTGGGTCTGTCAATTGACGGATGAACTGGCGGACATCTTTGCTACTACTGTTTTCACCATTGATGAGCATCACGGCATCGTTACCAAAAGTCTCACACGCAAGTTGATAATAATCTTGCGATTTACTACGACTGTTGGTCGGAATCACCACCCCGTGTGTGCTATCTTTGCTCGCTTCTTTGAACGCTTCTGCGAGAACTTTGCTCTCTTTTTGATGAAAGGTCATCGTCTGCCATTTGTGGCGATAAGTGTTTTTAATACGGTTCAGCTTCCCTCTGAAAAACTTGAGGAAGTGCGTACTGGCAACACTCATGTGGGCATCCATCACGGTTAGATGTTGTGCGCCTTCGATAATCGTCAGCAATTTTTTGTAAGCACGCACAGGTTCGTTACCGCGCATCGTGCCACTAGTCAAATGCCGATGAAATTGTTCATGCTCATCAATGAAGATATAATCCCAATCATCACGGATAGTATGCAGGCTATCATAACTACATACCAGCCGATACGCTGATGGACGATACTCATGTGGAATATGGTGATAGCACTCGACTGGCTTATCCAATTCTTGTGATAGTCGCTCCGAGATATTTTCTGCGAGTGCTTGTAAGTGTGTTATTACTAAAATTTTAGCATTGTCATTTGCATTGGCGATAATCTTACTGATGAGCGATGTTTTGCCTGTCGCCAATGGTGAGCGAATCAAATTGGTGTCTCCTAATTCGCCCAAATCAATGTCACTGATATAACGCATATCGACGATTTTATCTGCTTCAAACGGTGGAATCGTGACCGAGGTCACGCTAGTGTTAGTTATTGCATCAAGGCGTGGACGCGGTGCTTTTGTTGATATGTTGCGCTTTGGATAAAAGGCTTTCCAGTCGATGCCTAGCTGTTCCGCGACTTGTGTTGGAGAATAACTTTCGCCTGTGCCAAAGTCGTGCAAAACCCCTGACTCACGATTGAAGGTTGCACTCGGATGACGTTCATCACGGAATGGCGATGAGATATTTTTGCTTGCCCAGCCGTTGCTTTTCCATCCCGTCACACCCAATCGACTCGCTAGAATGTCAATCAAGCCTTGTGGTGTTTGCTCAAAATCAGCCTCGTCTATAGGGGGTAATTTTGGTTCTGGTAAGGGCAAAGATAGAGGTTCTAACTGTGCCAATCGTTTCTGAAAAGCGACTGCGTCAAAGCCAACTTGTATCCAAATATCGTTAGCATCTGCTTTGGCTGGCGCATCTGCTCCCCACGAAAATGTTTGGAAATCTACCCCACTTTCACGGAGGACATCGCGCCATTTTATCGCTGATTTTTCCCCTGCTGAATCATTATCCACGGGGTATAACAAGCGCGAAATTCCGAGTGCCTTGAGAGTCGCAATCAGGCTTTTGGGGATACCAACTTCGCTCAAGGTAGTGGCAATAACATTGCTCACATTGGCTGAATGATAGGCTAGCAAAGCAGGTTCGCCATTGGCTAGATAGGCTGTGCCATCTGCTTGCTGAATCGCCAGAATAGTCTTAGGAAGGACGTACCAATCACTGGCAGGGGAATCAGGTTTTGATGGTATCCAAGCATATTTCATACCCCCTGATTCGGCGGATTTCCAGCGTGTGGCAATCACTTTTTCTGTGATGGGGTCATGGATAGGATATGCCCATCCTGCGTGGCTTTTATAGGCTTGTGGATGCCATCCTGCGTGGCTTGCAGAGCTAGCAATACCCCGTTCTTGTAACGATAGAAAATTCATATAAAATCCATTTCTATCATTTTGGCAGTAGGGTACACAAAGCTAAACTGGTGCTAAAATATCACCAGAACTTAACCTTTCACTGTTGCAATCTGACTCAAGTCATGTTATGATTCAAACAGATTAAAAGGTCATCTTGGTACACAAAGAAACCAAAATGATTCACATAAGAGGCTTTCGCTGCTCATCGCCATTGACATCGAAAGTCTTCTTTTTTATTTCTGAAGGAAGCCCCTCATGCATGATATTCAATTGTAGATAGATTTGCTCACCTAATCGGTGGGCTTTTTTAATTGATACCATTCTACCATATTTCTAACAATTAGGCAAACGCAATTTCGCCATAATCGCATGAAAATGCACAAAAACGCTTAATGGCGAAAATAATGTCATAAATAGACAAATTCAATTAAAAAAGTGCTATTTTATACTGATTTTTGCCATTTTCACGCATTTTTCGCAAAAAACACCGATTTTTGTTCATTTTTCGCTATTTTTGATAAAAAACGGCACTTTTTTGTACTTTTTGCTGTTTTTTGACTAAATTCGGCATTTTTTGGCACTTTTTTTGGTCACGGTATCGCCTAAAAACACTCTACAACAGTTTGTGATGAAAATGTTGTTCACATGAGCGTTCATTTGAGCGGTCATATGTTCAGGCGTGGTTGCTGGCTTTGCAAGGGATGAGGTCAATTTGTTGGGTACGCTAAACCGTGACCAAGGTCACACTTGAGATTGTGATTGTGTTGCGCTGGGATTTGTCCTATCGCCTACCCCGTCATGGACGATTGGTGATGTGTTGAGGTTTGTGGAGTTGGCGGACACGCAGAAGCGTGTCCCTACGAAATGGATGTTGTAGGGACGGCATTCTTGCCGTCCACAGATATTTTGCAAACTACGCTATGAAAATTCAATCTAAAGGTGGTAAATCTATCTCTGCGCGGATGGTGTTGATTGCCTCGCGCGTGGATGCGAAGTCTGGATGATTGCGGTCTGTGAATTTGGCGAGGTCGGTATCTGGTGTCCAACTTGTGCCGTCTGGGAGGATTGTCTCTGATGATAATCGCAAATTCTCCATCAACGATTTTTCAAGACTACATCCCATGAGGTTAGCACCCTCTAAAGATGTCGTTCCTGCAATAATGCAGTCATAAAAAATAGCACCCGCGAGATTAGCTTTGATTAGATCTGCTCCCCAAAATTGGCATCTTTGCAATTCAGCGTTGGAAAAGTCGCCTTCTATAATTCGACTAGCGACAAAAGTACAATTCCAGATTGTTGCATCTCGAAAGTTCGATAGTGATAAATCAGCATCATCCAAGGTTGTGTCATAAATTTTTGCACGTTCAAAATTTGAATAAGTCTGAGTACCGCCAAAAGAACATTGTCTAATGTGAGTGGACTCAAAACTTAAATCACCAATGTACATATTATTCCAATTGATACGCTCTAATCTTGTGTGCTTAAACGTATCACGTTCAAGCCAATTTTCAGTTCGTAACCACTCAAGAGCAGTCGTAGCTGCGTAGTGTTCAGGGCTACGGACTTGCATCAATAATAATTGCTTGAGCGTGTGTTTATCTCGTCGTTGATTAAATTGGTTAAGCACGAGAATCGTCGCTAGCACGCCTAGAGCTTCTGTGTAGACATTCGTGCCGTAGCCATCATTGAAGAGCAACGAGCCAATCCAAATGCCTAAGACAACTAAGGTCAATCCACTACTGATGCGATAAAAGTCAGCGTAATCTTGTCGGATGATTTTTGCTTGCTGATTGCGTATTTCTGCCATGTGTTTACCCCTTGATGAGTATTTTGTTTATGTTCAATTTTAACTGACACTAACCTTGTTTCAATCGGGCATGACACGTCATCCCCCTACACCAATAGAACTAGGATGTGCAGGGGGTTGGCGTGCTAAATCCATTTGATGTTGTCTAATCATTTTCCAAATCATCAATATATTGTTCGCCAGACATTTTGTTGGCTTATCAATATACCGTGACCTCGGTCACACTTTGTGTGTTTAAGAGCGGATTCGTTGATGTAATTTTAAAATTAAATATGGTGACTATTTAAGACGCGCCGTTGCGCGTCCCTACACTTAAAATAGAGTTATGTAAGGACATCCAACGGGATGTCCTCAGATTTTTCTCTACAACAAGTCATACAAAATAACCGTGACCAAGGTCACGCTTTGGAACTAAAAAGGACACCTCATTTGAGATGTCCTAAACTAAAAAATCGTATGTAAAAAGTTTAGTGAATCGCTTGCATTTCCATTGTGCTACGAACACTCTCGAAAGCTTCTTGGTGAGACTTAGTCGCAATAATTTCTTCGACATTGGTGTAAATCTCGCCCATGAGCTTGACCATCTTTTTACGCAGTGGTCTATCATCCGTGATGATGACTATCCGTTCAATTGCATCAGGTGTAACAATGCTATCTTTTGCCGCAAAGAGTGCACTTGTGGCAGAGACTTTATTGCTACCAATGAAATCCAGTATCAAAGTGATTTGATTATGATTACTTGCCATCAGAACGTGACAAGCATCCAATGCGGAGTATAATTCACTCCAGTTCCAATGATCGACAAAGTTGGCGTGGATGACTGAATAGCGACCATCCATCCAATCTACAGTTACAGACATCTCATCCTCCTTACTCGTATGTTCACTTTTACTATATGAGTTAATATTAAATGTAATATGAGTGAAAGATTAATCACAAGCATTTCAGGACAAATGTCATGGGTCTAACTAGGTCTATTTTACTAGCATGTCTATTATTAATAAATACTATTACAGTTTTATCTCAAGAGACCTCATCGGTTGCAGAAGCAATCGAAGCCGTGCGTCAATCAGGTGATACAACACTGATTTTATTTGAGATGAATCTGGATACTGTCCCTGATGAGTTGCTGAACTTATCACAACTAGAAGTACTGGAATTATCAGGCAACAATTTGAGTGATTTGCCAGCAGACTTCGCCAACTTGAGCAATCTACGTGAGCTATCGCTAGCGGATAATGCCTTCACACGTTTTCCTGATGTTTTACTAGCAATGCCATCGCTGGAACGATTGACACTGGCTGACAATCAACTGATTACACTCCCTGATGACCTATCTGATTTAATTAACCTGCATACTATTAACCTCCGAAATAACCCCCTAGAGACATTGCCACTGGGTCTGACAACATTGCCAACTATCCGCGACCTGAATCTGACTAATACAGGCTTACAAGACTTGCCAGCAGAAATCGCTCAAATGTCATCGTTACAATCTTTTTTGCTGGATAATAACGCACTGGTCACAATACCAGCAGAAATCGCAAATATGGCAGATTTGCGCGAATTATCGCTATCTGGCAATCAGTTGCAAGATATTCCGCCCGAAATTGCCCAATTAAGCAATCTGCGCTTCATCACACTAGCAGGTAATCCACTAGAGCGTGTGCCAGATGATGTCAATATTTTCAGTGTGCAATCGGTGCAAGCCTATGCTCAATCACCACGTGGATTATTGCTGGAAGCACTCAGCTTGTGGGGGATTATTGTCGTAGGCGGGGTGTGCTTACTTCTGGTTCTTCTACGATGGCTTTTGACGCAAGATGTCTCTTGATTATAATTAAGCTGACACCTAATCAACGGGGTACTACAATGGCTAAAAAGAGAAAACGTAAGACTACACTAGCTGATATAGCAATCAGTTCCGATGATGCACGCTGGTTTCATGATGAAAGTCTCGCTAGCCTTGAACGTCGGCAGAAAAATCGACGCACGCTTATTCGGCATGGCGCAATTACGGCACTCTTTCTTGGATTTAGCTGGGTAATTTACTGGCATCTCAACACAACTTTTGGTGCACCACCTGACGGTCCTCCGATTGGCATTTGGTTGACAGTGACCGTTGCGCTCCTCAGTTTGTTAGCGTGGCATCAGCATCATGTTCATATCCAAGATAAGCACGAACAAGCACTCGAAAAGCGTCGTATGGAATTGCTGGCAAGCATCCACCGCAAGGATAATCAACATCAATTCGATGTGTCACGTTTAGAAGAGCAGTATGAGGATGATACGGCTTTATCTACCTACGATGAGCAACTTGGGGTGCATCATTTAAATTGATGGTTCTGGCAATCTTGGCATCGTAATCGTCACGAATGTGCCGTCGCCTTCTTCGCTCGAAATTTCTAGGTGGTGACCATGTTGCGAAGCAATCGAATGAGCAATTGATAGACCAATGCCCAAGCCCTTGCGTGTGTGGGAATCATCTGAGCGTGTGAACATATCGTAGATTCGATTGAGTGTCTCTTGTGAGATGCCAATGCCTGTATCGTGAATGCCAATGATGATGTTGTCATTAGAGCTTTCAACAGAATAGCGGATAGTATCGCCCACATCTGTGAATTTGATGGCATTATCCAAGATATTATCGAGCATGATTGTCATCAGTTTGGCATCGACTAAGCTATAGAGGGGTGCATCTTCAAATTTTTTGATGAGCGAGATGCCTTTTTTAGCAATCCCTTTTTCTGGGTCAGCTAACTGGCTTTGCACGAGACTGACAATATTGATGCGACTGAGCGATAAATCCATAGATTGCTTGATGCGAATAAGAGTATTGAGGCGGTCAACCATGTCACTGATATGCTCAACTTGATTGTGAATGTTATCTGCATGACGCTCAATTGGAGCAATGTCGTCAACTTTTTTCTTGAGCAAGTAGAGATTCGTTTCAATGATTGATAGGGGTGTCCGAAATTCGTGCGAAAAACTACGAATGACCGTTGTCACCATTTCTGCTTTTTGTGTTTCGAGTTGTTGCTGTAAATCTGCTTTTTCGATTTGCTTCTGGGCAGTTATGTCACTGACTGTAATCAGACGGTGTGTCACCTCGCCTTTTTCGTTTTGTTGTAATGTCGAGATTTGAACTAAAACCCAGTGGATTGTCTGATTGTCGATGCCGTAGGTCTGTAATTGATAGCTATGCTTACGATCACTTTGCTCATTGACTGCTTTGGCTAATTCAGGAATCAAATCCTCTGAAGTAGGGTGAATAAATTGATGCCATGTTCGATTTTCAATTGCGGTATTGAGTTTGAAACCTAAGTAACTTGGTTTATTCCACGAGATAATAGCTTGCTTTTTGAGGTCATAGATAGCAAGTAAATTAGGCGATGAATTCACTATCTGACGAAAGCGTGCTTCACTAATTTCAAGCTGCTGGGCGCGTTGTTCTGCTTGGTCTTGAGCGATTTGTCGCTGGTACGATGAAACAAGCATCAGGAGACTGAGGGTAATCATCAAAAAGCTAACGGCAAAGACATCCTCTGCATCAAAGACACCCAGTAAATCGAGATACATCAGTGCGAAAATATTGATAACAATGTTGCTTATCACTGTGATGATGATAATAGTTCGCGTTCGATAAAAAATATTCGCAATGAAAATCGGAAGAATTCCTACATATAGCACAGGCAGTTCTGGCGTAATCAAAAAGAGAGTGATGCTCAGAATGATAGCTTGCACCATCACAAAGTGGATGACTTGTGGATAGTATTTTGTACCAGCCAAGACATAGGAGATGACCATCATGACACTGGTGATGAGCATAGCGAGTGTGGTGTTAGGGGCATCAAAAAATAAGGTGAATCCAGTCGCAATTAATAAGCCAAGCCCTGCACTCGTTGCTGTAATCCCTCGTAAAATATTTTGTTTAGTGAAGTTGAATGTCTCCAAAATGCAGTCCAAGCAGTGCGAATGGCTATAACTTCTGATTGAGTGTGTCAGCGCATGTCAACAATGTAATATTCTATGTCAGCCTAGCAGAAAAATAGACAAATCAACAATGAGAATAAAGCATCATTAGGATTTTCTAATTGGCAAGCGGGCTGAATTTCGCTCTAGCTAGTTGGCGAGTATTGAACTGATTGATGATAAAAAATCGCCCCATGAAGATACGAGGCGATTGGTGAGTCACTGAGTCATTAACGATAAGTTACGGCTCATTAATGGTGATAAGTTATGACTAGTTCAAGCTATTTATCCTTGATAAGTTTTTCTTGGTTGTTAAGCCATTCGCGTAGACTTTTAATTTTTTCTAATGTGTCCAAGCGTTGGAGGTTTGTCAACTCCCCTACCGTTGCTTGTTGCCCTGTTAAAGCAATTTCATTCAGTGTTTTCTTCCAGAATTTACGGGTTTCACCAAAGTTATCTGTTGGTAGGGGAGTCTGTTCAGTGTCATCACCGTGACCTCGGTCACGCTTCTTGGAGCGTGCTTTTGCTATCTGCCACTTATCACGAATTTCCCGTTCAGTCCAATCACCATCGTCAGCTTCATCCCAAATCGACGAGTCAACTCGTAGGATGGCACGGTATCTTCGCAAATGAGATGCTGTTGATAAACCCATCGCATTCAGCAATTTTTCGCCATGATTACGGGGTACACGCCACTTCTGACCATCGGCGACTTGAGCATAAAATTCTTGTTCGTGTTCAAAATGTTCGAGAGGTTCAAATTCATGCTCTTCTGCGTAGAGTGCCATCAAGAGTAGGGCGAGTTGACGCGCTTTAGAAATCGCATTCAAATCGGAACGGGCATTATTCTCGCTGGCTTGTCGCCAAACACTGAGTCCATCGACATGACGTGCTGGAATATCGCCCCAATCTTTTTCGCCATAGACCATCTTCAGCAGATGATAGGCTAGCCAACGTCGCTCACCTGTTTCGATGATGAATTGGTCTTTGCCTGCTTTGACAACTGTGATGGGATTGGTCAAGCCATCGCGTTTGATGCTAGCAGCTAAATCCACCAAGCGTAAAAAGTTACTCTCTAGTGTGCTGATGCCTGTTTCGGGCAGTTCAGTCAGCGCAGCGAGGGGGTCTTTATCTGGCTTGAGCGTTTCCGCTTCTGTACCCCGTAGTGAATCATCGCCTTCTAGGATATTTTTCCATTTGAGTTCGCTACCACCGCGTTCTTCTCTGATTCGCTTAGTCCACATATCAAACATATCGACCATGCGATGTGGATTGCCCGCCCATGCCGAACGCAATTCGCTGGGGACAGAGCGACGGGGTTGTACAGGGTCAGGCTTGATTTTCATGATGTCGGTTGGCTTGGCGCGGATCGACTTCGTGGTGCGCGATGCCCCAAAAATACCATCCGCGACATCTCCTGCCGTTGGACTATCGGATAATTCGCCGAAGGCACTAGGACCATATCGGCGTTTTGGTTTGTCAGACATTGATAGCCTCACGTTCACAGCGTTCGACCATTGCCCATGCTTCAGCAGCAGCCGCACTTTCTGGCACGAGTGTCCAGACGAGTTTGTGCATACGGCTGGCTTGTCCCCAAATGGTGCGAAGAGTAATTTGATCCCAGACTTTTTCACCAAATTGAGCGCGGAGTTCACTCAGATTATCGCTATGCTCAATCGTGCGTGGACGAACCATTGTTGGCACGATGCCTAGCACATAGACGGATTTCATGCCTTCCATTTCGCGTCGTCTATCGGCTTGCAGACGATGCTGATAGCTATGAATGAAGCCATCAAAAGACAAAAACTCAGGGGTCACAGGATAGATGATGCCATCCGTTGCCAGATAGATTGAGCCATGTAGTAGTGAGGGGGTAGGCGAGGTATCAATAATCACAAAATCGACATATTCTTCCAGTTCTTCCAGCTTCCACTTGACCGCCATCGCTTCGTCGATGCTGTTGCTGACATTGCGCGTTTCGACGTTGGATGGCACGAGGAACAATTGCCCTTTTACAGGTTGCTCAGGAATTTCGTAAATTTCAGGGCTGACCACCCGTGCGACTTCGCTAAACTCGGCATCGCGCACCATCAAATCATAGAATCCAGGTAATTTTTTGTTGCCCAATGTGACCGTAGCGTGACCTTGGGGGTCGGTATCGACCAGCACCACACGATAGCCTTTGATGGCGAGTCCTGCAGCGAGATGCGTTGCTGTGGTGGTCTTGCCAACGCCACCTTTTTCGTTGAGCAGAGTGATAATTTTCATAGACTTTTGCCTTCGTTATCCCTTATTTATCAGGAAAATTGATTCCAAAATTTGGCAGTAATCTTTCTCATAGTGTAACTTTGTAATGGGTTGCTTGTGGTGCAACGGCTCGTTTTCTGATATAGTTTTGATGTGTGCCTTCCGGGTGTGGATGAGCTGCCAAAAACTGACCCACGCCTCGGATTGGCTTTTTTATTTAATGACGGATTGCCATCCTTAATCGGCGGTCACTGTGCGATATTGCCAGTGGATTGTCCCCTTAATTTCGACTTTACGGGCTTCACCAATCCCCATATCTGCGAATGATTCGAGCAACTGAATATCATAAGGTGTCAGACGGGTTTTGCCGATATTCTCGGCGATTTCTGTGCGCGATAACCACAGGTCTTCAAATTCGCGCAAGGCTGCCAGCAACTTACGAGCATGGGGAGTCAATTGTGCTTCTTGGTCAGTCATGGTTGCCATCGTGTCGCCTTCATTATGTGCCTACATACAATACAGTATACGCTATTTTGTTGAATTGCAATGATTTAGCGTGACCTCATTAAAACCTGAGTCGAGATGATATGCAAGCTTTGCTTGTGTTTTTCATGTTTTCCTTTATGAGGAGGATAGTCTTAGTAAATCACACTTTGGGGTCTCACAGGCGGATAGCCAAAAGGCAGTCCCTACGCTTGATATCTTATGAATCGTGCGATTCTTCGTGTCCGCTTGTTGACGATGCTGACAGCTTAAATTGAATTCATAGTTCACTGAGTTTGTTCTCTTCTTTATATAGAAGAGAGTTATCGTGCATTCTTGACGATAACTTATCATGATATAGCACATTATTCCGCTAGATGTTGAAGCCAAGTTACTGTGTGTTAAATGATGAATGTTTTCCAAGCACGCTTGAGCGTCAAAGCGGTCTATGATTATGTGACTATCAAAGTCAGCACAACAACTTTTTTCTATTAATGAATGTGCTTAATAATCTCGTGGATATGCCCAAAAGTGTGACACCACATCGGAAACAGCGGATTGGATGCGCTCAAGAGAGCATTTGCCCTCCGCAGACCCCCTATTTCGACCCTTGTTGACAAAACTTTTTGGCATATCCCACCGTTGGAGGTTTCTTTTTTGTCATGCCCGTTAATGAACAAATTGTTCAAAATTGGACCCGCTGAATTGCTTGACAGACGGGGCGTTTCGGGATATTTTATAAGTGAAGTCACGCAAGGGTCATGACAGTGGCTTATCCCTACGGGGGACTGAAACTCACGGATTGTTTCATTTGATGGTTGGATATCAGCTAAGTCATGGTAGTGGCTTATCCCTTCGGGGGACTGAAACAATAAATTCTGGTTTGAAAACCTCAAAACGGTTATGGTCATGAGAGTGGCAAATCCCTACGGGGAACTGAAACAAGAATAGCACTCATGCTTTTCCCGAAGTAAAGTGGTGTCATGACAGTGGCTTATCCCTTCGGAGGACTGAAACATTACACTCTAGGGTTACAGGTTCTTGTGGGATGTACGTCATGGCAGTGGCTTATCCCTACGGGGAACTGAAACTTTTCCTTCTCAAAAACTATGTGTTGCGCTTTTTGTTGTCATGGCAGTGGCAAATCCCTTCGGGGGACTGAAATCAGTCAATAGCAAAGTAGGGGTATCAAATGTAGTATGTCATGACAGTGGCATATCCCTTTGGGGGACTGGAAAAAGAGCTATCAGCCGTCAGCCACTAGCTATTAGCTTTTTTGTGTTTGGTGTGTGCGGAATTTTTCCTGACATGCTGGCTGGCTGAGGTGCTCAATTGCTAGATTTTATAGAAGCTATCAACTGTGATTGGTTGGTGGCTTTTTTGTTTATGGATGTATCGGATTAACTTGCTATTTGCTTATTCATGCTCAGTCGATAGAATGTTGAAGTTTGCAATGATGCAAGCACATCTCACCCGTACAAGGAGCAAAACAATGACACAAAAGTGGGACTATACGTCGATGTACTGTGCTGTGACTGGTACTGTAACATCGCGTACTCTTACTCTGTTCTTAGTCGTGCCACATGGCGATCAAGAGTTACATACAACTATCTCTTTCAGTAATGATGCAGAAATGGTAGAGGCATGGTATGAATGTTTTGCTAGGGCTGATAAAGAACTATTTGATGCAACAGAAGCAGGTTGGGAATTGGTGGCTGTCACCCAACATCCATTGCAAGTTGTGGTCGCTGAGCAATCCATGCGAACATTCCCAGCTTATTATTTCAAGATAAAACACGAGGATGCGTAATTAACCCCAGTCTCGGATAAACCATGATATTAGACTATTTGCATAAATTCAGCTTCTATCTTTCAATCAACTCAGTTTTTGGTTTTTAGTCATTAGTCTTTGGCATTTTAAGACCTACTAAAGACCAAGCACTAACAACTGAGAACTGCTTGCAGAGTCTTCTTAGACAACTTGTTACTCAAATTTGACTTTACACTTTAAACGAGATTCGAGTTAATTAATACGCGCCATCCTCATAAAGCTGACGCAAGCCCACTTTGTAATCAGGGAATTGTAGGGATACGCCGAGGTCGTTTTTGATTTTGTCATTGCGGATGCGCTTGGAATTATTGTAAAAACTCATCGCCATCGGAGAGAGTTGGGCTTCTTCTGGTGTTTGTAGCGGAGGTGGTGTCACGTCTAATAGCTCACAGGCATAGGTTGTCACATCGGCTGCTGGTGAGGGCATATCGTCGGCAAGATTATAAATGCTCCCTGCATGAGGGGATGCGATTGATGCTTGCAGAACTGTCGCAATATCTTCAACATGAATCCGTGAAAAATAATGATTTTTTAGCTGAATTCGTCGCGCTGTCCCTGCACGCACTTTGCTGAGGGCATTGCGATACGCGCCATATATCCCCGACAGACGAAAAATGTGGGTGGCGACGCGCGTCTCTTGACCCCATTTTAGCCATTGTTCTTCGGCAAGGACACGTCGTTTTCCACGCTGATTGCTGGGCGCGACAGGTGTGCTTTCATCTACCCAAGCCCCATCTTGATTGCCATAAACGCCCGTAGTCGATAAATAACCAACCCATTCAAGGGTGTCAGTATGTGCTAGGTGATTTGCACACACACCTAGCACAGGGTCGCCTGTCTCATCAGGGGCGATTGATTGCAACAGATGCGTCACACCCTTGAGGGCATCCTGTGGTAGCACATCTCCTACACGCCAGATAGTCATCTGAACGTCTGTTTCCTTGCGTGCTGTTGCCTTATCTTCGGAGGTCGTCGTCCCTGATACGCGCCAGCCTTCCTTTAGTAAGCGTTGTCCGAGGGTTTGCGCGGTGTAGCCATAGCCAAAACAAAAGAGGTGGGGTGCGTTTGTCATATGAATTTTCCTAGTGGATGATGTTAAATACGAATAAAGCTCTCACAGATGGTTCAAAACCATCCTCTACACTCAAAATGGGAAACCCACTAAAAGGGGTTCAAAAAGAGTGCCTTTAGTGCACTTCCTAAGACGAACTAGCCATATGTTTTGAACATATGGCACTTAAA
>JBCCSC010000063.1:0-31982 GCA_039200705.1 Chloroflexota bacterium
ACGTTTGTACTAACGCGCACGATGCAAAAAAGTGATGACCCACAAGTAATCTTCATCACAGACAATCTTGAAACTGCTTTACAAAAAGCACAGTCTGTTGCTGAAGGCAAAGCCGTGTACATCGGTGGTGGTGCAGATGTCGCACAGCAGTATTTACGGGCATGTCTGGTTGACGAGTTACATATCAATCTTGTTCCCACTGTCTTTGGTCAGGGAATTC
The DNA here is from genome assembly GCA_039200705.1 of Chloroflexota bacterium. Taxonomy (GTDB): domain Bacteria; phylum Chloroflexota; class Anaerolineae; order Aggregatilineales; family Phototrophicaceae; genus JAUZRW01. The sequence goes on from JBCCSC010000063.1 coordinate 221, forward strand.
GCCTTCTGGATAATCTCGACACGACCCATTTGAAAGTGTTGGGTGTCATTGAAGGCGATGGCGTGACTCATATCAAATATCAAATAGTCCAATAAAAAATCACAATACTGAGGAAAAATACAAGAGATCAACATCAGTATTGTTTGTACACGGTGGTGAAGGTAGTTTCGCAGAGGATGCAAAACTCCTTGAGGTATTACGAACAGAATTAGGCAGTGATTATGCAGTGGTCTATCCACAAATGCCGAACGGAGCAAGTATGGCGAGTGGAAAGATACGATTCTCAAAACAATTGAAACTTTTGACGACGTACACACTTAGTTTTATACTAAATCATGCACAGAACAGACATAATGTCGATTTGTACCTGTTGGGGATAAGAAAGACGATAGCACGCCTACAAATCGCACACTTGAATTATGTCTTTGCATACTCACATATAGTGACCATGTGACAGATAAGGGTGTTAAAGATAAAAACTAAGTCTTGATGATAGGTTAAGGTCCTTTTGGTGAGATCGCTCTTCTAAAGCGCGTAGATAGCACCAAAGAAGTTGAGACATTTCCATACTGTGCCAAATTCTCAACTAAAGTTTCTAGTTGTGCAACTGAGCGAAATGAACCTTTTAGCAAAACATCCCGCTCTCCTGCGACGTGATAGCAGGCTTCAACACAAGGCATATCACGTACGTACTCTGATATAGGGGTGCATTCTCCACGCGATGAGACCACTTGAATAAATACGCTGATGGGATAGCCTAATTTCTCAGAATCCAATACTGTTTCATAGCCTATTATTATCCCTAATTCTTCCATCCGACTAACACGTTCTGCAACGGCAGGTCCTGTTAGACCAACACGTCGTCCTATTTCTGTATAAGAGATACGGGCATCAGTTTGTAATTCATGCAAGATTTGTTGGTTTATATCATCCAACATGGAACTGTAAGTTTTCATCATCATTTACCTTAGAATTGAAACTTTATAGTCTAGAATACTTTTATCACATACTTCAAGCCACTGATGATTTTAGACTACACTGAATATAGCATAATTAAACCTACCGAAAATGAGGAATATCGATGAGTAGCAAAGAGTATTTTGATAATGTAGCTAATCAGTGGGATACGATGAGAGAAGTATTTTTCTCTGAGCGAGTGCGTGAAACAGCTTTAAGCACAATACAAACAACTGTGAAAGCGGGACAGGTTGCAGCTGATATTGGTGCAGGGAGTGGTTTTATCACGGAAGCTCTTCTTAAAGCAAACTACAACGTGATTGCTGTTGATCAAAGCGAAGAAATGCTAAAAACAATGAAAAAGAAATTTGGGCAGAGGCAGGTTGATTATCGTGTTGGGAACTCAGAAAACTTGCCAATTGAAGATAACAGCGTCGATTACGCATTGGCTAACATGTACTTACATCATGTTGAAGACCCTGCTTTGGCAGTTCATGAGATGACACGCATCCTCAAACCTGATGGATGGCTTGTCATTACAGACTTAGATACACATAAGCACACCTTTCTCATAGACGAGCACCATGATCGTTGGATGGGCTTTGAGCGGGATGTTGTGATGGAATGGTTCAAAAAGGCTGGTTTGATTTCTACAAAAATTGCGGATATTGGTTGTGAGTGTTCTGCCTCTTCCGCTTGCGGGACTCATGAAGCCTCTATCAGTATCTTTATCGCATCAGGTTTAAAAGGATGAAAAGATTCACACCGCTATAAGGGATTTGAGTTAATTGGGTGTGATACGTCATACCCTTATCCGAAATTGAGGTAATTTAAGAAGAAAAAGTCTCAACAATCTCTAAACTTACTGCACAATAATTTTGCTTAGAATAACTCTTATTATCCGTCTTTAGGAAAGATGAATTATTGTGAATATATACAGAGCAGTAACGAACCAACCACCACCGGAAGTGTTTGGTTTCAAAGCGACTCGGACAGATAGCTGGTATAAATTAAAGGAGACTTTCATCCCCCATTGTAGATCATAGGAGATAGAAAAATGGGCAAGAAAGCATCCAAGAAAGCCAGTGCAGAAGTTACCATCCAGACAATCCGCCGCAAGACGAGACGCAAGTACAGTGCGGAAGAAAAGATACGCATCGTGCTGAAGGCTTACGAGGCGACGAAAAGGTGGCAGATCTGTGTCGCCGAGAAGGCATTTCCCAGAGCATTTACTACAAGTGGAGCAAAGAGTTCATGGAGGCAGGGAAATCGCGTCTGGCAGGCGATACGAAACGAGAAGCAACCCGTGAAGATGTCAGTGATTTACGCTCAGAAAATGAGCAACTGAAGCAAGTGGTAGCAGAACTTGTGTTAACGAATCGCATGCTGAAAAAAAGTGTACTCGGTTCGGAGAGCGAGTGGGACGTATGAGCCGCTATTCGCAAGCTGAGAAACTCGAAATTATCCGCATCGTAGAGGAGTCTGAGTTATCAGTCAAACAGACGTTGCTTGAGCTAGATGTGCCTCGCAGTACCTTCTACGACTGGTATCGTCGCTATCTAGCAGATGGTCCTGAAGGCTTGGCAACCCGTCAAACAGAGCGACGTCAATTGTGGAATCAGATTCCACAACATGTTCGTGAGCATGTAGTCGATGTTGCTCTGGAGTACACTGAAATGTCACCCAGACAGCTGGCATGGCATATCACGGACACAGAAGGCTATTTCATCAGCGAATCGAGTGTGTACCGCATCCTCAAGAGCTATGACCTCATCACCAGTCCTGCTTTTGACCTAGTTCAAGCAAAAGATGAGTTTGAGCACAAAACCAAGCGGGTTAACGAGATGTGGCAGACTGACTTCACACAGTTCAAAGTCATTGATTGGGGTTACTACTATCTGTGCACCATTTTAGATGACTACTCACGCTATATTCTTGCCTGGCGACTTGCTCCCACGATGGCAACCACCGATGTTGAGCAAACCCTCCAGTTAGCTATGACAAAGACCAATCTTACACATATCAAGGTCAAGCATCGTCCGCGACTTTTGTCCGATAATGGTGCAGCGTTTATCTCAGATGCTTTGAAGCAGTTTCTCAATCGCTACAAAATGGATCATGTGCGGGGTGCACCTTACCATCCACAAACTCAGGGCAAAATTGAGCGCTACCACCGCTCTATGAAGTCGATTGTCAAGTTGGACAACTACTACACGCCCACTGAATTACATCATGCCATCGCCAATTTTGTCTGTTACTACAACAATAACCGCTACCATGAAGCACTCGATAATGTCACACCTGCTGATGCTTATTTGGGGCGACAGCAATACATTCTGACACAACGAGATTTAGTTAAGCAACACACCTTACAACAGCGACGCGCTAATTACTTGCGGCAAGTGGCTGGGGTCGGGTAAAGTTTAGACCTAGTCTCCTTTATCCTCATACCTCTCGTGTCCGAAACACTTTGACGACTTACAAACACTATTCAACCAGCACCTATAATAGAAACTGAAGGTGACCAGAAACTGGTCACCTTCCACATCCATTTCTTTTATGACAATTCTTTTATGTTTTTGTCCAGTATGACAGAGCTTAAAACAGTTGTGATTGCAGTTGATGAGAGATTTGTACCCAATAAAAATAACAAGGCAGAGGGATCAACAGTCATTCGTAACCAGCACAACGTGAGTGGCATAATACGATGGACCTCATTTATACTCTCAATAGTACGTCGATCCGATGATAGTGTATGCAGAAAACGCCCCGTAAGCCCTAAATCGACAACTGCTAACGCAACAACTAAAAATATAGTATGATTATTCGCTCGTCTTAGCCTCTGAACTGGGAAATAGCCTTTGAAGGTCTTCATTTGTTGTTCAAACTTAGGTGATGTCGCAATCGAAACAACAGACATGTAAGTAATGTCAAAACCAAGGATAGCAGTACGCCAACTCCACATTACACGTTCCCAATACTCCGCCTCATCATTTGACTTACTGACTGTGTTCTCGTTCAGTAACATGTTATAGGGGTATCCACCTGCTTCCACACGAGAGGGAGGGAATGTGCCCAGCCAACTGAAGCATCTTAGTATAAGACTCATTACTTCAGCTCTAGACTGAATAGAATCTGGATTCTTCTGCTCAAAAGGCTCAGAAGTGAAATCTAAGGAAGCTGTGATAAGCCCATCAACTGCATCAGCACAGATAGCAAGAATGCCGAAACCTCTAACTTTACGACGTTGTTCATCAAGATCAATCTCATCTCCAGCTACAGCAGTTTGTTCATTCGCTCTACTGAGACGACTACCTGCGAGTGTATCAGGGAATGCAGGTTGTGATATCCCTTTAAAAGGTGCTTCATCGAAGACTAGCTTAGAGACAATTGTTGTTGGAATTGCGACTAACATAGCTGTAACATTCAGAATCGTTAGATCACCACCACCAATCAATTTAAATAGGGATGCGATAAAAGGAATAGGGATTTCTTGATTGAGTAAATCCTTAATACTTTGAATTGCTTCAGCAACGAGATCTAAAAATACGAGAGCAATATCTTCCCCTATGACTAACAAATCGCTGATAACTGTTCGTAGTGCTTCAAGAATACTGATGAAAGCGACCTCTGGTCGTAGCGGATTTGCAATTAAGGTTTCAATAACTTCGACAAGCACTTCATCACGAATGCGATTCCCAATCTGAGGTAGTTCCTGAATTTGTTCTAGGAGTCTCAAAAATGTTTCTACAATGGACGGTAGATTGAGTTGCGCCAAATCTGCTAAAATATCTTCTAATGCTTCAGTAACTAACTCATTGATACCTTGAGTTATATTATTACCTCTGCTACCTATCAGCTTATTTAGAAACCATTCAGCTTCCTCTGGTAATTCAAAACCGTTTTCTTCAGTCTCTTCGGGGTCGACGCCAATTAAGTCAATCACCCTCTCGAAGCCATCTTCCAAACCTTCCTGCAAGCTATCAAAGAATTCTATGACAGGTTCTTTTGCGGATTCAACCATACCAGTAGCAGAATCAAAAGCATTGTTGATGGTCTGCACAAGAAAACGCTTGGTTTCTAAAATATCATCCCATGCGAATAAAAAGCGCAAGAACTCGATAAATTGCTCAATTGACTCTACGACTTGTTCTATAACAGCTGTAACGAAATCAGCGACTTTTTTTACAGTATCTGCAACGAATCTGAAGACCTGACCACCAACTTCAATAATCACGTTGAGTGTATCATCCAGAAAACCGACAGTGATATCAAAACCTTCTTTTACGCCATCCACGAAGTCGCCTAGTCCATCTCTGACATCATCGAATACCCCTGTGATATCATCAATAATACCGAGCCTGCTAATGTTCGGGGCAGATAATCCAGAATCTGGATTTATACTACGGCTAGCACTGAGTCCATTGCTAGCCTGAGACTGTGTAATTAGTTGTTCAAATCTATTTTGATCAATGGGTTCTTCCCATATTTTAGGGGTATCTAGCACAAGCCCCGCTGAATCATCAGAAATTAGACCTCTTGTGTCGGTAGAACGTGGTTCAAAGTGAAGCGTCCAGGGACTATCGATCATATCGTTGGATACAACTTGCGTTTTTGAAACAACACGACCTAACCCGTTAACAGTTTTAACATCAGAACTTGGGACATCTTCTTCATCATCAATGGTGACAATCGTCGCCATCGTGCGTTTGATAGTATTTTGAACGCTGGCGATTTCGCTACGGGTATGTTTAGTTTGATCAACAATTAGATTACCCTGAGCATCTGTCGCGCTCCATAGAGCATTATCTTCTAACTCAGCAATTTGTTGATGAGCGCTTCGGTCTGGGAAGATAACTACAAATTGATTTTCTGGCATATTGCCTGTACGGAATTTGAGTGCAGGCGTACTTATACCATTAGCTTCCGAGGTAATCATTATCTGATTTAACAAGTTTGGGCGGAGTGTTACCGCGCGTACTTCACTAATCTGGAAGAGGTCATCATTTACTTCGATTGTGGTGAGATCAGTAGCAGATACCTCAATTTCTTGGATGTTCGAGGCTAAACGCAAAATAGTACGATAAGATGAAAATTCCTCCAGTTCGTTATCGACCATACGATAATCTTGACTGAGTTTGCTCGTCACAGATGTAAAAATCGTCTCTGCTGCTGCAGTGCGAAAAATTTTAATCCTAGAAATGTTATTATTACCAAGTTGGGTGTCTGCCATTCTTGGCACATTATCAATTAAGTCTTCAATTTCTAGTTCTTGGTTAGCCAATCCTGGTGGCACTTTATTCAGTTCGAGTGGATTAGCAAATATCGTTACACCCGTATGAGGTCCTAGACGAATGGAAGACACTTGATTATCTAAACCTGAAAAGTTTTGTAAGCTAGTGAAATTACCTGATGCACTGTGCTCACTATCAGAGAGAATCCAAGTTTTCCCTCGATATGCGCGTACTTCATAGAGTGCAACTTCACCTGCTTTTAGCTCACCGACATCTCCTTCATTGGAAGCTAGTTTGATTCCACGATGAAAAATAGCGCGTTCTGTCCGTTGTGAAGTCCATCTAAAACTATCATTTGATTTGAGTTCTAGCCATTTCTTACTAATTGGGTGAATGATAGAAAAAGCATCTTCGTGCTGTTCTGAGTCATCAACAACAAGCAAACTCGCTTCATTCCCGATACGCAATGAAGCCATCTCTCGACTTGTCGCAGGTATTAAGAACAATTGATCACTATTTGGTTGATATTGGAAGGTAAATTGCTCGTCAATAGTATGAGTTCGTGAGGTGCGTAACCTGTGAGATTGGCTACTTAAGTTCTGTCCATTCGGTGCCTTAATGAACCATCTGCCGAGAAACGGGTCACCAACCGTTGACCAAACGTGAACCGATTTTGGGAAATCATTAATTTTTGTGGAGATAATGTCAGGTACATTAGCATAGAGTTTTTGGAATGTCCCTTTAAAAGCGCTACCTACATAGAGAGTCGCTCCAGTGTTAGGTCCGAGTCTTAATCCGTTGAATTCTGATGAAAAACGACTTAAGTTGGGTTCACTTTTCGACAGAATAAAACTATCACCCACAGGAGGAATGAGTTCAATTTGCCCCGAACGTAGAATTCGATTGGGGGGTGGTATCAGATTCTGGATTTGTATTTTGTTAAGTGCTGTATGGTAAATACGCAGATCTTCGTACAGAGCATTTGCTGTATTTTCTTGATAGTGACCCAACCTTAAAGATAGACCATTGTTAATATTTGCAATACCTGTCTCAGATGTTGCTTCAGCTTGTAATACACCATCCAGATAAATCCTGAGTTTTGAACCTTCACGAACGATAGCAACGTGTAACCAGCTACCTTTCTTCAAGATATTGCCTGTTAGAGCGTGAATATGATGATCACCTCCCGCAACTTCAAACTGCAATTGTGCTTTTTGACGAAGTCGCAGAGAGAACCAATTGCTGTTATTAGAGCGGTTACCAATGATATCAAGTAAGTTTTGATCATGGTAATTAATGTTGTTCATCCCAAATGCAATTGTAAAGTCATTCGTTCCAAATTGAGCTATTCCGCTATCAAATTGCACATGACTATCTATACTAGGTAATGTGATAGCAGGTCCGATGCGACCGAAACCTTTGAGTAATACATCATTTAGCTGACCTTGAGCATCACTTATACTATCTGTTGTGATACTCCCCTGTTGCTCGTTAAACTGCCAATAAAATGTTGGTTGTTTTGCCATGTAAATACCCTCTCTCAAAAGTGAAGTAAAATAGTTGCGGCAAGATGATTGGAATATCTTAGGAATTAGTGCTACTAGCAGTAAAAGTGTAAAATTATTTTTGGCATTTATTATGTTGTGTATACGTATGGATACTCTATGTGAAGTAGTCAAAATGCTCTACTGAGTGAATGCATAATCTGGTATGAGGATGCTCAGTTGATGATGTGAGGAATGTCATGACAGATAATGAGTGTGCTCAGTTGATTAAATGGATTTTTGGCATAAAGTGAAGACTAATGACAGATTCCTATTTGACTGAAACAGCTGTGATCAAGACATTTCGCCTCTTGGTGGTTACTCGTATTTTTTTCGGGATTCTTATCCTATCCACGATGGCATTTTTGCTGGAAGAGCCCGTGCCACTTATCCGCTTGATTGGATTACTGGTTTTCAGTTTATTGGCATTGTATCTATCCGCACCTTTTCTAGAAACTTGGCTTCAATATTTCTACTTGCCGATTGCACTTGTGATCACAATATTGGGATCAATCATAGAGCAACAAATATTGATATGGCGACAACTCTACATCGGGCAAGAGATCGAAGTAAATAAGCTAGTTATGTATCTGGTTGAGTTCGAAAATGGGGCAACACCTTTTTTGAATAGTGTAGATATATGGATTGGTTTCCTATTCATTCCACTGGTGATTGTTGCATGATGCTACGGGTTTCGTAGCGTGATTATTTTCTGTGTTTTCACAGTTTCCGCTATCCTTGGATTTCATCTGTTGCTTGTTAAATTTGATCCCATCATGATGATCCTCTTGCTCAACAGCATGAGCGGACAAGTTCTTGCCTCATTGGCAGTTGGTTATGTAGTTGCACATCTCAATAATTTAGAAAAGCAACAACGCGCTGAACTTGAAAAAGCAAATCGACAACTACTACAGCATTCGCTCCTTCTAGAACAATTGACCATCAGTCATGAGCGTAATCGTCTTGCACGTGAATTACATGATACACTGGCTCATACTTTGAGTAGTACAACTGTTCAGCTTGAAGCAAGTCAGGCTCTGAGAAGTAAAGATCAAGCGAAATCCCAGCAACTCGTTCAGCAATCTCTCCAACGCTTACGCTCGGGTCTGACTGAGACACGACGAGCATTAGAAGCGCTCCGTGCATCACCATTAGAAGACCTAGGCTTTTTGTTAGCATTGCGAGAGCTGATTCTAGACTATCAACAACGTACAGGATGGCTTATAGATTTACAACTCCCTGAATATATATCGAAAGTATCACCGATCATTGAACAAACTTTATACCGTTGTATGCAAGAAGTGCTAAGTAATATAGATCGACATTCAGCAGCAACCGAAGTCGAGATCATGATAAATGTGACAGGACAGGTTATTCGCCTATTTGTTCGTGATAATGGACGTGGCTTCAATGTAGAAGAGATTACCACTATGGAGAAGCGATTTGGCATTGTTGGCATGCAAGAACGTGTGGAAGCATTGGGTGGGTTGTTAAAAATTGATAGTCAAGTTGAGAATGGAACGACAATAGATATCGAGATGAGGCTCATAAGATAAAAATGATAACAGTACTGATATGCGATGATCAGGACATTGTACGAGAAGGACTACAACTTATTCTCGAAACAGATACAGAGATTAAAGTAGTTGGTGTTGCGAGTGATGGTGACCAAGCAATTGAATTAACGGCAAAATTAAAGCCACATATTGTCCTGATGGATTTAAAAATGCCTATCTTAAATGGTATCCATGCAACACGTGAGATTCGCACACGTTTTCCTGAGATTTATGTGCTAGTTCTTACGACGTACGACAATGATGAATGGGTTTTTGATGCCATTCGTGCTGGAGCATCTGGCTATTTATTGAAAGATACTCCTCGTGAACGTTTAATCAAAGCTGTCAAAGAAATTACCATAGGAAAAACACCAGTTGATCCCTCCATTGCTGGTAAACTGTTTGAGCATGTTGCTGATAGTAGTTTTACACCAGAGACCACTATTTTCGAGACTCTGAGTGAGCGTGAGAAAGAAGTACTTAAGCTCATTGGGGTGGGTATGAGCAATCTAGAGATTGCTGATAGACTATGTTTATCTGAAGGAACCATTCGCAACTATGTAACATCGATTTTCAACAAACTAGATGTCTCGGGTCGCACCCAAGCAGCTCTTTTGGCAGTTCGCAATCATCTGCTCTGATGTTAAGCGCGTGGATTTTCGAATTGATACGAAGATATTGCCTCCCCTACCATCACTCAAATCAATTTCACTCAGTGCGACGATCTGACTAGGGGAATTTCTGGCATATGCCGTAACTCCCCCTACTAAAATGACATGGGCTGAAAAAAGATTTAGCCCTAATTACTCCTATTATTAGTCTGAACCACTGTGTTGATGCTATCCGATTTTCTGTTAGTTGAAGACTAATATAGAGCAGATTATTGTAGGTTATTTTTGTACTCTATCTCAATGTCTTGTGGTGTGTGTTGTTGCACAAGATTGATCATTTTTTCAATATAAGAGTTCTTCCAGATAGTTACGAAAGATGATGTACCATCTTGTTGTACGAAGGTGATACGGTGATTTCCAAGATTTTTAGTCACAACTAGCTTTTTCAGATCCTGTGGTGACTCAAACAGTAGCTTAGATAGCGGATGACTTCGGACATTGAGACTCATTCCCCACTGATAAATCAGCCATATACCAATCAGGGCAAAAGCAATGGGTGCAACAAGCAAGAATCTAGGCACGATTGTAACACCTTGATCCGAAAAAAAGATGAAATATACAATTCTTGCACTAACAACATAATTGCTATGGAAAGCATTATTCTTGTAGTAGACTTGATTCTGGCATGAATAAATGATTGAAACTCTACCATTATTTCCCTTTAGAATACGAGATATGAATAAGAGTCAGTACTATACCGAAATGAATTTCAGATTGCCTAGCTTTGGTGTGGATAACATAATTATTCTTTGCTATTGAAGTGATTTACCGTCTATGTCTAGATGTGTATCTTTAACCAATTGGACGGACTTCCTGTTAATTATGCGACGTGATAAATCTTTACGAAACAGAGCGAAATACTATGTTAGCATTTTCTCAAAAAATAGAGGACTTAGACTATGTCAGTTTATACCGCAACGCCATACCAAGCAAATGAAGGAGCGGAAGTTTCAGGTGCAAATGTATCTGTTTTACTCAATAACATGCGAGCCGAAAGTCTAAAGCCGTTACTTGTGCAACATGGATTTGAAGATTTGGACACAGATAATTGGTATTCGCAACAGGCTTTTCTTGATGTGATTAAGGAAATTGAACAGCAACTCTCATATGAAGAATTGGTTGCTATTGGGATAAGTGGTGCAGATGTACTTGAGTTGCCAGCGGAAGTCACAGATGTGTATCAACTGTTACCAAGTATTGTTGCAGGTTATGGTCTGCATCATCGGAATGTGCCAGAAGACGAAGGGTATCGTATAGAGGAGACAGGCACAGAAGTTAAGATTGTGTGTAACATTCCGTATCCGCCGTTTGTGCTTTTTGGTTATGTTTATGGTTTGGTTCGCCGACTGAGAGGTGAGGAGCTTTATAAACATACTGTAAAGGTGGATGATGCTATGGGTCGTCCTTACAACATCATTATCACTAAGTAGATATTCGTTCGGGATACCTGTAGAAAGGCAACACGGAAAGTTCCTTTTTAGGCTTAGGATTACTAGCTAATTCGCAATAGCAGATAAAAATCTCTAAAATATGACCGTTTTCATCCTCTAAGGTAGTATTGAATAAAACAATTTCCATCAGGGAAAATAGCTGGCAAAGAGAAAAGCAAGGGGATTCGATTTGAGAGAATGCACCTTTGGCTGGGTAGAGCCAACTTGCCAGCTATCTAATGAGAGTATGAACCTCTTCTTTTAAGCTGTTGTTGGTAATGGCTAAGCAGTAGGTGATTGTCTGCTGTCTTTGACTATGATTATTATGCCCTCTCAAATATCTCAGTCAATCATTTCATGTCACATGAGGCTTGGTACAGCCAAGCCCCCACTTGTGTTGCAATACACGATTAATTTTCTTTTATCGCTGCCGTCAAGTCATTGATTGCGTCCAATAATTTTTCTTCTGTGGTGGGTTCTGTTGGTGCTTCCTCTTCTTCCTTCTCGAAACGTGCCATCAAGTTGTTAACTGAGCGCACGAGCATGAAGACAACAAATGCGATAATTAGGAAACTAATCAATTGATTGATAAACAAACCAATCCCAATCGTGACTGCTTCAGAATCTGCCGTTGCTTCTTGAAGTGTGATCGCAATATCAGAGAAATCAACGCCACCAATCAATAGACCAATTGGTGGCATGATGACATCATTGACGAGCGAATTAACAATGCCTGTAAATGCTGTCCCGATAATGATACCAACAGCTAAATCAATGACATTGCCACGCATGATAAACTTCTGAAACTCTTGTAACATAGGATATCTCCTCAACTATTAGATGAATCAATTATTAATCTCAGAGCATAGTATAAACATTCAAATTACTTTTGCCATTTTTACGCCAAATTAGCTTGAGTCTAGGCGAGTGAGGCAACAAGAAACATGCTTCGGCATATGTGCTGAGTGATGAAATGGTTGGTCAACCGAAAAAATCATTACTCAAGGATATGAGATCACAGAAGAGTAGGTTGCTTAAAAATAAGGTCAATATTAAGTGAGTTGACCTAGCCTATTGGTTAGACTTTAATGAATAAGCTCAGGCACACTTGACAAAAACTCAATTATTAAACAATATTACGTTTATAACGTTTTGTTACTTGGCAAGGACAGTCATGAGTTGGAACGTAAAATGGTTTGTACCAAAGTGTGCTTATATTATTCAAATGAATGGCAAACTAACTCAAACGGATTTCATCGCAGGATGTGAAGCTGTCCGTCAATTTGTACTTGAAGGCATTGGTCCTGTGCATTGCATCATCGATGCCAGAGATACCACAATGCCACACATAACTGTGTCTGAAGTGAGTAATACAGCACAGGTTTTCAACGAACCAAATCTGGGATCTGTTTTACTCATAAGTAATAAGCCTATCATTCGTATGCTGGGATCAATCTTATGTCAACGAGCAAATAAACGTTGTAGATTTGCCAACTCGATAGACGAAGCGCTGACAATCTTGCACTATGATGACCCTAAGCTACTACGTATCACCGATCCTCCAATAGGACATACACATTGATTACTAGATGTTAAGAATGACAAGTTATCTAGAGGCATGATTTGTATCAGTCTCATCTCAGCATAAATATGTAGTTCACTGATAAATGAAGAAGTGGGTATGCTTACACAAGACCAGTCTGAAGAAAATTTCGTACAAGAGTTACGTGAAGCCGAAATGCGCTTCACCCACCTATTTGAAGGTTCAGGAGACTCAATTGTTATTGTTGATGCTGAGACCTCCCAGATTCTACGTGCAAATGCAAATATGAGAAGACGTTTAGGATATAGCAAAAAAGAGTTGCTAAGCATGACGTTTGATGACATTGAGGTTATCCCAGAATCTGGGGATAATTTGTCATGGATTTCAACCCATAGTGCTACACAGGTGTATGAGTGTGAGGTACGACACAAAGATGGGTCTCTAATACCCGTTGAAATCAGCAGTCGCTTAAGCCAATATAATCATCGAACAGTCTACCAGAATGCTATCCGCGACATTAGCGTTCGTAAACAAGCAGAACAAGAGCGACTAGAGATGATTATTGAGCGTGAACGGACTGAAATTCTCACTAAGTTTGTTACCCAGACATCACATGAATTTAGAACCCCTCTGAGTATTATACGCACCAATACCTATTTGCTAAATCGCTTGTATAACTCGATGGGACAACAAGACTATACGGCAAAAATAGAAGATCAAGTTTCTAATATCACGACATTAGTTGATGTGTTGTTAACCACTGTAAAATTAGATAGATTATCGACCTTATCTACAGAGAATGTAGATTTATGTTTGATAATATCAGGAGTTATTCAGAGATGGCGAGTGAAGCCCATAAGTTTTCAGTGTTTGTTTCATGTTGAATTCAGCAATCAACCGATATGGATCAATGCCAATGTCGAGTTCCTCATACAGGCGTTTGATGCACTAATCGAGAATGCTGTTGATGCGATTGAGGAGTCTGGAAAGATTGATGTTTTGATTGAGTGTCTTGATGATACAAACGTTAGTATCGAGATTCGTGACACAGGAGTCGGTATTGATGAAAGCCACCTTTCTCAAATCTTCGAGCATTTCTATCGTGTTGACAAATCAGGCACAAAACGTGGTTTTGGCTTGGGCTTACCCATTGCTAATCGCATCATTGAACTGCATCAAGGTCGCATAGAAGTAAGCAGTTTAATTGGACACGGCAGTACTTTCAAAGTCATTTTGCCGATAAGTAGAGACCCTAATGACATAAATCTTAAACATTGAGAAAACTAGATTATCTTAGTTTCCTTGAACAGAGACATTTCAGTCTCAGGATGACGCTCTTTAAATACCACCTTCATCAATGATTATCGCAATACACATTCAAATGAGATGTATCTCATTGTGGATGGTTACAGAGTAGACTCCATGTTTGTAAATTTAATTAGTAAGTATCGTCACCCATATATCTATTATGAGTGCATCAAGAACTAAATTTTGATTATGAAATCAATGTTTAGCCACTTGACTAGTTTACAACTCGGACCAATTAGGTCACGATATATTACATCGTGTTTATTGTAATGTAGGATGAAGAAATGAATACTCAAGAACTAATCGCTCATGCACAAAAACGTTCGCTTTCTTGGGATGAGCGTGCTGAACAACTGATCAAAATTGGACTGACAAAGCTGAATCTTGAACTAGGAATTATCAGTCACATTGTGGGTGACAAATACACCGTAATTTACTCCAACAATTCTGATCTTGTCGGGAAAGAATTTAAACTCGGGGTTACTTATTGTCAAATCACAATGAGTATGGCTTCGAGTGCTATCGTGGCAATTGAGCATTTTGCTGTTTCAGAGCATTTCCGCCATCCAGCTTATGAAGAGTTTAAGTTGGAAACATATATCGGGAGTCCGATACTATTAGATAGAAGGCGTCTTGGAACTATCAACTTTACCATGTCTAAAAAACGTTTAGTGTCGTTCACATCGGAAGAAAAGGAACTCGTTAAGAAATTGAGTAAAGCTGCGGGAATCCTTGTTTTAGAAGCAGTTACACAATCAAATAACTCGTGAACACTAAAATGACGCACTAGCGAGTGCGTTTTTCTATTTGACCAAGATTCTTCGAGTCTTGATTTTGTTCCCAAAAATCAGTGTTGATTGTGCCCATGCTTTGCCTCAGCATCAATAAGTCTTATTTTCGTCAACAGTAAATTATAACGCTCGAACGACAAATAGAATATCTAGATCAGGACAGGTGTATGTCGAAAACATCACAGCAATACACACATGACTTGAGACATCGCTCCATCATTGGGCTCATTGCAATTGGATGCTTCATATTAGCTTCACAACTCATCGTCATCTTTTTAGTCGCTGGTCAATTGTCTAGCTCTCGTGTCATCAACCTTGCAGGTCGCCAACGGATGTTGAGCCAGCGTTTAACAAAAAATGTGCTCCTGTTGCAACATACCTCAGATTCATCTGTTCATCATCAAAATATGAATGAATTGACTCAAACACTTCAATCATGGGAGGAAGTGCATAACGGCTTACAACAAGGTGATACTGAACTAGGATTGCCTGGTTCAAATACTCTCTCTGTTACTAACCTCTTTGCCCTCATTGAGATGGATTACCAACAGATAGTCATTTCCACACATTGCATTCTTGCTCTCAATAACGGTAGCCAAGAATCGAACTGCAGTGAAAGTTATGACTATTATCTTCAAACTATTTTAGCGCATGAGAACGCTTTCCTGATGGGTATGGATGCGATAGTATTCCAATATGATATAGAAACACAACAACGCATTCAACAAATACGTTATCTTAGTTATGTATTGACCTTTATTGGTTGTATTGGCGTGATCGGAATTTGGGTGGGGGTATTAAATCCGTCCATTCGAAAAGTGGAACAGACGCAATTAAAACTTGAACAACAAGCCAATGAATTAGCAATAGCACGAGATGAAGCCTTGCGAGCGTCGAGTATTAAGTCTCAAATTTTGATGAATATTAGCCATGACGCACGAACACCATTGAGTACGATTATCCTTTCAACAGATATACTTCGTAAAACTGTCGGTGATACATTGACTGCGAAACAGATATCTCGCCTTGATACCATCACTCAAAATGCACAAAGGCTAAATATCTTTTTACAGAATTTACTTGATCAAGCTAAACTAGAGGTAGACAGTGTTCAACTAGTCACTGAGCATCTGGTATTGGATGAAATAAGCAAAGAGTTACATCAGGTTCTAATGCCCTTAGCGGAGGGCAAAGGATTAGACTTGAAGATCACTGTTACACCTGATTTCCCTACTACAGTGTATGGAGATCATATACGTTTGATGCAAATTCTAACCAACTTGGGACACAATGCCATCAAGTTTACCGAACAAGGTCAGGTCAGTATTTCTTTCGTGACGCACGATACAGACTACTGGGGATTTCGAGTTCAAGATACGGGAATGGGCATGTCACTTGATGTACAGAATCGTATTTTTGACCAATTTTGGCAAGGTGATGGGAGCATGACACGTCAACATCAATCAGGTGTTGGCTTAGGGTTAGCTATCGTCCGTTCTCTGATTGACTTGATGCAAGGGCGTATCTATGTCAAAAGCGAGGTTGATCAAGGTACAGAATTTGAGGTGTGGATTCCTTTCATAGCTGGCAGTCAAAAAGCAACTTAAATCTCAAAGAATTATCAGATGAAAATATTCACTAGTTCACCGATGAAACTTCATAACTAAATCTCTATTGAAGTGGGATGTAGTTCTCTCACAATCTTCTGCGCTTCCTCCAATGTTTCCGCCATACGAAAACGAAACGACAAAATATTCCCGAACAATCTGTCTGCTGTATTCACGAAGACCCGAACCCGTGGTTCACCTGGCACAACAATGACGGTTTTTAGATTCGCAGGGTTGTTTTGTATAGATTTACCCCATTGTAAAAACGCATTTCGAGGCAAGTGTCGAGCAAGCGGATTGACCATATGTGTGATGATGGCAACATCATAGACAACACTTTCAATTAATTCATTGGCTTGCTCAAGGCTCGCCCGATAGTCTGACCATGTCCAAGCGTTTTCGACACGAATGTAGACATATGTTTGTTCATCATTTCCCCATGATACTTCAATTGCCATCTTTATCCCTTATGCATAGAACTTGATCACATGATGAGCTAGATTATTCAGCGAAAATCTAAGATAAACACTAGCTATATTATAACGTTTGATGTGTGATTGTCGATGATCCTAGCAAATATTATGAATTACCATTTGGCGATAACTTGACAATCCTAAGGGACCTACGCCATGAATTCCAAGATTTTGCGTCCAAAAGTCAATATATCTAAGGGTTTACCAAAGTAGCCGACGAAACCAGCCCGATAAGCCTCCTGTTCCACCTTTTCACTGTCATAAGCTGTTATCGCAATACAGGGTGTCGAGGATATTTTTCGTAAATTATCTAATAACTCCCAGCCATTCATCCCTGGCAGTTCTAAATCGATTAGCACTGCATCGTAAGTATGTGCTGCGATATTCTGAAGTGCTTCTTCACCAGAATTGACTACATGAACACCTAGACCATTGAATAACAGAATATCTGTAACAACTTCTTGGCTGTTTATCAGGAAGTCCGTCCAGTTGTGGAGAGCTGCTCAAATGAGATGACGTGGGGGATTTATCTAGCGTATGCCGTGTACATGCCGAATCACGCCGTTATAGCTAGATACCCCGCTCCACAGCGGTGATGTAGTTGATGTCGGCGGCACAGATGTGATGGTCGGTTATGTTCCACGACCGACCAGAAAAAGGACTGTCAGGATTAGACCTCCAACCCTCACAAGACCGATGAAGCGAGGTTGGGGTTGAACTTCCGATCTCATATCTTGTTTCATACCCGTGAGGGTAATGCAGGGCAAAATTTGATCTTTTCCAGACATCGTTTTTCACCGCTCAGATTGAATATAGGAATTTCTGGCATATGCCATGGTTCTCCTGAACACAACTCAGGTCCTATATCAATCCATCAGCCAGATGCCTAAGTCACTGCGCAGAACGACAACTGAAAGTGCGAAACCTATCATCTGTATAGCTATCAAAGAAAAACGATCTTTAACACGTGCTCGATAGCTCATAGGCACAACCAAGTGTAGGAACACGCTAGGCCACCATAAAAGCGGCAATAAGATCATTGTCATGCTATAGAAAAAACGACCGCTCGTTATATCCTTGGGATCAGGATTATAGGGGGTAGGGATGTATCCCAACTCATATACTGCAAAAAGCACAAATATCCCGAAGCAGATTAACCATATCCAGGGCAATGTTGTGACTGTGTACAGAATCCACTTACCCCAAGAGCGTATGTTCTCATTCTTTTTCTTTTTGAGAGTGTGGTTTATTGACATGATTTGTAATCCTCGTTGATTGTCTATTGTGTGAGTACCACTCTTAAAATATTTCCAGGCATATAGAGTAAAATAAGGTATATGCGAAATTAGCTCAAGTTCTCAATTCCGTGTGCAAACAAAGACACATTACCTGCTAGAAGCACGATTGGCACATGTAAAAACTACTGTGTTTTCTGGTCATTTTTCACCAAAAACATCCACCAGGAATCCAATTTGGGGCAGTTACATGATACGCCAGAAAACCACCCATGTCATCTCAGATGGGCAGCATTTTCCAATTGGACGGACTTCCTGTTGATATGAGTCACGCTATCGCCTTCAATGACATCCAATACTTTCAAATGGGTCGTGTTGAGCTTGTCCAGAAGGCGAATTCCCTCACCAAAGACAGTGGGAACAAGATTGATATGTAACTCGTCAATCAGACATGCCCGCAAATACTGCTGTGCGACATCTGCGCCACCACCGATGTACACAGCTTTGCCTTCAGCAACAGAGTGTGCCTTTTGCAAAGCAGTTTCAATATTATCTGTGATGAAGGTTACTCGTGGGTCGTCACTTTTTTGCATCGTGCGCGTTAGTACAAACGTTGGGAGCTGAAAACTCGCGACTGCGCCACCCGCTTCAAATGTACGTCGTCCAACAACGAACGCACCTGCATTCTGAACAAATTCACGGAAGACGTTGGCACTTTTTTCAGAAGTAAGACTAAAAGTCATACCATCCGCTTGAACATTATAGTTGCCACTAAAAACCCAATGATTCAATCCACCGTCATCACCGTTGCGCTTGGCGATAAAACCATCTAATGACATCGACATATCTGAAATGACTCTGCCCATTACTAAGTCCTTTTAACTTTCTAAACTATACTGCAAATTACAATACCTGTCCTAATTTGTGGTAAATATCAGTTATTCTTAACACGACCTTCCAAAAGGGAGGGGTACGTCATACGCCAGAAAATTCCCCATGTCATCTGAGATGACATGCTCCGCGATGAGGTTGAGCTATTTTTGTTTGCATGAACACTAAACCTTCTTTGCAAACGAAATGAGATCGAGTAATCTCAGTACAAGAGAGCAAGAAATGACGAAGCTAAGCGAAAACAAACGGGCTGTACATTCTATTCTCCAAGCAACCTTGATAAGTTGAGGCGAAGGCGGCGTACGCTTAGAACTCCCCATGTCATCTTAGATGAGCTATTCTTCTAACTGAACAGACTTCCTGTTAATCTGTAAGAACCACTAACTTACCATTGGCTTGGTTGGATTCCATGTAATGGTGTGCTTCAACGATTTGGTCAAATGTAAAGACTTTATCGATGGGCAGTGTGTATATCCCCCGTTCTACCTCGACAACGAACGCCTGTAGCGCGTCCGTTGCGGCTCCTACCTTGATTGCCCCACTGTTATATGCTGTGAGTCTAACGTTTGAAGGAATTTGTCGGATAGGCTCAAAGTCTCTCATGGACCATTCCCCTCCCAGAATACCCGTTACACATACAATGCCCTTATGAGCAGTGGCCTCCATCGAGTCAAGTAGCGTTTTCACACCAACAAGTTCCTGTACTCGGTCAACACCACCAGGGAGCATTTTGCGAACTTCCTTAGCAATTTGCCCAGTGTCAATAACAACCTCATCGACCCCGGCATTTAACAACGCTTGTCGTTTGCTTTCACTCCGCGTCGTCCCGAATACAGTAAGGTCAAGTTGCTTCGCGTACTGAACTGACATCATGCCAACAGATGAAGTTGCCCCACGCACCAGTAAACTTTGCCCTGATGCGATTTCCAGTCCGTCGTGCAGGGAAAAGAATGCTGTCAGGAACATTTCTGGTATTGCGCCGAGTATCTCCCATGGTAAATTACTATCCAACTGCATAATTTGCTCAACAGGCAGTGCAACGTATTCCGCATATCCGCCATCGTAGGCACGTCCCATTCCCCCCATAACGGCTGCTACTTTCTGACCGGGTTCGTAGCGTCCGTCTGGAGATTCAACGACTTCACCGACGGCTTCGATCCCCAAAATTCGTGGAAACGTCACGCTTGGAGAGTGACCCTGCCGTGTAAACATTTCACTGCGGTTGAGACCAAACGCACGTACCCGTATCAATACCCATCCCGGCATTACAACCGGGCGCGGAACGTGACGAATCTGCAGCACCTCTGGCCCACCTCGCTCCTCTACCACAATCGCTTTCATAGTCACCATGTTGTTTCCCTTCTGGATTATCATCGAAATCGATATGTATACAAAAGCGCTACATATTGGTTGCAAAAAAATTTAAGTCAGCTTTTCATCACGTTCAACGACAGTTTCTAAGATGTCTGCCAATGTTGTTTTTGCGAGAAACGACGCTAACAATGATTCTGCGTCTGCAAAGACGTTCACCAAAATCCCCTCAAGATGACGCCCCACGATACATTGAGGGTTGGGGTTCGACGGGTACAGACCAAAAAGCGTCTCATTACGGAACAACTCGTATATATCCTTGAGGGAAATATCCGATGCTGGACGCGATAGCACTGTCCCACCCGCACTACCCGGTAGGGTTCTTACAAGACCGCCCTCTCTCAGCACACGAACTAGCTTGCGAATTGTCACGGGGCTGGTTGTCACGCTATCCGCAATGAACGATGAGGATAGGGGTTGCCCGTGCCTGGCAATCAATGTGAGTGTGTGTACAGCGATGGTGAAGTTGCTATTGTTACTCATATGTAACAAAATATACTACATATTGGTTTTTGTCAACACAGAGTCAGAAAACCGCAAATGGGCTGTTTTCATTCAATATGCCGCAAACAATGAATCTACTTTTCTCGAACAATACGAAAACCAATTGTATCCTCACCAAAGTAAGGCTCGTCTCCATTGTGAACATCACAACGATATGGGTTCGATGCAACATATCTGTACCATGCGCCGCCACGTAACACTCGACGTAATGTCCTCACATCAAGTGTATTTGTTTGTGTCTCAAAGCCTGTTACACACCATTCCCATACATTACCCGCCATATCAACAACGCCAAATGGACTATCACTCTGTCCTTTATAACGAGTTACGGGTGTGGTTTTCGCAAAACCATGATCGGCATTATTGCATAGCCTTGAATCCCGGTGATTGCCCCATGGGTAGTTCTACCATCACCACTTTGTGCTGCATATTGCCATTGAGCTTCTGTGGGTAGGATGATGTTTTCGCCTGTGGCTTCACTTATCCATCCAGCTAACCCCAACAACAGGTTGGGTATGACCGTTCCATCTAGTCTCATTCCACAAACGTGTTTCTACCCACTTCTGCTGCTGGGAGTAGTCCCAACCTCGTTTTATCCACCAACGCTCTGTGTGGTATCCGTTTGTAGCTATAAATTTTGCAAAATGCCCATTGGTCACAGGATATTTACTGATCCAATAGGATTTAGTAGGAATTTCTAATGTGACATCAAGATCGTCGGTTTTCATTACCCCATCGCCTGCCAGGATTTCGACCCAACTGAATGGGGCAGGCATCAGCTCGGTACTCTTGAAAGATGGTGGTGTGTTCATTGACTATCCTTACTCAGCTAGGCAGAAATCCTACCATGTCATCTCAGATGAGCAACACTTCCTGACTGGACGAAGTTCCTGTTCAACCGACTGACTTGGGGGGATTTATCGCGTATGCCGTAACTACCCCTAGTGCACTTGATGAGATCAAGTGTATCTACAGTTAGATAGCAGGGGAAGTCACAATAGGTTGCTCTTCCCCGCTTACCTAAATTGTGTTGTTATTCCTCAGGTACAAAGGGGTCAACGACGGGTACGTCAAAAACAGCATTCACCTGTACATCACCACCTTCACCATGAAGTGTTATTGTGATGCTACCACTCATACCTTCACTGGAAATAGTATCAATTGTAATGGTTCCATCAAAATCTTCTGACATGTTCAGGATCTCATAATTAGGATAGCGAATATGTGCATTACGAATCAGGATTGGGTTATCTGCATCGGGGGCAGTCAAAAGATTCCACTCGCCCAAGTCATGTGTACCGGGTTGAATTTCCTTGAAAAGCTCCATATCAATCACGCTGATTGCGGGTTCATCAATGGCGTTGCTACCGCCTAACCTCAGCCACCAACGATCTCCCGCATCGACAAGCCGCCGACTGATCCACTGTCCACCCCAGACATCGCTCGCAATGAGATAATTGATCGCACCCGTTGCTTGGATAACATAGTATTCTCCCTCTTGTAAACTCAGATCACCAGTATCGTTTGAAAGATTTTCGCCATTAGTGCCAGTATTTACGGTAACATCGTCAAGATTATTTGAGCTAGCATCACTTGTTGTATTGTCCTCGCAAGCAGTGAGTAGTAAAGCAATACAGATAGCGAACAGAATAGACCAGAAGCTAGACATTAGATTTTTCCCTTATCTTTGAAATTTTGTCAACTTGAAGTAAATGATTGCAAACATCAGATTCTTAATGTCCACAATAGGATTTTTTGTTCTTACAACATAATGTCACCACAGGTGATCATTGTGTTGTAGGTGATACATTAGATAGATCATCATCGGTATTTGAGGGTGCAGGATTCGGCTTGATGCTGCTAATTTCTTCGTTTGCTCTTTCAGTGAGTTCTTGAAATTTATCACTAATACCTTGTAGACGGTTAGATATTTCTGGGTTCGGTTCTAGCCCTTTTGTTTCTTCGTGGTAGGTAAGAATAATTGCTGTCATAGCGAAAGTGTCACCAACAGCCACTTTCATAAGCCATGCCAGAATGAGTAATACAATAATTGACCAACCTGCTAATTGTGGAGAAATAGTCGCTACAAGCAAGCCTATCGGCAAGGCAAAGATAACCAATGCGACGATGAATGGAACATAGCTCAATACCATCAAGGCGATAGCATTCATCAGTATGGGCTTCCATGTCATCCCGTACAGAATAACAGCATCTCTCGCATTCTCCCAAATATCGCCATCGGTCTGCTCGTAAAAACTACGTGCGAGAATTGCTTCATCAATGTAATTAGTCGAATAGTAAATGATTCGGTTAATGACCCGAACTAACATTTCTAGCGTTTCACTGTTTCCTGGAATCCATCGGTTAATACGATATACAGTTCTTGTGAATGAAAGAACAACACCTGATACCAATTCGTCAACGACAAACATCGCACTTAGCTCACCAAAGCGTTCTTGCACTTGCGCTTTTCCGTACGCTAATTGCCCTACTTTAGTTTGTAGTTTGCCATGTGCTATGAGATCGCTGATTACCACAATATGAGCCGCTTTCAGCAGATAAAAAACGTAGCGATGTGCGAGGTGATATAAACCACCTAAGCCACCTAGAGCTAGCACAAACACGATCAGCCCTAGAATCGGAATGGCATTACCAATGAGAAAAGCCACCGTGCCTACAACTGCAAAATAGATCAAAGCAACAAGCCAGAATAACAGCGTGACACCTAACCGCATCAGGAGAATGGGATACGTTTTCATCAGTAAAGATGCTGTTCGCGCTAAATTCAATGATTGTAAATTCATGTGATAGCCTTTCTTCCCTACTTACTGGTAATATCAATTGCCGAGTTGAAATTGAACTGAGAGTGTAAATGATGTAGTAAAGCACCTAATGTCGCAAAGATATGGATTTCACCTGTACGCACATCGTGGACACGGAAACGCCAGACGCCATGTACTCCCTCGGTTCCCTCTGCCCATGCTTGAAGAATAATTGTCTCAAACACGGAATGTTGTTTCTCGGCACTCATAATGATACGCCCTGCACATTCAATTCAATGACAACTTACTGCTAAGGCGTTTGCTGAACGTTTGCTAAGGATAGTTAGTAAATCCCTCAAGTTAGTCAGTTTAGTTGAGAGGGTTGGATTCCAAATGTAGTCGCCAGTGAGCGAAATATGTTCCCATCCAAGTAGAGTCAGAGAAAAAGCGAAATAGGAGCAAAAATAGCTCAGGCTATCTTATGAGCAAAGGTTTGAGTGCAAATCGTTACCATAAATGTGAATTTGTGATACCTATTTTGGCATAGAGGGATCTATGATAAACTCCCTCTACTCTAAAATCTTCAAACATGGGTTGTTCAGGTCTTATATGCTAGTGGATTTCTGTGATATGTCAGCGCGATTCACATAAATAACTCACTGCCGCGAAATTAGGATACTCACTGGTACAAATGTCACAGAAATTAGGATGATCAGGGTTTGTGAAGCGCCCCATATCTGTATCTTTGTTCCATCCTGAACGATTAACGCTTCCACTGTTCGAGGTTTCTCTGTGTATTTAACCCCATCCTCACATGTTTACTCATCAGGCTCAAAGTAACCAGTATATGGCATATTGACATCGCAAACGCCCACATTTGGGACAATAATGTTCATTGTGAGTTCACCAAAGAACGACGCATCAGTATCAAAAGTCAGCACCAACAAGACCTCGCCGTCAATCTCACCCGTTTCATCCACTGGGAATGTTTCTGTATAGGTTTCACCTGCGATGGCAAGTTCCGACAGATTTGTGAACAAAAGCCCGTTGGGGTCTACAGCATCATCAGTTGTTTGAAGCTCATCAGCGATATCATCTGCTTCGGTGAGGTCGGCAACAACATCAGGAGGTAGCAAGCCCGCCCC
The DNA here is from genome assembly GCA_039200705.1 of Chloroflexota bacterium. Classification (GTDB taxonomy): domain Bacteria; phylum Chloroflexota; class Anaerolineae; order Aggregatilineales; family Phototrophicaceae; genus JAUZRW01. Next base: position 25,243 of record JBCCSC010000063.1, read on the forward strand.
CTGTGCATTGAGAACTTGGTCGAGACTACCGAATATCGAAGTGCCTGCATTGAGTGTATCAACATTCAACGGCAAAGGTTCTCCAGTCACAGGGAAAACAGTGCTTAACCCCGGACACTCAATAACTATATCACTGGGTACAAGAAACCAATTGCCAGCACGTACTTCAGCCGGATCATTCTCTGTTGAATCTGTAGTAGGTTCTTCTGAGTTAGGTGGGGCAAGGAGTTGAATATCACCATCGCCACCATGGATACGATCCACATCCTCTGGTTCTAACTCTGTCCAATGACAGCCACCTGCAGTGCAGAAAACTAAGTCCGCATTCTGATTGGGTCGGGGTCCGACGATCAAGTCGATGTCATCGGCAGTCAGGTTATCTGGCACTTCGGAGCTCTGACATCCATTGCCTGCGTCGCAGAACAGGAATGGGGGTATAACCGCATCGGATGCGGGAGGGATTACAGGCTCCGCAGACGGAATAATGCCGTCTCCACCTTCCATTGTGATATCAATATCCTGAGGGTCAACAAAAGACCAGAGACAACGATCCCCCAGACATACAATGACGTTTTCAGAACCCTGTGGTTGTTCACCGAACATCCTTTCTGCAAGGTCATGCGGTATTTTGCCATCAATAGGCGACACTACACATCCAGTAGCGCCCTGACAGCTAACAAATGTTGGTGGCGGTATATCTTCCTGAGCACCGACAGCAAAGGGGGTAAGAACTAAGAAAGCGATTAATGCTAATACTCTCATTATGATGTATCTCCTAATAGCCCGTTATCTGGTTGTAGGCTAAAAGATAACCGTTTGGCAAACGTTTGTTGGATACATCAAGACTGCTAGTCCGGCAATTGCGAATCTCACGTAGCCCACAGAGGAAATGCCAAAGTGTAAAAACCTATACACTCAGCTATATAGGCTTCTGACGGATCGATTGTATTAACCTGTGGAGTATCTCCTCATGAATCTCTGCCCCCGATATGAGATGTGGAATAGCCTGATGGATTTCCAAGCTTGTATAAATAGGTGAATTTGCAGTTTCAAGAATTTGTGCCGCTTGGTGTCTTGGCTCATAGAACTCATGAGGGTGTTTGTAAATCAGTGAGGCGAGCAAAGTAGCTGATCGAATTCTGTTTGTATGCTGAAGCCATTCCGCATAAATCGCAAGCGCATGGACCAATGGAAATACGCCATCAATTCGCTGAAAAAAGTCCATGATGTCATAGAGCCAGTATTGGGCACTTTGCGGGTCGCCAGTCGCCAAGGCGACACGCGCCAGACCGATTTTACTCATAGCGACGGCATAAACATGGTCTACAGAGTCCGATAGCTCTAGCACTAGCAAGAGCTGTTGACGTGCTTGACGGTAATCTTGGTTGTTCAGCCAAACCACGCCCCAATAGTATAGTTGCTCTGGAGAGATGTCATACCCATCATAGTATGTATCATGTATAGCGTCTGCACGTCGCATATACTCGATTGCTAACTGCGATTGCCCTTCCTGAATAGCAACACGTGCTAGCCCGTACAATGTTTCGAGTTCCCAATCTGGCATGTTTAGCTTATGGGTTAGTTCTGAATGTGCTTGATAAACCTTTTTCGCGGTCTCCCAATGCCCGGCATTGATATGATATACACCGAGTGCGCCAAGTCTTTTCATCACCATGTAGTCATCTAAGTTGTTACAGATATCTAAACTCTGTTCCGCGAGATGTATCGCCTGTGTTAAGTTCCCAGTTTGGTGTTCTTCAATGGCACTCAGCACAAAAAGAGCATCTGCGCGAATGCGAACATCTTTTAGACTGTCAGTCAACCCTAGAGCTGTCGAGGCATGTTGGTAAGCAGATGTATTTTTCATCTGATAATACTGCAACATGCTAATCCGAATATGCAGGTGGGCAGCTAGCTCGGGAGACTGATCTGGTTTGAGTTGAGCCAATGCCTCTTGGAACATCTGGATGCATTCAGAATATCTCATCAGCGAATGTAGATAATGCCACAAACCCATAAAAGAACGAAAAAGATGTTTGTCATCTTTTAGATGGACTGCATATCGCCATGCGCTTATGATGTTTTCATGATCTCCCTTTAGTTGTTGAGTGACCTCCGATCGACTCTCACCGTCCAGAAGGGAAGCCTTCTCCGATAATACACCTAGAAAGTAGGACATGTGATGGTGCTGGAGTGAATTATATTCGGCATGATCTGCCACAAGATCATCCAAGACATATTGGCGCACAAGCTCATGCATGTAGAAACGTCCATGACCATCAACCTTCAGCAGAGCGTGATCTACCAAAGTTGAGAGGTTACGCAACCCAATATCGCAAATAGCTTTGGCTGCGTTGATGTCGAATCCGCTACGAAACACAGCAAGTGTAGGTAGCTTTGCCCGCATCAGTGTGGAGAGTTGGTGACGGGTCTCATCAAAGATTGCCCGCATACTGACATGATGATTCTGTGTAGGTTGAGATTCTAGCGGAAATGACGCTTCTTCTAGCTTTGTTCGAATATCCTCCAGCGATAGCATGTGTGACCAACTCGCGACCATTTCAATCGCAAGTGGCAATCCTTCAAGCCGACGGCAGATGTCTTCAACCGACTGCAACTGATGGGGGTCTAAATCCTTTGTGTTTCGGACGCGATGAAGCTCTTGCTGAAACAAGCTCACAGCCGCAGAGACATGATCTGGCTGGGAACTTTTCGTAGCGAGACCATGAATTGTGAGGGTGTTTTCCCCTGCGATGCCCAACCGAACGCGAGATGTTGTTAGTAGCTTGATATTGGGGGTGTTACGAATTATTTTTTCAACAGTATTTCGTGCGGTGATAACATGCTCAAAGTTATCGAGAATGATAAGCATCTCGCAGTCATGTAGAAAGTCAATAATATGCTCCTCAACACGTGATTGAGGGGGTGCCTCTAGTGTCAATGCCTCTGCTAGCAACATGACAAAACGATCTGCTGCCGAAATCTCTGTCAGGTCTAAGTAAAGAATACCATCACGAAAGAACCCCATGAGCGACCGTGCAATCTGTATCGCTAGCCTTGTTTTGCCAGAACCGCCATAACCATGTATCGTTACCAGGCGAGTATCTGGCGAGCTAAATAAATTAAGCACATGTGTGCTTTCACGCTCTCGCCCAAAAAAAGCACCCGAATAAGTCGGTAGTTGTATTGGTCTATAGTCCCTGCGCCATAGAATGTAATGGTAGAGTCGTGTGGACTGTTTGGATGGCAAAATGCCAAAGGAGTCAACCAATATGGTTCGGCATTTTGCATATTGCTGAATCGCCTCGTCCCATTTGGTCTGATGTATGTATACCTCCATTAATTGACGATGGGTAGCCTCACGTAAGGGTTCAACACGCAGGCTCTCTTGAAGTAACTGCTGAGCCTGTTTCCACCTATTCTCATTCGACAGTCGTACATATAACCGTTCCAGCACATCCAGATAGAGTAAACGCAGCCGCTCTTGCTCAGCGCGTAACCAGTCGTCGAGATCACCCTCTTGCTCTAAGTAGACCCCCTCTAAGAAATCACCTCTGTACAGGGTCGCCGCGTACTCTAAATCAGTGATGCTTGAGTTAGGGTTATTGGCAATAGCCTGAAGCTCTAGAACGTCAACTTGACAAGACGTTATTTGATGAAATTGCACGGTTTGGCGTGAGATATCGAGATACCCATTCAGACGCTTATTCAAGTCATGTAGTGCCTGCCGGAGGTTCGATTTTGCCTTGTTATCCGGCATATTCCCCCACAACAGGGCTGCTAACCTCTCCCGCGAGTGAATCTTTGGATTGATTATCAGATAACACAGCAGAATAACTACCTTTGTAGACATAAACTTCTCGATTAATTGCTCGCCTACGTAGACTTGTGGGTAGCCAAGAAACATAATTTTTAGCATTTGCATCTCCAGCAAACGTTTAGCAAACGATGTCTCCCTATCTTAAGGTATCGAAGCCACGATGCACATAAGACTTATGGGTGAGATAGTAGCCAGCCAGATAGAGATGATTAAAGAGCGAGTCATACACACAATGCGATATGTCACGCTTGTCATTGGGTTTGTTTTATCCTTTCTAGTGAGTGCTTGCAGGGACATTGACACGCAAAACACAGTTCTAGAGGAACCGACCACAGCCGATATGAATGCATCAAATACGAATGTAGCTCATGTTAAGCTTGTGTTTGGGTGCAATCTCATTGAACAATCAGTCCCCAAATACACCATTCTCTATAGCGCTCATCTGCCAAATGGACAGACGATCGGAGATCGTACAATCGCCCCCGTATACACTTTACAGCTTATAAGTAATGTGTCTCAGGGTGTAACAATCGATGACATCAGTGTGTTCCTGAATCTGCCGGAAAACACGATATCAGGACTCTATCCGCTCGTTAGCTGTGGCAGTGATTTTGATGGTACATCAATCTGCGCTACAGTCATGGTCGGTAGTTTTAGTGAGTTATACGCCGAAGGTGATGCGGGGTCGATTACGATTGAGTCCATTTTATCACTTACGGCAACGGTTAATATCGCAACGAATCCCAATGCCGCCATTGCGCAACAAAGCGCAACGCTCAATATCGCTATCAGCAATGTCGAGACGGTTTTCTAATGTTGTAGCGTTTCGGGTTGATTGATCTGTCTTCACAATGTTCATGTATTGGGGAGTCTTTGTTTAGATGTTATATGTAGATAAGGAGTATCGCGTTGAAAACACTAAAACCTATTTCAATCGGTTTAGCTATTATAGCAAGCTTTGTAATCACAATGAGCAGCACTACACAATCTGAAGGTATCCGAAGCAACATTGCAGTTATCCTTGATGCCAGTGGATCCATGCAGGCTAGCTTGGGCGACAGCAATCGTATAGAAATCGCGCGTGCCGCCGTTATCGAAACCGTAACACAGCTACCAGAGGGGACAAATCTGTCTCTGTGGGTCTATGGTCATCGGCTACCACAGGATGATCCTGTTGCCTCCTGCCGTGATATTGAGCAGGTGATTTCGTTTGGTTTGGTTGATAGCGAAACGCTCAATGCAGCTGTACGCGACATCAATGCAGTAGGGTATACCCCGATTAGCGACACGTTACGACAGGTAGCTAGCTCTTTTCCGGAAGATGGCTCACGCACCATTGTGCTGCTCTCAGACGGTGAAGAAACCTGTACTGGAGACCCATGTGCTGTCGCAGCTGCATTGAAAGCGCAGAATGTCGATCTCGTCGTTAACACAGTTGGCTTTGCGGCGGACGCTACGACCCGCGCTCAACTTCAGTGTATTGCACAGGTGACAGAAGGTGTCTATTACGATGCTCAAGATGCCGATGGTTTGACTGAGTCATTACAGTCAGCAGCAGTAGTGCTGGATGGTCGTGTGAGGATCGTCAACCCAAACGGGGAGGAACTGACGGATATTCCCTTCGTACTAAATATATCTGATGGGGAAACTCTTGGTAACTTCGTGGGGGCAGCCGCCGTACCTGCTGGAGACTATGTCGTGATTGTCGAGGTAGGCGAGGGAACCACTGAGACAATCACTGTAAACCCCGATCAAACAACAGATATTGTCATTGACCCTGTACCAATTGGGGAGTTGCAGCTTGTCGATGAGGATGCAATCCCTCTAGAGGAAGTGCGTTTCAGCGTGACTGATATGAATGGTGATTATGTCGGTGCTTTTGTTGGGGAAACCAATCTACCCGCTGCGAGCTATCAGGTTGAGGTAGCAACAATTATCCCATTTGAAGCAATGGTGACAATCACTGAGGGTGAGACAACTGTGCTGATTGTTGATACGGATGCCGGGACGATTCGCCTGATCGATGAGGCTACAAACGAAGTGCTTCAAGCCCCGTTGTTCGATGTAAGACAGTCAGAAAGTGGTGAGTATATTGGGACGTACTCCGGTAGTTTTGATGTGCCACCCGGTGTCTACGATGTTACGGTTCGTTCGATTGTTCCTTACGCTGAGCAGGTCACAGTTGAAGCCGACAGTGTGGTCGATGTTACGATCTCGACCGAAATTGGCACAATTCAGTTGATCAATGAGGCCACAGACAACTTAGTTGATGATCTGTCGTTCAATGTACGGCTCGCAGAGACGGGAGATTACGTTGGGACAGCCTATGGCAGCTTCGATGTGCCTCCTGGTGTGTATGAGGTTTACGTGTATTCTGCAATTCCGTATCATGAGCAAGTCACGGTTGAAGCTGACAGTATAGTCGATGTGATGATCTCTGTTGAGATGGGCATCATCCGTTTGGTTGACGAAGCCACGGGTGAAATGATTGACGATCCATCGTTTGACATACGTTTGGCTGAAACGGGTTTCTCGATGGGTACAGCCTACGGTAGTTTTGATGTGCCACCCGGTATCTACGACATCTATGTATATTGGATGATTCCGCTCACCGATACCGTTACCGTTGATGAGGGGCAAACCGTTGATATTGCACTTGATACAAATGCAGATGGTGTTCATATTGGTCAAGGTGACCTTCGACCAACACTAGTTCGCCAGATGATTGGAGAAGACAAAATTCTTGGACTAACAATTAACACCATAGAACAATTAAAAATCGCTAATAAATGTGATGTTGACTACGTTGGCATTGGTGCAATATTCCCAACCAATAGCAAAGATGATTGCCAAGCCTTATGGGGTATTGATGGCTTGAGAGAAGCCTGCAACATCTCAAAACATCCAACCGTTGCTATTG
>JBCCSC010000064.1:0-31584 GCA_039200705.1 Chloroflexota bacterium
ACACAAAAGTTTATTGCTACCTCAAAAAATCGTTCACTCTCTTGGGAGAAACGAGCTGAACAACTTATTGATGCAGGACTAAAAAAACTCAACCTAGAGTTGGGAATCATTAGTCACATTATCGGTGACAAATACACCATAATTTACTCTAACAATTCCGAGCTAATTGGGAAAGAATTCAACCTTGGGGTGACCTATTGTCAAATCACAATGAGTATGGTTTCAAATACTGTTGTAGCAATAGAGAATTTTGCTGTCACAGAACATTTTCGCCATCCTGCTTACAAAGAGTTTAAGTTGGAAACATACATTGCTAGTCCAATAATATCAGATAGAAAGCGTCTCGGAACAATTAACTTTACGATGCCTGAAAGACGTTTGATGCCTTTTTCAGCATACGAGAAGGATTTAGTTTACAGTTTGAGCAAAGATGCTGGAATCATTGTTTTGGAAGCAACTACAAAGGTATAACTGCACTCTTGGATACAAAAAAACGCGCGAATTTGCGCGCTTTTGCTATTTAATCACGTTCATCATCATCGTCTGCATCCGAGAAATTATATTTAGTGAAGCTCAGTAGAGATCAATGATTGCCTAAGCTAGGCATAGCTTCACCATGTTTTCGATATATCGGGAGTGGATGGGAGTCGAACCCACCGTCGCTTGTCACGCAACCGACCACCGATTTTGAAGACTGGGGCATCCACCAGGACACAACCACCCCCTCGGATACCTTGTACTATACCTGAAATCGTCATCTAGGTGTAGCGATGGTCTCAGTCCAATTGCTCACGCATTTTATTCAAAGCATAATTCGCCAAGGTATCCCATTGTTGATGGTCATCAATCAAGAACCAATCCACCATTGGTTTTTTGTTTTTGAAGGGTGATAAAATGCGATACTCAGCGATGTTGTGATTCTCTGGTTTGAAATCACGCCCTAGTTTAAAGCACATCATTTTATCGCGTCCATAAAAAGCAAAGACTTTGCCCTTGTAAGTAATTGCTTCGCTGGACATCATTTTACCTTTGCTGACATTTTCGTGCTGGCTGACAAGTGCCTCGCGGATACGCTCAAACTTGGCAATAGAATCACTCATGAGAATATCTCCTGCAACCATTGTTGAATCGGACTCATCGCAACAAAGTGTTCTATCACTGTATCGACGAAAACATCGCTGGTGACAACATCGGCAGGAATCGTTTCATAGGATGCCCACAAACCATTGTAGAGCAGATAAGGATCGCGTTCGTCATCAAGTGCATTATATCCGCGTGGGATACGCTTGTAGTGCGCTCCTTTGATGACATAATTGCCTGCTGATTGAACGGCTTGAATAGCCTCTAACATAGCATTCCCTTGTGTCGTATCACTGACAGCATCACGATAAGTTTTGAGTTGCTCTTTATCAAAACCAAATTGCCCTGCCATCACGCCAGCCGATTCTGCACCAATTTGTATGCCGAAGCTCGGTTTTGCCATTTTGCTCTTTGCCCCTGCGGAAAATCCCATTGCGATATTTTCCTTGTATGGGGTCTTATCTTTGCTAAAGCGCGTATCACGATAAATACGCATCAAAGAGCCACTACCATTAATCGCTACATCGTAGGTAATTTCAGGGAAATGTTCTTGTAAGCGCGTGCCAAGCGTCGCCACGAGTTCAACACTTGGGGCTTGTAGTTCATCTTTAAACCGTTTCTTATTGGCGTTGAACCACTCACGATTGTTATTTTCGCGTAGGTCATGCAAAAATGTGAGTGCTTCTTGTGAGAACGCTGTCATAGTTGGTGTTTGGCTCATGTGAATTATCTCGCTCATGGATTATCAGAACAAATGTTTTTATCTATATTAAACACTTGTTCTATTATTCATGTCAAGAAATTCTTAATAAGTTATCAGGAATTCGACCTGCATTTCACACATTTGGGATAATCATTGGATAGTATCGAGCTAATGTCAAATAAAGGAGAAATTATCATGACGCTACTACGACTCATAATTTTGGGATTTTTAGTGACAATAAGCATAGGCACACTCGCACAAGATAACGAAGCCAGCCTTGATAATCGGGGGTATGGTCTCTATGTACCATCATCATACGATGAAGCAGGTGAAGAAACATTGCCTCTGGTAATTGCCTTGCATGGTTTTGGAGACACATGGGAAAATTTTTATCCAGCGACAGGTTTTATCGGATTAGCTGAGAGTGAAAACTTTATCGTCGCATTCCCACAAGGTTATTTGCGCCAGTGGAATGATGGCTCAGTCGGCGACCATTATGAAGATGATGTACAGCTTTTGCGCGATTTAGTCACCCGTGTTGACCGTGATTATCGTGTCGATTTTGACCGTATTTATTTAGCGGGGTTCTCGAATGGTGGCACAATGGTCTATAAAGCTGCTTGTAATGCGCCCGACCTCTTTGCTGGGATTGCTGCCGTTGGTGGCACAATGCGGACAGCACAAACCGATTCCTGTGAGGATGCTCAATTACCTGTCGTGATAATTCATGGCACCGCCGATACAGTCGTCAGTTTTGATGGCAGTGACAGCCGTTTTAGTGTTCCGCGTGCAACTTTATTTTGGGCAGAGCAAAATGACTGTAATTTAGAAGAAGCACCAAACGTTACTGACAGTCGTTCCAGTGATGGTTACAGTAGTTTTTTCTATGAGGATTGTCCCAATGGCGATCTTGTTTTGATGCACTCGTTGGAAGATATCGGGCATACTTGGGCAGGCGCAGAAGCCTATGTGCGCGGACTTTCGCCACAGCGTCCATATCTGGATACTGCACGTATTATTTGGGGCTTCTTTGATTTAGCGTATCAAGCCGAGTTAGAAGCAGAGCAATCTCCTGAGATGACACCAGAAGCAAATGAAAACTGAGTATCTGAACTTATGACTTTGGATGTGTGCCTGTATAACGTGCGCGTGGACGAATCAAGCGGTCTGTTTCGTATTGCTCGATAGCATGTCCAATCCAGCCAATAGTGCGTCCGAGAGCGAATAAAGCTAAAGCACTCCCTGCTGGTAATTTCAGAATGCGTGCAACCGCAACCAACATCGTATCAATGGTAGGAAATTCACCAATGAGCGTTTGGGCTGTGTCAATTGCTTGTGCAATGAATTGAAATTCAGGTGTGTCGGCATAGTGTGTTTGCAACACGTTGAATAACATCTCAGCGCGTGGGTCATGTGTTTGGTAGAGGCGATGTCCAAAACCAGGAATCGTCTCACCCCGTCGCAAGCGTCCTTGCATGACTGATTGCAATCTATCTGGCGATTGTGCTTCATCAAAAAGAGCTTCGACGCGCTCAGTGTAGCCCCCATGCTTAATTCCTTGTAGTGCCGATAATCCTGCGCCGACAGCCGCGTAAGGAGTAGCTCCTGCACTCGCAACGACACGCGCAGCAAATGAGGACGCATTCAGTTCATGATCTGCCGTGACAATCAAAGTCGTATTGAATACCTCAACGGCTTTATCATCCTTCGGACACCAGCCCTGTTGTAGCATCTCAGGAATGGAGAGATTTTCTGGCACATCCCCTGCTAAAACCGATGCCATCAAGCGCATGATACGTCCACCAGCGATTGCAACAGTTGCAGGACGCAAATCATAAGCAGAGGCATCATCCGCAGCAGCCGATGGCAAAAATGTGATGAGTTCTTGCAACGGAGTCAACTCTGCGCCATCAATTTCTATATGGAGTAGCATCGTTTCGTAGCGTTGGGCTGAAATATGTACATCCAAGTCAAAAAGACTGTGTTCGCGTGTGATATCATCCAGCCAGATGAGTGCTGCGACTTCCTCAACGGTGTGCTGAGTAACTAGCTCCGTTAACGAATGTCCACGATAATAAACTTGTCCGCTATCAATCAAAGTAATGGCTGAATCCATGACAGGAGCACCCCAGTGAAGCGCATCTTTGGCAAGCGTTTCGGGGTTACGCCGTCCTTCTTTACGTGCTAATAGCTTATCAATATCTTCAGCATAATAGCGTTTTTGTCGCTTACCTTCGGCAGATTGCTCACTCCGTATCAGCCCGCGACTAACGTAAGCATAAAGTGTTGATACGCTAATGCCAAGCATTTCAGAGGCTTCTTTAGCTGTCAGGTAGCGTTTGGTTGATGACATCGGTTTCCCCATATGTGTAAGTGTTGCAACAAAAATCTAGCTTGTAGTGTACCTAATCAAGCAAGAGAATCAACATATCAAGCTATTTTACATCAAACATGACATCTTGAAGCGTTATCTGAGTTGCAATACAGGCTGTTTAACGAGATAATGTGCCATATGCTGTGTAAACGAATCGGCAATTTGTAGGAGTCATCGTCATGACAGCCCCGATTAGTAGTTACTTCGATGAAGGTATGGTATTTTTTGAGCAAGGTCAGTATGAGCAAGCTATTGATTTATTCACAAAAGCTGTGCGCTTAAGTCTTGGTGACTTAGCAGAAACGCATCTTTATCGTGGGATTAGTTATGCGTATCTCGAAGCCTACGATAAAGCTATGACAGATTTCAACAACGCCCTACGAAAAAATCCCTATATTGCTGATGCCTATAATGAACGTGGCAATCTGTATCGTTTATCAGAAGAATACGAACTCGCTATCGACGATTATAATGCAGTACTTGTCATTGATACGAATCACTATGCAGCGTATTACAATCGCGCCCTTGCTTATGAGAAATTAGGCGAATATACATTGGCGGTGCAAGATTTAAATCGGTCGATTAAACTCAATCCAGAACTCATTGCGCCTTATGAAGCTCGCGCCCGTATTAATACAGAACTCAAGCTGTATGGTGATGCAATTGCGGATTATACTCATTTTTTAGAGATGGGTGGTGGCGATGCTTATGATAATCACAGTGATGTGCAGAGTTTAATCATTGCCTTACGTATTAATCATTTTTTGAGTAAGTTTATTCCACCACGTTTTTTGCCAACAGCCCGTTTATGAAGCGATAATCCAATGCAAACACTCAATTTACTAACTGACGAAATTGGCACAATTGACGATGCCAGATTGATTATCAATGACTTCCATTGGTTTTTAACTGTGGATGAAATCGCTGGACAATGGACAGTGAAAGCTGGGGAAACAACAATCCTAACGACTGATTCGCAAGAGGCTGTTGATGCCTTTCTGTATGGAATGGCTTTGGCATATAAAGGATTACCTGCTCATTTGTATGCGAAGTTATTCAGTATGATGGCAGGCGATAATATCGTAGTCGATGAATCGTCTGTTGAATTGGATATATCTGATATAGACGATGATGAAAGATTGAGCGATTTCGACCTTCAAAATTACGAGCCTTCAGAGGATACGCCCTCCGATGACCGTTTTTCGTTTGATTAATTATTACGGAATCCACGAGGCATAGTTGCCACCTGTATCAGTAAATTTCTGGACACCATCACCATCAGCCGTCATCAAGTACAGTTCATCTGAGCCTGTGGCGTTGCTCGTAAAAATGATGAACTGACCATCAGGGCTGTAGCTGGCTGCCCATTCCGAGCCATCACTATCAAAGATAATTTGTTTGTTATCACCATCAATATCCATGACTGCAACACCACTCGATTGATTCTCTAGGTTATAAGTGATATACAAAATTTGAGTGCCATCAGGCGAAAATACAGGAGAGGCATCGCGCACGTCGTTATTGCTCAATAAAGTGGTACTACCTGTCGTTGTATCTAGGAGGGCAATTTCCCATGTGCCAGCATCTTGACGATTCGCGCCTGTGGTGTAGACGATATAGCGTCCATCTGGGCTGTAACGTGCATGTCCGTTGTATAAACCATTGCTGATGAGAGCTTCATCTGTGCGGTCATCGATACGAACACGACGAATCTCAAAAATACCCTCTTCAACTTCTGATGAATATAAAACCCACTCACCATCAGGTGACCACGCAGGCAAACGGTCAGTGACATCATTGAAGGTCAAGCGTTGCAATTGCCCACCACCACGATTCACAATGTAAATCTCGAAATTGCCCTCTCGATTCGATTGGAACGCAATCCAATTTCCATTCGGAGAAGCAATGGGATACATATTATCAGCGAATGGTGATTGTGTCAGTTGGGTTTCGACACCACTATCAAAATTAATGCTAACGACTTCTAATGTTTGATCGTCGTCACCCCGTTCATCAGCGAAAATAATCGTCCCTGAAACATCACGAAGTAACGAATTAAGAACTGGTGTACCTTCTATACTTGTCGGCAAAACTTGTGCTTCGCCTGTCGGGAATAATAGAGGGGTTGGTTCATCAGATGGTGGTTCAGTCGCATTATCATTGGTTGCACGAGCCAATAATGTAGCGCGTGCTGATTCATTAGTGGGGTCTAAGGTTGGAATTTCTGAGCCAGTCAGTGTTTCTGGTACACGGGTGACTTCTGTTGCAACGCTACTTGCAAGAATATTCGCTTCATCATCTGCGATGGATGTTGGCGTTGGGTCTCCTGTGAAAATCAAACCATAGGCGAGAAATATTCCTGCTGTGATAATACCGAGCATCCCACAACCAATTGACCCACCGATTAACGCTCCGATTAGAGGATTTTGTACACGTCGTTTGCGTATCTTAGAACGCAGACTGCTGGGTGATGGCACAATTGGACGACTAGCACTACTTGGTGATTGGTGATAAGCAAGAGGTTGGTTTTTGGGTTTAGACGGTGGCTTCGTTGGTTCATCTGCCAGAATCTCTTGGTAGGATGCCATCTGGAGACGCGGTTGTGTATCGTTAATACTTTGCGGATTATCAATCGCATTTTTGATAGCTTCGGTGAGGTTAATACCTGTTTGATACCTTTCGTCCCGACTTTTACGCATGGCTTTCAAGATGACTGTTTCGAGTGCTGTCGAAATAGCAGGATTCAATGTACGCGGATTGGGCGGGTGTTGTGTTACTTGCATGACAGCAATGCTATAGGGTGTTTCACTTTCAAATGGGCGTTTGCCCGTTGCCATCTCAAAGAGCATGACACCTAGTGCATAGACATCACTACGACCATCAAGGTCTTTGCCTTGTGCTTGTTCAGGAGACATATAAGCAGGTGTTCCCACCACCCCTTGCGTAGTTAGCCCTGGATTATTATCGCCAACAACACGCGCAATCCCAAAATCGGTTAGGAATGCTCCACCATCGTCATCCATGAGGACGTTACTCGGCTTTAAATCACGATGAAGAACGCTTTTACTATGAGCATAATCCAATGCAGGGGCAATCTGTGACAAAATTTTATGAATGGTTTTGGGGTCAAGTGGACCATTTAGCAGAATATCGTCCAGTGAGCCTGCTGGCATATAACGCATCACGATGAAGGGCTGTCCATCGTATTCGCCATAATCGTACACGGGTATAATATTGCGATGTTCGAGTTTACTAGCAATATCTACTTCTCGGCGGAAGCGTTCCATATAGGTATCATCTTTGACAAAATGACGCGGTAATACCTTAATCGCAACCTGTCGGTTCATGGATTGTTGTCGTGCAAGATAGACAGTCGCCATGCCTCCTTCGCCAATGCGTTGCAGAATTTCATAGCCACTGATTACTTTGCCAATAAGTTCGTCCATCATCTCAGTAGAACGTTCCCCACCGTGTAAGTATCACTGTGATTATACGTTAGCTTACGTAGGGGAGCAACGATATAGAATTAATGGTTTAAAACATACGGAAGAATATGAACTGATTTCTGAATCTATCTTTGATTGAAAGCGTCGACTAAACCTAAAAACCGACTGATTTTCGTGCAATCAATCGGCTTGTGAATTTATCCAAATATGATAGGTTTAGGACTTACCAACCACGTTTTGCGATTTTTTCGTTTTCAGAGTTTCAACATCTACTGCTTATTAAAAATAGGTCTATCTTGTTCTGTTGCTTCATAAAATTGAGCAAAAGCCTCATATTCTAAATAGACGACTTTACCCAATACTCTTTGATAAGTGGCTTGTGATAGGTTTTCGTGTTCTATACCCATCATTGCGACGTGGAGATATTTTGTGTCGATACGCCCTTTTTCTTTGAAAATTGTATTGCCTCCACTATGTCTCTCTCCATGTTGCACGGCATACCCGAATCTTGCTAACCGCTCGTGGAGGCTTCTAGTAGTCATTCGGATGTAATGAATAAGATCCCAATGAAAAGCATGATTAGTCAACGTTTCTGTACTAATATGAATCGCATAAACTCCAGGATATTGAAGATTTGGATACTGTTTTCGCATTGCCCAAGGATAGAAGTCTGAAAATTGGAGTGTTGCTAGAGGCTTCATTGCGTTTACCTATGATAGATGTTTTAGTGGCAAAAGAAGACTTTTCAGTTATGAATAAAAGATTATTTTCGTTGCTAATCTTCAGCAAAACGCGCCTCAAGTGAAGCGCGTTTGTTGTTGAATTGTTCAACTAGCTTACCAACCACGCTTGGCGATTTTTTCATTTTCGGGCAAGGTGCTAATACCAATCCCAACCATTGCTTCGCCAAGATTACGGCTGACATCGGCAAGGATTTTGGCATCTTGGTAATGTGTGACTGCTTTGACAATCGCTTTCGCACGTTTAGCAGGGTCACCACTCTTGAAAATACCGCTACCGACAAAAACACCATCGACACCAAGTTGCATCATGAGGGCAGCATCGGCTGGGGTAGCAACACCACCTGCTGCAAAGTTGACAACTGGCAAACGACCGAGTTCCGCAACTTCTTTTACCAAGTGATAAGGTGCACGAATTTCTTTGGCATAGGTGAACAATTCATCTGAATCCATCGCTTGCACCTTACGAATTTCGCCGAGTACTGAGCGTGCATGACGGACAGCCTCAACGACATCGCCTGTACCTGCTTCGCCTTTAGTACGAATCATCGCCGCACCTTCATTGACACGACGTAACGCCTCACCGAGGTTACGGCATCCACAGACGAATGGCACAGTGAATTTGTTCTTATCAATGTGATGTTCTTCGTCTGCTGGTGTAAGGACTTCACTTTCGTCGATATAATCCACGCCGAGAGCTTCTAAGATTTGTGCTTCGACAAAGTGACCAATCCGTGCCTTTGCCATAACAGGAATGCTCACTGCTTCGATAATGCCTTCAATCATTTCAGGGTCACTCATACGAGCCACGCCACCTTGTGCCCGAATATCGGCTGGCACACGTTCTAGTGCCATAACCGCAACCGCACCTGCATCTTCAGCAATTTTTGCTTCGTCGGGTGTGACAACATCCATGATGACACCACCTTTGAGCATTTGCGCTAATCCACGCTTGACGTTTGCAGTTCCTTTTTCTGTACCATTAACACCATTTGTTGACATAGATTACCTCTTTTTTCTTCATTTAACTCAGGTGACAACATGCTATCTGTCACCTGATGCGATTTATATGTCCATTGTATACCATTAAGCCCAAGTCTTTAAGGATTGACTGGTCTTGCTGTTGGGATTTTCTAATCGCGTTAATGTTTCTGCGGTGTATACTAGAATGAATAATCTGCGACATATAAAAATACAATGACCGATAATAACATACCTAAAGATTTACAAATTCTGTGGGATGAACTCACCCAATCTGATGAGGTTCGGCGTAAGCGCATCCGAAAGCGACGCTTTGATGAACGGGCGAAACAATATGCTCAACCCAATATTGATGCTGAGACCTACGATGATAGCGATGTTTATCATCTTTTGACTTTTCACCTAGGCGATGAGCGTTACGGCATTGATGTTGATGCAGTCATGGCTGTGCGTCCACTAGAGAGTATGACACGCATCCCAAATGTGCCCTCGTTTTATCGTGGGATTATTAATGTGCGTGGGCAAATCATCACAGTGTTAGATGTTCGTCTATTTTTCGGGTTAGATGTATCTAGTGCGAACAAAAATGAAGTCATCATCATAGAAGCCTATAATTTGACATTGGCTCTACTCGCTGACCATATTGAAGAAATTTATCGAATTTCGCGTACCACAGTACAAGCTGTCGATATGCCTTATATCATTGGTGTGACACCTGAGCAACTAGCTATCATAGATTTACACACCCTATTAACCGATGACCGTTTAATCATTGGTGGAGACAAGTTATGACGAAAATGATTGACCGCACCATGCCCTCACCAACAACGCGCTTGTTCCGTGCCTTACGTCATCAGACTGTTTGGCTAACGGGCATCACAGCAATGATTCCTGTGCTTGTTGTTTTGATTCTTATCGATACCAGTCAACTTAATATAGGTCTACTTATCGCAATTCCTGTTGTTTCTGCAATTTTTGGATTACTAGTAGGCACATACATTTACAGTGCTAATCGGCGCAATATCGAAGAGACCTTGCTATCTTATATTCGCGCACTTGACCAAGTGGCAGTCGGCGATTTACGTGTTCGGTTGACATTGCCCCAAGACCAGCAAACACGCGAATCCGACATTTTGCGTCAGTTAGGTCAAGCGACCAATCGCACTCTAGCGACATTGCAGACTGTTGTCAAAGATTTTAGTGAGGCTCTTGGTGAACTCGAAACAGGCACACTCCAAATTTTAGATGCAACCAGTCGGCAAATCACTATGGGGAGTGAACAAGATGCTGTTGTGACTGAAACGACAGCCACTGTTAATGAAGTCCGTGCAACTGTCACTGAAACAGCCGAACGTGCTCAATCTGTTGCCGAGACAGCACAACTATCTGTAGATATTTCGCGCAATGGGACAAATTCAGTTCAAGAGACGGTTGAAGCAATGGAAACCATTCGTCGGCGTGTGGAAGATATCGCAGACAATATTTTAGAACTTTCAGAGCATACACAACAAATCGGCGAAATTATCGCAACAGTCAATAATCTTGCTGACCAATCACGGATGTTAGCCCTCAATGCGAGTGTTGAGGCAGCACGCGCAGGAGAAGAAGGCAAAGGCTTTGCAGTCGTTGCGATGGAAGTTCGTAACTTAGCTGATCAAAATCGTGATGCAACCATTCAGGTGCGTGAAATTTTGGGTGAAATTCAACGTGCCACCAATAGTGCTGTGATGGTTACCGAAGAAGGTAGCAAAGGTGTTGATGCTGGTCAGACAAAAGTGAACCGTGCGGGTGAGGCAATCAAAGAACTTTCACGGGCAATTGAAGATGCTGCTACTGCCGCGATGCAAATTGCAGCTAGCACGCGCCAGCAAACGATTGGCATGGATCAATTAACTGATGCAATGCGAACAATCAAACATGCCACAACTGAGACTGTCAGTAGCACCATGCAAGTCGAAGCGAGTGTTAATCGCTTGCAAGAGACTGCTAAGCGAGTCAATGCTGTGCTAGATGACCTACAATATGATGGGTCACAGTGACTTTATTGAAAAATTACCTGATGAGGATTTGAAAACAATGAAATCAATTGAGCGCATGAGCATCATCATGATAAGCATTTTGCTATTTTGTATTGGTTTCCCGACTTTGGCACAATCCCCTGTTGCAGTGGATTCTACTAATTTAAGTGAACTGACTGCTACAACGCCGCAAGTTGTTTTTACTGTTTCAGTGGAAGCCGAACAAACTATTTCGATTCAACTAACTGCCATTACGCAAGAACTCGCTTTGCAAGCCGTTGTTTTTGATGGTAATAATGCGCTCGAACTCGCAATTGGTAACCCTGATAACCTCAACACTGTTTCAGGCGAATTTACAAGTTCAGTCGCAAGTACCTACACTATTCAAGTGAGTAGCAGTAACGATGAAATCGGTGAATTTGTGATACGGTTAAGCACGCTAACAGAAGACGATATTTGCGAAGCCTATGTCTTTGATGCGGTGGAAGCTATCGCTGATGTGTGTAGCACAACGGGGCGCAATCAAGCGTGTCTCGGTAATTTGAACATGAATGCCACACCTGTTGCCAATTTATCAACCCCATTTTCGTTTGAACAAGTGGGCGACATCGTGAATATTGTCGATGTCGAGTCATTCCAGTCAAGTCCGCTTAATCTTGAGCAGGATGAGTGGGGGGTTGCATTGCTCGTCGTTCAAGCAGATATTCCAGATACCCTACCTGGTCAAAATGTGACAATGCTCTTATTCGGTGATGTTGAACTGAACAACAGTAGCGTCAGTGACCCTGAGCTCGCAATACAGTATCAGCCGATGCAAGCCTTCTATTTTCGGACAGGTATTGGAGCAGAACAATGCAGTGAAGTCTCTGAAACAGGTATTTTAATCCAAACACCTGACATTGATGCAGAAATTACCTTCTTAATCAACGAAGTTGCGATTGAACTAGGCTCAACCGCTTTCTTGAGTTTTTCGGAAAACAGTACACTGGATATTGATTTGCTTGAGGGCAACGCTCTGGTTTCGTCACAGAGCCAATCAACTGTGATGACATCAGGACAGCGTGTGAGTGTGCCTGTTGATGAAGAGTTCATCGCAGTTGCACCCCCCAATGCCCCTATTCCAATCCCTGATGATGCTCCAAAAGTTCCTGTCATGATTCCAGAAACTTCACTTGTAGATGATGCAACAGCAACCCCTGTCGTTATAGGCGAACGTCCACCATTACCAACAGATGGTGCATGTATTTTGCGAACATTTGAAACGGATAACAATCCAAATGTGCGTTCAATTCCATCAGAAACAGCATCCATTGTGAGTTTCATAGTGCCTGATGAGACGTATCCTGTAATTGGACGTAATTCAGAGGGGACATGGTACGAAATTTCAACAGGCTGGGTCGCGGGCTTTGTCACTGAACGCGGTGGCGATTGTTCTAACTTGCCTGTGACTTATGTTCCGCCAACAGCAACACCACTGCCGACAGTAACCCCAATGGCAACGCCTACATCGGCATTACCGATTGCAGGTAATAACAGTTTCTCGATTACGATTGATGCTGAAATCATTGGTGTGCAGAGCACCTTGTCAGGTAATATCTCGTCACCAGAAGGAGTCATGCGCGATAGTGTAACCTATTCGATTATCAATGCACGCTCATCGACAGCAGGTGATAGCTTATCTTACAGTATCACTTGTACAGGGCAGGGTGTAGAACATGCCAAGATTTTCTTCGATGATGGTTCTGTCCGAGATTGTTCGCCAACGACTAGTAATTTCCTAGATATGGGCTTCAATCGACTGTCGCAAGTTATCTCTATTGGATTTAATGAGGCTGTCCAAGATGCTTATGTAACATGGACGATGAGCTTTTCTGTACAAGGATGAGCCTAATATATGAGCGATGACATACTAGACATTTTCAAAGATGAAGCAGATGGCTACCTTAAGAGCCTCAATGACGGCTTGCTCAAACTAGAATTGAGTGAAAATGCGGAACGTCAGGCATTGCTCAAAGAGATGAATCGGATTGCACATAGTATGAAAGGGGCAGCACGCGCAGTTGGCTTTGACTTGATTGAAATCATCAGTCGCTCACTAGAAGAAATTTTTCACAACGCATTACATGAAGATTTGACACTGACACCAGGAATGGTCGATACACTGTATGATGGTATCGACCTGATAAAAAGTCGTTTGAGTGGCGATGATCTTAAACCCGAAATTGTATCAGAGATACAATCGAATCTACAAGCTATCCTTGCGGGCAATCGGCAAATCACGGAGACAAAAGCACTCCAGACAGATTCTGCGGAAATTCACATCATCACCGATGAGATGGCAGAACTTGATGAGCCTGACATCACACAAACTGCGCCATCACCTCAAGATACAATTTCTGATGACTTGCTGAGTATTTTTGCTATTGAAGTCGAAGATTATCTCGGTCAATTGAATCAGCATCTACTCAATGTGGAAATGACGAAAGAGACTGAGCGTGAGGAATTATTACGCGAGATGAATCGTATTGCCCACAGTATGAAAGGGGCTGGGCGTGCTGTCGGCTATGAAATTGTTGAAACTGTTAGCCATCATATGGAAGATATTTTGGAGCAAGCTCTAGCAGGTGTTATCGACATTTCACCTTATGTCGCCGATATACTCTATGATAGCTTAGATTTAATCCACGATGCGGTACAAGGTAATCCTCTATCAGAAGAAGGTGTCGTGGCTGTGCTGATGCAAATGCAACGCATCGCTGATGGCACAGAGCGTGGGTCGCGTGCGCGTCCTTTACGTCCGCATGACCCTGTACCCCCTGTCGAAGAAACACCCGAAATGGAAATCCCACCTGCTTTGTTGACGAGTAGTGTACATCGTGTCGGCGAACCAACGATGATAATGCGCTCCGCAGAAGATTCGATTCGCGTATCGGTCTCTAAACTTGACCAGATGATGGCAAATACTAGTGAATTGTTGACTGCGAAATTACAAGGCAATAATCGTAGTCGCATGTTGGATGATGTGCGTCATGATTTGGTCAAATGGCAACGTGAGTGGCGTGGTGCACGGTCTGCTTACATTCGGCTAGCACGACGGATGCAAGAACATCCTGATAATCTTAGCCCTGAAATGGCTTCGATTTTCCGATTTTTAGAAACCAATGAAGACTATCTCACACGATCTAATCGGGAACTAACACGTCTCCAGCGTGTGCTAGCACAAGATAACATGCAATTAGCTACTCTAGCTGACCAATTGCAAGAGAATGTCTCTAGCTTGCGGATGATGCCATTTGAAACAATCGTGGGTGGATTCCAACGAATGGCACGCGATGTTGCCCGTGATATTGGCAAGCAACTCCACTTAGAAATTCGTGGTGTCACTGTCGAAATTGATAAAACGGTGCTTGATGCTCTCAAAGAACCACTGATGCACCTGCTCCGTAATGCGCTTGACCATGGTATTGAATCACCACAAGAACGAGTTAGCCAAGGTAAAGATGTTGTTGGTCACGTTTTGTTGGATGTTGAGCAACGTGGTAGTGAAATTGTCATTACAGTTCAAGATGATGGACGCGGATTTGATGTATCGCGGATTCGTCATAAAGCGATTGAACGCGACCTCATCAGTACACAGGATGCTAGCACACTCAGTGATGAAGATATTCAGCAATTGGCATTTCAATCAGGTTTAACAACGAGTGATAATGTAACCACAATTAGTGGACGTGGCTTGGGCATGGAGATTGTTCGCAATCGCATTGAGAGTTTACGTGGACGTGTCACCATCAACAGCGTGCCTGCACAAGGCACAACCATCACCATTCGTGTACCTGTATCGCTCACACGACTAAGTGTTGTAACAATTCGTCTCGGTGATGAGATTTATGCTGTTCCATCGAGTATGGTTGAGCGCATGAATACATATCCTGTCAGCGCGATATACACAGCCGAAGGTCACGAGATACTCAATATCAATGAGCGTCCAACGCCATTGGTAGGAATGGGAAGTATCCTCAATGCACCAAAAGTCGATAGTCGTGGTGATGATGTACGTGTGCTGACCATTCGCACAACAGAACGAGTCATTGCCTTTGAAGTCGATGAGTTATTCAATGAAATCGAACTTGTGTTGAAACCAGTCGGACGTGAATTGGTCAATGCACCTTTCATTGCAGGCGTTGCCATCTTAGGGACAGGTCAAACAATTATTGTGTTGGATGCCAACGACCTTGCGCGTCATGCCACTGGAGATAATCTAACAACGCGACATAACACACTACACCATCCAACAACATCTGACACACGCCCAACACGCATTTTAGTCGTTGATGACTCAATTACGACACGTACTTTAGAGAAAAACATCTTAGAAGCTGTGGGCTTTGAGGTGCATGTTGCGATTGACGGTAGTGAAGCATGGCAACGGATGCTCGATATTGCACCTGACATCATTGTAAGTGATGTTGAAATGCCCAAGATGAACGGTCTTGACCTGACGCGCTTGCTCAAATCATCTCCGCAAACACGACATATTCCTGTCATTTTACTGACCTCATTGAGTAAGCCAGAACAACGCGAAGCAGGATTGAACGCTGGCGCAGATGCTTACCTCATCAAGAGTCGCTTCGACCAATCAGAGCTATTGGATTTGATTCAGAGCATGATTTGAAACCAAACCCTAACCGATAGTACGATAGTCTGACTATTTCTTTTTTGTAACATCACGTATAACTATAGACACAGGTTTTCGTTTTATTGGAAATTAAGAATGGGTTCTAAAATTCGGGTTGTATTGGCTGATGATAGCCCGACTGTGCGTTATCATCTTGCCCATATCATTGATTCTGCGCCTGATATGGTCGTAGTTGGCGAAGCACAGAATGGTGTTGATGTCATCCAATTGGTCAGCGACTTACAGCCAGATGTGGTGTCGATGGATATTAATATGCCTGATATGGATGGTTTGGAAGCTACACGCCAAATTATGTCTCAGTCACCCACACCGATTGTTGTGGTGAGTAGTCTACTTGATATCGATGTGCAATTATCACTTAAGGCGATTGAAGCAGGTGCGTTAGCCGTTGTTGGGAAACCATCTGCACAACAAAATCCAACATTTGCTGACGAACAACGCCACATGCTCAAAGTTTTAAGAGCAATGGCAGGTGTCAAAGTTATTTCGCGTCGGCAATTGCGCTATCTTGATGCCCCTGAAATCATCACGGATGCACCTCGTCAAAAACGGCATCTATCAACTGAACTCATTGTGATTGGAGCAAGCACAGGAGGACCGCGTGCGCTCTTACAATTACTACGAGGATTACCAGATGAACCCATTGCACCCATCGTCATTGTGCAACATATGCCAGAGGAATTTATCGCTGGCTTAGTACAATGGCTAACATCAGCTACAGGTCAACAAGTATTCGTTGCACAAGATGGACAAGCATTACAGTCAGGCATGATCTTAATCGCACCTGGTCATGCTCATCTCACCATTGAACGAGCAAATGGTCATTTAATAAGCCGTTTGCATGATGCACCAACGGGGTCACGATACACACCCTCGATAGATGCTTTATTCACTTCAGTGGCAAGAACGGTTGGTGAACAAGCTATCGGTGTCATCTTAACAGGCATGGGTGATGATGGTGCAAGGGGTCTACATGCTATGTACGATGCAGGTGCAATGACAATCGCTCAGGATGAATTATCAGCAACTGTTTATGGGATGCCAAGAGCAGCCGTAGCAGAAGGTGCTGCACGATATGTTGTAGCGTTAGAGAATTTAGCCACGCAAATAAAGAAATTGTTATAAAATAGGAAGTAGATAACAATTTATCATCAGACATAAGTGTCAAAAGCAATTATCACAATCCACTCTCATTTATCAGTGGATAATCAGCAACAAGCCCATAATAAGGGGTAGTGAGGAAATCATGGCAATAGAAGTTTTATTGGTAGAAGATAGTAAAACACAGGCTGCACAAATCAAAGAGACACTTGAAAGTGTTGGCTTAACGGTGCGCCTTGCATACGATGGTCCTGATGGTTTACGTGAAGCCATCGAAAACCCACCTGCATTGATTGTCTTAGATGTCAAATTACCAACGATGGATGGCTTCCAAGTCTGCCGTCGCTTAAAGCGCAACCCACAGACGGAAAATATTCCTGTGATTATGCTCACAGAAAAAGCAGGTCCTAAAGCAACCATGTCAGGCTTACGCGCAGGTGCAGATGATTACATTCCAAAAGATATATTTGCATCCGAGCATTTGGTTGATACGCTCAATGAATTAGGCATCTTAGACGAGTAAACAAAGTTAGTTGTACCTGAGCAACGAGGAGTGGCAAGTCACATGACGGAAACAAAAACACCATACAAAATGCGCCCACCTGTCTTGAGTGTGGCTGTAGAAGATAGTATGGATATTATGATTGTGCGTGATACGACTCGTCGTGCTGGTAGCTTGCTCGGTTTTTCGCCTGCAATGCGAGCACAACTAGCGAGTGCTGCCGCAACCTTAGCCGATCTGGTACTGAAAACAGGCGAAACCCATACGATTCATTTGAATGGTGTCGTAGATAATGATAAAGACGGTCTACAGATCAGTTCGGAAACACCATGGTTAGAAGGTGTTTCAGCAAATAATGTGATGATTGCCTTGAAAAGCAAAATGGGGGATTTGGTAGATGAAATTATCCTTGAAGATGAGCCATCGACTATTTTGATGATAATGTGGCTGACCGATGAGCGTAAACAGTAATACTCGGCAAGCTATTTTAACATTTCGCTTGGCAGACCAATATTATGCTCTGCCGATTGAAAATGTTTTGGAAGTGGTTGCGATGATGACTATCTCCAAAATTCCTAATGCGCCTGATGCTATCATAGGTATGGTCAATCGGCACGGAGAAGCCTTAGCAATGCTCGATTTACGCCTTGTTTTTGGTTTGTATGCGTCGCCACCTGATGTTTCGACCTTATTCATCGTTGCACAGGGTGAGACTGAAACCTATCGCCTTGGCTTGTTGGTGGATGAGATTTTACAAGTGCGTTACGTTGTTTCTGTTGATATTCAGGTCGCAAAGGGTATTGGTCAATACATCAGCAACATCATTCACATTGATGATACGTTATACCAACAAGTGAATCTACATGCCATCGCTACAGATTATTTAGATAATGTCCAACCGTCAACGGATATGTGAGGACAATAACACCTTGATGAACCATCGACAAAAAGAACGCATTTTAGTTGTCGCTAAAGATGAAGATTTGCGCCACGAATTGGTTGATACACTGCAATATGCAGGCGGGTATCACACATTTGAGGCAAATACATTTGAAGAGGCTCTCAGCGAAATTTTGCTAACGCGCTTTGATTTAATCATCA
Organism: Chloroflexota bacterium; assembly: GCA_039200705.1. Classification (GTDB taxonomy): domain Bacteria; phylum Chloroflexota; class Anaerolineae; order Aggregatilineales; family Phototrophicaceae; genus JAUZRW01. The sequence continues at coordinate 18,743 of JBCCSC010000064.1, forward strand.
CCGAAGCAGAATTACCTGATTTGAGCGGGATGGATTTGCTAGCGGTGGTGGGGGGCTTGCGCCCTAGTGCGCGTGTCATTGTGATTGATGATGACTTATCAGCGAAGAGTGCGGTTGCTGTCTTCCGTTTGGGGGCTGTCGATTATCTGTACAAACCACTCAATATGACCTTCTTCTTGATGCAAATCGAGCGTCAGCTAGAGAATCGTCGTATTGAAGCGCGAGCTATCGAAGCAGAAGACCGCCCTAAAAAAGCTGTTCCTCAACGAGACCGTTCTAAACGGCTTGACCCACGCACACGGTCAGCAGCCTTGCAATTGGGACGTAGCCAATTTAAGCGAATTGATGCTGAATTGAATCGTTTGCTAGGGCATGTCAAAGCAGGATTTGTCGGTTTGATTGATACCGACGGCAATATGATTGGTGCAGCAGGGACACTCGATGATTACGATTTACAGGTATTGACTCGTGCTTTGAGCATTGACCATTCAGCGCAAAAATCACTGGCTGATTTACTAGATGAAAATAAGTTTCACTCGACGTATTTTGAAGGTGAAGATAACGACGTTTATATCATCGAATTTGGCTCAGACATTACTGTATCCCTCGCTGTTATTTCAGGGCATCACGTAAAGCCTGGTATGATATGGTTATACACGAGGCGCACGGCTGCTATCATTGACGACATTCTGAAAACAGTGCCAAAGCCAAAATCACTCCCTAAATTACAGTGATGCTAGCTTTTATTTTGCTTGTAGTGTTTTCTGATATGCTTGAAGGGTGCTGATTGCTGTCTTACGCCAATGATAGTTCGTAACTTGTGCTAATCCTTGATTAATGAGTGTATCTCGTAGAGGTTTCTGTAAGAGCAAAGAAATAATAGCTGCGCCCAATTCACGGGCTGTTTCAACAAAGTACGCCCCATCAGCATAAATTTCATCAGCAACAATGCTATTCCAGACAACAGTTGGTGTACCACATGCCATTGCTTCCAGCGGAGGTAAACCAAAGCCTTCGTATTCACTGGGAAATACAAAAACATTCGCTAAACGATATAATGCAGGCATATCTTCTTCATCGACATAGCCAATCCATTGAACATAATCTTCTAAGCCCAAGCGTTCAATATAGGTGGGTAAATCAGGATATAGCGGATTTGTCCAATCAGGTTGCTTCCCTGCTAGGACAAGTGGCGTTGTTACGCCCTCTGTAGGGGCAACATAAGTATATCCAAGCAACAGTTCATTGACCTGTTTACGAGCATCAAAACCTAATCCCCCTAATACAAATTGCTCAGGCAAATCGTATTTTTCTCGGATAGTTTCATCATGCTCTGCTCCAATCTGCGGATGATAGTGGTCATCAGTGGCAAGATAGCTGACTGTAATACGGTCTTTTGGGACACCAATCAATTTTTCAATATCAACTTGACTGGTAAAACTAATGGTCAGCACATGGTCAGCAGTCAGAGCACTTTGTGTCACGAGTTCAACGTATAATCGCTGAAAAAATCCTTGAGCATAGAGAGGATATAGCAAAGGAATTACATCAAGCACCGATACAACGGTTGGCATATCACTACTGAGAGGACTCCCCCAATACGGGACATGGGCAATGTCTGCACCGAGTTGCTTGGCTATTTTAGGAAACGTGCGTTGCTCAAACCAAACTTTACCAAATTTGGTACTGCGCTGACTATTATCTGTTGTAACAACATCAATGTTATCAGGAACATCAGTTGGTGATGGGTTATGTGATGGCATGATAAGTGAAATTTTGAGTGATGGATCAACTTGTGGCAGATATTGCATCAAGCGACGAAGATATTGTCCACTGCCAGCATGGGGCGTATCCCAAAACCAGCCGTTTACTGCAACGTGCATGGAATGTCCTTTACGAATGAGCGATTTGGCATGAGCGTGTTAATCAGTTGCGGTGCAATCAGAGCATTTAGCGTAGAATTCTAGCAAGTGACCTGTAATTTCTAGATTGTATAGATTTTCTAATTTATCCGTCAAGTCAGATAGACCACAATCGTCAAATTCAAAAATTTGATTGCAACTTGTACAAATCACATGATGATGATGTCCATCTGGCATCATGACATACTGTGGTGTTTGACTGGTATCGACATAGGTTGGGCGGATAATATTCAATTGAGTCAGTAAATCCAAAGTGCGGAAAACACTAGCGCGTCCGACGCTCTCATCCATGCTTGCCACCGCATCCAAAATTTCTGATGAAGTGCAATGTCCATCAAGATTATACAAGGCTTGTAAAACAGTGATACGGGCATGGGTTAGTTTATAACCAGCATCCCGAATACGGTCTTTATGGGTTTTGAATGAGAGAGGTTGTTGCTCCGACACCTTTGAATTATTCCTCGTGATTGTTTATCAATAACTATTATCTCAGAAATCGTCGCAAATGTCGGTAGCGAGTTCGTACACAAAAGATTAATCTGCGTTATAATCGGCGTATATTGTCGGCATAATCACGGCTAAAGGTTGCTTAAGTGAGTATTCGCACAGAAACAGACAATCGCAGAGGCTTTGGCTTTTGGACATGGTTTGGCTTCCTTGTTCTCATCATTGGATTGGGGATATTGAGTTACGCTACTTTTTACAATTGGCAAAAAATCGATATGGCACTTAACCACCTTGATTTTACATCTGACATTGATATTGATGCCGAAGACGAAGATGGAAATCCACTAAGTGAAGAAGAAATCATTGTTGCCAGAGCACGAATTGCTCTCGCTGAAGCTGAACAAGCTGTAGATTTAGCCTTCAATTTATTGGGCATTTTTGAGGCATTGAGCCTAGCAATTACAATTGGTGGTGTTGTGCTAACGGCATTTGGTTTGACAAACTTCAATAATGCTCGCAAAGACCTTGAAGAAACGCGTCAATCTGTCGAAAAACAATTCCAAGAAGCCCAAAAACGTGTCGAAAGTCAGTTTCAAGAAGCACGAGACCGATTTGATAGAGCGATTCAAGATAGTGAAGAAGAACTTGAGCAGATGCGTATTCAGTTGGAACAATCTGCTCATGATGATCGCCAGCGAACGTCTGATGCCTTACTAGCCAATGCGCTGATTCCACTTGGAGAACGTCAATACAAAACCTCTGATTATCGTGGTGCATTGAGTACATATAACCGTGCGCTCGAACTTGACCCTAAAAATCCTGTGATTAATCAACGTTTGGGCTATGTCTATACACAAACTGAAGATTACGACCAAGCGAAAAGTTGTTATCAAACAGCCATTGACCGTGAAAAAGACTTTGCCCCTGCACTTGCTGGTCTCGGCTATGTTCAACGTCGTTTAGGTGAACAAGTTGGCAAACAAATTAAAGATGATTTATCCAAAGATAAGCGTGAATCCTTGCTGTTTGAGCGTGACCAATTGTTCAACGAATCTGAACGTTTACTGCAACAGGCTCTAAAATTATCACCTAGATTGGTCGATGATGATGGCGAATCGTATTGGGGGATTTTAGGTGGCTTGTATAAACGTCGTGGGCAAACCGAACAAGCCATAGAAGCCTATAAACGAGTTGTTGATGTCACACCACAGTCATCGTATGGTTATGTCAATCTTGCTTTGCTCTATCAAAAAGTGAGTGACCGCGAACATGCACTCGAAACCTATGCGGTTGTGGAACAGATTGCTAGCAAAGAAGCCGAAGCGGAAGCTGGCAACTTCTGGGGTTATGCGGACTTGATTTCATCAAGTTTTGCGATTGGTAAGGATGAACAGGCTCTCGAAAAATTACCAATTGCTCTTTCGATTGCGCCAATTGACTCACCGTTTATGCTAGAGAGTCTGCGTGCGACATTCCTCGATTTGATTGACTTTTTAGATAAAACAAAGATTCCGCCGATTCGTCAAGCTGTTGACACAATCACAGCAGAACTTGAACGACGCAAAGCAGAGGCTGGTTCAGATTAATCCTATTCGTCAAATAGTGCATTGCATCAGCCAGAGTTGACTCAAGGATTGACATTGCTCCATGAAGCTATGACACTTGAAATTCTCATAGTTTCTTAGAACAGGTCTATCCGATGACAAAACTGGCTTTTGCTAACCGTTTATTAGACTCAAAACCTATTTTGGGTGATGGTGCTGTTGGTACACTTTTGGTACAACGGGGCAATCTATCACTCAGTAAATGCTTTGACCAATTGAATTTGACACAACCTGCTTTAGTTGAAGGCACACATGCTGATTATATCGAAGCAGGGTCAGAATTGATTGAGACCAACACATTCGGTGCCAATCGCTTCAAACTCAGTGATTATGGGTTGGCTGATAGTGTTGTAGAAATCAACCATGCAGGTGTTCGTCTGGCAAAACAAGCTAGTGAAAAAGCCAATCGCACAGTGTACGTTGCAGGAGCAGTTGGTCCTCTAGGGGTTAGCCTACAGCCTTATGGACGTGTCAGCCGTGATGAGGGTCGCCTTGCATTCCAAGAACAAATCCAAGCCTTACTTGATGCTGAGGTTGATGCACTTCTCTTCGAGACTTTCAACAATCATGATGAACTCATTTTAGCGATTGAAACAGCACGCCAACTCAACGCAACAATTCCGATTATCGCCCAAGCGACTTTTTCTACAGATAACATTACCTCGACAGGGCATAATCCTGCGCGTGTCGCCAGTGATTTGCATCAAACGGGTGCAACCATTATTGGCGTTAATTGTGGAACAGGTCCTTCACAAATTTCACAGATTTTGCAAGCAATGCACGAGGCTGTCCCTGATGCTCCATTGAGTGCTCTGCCAAATGCAGGTTTTCCTGAAACAGTAGGCGGACGTGCTATGTATCCTGCCACAGCAGAATATTTTGGTGATTATGCGCTAACGTTTGAAGCGATGGGCGCACAGGTCATTGGGGGTTGCTGTGGGACAACACCACAACACATTGCAGCGATGCGCCAAGCATTGGACGACCCTCAACGCTCTGCACCACAAATTCAAGTTGTGACTGTTGATGAAAAAGAGCTTGCCCCACAACATAGTCATCCGACTGATTTAGCACAACGCCTTACAGATGGTAAATTCACTGTCACTGTTGAGATGACACCGCCTCGTGGCTATGATACCGAAACAATGCTTCGTGAAGCACGCCTCTTGCGCGATGCAGGCGCATTTGCAATTGATGTCGCTGATACACCTGCTGCTAAGATGAAAATGAGTGCATGGGCAGTGAGTCATCTGTTGCAAGACCGTGTAGGAGTCGAAACGATTTTACACTTCCCGACGCGCGGACGTAATATCTTGCGTGTTCAAGGAGATTTATTAGCGGCACATGCCTTGGGCTTACGCAATCTCTTCGTGACAATGGGTGACCCAACTCGGATTGGTGATTATCCTGACGCGATGGATTCTTATGATATTGTGCCCAGCAAGCTGATTGGGGTCATCAAGCAAGACCTCAACCAAGGGCAAGACATGGCAGGTAATAGCATTGGTGTCCCGACCAACTTTAATGTTGGTTGTGCGCTCAATATGGGGGCTGATAATTTAGACCGTGAAATTAAAGTCTTGCTCAAAAAATTAGAGGGTGGCGCAGATTTCGCACTCGGACAAGCTGTATTTGACCCACCACGCATTGAGACATTCATTGAACGTTATCGTGAGATAGCAGGGGAAGACTTTAACTTGCCTATCATCATGGGCTTGATTCCATTGCATAGCTCGAAATATGCTCGGTTCTTGCACAATGAGGTACCAGGTATCAACATCCCTGATGCGATTTTTGAACGACTTGACTCAGCCTCAGAAGATGAAGTGGCGAATGTCGGCGCACAAATTGCCATTGAATTAATGCACGCTATGCGCCCTTATGTTCAGGGGGCATATGTCATCCCAAGTGGACGCTACAAATCGGCTGCTCATATCATTGATGCAATAGTTAACACACCTGTACAAGCATAATACTAAAAAAGGCGACACAATTGTCGCCTCTTAGCTACACTGTTGTTTCCAGACTTTTACGGTGAGATGCGATTTGTGTTTGATAGAAGATTGCGCCACCTATCGTCAGCACACCAGCAACAAGCCAGTATATCAATTGCATCGTTGATGAGAGATAAAATTCAGGACGATATTGTGGCACAAGTTCTGTGATAATGCCGAAAATGCCGACTGCAATCAACAAAATCCCTGCTGCAACATTCAACATATTGTGATGGCGCGACAACCAACCGACTACTTGACGTTGGAATGGCAATGCGAGAACAGGCAAGACCACTAAAGGCCAACCAAATCCCAGACTGAAGAAGAAAAAATAACCAAGTGCAGACGTTACATCACCCACACCTGATGCCACTGAAAACGCACTCACGAGAATAGGACCTGTACACGGCAGGGTCATTGGTCCAAACAGTAAACCATAAACATATGCCGTCAAATATGGATTGCTGAGCATCGGTGCTTGAGCTGTTTGCAAAGTTGCAAAGGGATTGCGCCCGAACAACATCATCAAGCCTAACCCAATGACAATGGCATAGATAATCGGCAAGAAAACAGTCAATAATGAGCTAAAGGATGCACTCAGGAGAGCAAGCAACAATCCAATCGCAATCATCATTGTCATAATTCCTGCTAAGACCAGCACACCCAAGACAGCAGTTGCCTGACGTGCTCGTTCATTATTGGCATTCCCTGCTAGGAATGCCATCAAGCCTGGATAGAGTGGCAACAAGCACGCATTGGTCAGGATGGCGGCGTTCCCAAGTGTGAAAGCAACTAACCACTGACTCATAGCTGTTAACTCCCTTGGACTGTCAGAGCTTCTTGAACAAAGCTATCAGCACTTTTACGACCTGTTGATAAGGAACTGACTGTACCAATCGGCGAAATCGTGAAATGAGGTGTTGATGGTGGCGATGTGACACTAAAGCCAAAGGTATCCACCAAAGCACGGGTGATGTCATCACTTGCGACAGCAAACACTTGTGGGAATCCATTACGGTCAGCATAGTCTGCCAGAACACTATCGCTGACATTTTCACCTACGCTCAGTGAGATGAAAACAAATTCATCAGCATTCAGTTGAGTCATAGCTTGAGCAACGTTGGTTTGTTGTGCCCGACAATTGGTGCACCATGTCGCCATCGGCTCAATGAAAACTGTTTTGCCAGCGAAATCTGCTAGGGTGAAGGTTTCACCTGTACGAGCATTAACAAGAGGTAGATTTGTCCATTCTGGAGCATTATATGCTGATATTTCAGGGACTGCGGTTGGTTCTGCTGTTGGTGGAATCGGTGTCGCTGGAATAGTGGTCGGTGCTAGTGTTGGCTCAACGACGACTTCTTCGACTGTTGGTTCGACAACAACTTCAGTAGGGTCTTCAACGACAACGACATCTGTCGCAACTTGTGCGATGGTTTCAGCTTCTTCGGTGACAGCCTCTTCCACTGCATCACCTGTACAGGCAGCAATTACCATGGCTATCATACTCATCAAAATTAAGAACTTGCTCATATTTGCTCCTCTATGACGACATTTGTCGTGCAGTATTGTATTTACGCATTTTTAGATGATGACATGCCATTAGACATGCACTTGAGTCATGGCATATGCTAAAAACAATCTGTTACGTAAATATGTCAAACAGGATTATTTGAGGAGATTGAGCAAATCTGTGAGTGAATGTCCTTCTAATGTAGTGACTTGAGCATCTGCGTGGCTCAAATCTCGTGAGCCAACCCCTATCACGTAACATCCTGCACGTAGAGCAGCATCAACACCAGCATGGGCATCTTCTAGCACAAGACATTGTGATGGTTTGAGACCCATACCGCCAGCAACCCACAGAAAAATATCTGGTTCAGGTTTGAGATGTGATACGGTATAGCCATCGCCGATAACGTCAAAATGATGGCTCAAGTTCAATTTTTCGAGGACAGGCTTGGCGTTACGGCTAGATGAGCCAACAGCTAATGCTAGACCTGATGCTTTTACTGTTTCAATGAGTGGAATCACACCATCCATTACATCCTGTGGTTGAATCGTATCGCGTAGTTCAACATAGTATTCTTGTTTACGTCTCATCCAATCAGCAATCGTGGCATCATCTAAATCAAGCCCTTCAGTGAAGGCTTTGGCGTTTTGCTCATGTCCGACACCGCTCATCTGTATATATATTTCTCGTGAGAATGTAACACCTTCTTCATCAGCTAGCCGTTGCCAAGTAAGGTAATGTAGTTCATCAGTGTTGGCAATCACGCCATCCATATCGAAAATCAAGCCACGAATATCAGGCACAGTCTGGTATCCTTCATGCTGAGATAATTATGTTCACACTATAGGCGACATTTTGTTGGCTGTGAATGATTAAGATGAGGCGAGTTCATTCGTTTTCAAATTCAGCCAGTCTATCTCCTGTTGCGATAAGTCAATTTCTAAGGCAAGTGCGTTCTCAGCAAATTGCGCTTCGGTCATCGCGCCAATAATCGCAAAGATATTCAGCGGCTGATTTAGAACATATGCTAATGCTAATTGCGGAACACTGACATCTTTCTCCTTAGCGAGATAGGTCGCACGATCTAAACGTGTGAAGTTATCCTCGTAGGCGTAGGCATCGACTGTGACTTTTTCAAAGTAATCTTCAAATGTATCTAAATTATCTGGTGTAAATTTACCTGTCATGAAACCACCTGCCAGACTAGACCATGTGAATAGTGACATATCTTGTTCACGATACCATGCTTGGGCATCTTCATCATGTCCAACGCTAATGCACCCATCCCAAGCAGGTTTGACCATTTCGGCAAGGCTAAATTGTGGGCTACTGGTTGTGAAAGGCAATAAGTTATTTTTGGTTGCATAGTTGTTCGCTTCTTGTAGACGCTGATGCGACCAATTCGAGCCACCAATGACACCAATGTGACCTAATTGGTGATGTTCATACAGACAATCCATAATGGGTTGAACAGGTACAGTTTCATCATCACGATGCAAAATATAGATATCGATAAAATCAACACCAAGTCGTTCAAGTGATTCATGAATATCACTGGTAATATCTGCTGGTGTTACGCGATTACGTCCATCGTAAGGATGTGCGCCTTTGTCAAGAATCACAATTTCATCTCGATTATTGCGTTCTTGAATCCATAAGCCTAGAGCTTTTTCGCTCTCACCATGAAAATAGCCATGTGCCGTGTCGAATGTATTACAGCCATGCTCAAAGACACCATCAAAAAAATTTAAGGCTTCATCGGGGCGTTGGTCGGAAAAATAAACTGTCCCTTGAACCAAACGCGAAACAGGTTTATCTACTCCTGCAATAGTGTTGTATTTCATCTTCATCCTCATTAACTTTGATTACGAACAATACTACCCTACTTATCTGACCCTAGCGATAAGTGACTATCAACAATCTATCAATTGGTACTATCGCAATAAAATCATAAGAGACTGCGCTAGTCAGCAGAATTGTAACCGCTATAATAGATGGGACTGTTAATGTCCATTGAGGAGTACACTACACGATGATATTAAGACGAACGCTTCCGTTATTGATAATTGTATTTTTTCTAGCTGGCTGTTTTCGTCAAGCGGAAGATACATTCGATACGGTTGGTAGTAGCCAGAATTCAGAAGACATTGGCATTACACAAGACCCTATCATCAGTGAGAGTGCCACTCCAACAGATGAAATCGAATTCATTGACCCGAATGCAACAGATGCAGAGGTCGAATCTGCTAATGATGAGGCATCCGCCACACCACGCACAATTTCACCGACTGATGCGGATAATGACAGTGAAGCAAATACACAAGCTCTGACAATCCCAACAGCAACCGAGGCTGTTGCATCTGCGACACCATTCCCAACAGCAACTGAGCCAACGTTCATCACCCCTGAGGTGATTCAAGAAGTGGAACTTGCGTCCCCGACACCACGCGCCGATGATAATTCACCAACGCTCGAACCTAGTCCAACAGTATTTGATACTGTGGTTGAGTTAGGTGATTGTGATTACGAAGTTCAAGATGGCGATAACTTGTTCCGAATTGCGATTAACAATGATATTGACCTCGCTGATTTGTTACGTGTGAATAATCTGTCAGAAGCCTCGATTATCCAACCAGGGCAGATTTTGACGATTCCGAATTGCGATGGAGACAGTTCCATCAGTGAAGACGGAGCAGATGCCGAAATTATTCCGACGGCTATTGTGTTAGACGATTGTGAGTACGAAATTCAAGATGGTGATACCTTATTTGCTATTGCAGTTGATAATGATGTTACCCTCGCTGACTTATTGGCAGAAAATAACCTCACTGAGGATGTTGTGATTCAACCAGGCGACATCCTACGAATTCCGAATTGTATTGATAGCGACGGCATTGATAATGCTGAGACTGATGAATCTGATACAGCAGTGATAGCCTCCGATGAACCAATCGTCCATGTGGTTGAGGCTGGTGATACCTTGCAAACGATTTCCAGTCAATATGGTGTTTCTGTGAATGCGATTGTGCAAGCCAATACCATTCCAAATGTCAATCGATTGACAGTCGGGCAACAACTAACCATCCCAACGCCGACCTCTGATGAGGAGTAAAGAACATTAAATGAGAGAGCTTCGGCTCTCTTTTTTGTTAGTCATCAAATGAGGCATCCCACACACGAAGATTATCAAAATCGACAAGTGCAATACCATCCCCTGAAACAGTTTGTGGCATACCAACCGCTAAGCCTAATTGCCCTCTGCTGAGGCGACTATCTCTACTACCATCAATATAGTTATCATTGATATACAGTCCGATAAATTCATCCACGCAGACAACTCGCATTTGAAATGTACTTTGTCTCGGAATTTGAGGACTATTCCGCCAAGGGATGAGTGCATCATCAACATTGCGTCCAATATAACGAATCGAGAAATCACCCGACTTTGAGACAACCACATAGTAGCCTCGACTATCATCAGGACTAAGCCGACACACCATCCCTGCAAAAGCATTCGGATTATCAGATTGCCACGTCACATCGACTTCAATCACAGTGTCGTTGTAGCGAGTGTTATTTGTTCCCCAGACGTATTGATTGGGTTGTTGCAGTAACATCCGATAGACACCATCGGTCACTGTTGCTGTAACAGTTGATGTTGCATACAGTGACCATCCGCCTGATTGTGAGAATGTTTCATCAAGGATTTGTTCACCTAGAATAAGTTCAGGTGCACTTGTAGATGGTGATGGAATCGTGCAAGCAAATAACAAAAAACTAGCGAGGAATAGATAGAAGATTTTCATGAACATCACACAATAAATAGCGACAATTTGCAAATATGAAATATTTTGACGGACACTACTGTAGAGGATATCATCTCAAAAGGGCGCAGATACAGCTACGCCCCCTACAGTTTCAAAACCAAAATTATGGATATTTGCGATTCAGCAAGCGTGGATACGGAATCGTCTCGCGGATGTGAGGCAAACCGCAAATCCAAGCGACTGTGCGTTCAATACCAATCCCAAAGCCCGCATGTGGCACACTGCCGTATTGACGCAATTCAATATACCATGCGTAATTCTCACGGGTGAAGCCATGCTCTTCGATTTTCTTTTCGAGTAATTTTGCATCCCAGATGCGCTCACTACCGCCGATGATTTCACCATAGCCTTCTGGTGCAAGCAAATCGACACTGCGGCAGACTTCTGGACGACCTTCGACAGGTTGCATATAAAAGGCTTTGACTTCACTCGGATAGTTATAAACAAACACAGGCTTATCAAACATCTCAGCGAGTGCTGTTTCGTGCGGTGAACCAAAATCTTCACCCCATGTGATGTCAAGCAAGTCTTTTTGTTCTTGGTCATCAGTTTTGTCGCGCAGAGCATGTAATTTTTCAACTGCATCGTCGTAACTGATGCGTGCAAATGGGGCAGTAATTTTTTCTAAGATACTCACATCACGTTCTAGCACAGCCAATTCTTGCTGATTTTTCTCCAGCACTTGTTGTACCACATAGGCGACCATCTGCTCTTCAATATCCATCAATTCTTCGAGTGAGCAGTATGCAATTTCAGGCTCTAGCATCCAAAATTCAATTAGGTGACGACGTGTTTTGCTTTTTTCTGCACGGAAGGTTGGACCAAAGCAGTAGACTTTACCATGCGCCATCATATTAGCTTCGTTGTAGAGTTGACCTGTCTGTGCTAGGAAGGCTTCGTCACCAAAATAATCAATGCTAAATAAAGTTGTGGTTTCTTCACCAGCAGCAGGGGTGATAATCGGAGTATCGACACCGATGAAACCTTCGTTATCGAGCCAATCACGCATTGCTTTGATAATCGTCGCACGAACACGTAAAATCGCCCATTGTTGGTTACTACGCAACCATAGATGACGCTGATCCATCAAAAATTCAACACCATGTTCTTTTGGGCTAATCGGATATTCTTCTGCTTCGTGAACGAGTTCAATTGCTTTCATACCCACTTCGTAGCCAGCAGGAAAACCTTCAGCACGTTCATCAGCACGGACTTCACCTGTTACAATCACAGATGATTCTTGTGTTAGCCCTTTAACAACTTCAAAATATTCAGGGTCAATTTCTTTTTTAAAAGCCACAAACTGTACTTGTCCACTGCCATCGCGTACACGCACAAACTGTAGGCGACCTTTGCCTGTTTTGGCATAGACCCACCCACGAATTGTCACTTCTTGACCCACGTAGTCAGCAATATCTGCGATGCGGATTACTTGTGCCAATGTCATCATCCTTTTCAATAAAATTAAAAATCAAATCGCATTATAGCATGAGGCATACTAATCGTATGGTGTTAGCTTTTGTCAGATTCAACAAATA
>JBCCSC010000065.1:0-31079 GCA_039200705.1 Chloroflexota bacterium
ATTTCAGTGATGCAATTCTGCAACAGATCGTATTTTCTATGGTGCAATCTGTCACCACACCCTCATTTCAGTGATGCAATTCTGCAACAGATCGTATTTTCTATGGTGCAATCTGTCACCACACCCTCATTTCAGTGATGCAATTCTGCATCGCTCATATTTTCTATGGTGCAATCTGTCACCACATTCTTGTTTTGTGGTGCAAATTTTGCAACAAACGTCTGTTTTTACGGTGCATTTCTGCAACAAATACTCATTTTGGTGGTACAGTTCTGCAACAGTGGCTGTTTACAGCCTTATTTAATTGCTTATGTAGCATCTTAAATAGCATGCTTTAGCATGTTTTAGATTGTTGTTTGTATCACTCTTGTTTTTTGTGGGTCGTGACACACAGCACGCTTTAGCGTGCTTTTTGCCCCCCGCAGGGGCACTGCGTTTAGCGGTGCTACCTGCGGTAGAGCCGAATGCGCTGATTTTAGGATGCTCTCTAATTTTTAGGATTGATCTATACTTTAGATACATCTCAGATAATCATGTTCGGCTTAATCGTAGGTTGAAATATAAGGAACATCGCTATCAAAAACACTGCAACAATTATTGACTGTCTAAATTTAAAAGCACCTACTCTCTTCATCTCAGTAATGAGTGATATGGATGGTCTTCTTTGCAATACATCTAAAATCTTTTCTATTGTTTGTCCCTATGTATTTCAGTTGTGCATTTAGGCGTCTTATTTTGACGTCTCTACTCACACATCAAAAAAGAGCTATCTCAGCCAGATAACTCTTCATTCTAGAAACCTATAAGATTGTAGCGTTGTCTTAATCAGCTACAGTGGCTCTCACATTCGCATCTTTGCTTAGAATAGATCCTCCAATTGTTAGTATCTGTCCCACCTGATATTGATCTTCATCAGCCTTATCAATTGTGCCAAACTTCTTACCTGTTCTCGCACTATAAACAACTTTACGTGATCTCCCCTTCCATTCTTCTTCACCAACAACCAGCTTTAAAGAGTCTGTTTTTCCCATGAATTGTTTTACTTTATCTTTAGCTTGTCGAATCAGCTTATTTTTTGCAGATTTCCCTGCTTGACTGGATACATCCCACTCATCATAACTGGGCAGATTACGTTCTTGACGCATCATCTCAAATACATTGCGCCAGATACCATTGATACCCACTGTCCTTGAAGGTTTGATCTCTTCTCGATTGGGTACTTGATAACGAATCAAGCCCCGTCCAGTGGGGTCTTCAATAATCTCACTGAGTACCCCTATCTTACGCATCTCTTGGATTGTTAGCTGAGCAAAGCCTGGATCACGTAAACCATTCTCATTGCGTTGTCCCATCAACCAAGCTACCCCATCATTACCAGGTTTATCACGCATGTAGACACTTGCAATTGACCCTATCAAAACACGTCCACGGTCTTCAGGGATGGTCTTCTCTAATTCGTCATATGCCACTAAGCGCGCTCTTTCATAATCGTCACTACTCATCTCGCGCTGTTCATGCTTTGCTTCTTGTCTCTGCTTAATAAGTGCCGTGGCGTAGACTTGATTCAAGCGCGCTCCTGCTTGGATTAAGTCAGGACGTTGATGTGCATAATTCATTACTTGTTGTGGTGGTCGTGTAGTTTCAACCATCTCATCTCGAATTTCTCGCACACGTGCCACATGTGCTTTGATTTCTGTCTCAATTTGATCCAACCAATGTGAGCCATCGGTAACGGTCGCTTGCTGACTCCGAGTACTCATCCGATCTGCTAGCAAGCGAGGAATAGGGGTTTGCTTTTCTAAGAGTGCTTTGCGTTTCTCCCAGACCCAAGTGGCAACAGCGCTGCCATCTGCCCCTGTCTTCTTCAGATCAATCACCTCTTCTAGTGGTGCAGGTCTTTCTTTAGGCGCAGCTCCTGTAATCGCTTTCTCTACCATCTGGTAATTACAGACACTGCCTAAGAGTGCTGCATTGGTTTCTTCACGTAAGGCAGCTTGTTTCATCACTTCATGCAAAGGTGTTGCCTGCTCGGGATTAGTCACCGATGCGAGATCATTGACTTTAGGATTGAGGTCAATCAGTCCTTTATCATGCACTTGTAAACGATCAGCCCGCTCAATTAAGCGTCTTGAATCTGCAGGTGGAAAGCTGACTACACCATCGACTGTTTGCCAAGCTAAGGTTGCAGACTTTTCAGAAGGTTTGAGAATCACTCGTTCGCCAGCTTCATTCGGGGAACGCCAGAGTAACATCTTCTTTTGACCATCATGGTCCGTAAAAGGATTCACCCATAAAGCATCATCATGATCTGCTCCACCTAAGATTGAGCCAATACCCCAACGCTCATTTATGGGCACACTGGCATCACCATACGATGCTCCATCTTGTAATTCGATCCAGTCTTGGTCATTGACCCACGCTGTGCCTGAACTTTCATCAATGAAGACTTCCCCACGCGCGACTTGCACTGGCATATTGGCACGACGACCAACCATTGAAGGCATCACATAATAACGCCCACCAGGTATTGGTAGCTTGATTTTGCTATCAGGATCAGTGAAGGCATCCACCCGTTTGATATAACTGTTCAAATAACTCTTAACGAAACTTCCTGACCAATTGATGTCGCCACCGCTAGCAGCGAACTCGCGCAATGCCCATTGTTGTAAATCTTCGATACTGACATTGCCATCGAGCTTTGCCATGCCTGCTGTAATGTCACCGCTCCGCACTGAGTTCTCAAAGACCTCATAATCTTCACGCATCCATTGCATCAGTTGCTCGGGTTCAAAGAAAGGATGCAGATTAACAGCAGATTGAATATCCAAGCGCATATCGTTTTGTCCATGGGGAAATTCAAAAGCAACATAACGCTGAGATGGATCAGTTAATTTAACCTGGTGTTTTATATCCTCAGGGATCACAAAGTCTGTCGATAGATTTTCACTGACCATCGCATGCCCCTTCAGTTGCCCGTCTTCAGTCATCAGGGTGAACTCAACCCGTCGCGCATGTTTCAATTCGCGGATGGTTTTCGCACGCAGTCGCGCATCCATATCCTCGGGTAGTTTATCAATCATTTTGAGCAACATCTCACGCGATACCACCCCTGCACCATCCCAGACTTTTTCCACCACCTCTGTTGGTAACTCTTTGCCTGTCCCTGTGCCCCAATCGACGATGCTATCATTCGGATCAGATGGATTCACCATGCGCTTATACTTTGGTTGGCTCAAGTCATAACTGATATCAATTTCATCTGTGTCGAACCAAGCACTGGCCGCTTGCGGACGAAACAATCTGGATAAGCGCTTTGAGGTGGTGGTAGCATTTTTCAAATCAATCTCTAAACCCATCTGTTCAAGGAAGTCTTGGGTACTCATACCATCAACATAGATATGCACGGCTTTCCCATCTTTTGCCCACGACAAGGTTGGGATCTCCATGCCAAAACGGTCTGCTGGGTTTTCCGCGAGGAGGTCAAATTCATCTGCTGGACGGGTGATGATGCGCCAATCTCTGCCTGTTGCTTCGAGTAAGGCATAAGTTCTGCCTGAGCCAAAATCACCACGTCCCTGTAATTCATAAGGTTTGTCTTCGCCTAACCATGCGAAGCTCGGTTCAGGCAGGTCTTCACCTATCGGACGCATCTCCCCTGTTTCGGGATCGATCTCCCCAATGAGTTTCGCATCTTTCATTGACGGCTGTTGCTCGACCTGTAAGCGTTTGCCACGACCACCCATATCATCCTCTCTTTCTCAAAAGTCTAAAGTGAACGTGTCATCACTTGCAGGCGATTGTTTGTTGTGGGCTTCAAGCCTACCAGCTTTTTCTTTGCTCGCTCTAAAGCTCTGCCAGTAATCTGGATAAGACACAATCTCGCATAGTTGTGTCATCTCTTCATAAGGACTGCCATAGCACATTACTTTCGTGGGATTGCATTGTGCTATCATTTCACGAAAACCTGCCAAAAAGAGTTGCTTCAGCGAGACATCTTTTTTTGTGCCTACGGTGCTGACTGCTAACACACTGCGTTCAGGTAAACCCAAAAAGCAAAAGTCATAGCTCTTATGATTGCCCCAGCTCACTGTTGGAATGACGGTGATATTGTTGGCGGACCACCAGCACCCTACCCAGCGCGTCCGATAGGTATTCCACAATTGAATGGCACGTGGGGTGTTGTAGTACAGTGAAAAATCGGGGGTTAGTGCCACCGACCATTTTTGAATACCGCTTAGAGTTTGTACAGGACGTTGCCAGATGGATTCAAAACGATAATCGTCGAGGAAGAAATGCACCCCGGTTGTCGTCACATCCGTATCGTCTTTGAGGCGTTCCCGATAGGGATAGAGTTTTTCAGGGATAGCACTCAAGGCAACGTGTTTTAAGTTCGGAATGCCAAAGCGATTATCTGTGGGATAAATGTGTTCGGTGTTGAGAGCATCAAAGCCTCCTGGTAGGCTTGTCCAATCGGTATAACCTGATGCTTTTTTCTTCTTTCTCTTAGTCATAGCTGCCTCTCTTTTAATTTTTATACAGGTGTATTGACAATTTTATATGACCCATTATAGCGCATGTTTCAGAGACTTCCTGAAACATGCGTGCTTCATCTCTGTAAGAGATGATAGTATACCTGCTCACTTTATGTTTTAGGTAAATTTATACAGGCAGGATAGTAGAATTTTTCCCGCATTTACGGTGCAGAATCTAACGCAATCACGCATCTTTGATAACATACTGTTAGCTATAAATGCAACGCATTGTGGTTGACTGAGTACATCCCCCTAGGGGATGTCGAAGAAGGCACACTAAAAAAGAAAAAGTAGCAGGCAAAGCCCACTACTTCAACACAATGTATTATCCAAATATTCCCACATAATCGTCATCAGAACGTTGAATCTGACTGCAATCAACATCAAGTGCGAGTAAAACCAATTCTGCATCGGGCTGACCCTCTTGATTGATGTAGGGATTCACTTGCAAATCCGCTGCTGTGACAATAATGAAATCGCCAGGCATCACATGATCTGTGACATGGAAACCTAGCTGATTCCAGCATTCAACACGATAAATCAAGGGTTTATCAGCTTGACGTGGATTTGATACGGCAACATCAATTCTAGTTACTGTATCGTCGCCGATAATGCTTGTGATTGGATAACTTGTTGCATGACCTGAAATGATGATGTTTTGCATGAGATAGCTCCTAATATGTGAAGATTAATTGTCACATCACATAGGAACGTCAGTGACCCAACTTCGACTTTAGACCCATCGTTGAGGATGCTCCCATTCCCAAAAAAGAAAATGAGATAGCACGAGGCTATCTCAAATACAGCTTAGAAGTCTGGTTCGTTGTTATTGTTACTGCGACTATTGCTCAGTAATTCAACATCCGACGCACGGATAACGAGCTTTGAAGCTGGTTCACCATCACGTGTCAGAAAACCTTCAGTGTGTACATGATTATACGTCACTGCAATTTGATCGCCTTTACTGACATATTTAGCCACAACATTTGTGCCTAAGCCATTCCAAGCCTCAACCTTGATCCATTCGGTTTGTGGATTGGAGCTGCGACGATTTTGATAGGCAATCTGAACTTCTGTCACTGTTTTGTTGTTGCCCACTTCACGGGTGACTGGATCACTACCAACGCGTCCGATGAGTGTGCCATTAATCATAGCCATAACAATTTCTCCTATAGAGTAGATAGAATTTGAGATTATTCTCGCTCTGTCTTCCGACGACAGTCGCAAGTCAAAACACTGGACTCATCTTTATTGAAAGCTAAGAGATATGTGCTACAGCCAGCCTAGCAATAGCTTCATTATGTCTAGTTGTAGCACTTAACCTGCTCAGTTTATGTTTTTAGGACTCTTTCAGGAAAATTATTGCAAGCTAAGCGTGGAAAAAAACAAGTTTAGCAAGTCTCAGATTTGCAATGTAAACGCGCAATAATCTAAAAGATCAAATACAATTTTTCGCTACATATTTATATGCGAGGCATTGCGGCTGATTGAGTGCATCCCCCTGGTGGGGATGTCGAAGAAGACGCGCTATAGAAAATGTTCTCCAACACTTTATCAATCTTAGTGAGTAACAAAAAAAAGAGAAGCAGGCAAACTGCCCACTTCTCATTCTGAATTGCTGGTATCGATATTATGTGACTTTATTCAGTGAATAACGATGTGTATTCCACTGGCATTAGGTCGTCAGGTAACTCGACATCAACATCAAGGGGTTCATCAAAACCAAGAATGATCAGGGTTCGTAAAACGGTCTGATATTGTTCTGCAAGTTCATCTGTCTTTTCTTCACGCCATGCGCCTGCCAGATACCCTAGCTGATGCACTAATCGATCATAGACTGGGTTATCTGAAAAGCCATAACGAACGACTTCTACTGTTGCTATGGATGCCATTCTGTAGCTCCTTTTTGTCTCATTTCTTGAATGTATTCACCCACTAGCCCATTTAACGAAGGAATGGGTATACCGATTAAACTTGGGAAGATCGCACAATTACTCTCGTTCTTCTCAAATGTTCCATCTCTTTTTGGAAAATTGTACCACATTTCCGCTTGCGTTTCGTACAAGGTCATCACTCTAGCATAGATGGCATCATACTCGTCTTCTATAAGATTGTAAGTGATCTCATAGACTTGTGTTCGCGCGCCTGCTTGGGCAAGTTGATAGGCTCTTACAAAGACCGCTGTATCATCTTGTATGCTACCTGGCTGACGCTTTTTGCCTTTCAATAGTAAGATGAGTTGGTCAACGCCACCTGCTTCTTCTACTGCTTTGTTTGTTGGATGAAATCCGTAAATCACATCTGGCTCATCTTCAAAAATCCAGCCGACATGACCTGCCCGAATCAGAGCGTTTTCAGTCTTGTATTTCGGATCACGAAAACTCGTTCCACGAAAGGCGATAATGCTAATCTTTTTCATTGTGTTGTTCCTCAGTTGTAAGATAATACACAGCAATTCGCTATGTTTTGAGGCGACAGCCTGCTTTTCAAACACTCATCTTGACCTACCCTACAGCAATCATAGCATGCAGGTAGGCATCCTGCGTAGCAGTCGGATTGACGAGTGCATCCCCTTCAGGGGGTGTCGAGCAATCCGTGCAGTAAAAAGAAAACTGGCAGGGTTGCCCCTACCAGTTCGACTTTATTGTTGCTGAATGCGATAAGCTAATGCAGTACACCGTTTATCTGCTGCGATATTGTCAATCGCTGCTTGTACTGCTTCATCACTACCTACCAAAATCACCATTTTCTTAGCACGCGTAATGGCGGTATATAACAAATTACGTTGTAAGCCAAAGGCAGATTTGGTCACTGGAATCACTACGACTGGGTATTCACTTCCTTGTGAGCGATGGGTGGTAATTGCATAAGCTAACTTCACCGCCGCCATTTTTACGTAGCTGTAATTCACACGATTATCATCGAACATAATGCTCACGACTTTCTTTTTTCTGTCAATGAAGCAAATTTGACCAACCTGACCATTCATCACATCATCTTCATAATTGTTCTTGGTCTGAATCACACGATCTCCGACTTTGTAGTCATTACCCTTGATCTTGACCGACCAATTGCTTGTAACCATTTCTTGCTGAAGGCTGGCATTGATCTCATTAACACCACCCACACCTTTATAGGTCGCTGCTAAGACTTGAATCTCATCTGCGCGATAAGCAAAATTATCAGGAATCCGATTGGCAACTAAGTCGGTCACTAAGTCGGTCACCTGCTCGTCTGCCACACGAAACATGAAGAAGTCTGCACTGCTGTTATCTAATACAGGCATTTGTCCTGCATTGATTGCTCGTGCATGGGTGACAATGTGTGAGTCTTCACTTTGACGAAAGATGGTGGTCAAATTACTAACTTGCGCTACATCGCTGAGCATGATGTCTTTCAAAACATTGCCTGCACCTACACTTGGTAGCTGATGCACGTCGCCTACAAAGAGAATACGGGTATCCTCATGGATTGCCCGCAATAAGTGATGCACCAACCATAAATCCAACATCGAGGCTTCGTCTATCACCAGCATATCCGTTGGCAGATAGTTATCTGGATTGTGCGCAAAATCTTCAGTTTCTGGATTGTAGCCTAACATGCGATGAATGGTACTAGCTTCGCGCCCAGTCGATTGCATCATACGTTTAGCCGCCTGCCCTGTGGGTGCAGCTAGCATGTAAGAGATATTCATCTTATCTGCTACCTCCAAAATCCCTTTGAGCGTGGTGGTTTTACCTGTACCAGGTCCACCTGTTAAAACAGCGATCTTGTGACAGATACTAGCAACCACAGCTTGATATTGCTCATCAGATAACTTGCCTGCGCGCTGTACACCGCGTAAGGTCGCTTGTAATTTAGAACGGCTCATAGGAGGCAGTTTCTTAGTTGCCATCAAGACTAAGCGTTGAGCTACACTCTTTTCCATCTGATAGACGGATGGTACATAGATCACTGTTTCAGTCTCAAGCTCACTTCTCACCAAAACCCCTGCATCTAGGGCTTCTGTCAATGCTTTTTCTAAGTCAGCATCGCTCACTGAGTGACGGGCTTGTACGCGTGTCATTAAATCAACGAGCGCGATATGGGTATGTCCAGCACGCTCGATTTGACGCACTGCTTTAACTAAAGATTGAGCCAGTAATGTTAGATTTTCCATGATAGTCCTCACATAAAGATAGATAATTAATCACCTGTAGTTTGGCGCCAGCCCAAATACCTTTGGAGAACAACAAAACACTATTCAATTGTCCAAGTTCGGGAATTAGAAGATGAGGGTCAGTGACCCTCATTGTGTGGTATTAGGAGTAAACGCTGAGGTAGTTACCATCGCGGAAGCGTGAGTAGCGTAAGGTGATTGTTTCGGGTACATCGTGGGTATGCTCTTTAGCAATATAGCCAAAGATATGTCCTTGTTGGGTATAAGATATGGCGCGTCCCTGTTCATGACGAATGATGAGTGTCATATCTTTAAATTGTGTGTTTGCTAAGGCTTTAACCTGTGCTTTAGCCCATCTGTGATCGTCATCAGCAACTTCTTGCATTCGCTCAGGTACAACCAAGCCACGTTGCTGGGCAGTGAAACGCCAGTAGTTGAACCAGACCCCAACAATCTTAATTGGACGATGTAGCCTTGTCATCTGACGCGCACCTGGATAGCGCACAATGTGACCATTCTCTAGTTGAGTCAATTCACTCAGTACATCAACCTCGCGTAAGGCTTGAAGCATCATCTGGGCAATCCCGTTCAAGCGTGTGCCATCGATCGCTTCTGCTCCTAATTGCCAGACTGCTTCATCTTTACCTGTATGCTCAGGATGACTGTAGTAATGAGCAACCGCTGCTAAGAGTATTTCACGCGCTGTGCGCTCATCGCCTTCACTGCTACGGTCGAGGTAAGTCATGCTTCTTTCGCGCGCACGCTTCAAGATTTCTTCAATAGGCAATCCGCGATTCACATGCTGTTTTGAACTTGTCCACGGCAAACATGTGGTATAGGCTTGATTGAAACCTGCTCCTGCTTTGAGGATCGCTTGTGACTGATAAGCCACATTGAAAACGGCTATCGGAGGCATACAGTCGCGCATCAGTTGATCTCGTTCGTTTTCAATGAAACGGATGTGTTGTTCAATCGCCGCAATCAGTTGGTCGAACCAGTGATCGCGACTCGTAAGAGGTATCAGGGGAACGTGCCCTTTCTCACGCTTCTCAGATAAACGATCTTGTAGTCGCGCGGGTATCGCTTTGCCTTGTGCAACAATCGCTTGGGAGGCTTGGTAACACCAGGCTTTAACCGCTGTCAAATCTGTGCCTGTTTTAACACTGCCATCAATCACATCTTCGAGTGGTGCAGGTGGATGAGCAGGTAATTTGTTGTAGAGTGCACGCGCCAAGATGAGTGCGTTACAATACGCTCCTAATGTCCCTTTATTCTGAATGGCACGCGCGATGGTAAAGTCCATGCCCTCGACACTATAGCTCTCAAGCCATTCGCCCAACCCTCCTGCGGTATCTGGATCAACCAAGTTCAGGTACTTAACATCAATCGTGTCGATTCGCGCAGGTAAGTTACGGCTGTCAGCGAGTGGGAAAATACTGCTCTGATTGAGGCTCTCCCACTCAGGAATGTGGCTATCCTCAGTCGGACGCAAGACCACATATTCGCCTAACTGATTGGGACTGCGCCATGTCAGCATCTGTTGACTACCATCGTAATCAGTGAATGGGAAAATCCATAAGGCATCATCCTGATCTGCCCCACCCCACACATCTGCTTGATAAGACACCCAATCGTCAGCATTGACCCACGCTGTACTACTCCCACGGTCCAATTGGATATGCCCTTTTGGTATCGACTTTTTACCAACCTCGTCAGTCATCACATAGTAGCGTCCACCAGGTACAGGTAAACGCAAGCGTCCCAAGCTGCTGTAATTGATGCGCTTCAGGTGCTGATTGATTAGGCCCTTTACAATTGAACCAAACCAAGTCGGATCACCACCACTCGCCAGATACTCGCGGATATGCCAATTCTTAATCGCTTCCAGTGCCTCATCATTTTCACCTATATCAGTTTGGTCAATACGACGCATGGCACGGGCAACATCGCCATTTTGCACTGAGGCTAAAAACAGTTGTCCCTCTTCATGCAACCATTGCACCAATTCTTGATGCTGAAAGAATCCCCACAAGTTGATGAGACTCTGAATATCTAGGCGCATCGTGTCTGCATGATGAACTGCATATAAACCAATGAGGATTGAGCCATCGTTTAGTTTTATCTCGCCTTTGGTATCGCGTGGCAGAACAAAGTCCGCGTCCAGTTCATGATCTTCAAACACCACGGCGTGACCTTTATCTTGCCCGTAGCGATTGCTCGCGCTCCAGTCCCCCTTGCCCATCATAGTAAATTCAATCCGCTTCGTATGGCGAAGCTCATGTTCCAGTTCTGCTCGTTTGTTAGCAGATAAGTCAGGGAGTTGCTCTAAGACCCGCAACAAGACCGAACGACGCACTTGCCCTGCCCCATCCCAGATTTTCTCTTCACGCGCATCTTGATCTAAATACTGCACACTGATCTCTGCACCCTCGAAGAAACCGTACATGAAGTAGGGACGCATAAGCCGTGAGATGCGCTTACTCAGCACAAAACCACCTTTGTTCATCTGCGGATCTAATGCTGTGCTCTTAAGAAAGGTATCGCTTTCCATATCTTCGATGTATAAATCATTGACGCTACTCCCATTGACCCAGCGCAAAGCAATGGGCGCATTGTAGTGTTCGACTTGTTCATCTGCGATGTCCCATGAATGAATCATCCAGGGCTGATTGAGACGCTCTAAAAATGGATAGCTTGCACCACCCAAAGCTGTTTTGCGGTTGATAATCATGTGTTTGTTTCCTCTATCTAAAAAAAAGGGCTGACAGGCTCATATGAGCCTGCCAATGTTATAAAATTTTATACAGTACCTTCTGCAAAGGTCGCTGAAAAATCCATCAAGTGTTGGGTTTTATTGAGCGATTGCATGTAGCGATAGGCGGTCTCTGTCCCTCTGGATTGTCCATTCCAAACGAAGATACCGCGATCAGAACAACGTGCCATCGCTTGATCACGCTCAAGATAGCTTTTGCCATATTGAACATATTGTCCTGCCGACACACCGCCGTTGCGCGGTGTCTTGGCAATCCCGACCACAATCACATTGCTGTAATTCAAGCGACATAGCTCTTTGATGACTTCTTGATCGACACCTTGTGGATTGTCTCCCACCACAATCGTCCAGCTATTTTCGATTGCTCGTGCCACAATCCGACGGGTATAGTCCAGCATCTTATCTGAGGCATGACGGCTGCCTGCGATGTACAAGCGATATTGAGATTCCGCTTCCTCTTCTGGTTCAGATGGCGCAGTTACACTAGCTTGTTCTGCGAGATACGTCGCCCGCGCTTCTGACACCAGTGCATCTGCACGATTGTTCATCTTCTCAGCATCACTGGCATCTTGGTCTGCAACATGCGCTTTCACTTTCACTAAGGTGATGCTGTGGCGCTCGCTCTGCTTTTGGATACGTTGCCATAGATCTGCATGGTCAACCGCTTTCTTACGGCTGTTACGCCAACCATTCGCACACCAGCCTGCCAGCCACTCATTGAAACCACGCACGACATTATTATTGTCGCTGAAAATAGTGACATTTGAGCTGATGCTCAAGGCTTCTAAACCTGCCACTACTGCCATCAGTTCCATGCGATAATTGCTCGTCTCAGCTTCTGCACCTGTGACAATTTTCTCCGCGCCTTGTTTGACTAGAATGGCAGCATAGCCTCCTAGACCTGGATTGGGTGAACAACCACCATCGGTATACATTGTGACCTCTGGGCGTGTTGAATTTGACATCTCTGTGTCTCCTCTAAAATATGTAGTTGTTTGATAGTGTGAAAGATAATGAGGGGTGCTGTATCAGCCGATTATGACTGATACCATCTTTGACTTAGCGTTCACCCATGTAGCGATAGCTAAGCCCAAAATAAGTGGCACAACGTGCTAGCACATACTCAGCTAACAAATAACGATGACAAAAGCGATTGTGCTTGCCACAATAACAAGTGATGGTGATCACATCACGCTCTAATAGTTCACGAAACACCTCGCGGTTCTTGGCGAAATTTTCGCGCAAGCTCTCTAAATACCGATCTGTGTATTCTTCATCGCTGACCCTAGCCCAATTGCGAAAACGCATGTCACCTGCATGATGCTTATGCCCTTTGACAATGGCTTCTGCTGGAGCGAGTAGTTTGCTGATGCCACCGTCTATTGTCTTGGCGTACTTGAAGGTCGTATTGACCTCACTTAGTCCACCTTCGCCGATGCGACCTGTCCATACCCGAACCATATTGCCTCCAATACCCGAGTATATAAATTCATTTTGTTTTAGAGCGCCAGCGACTATACATGGTTTAAGAGATTTGTACTAATTTATTAATAAAAGCAAAGACGGATATATGGTAAGCTACAAAGCAATATGTCTTAATGTAAGTATTAGGTTGTGAAACTCATGTTTAAAGTTGGCTGGGGTAATTCAAAACAAAATTATATCGTTTGGCAACGTCAGGGCGATATAAACTCAACATCATATGTGCAGGCTATTGAAGCCAGTTGTGCACTCCTAGCGCAAATAGCGGCTGATGTCCCCTTTTTAATTGATCTTCGAGGCTGTGATTATGTCGCCTTAATTGATGTCCTCTATAAAGGCTTGCTCATGCGACCTGACATAGGACCACAACAACTAGTCATCTTAGGCTCTTCTGTCGAGTTGATGCAAGTTTATACAGCACTTTCATCTGAACTCGATAAATATTTGTTGCAACTTAAGATTGTTGAGGATGTGGACCAGGCATACGCGGCATTGATGCAATTCAATGAGAATAATGAGTTCCTATCTTCAACGAATAGTCATACAGCACCATTATCCTGAGTTTCACAAGATGATCTGCAGTGACTGAATTGAAACAATCCATTATAATTGACATATGATTAACTTATGATCTAGAGAGCCACACGGTTTATGAAAATCTTATACATTGAGGATAATTATCTGAATTTCCGCTTAGTCCAGAAAATGCTCAAAGGCAAGTACGACCTTTTTGGCGCAATTACAGGAGAAGAAGGCTTAAATCAACTTGATAAGTTGATGCCTGATCTTATTCTTCTCGATATCAATCTACCAGATTTCGATGGCTATGTATTGCAAGAAGCAATACGCAAAGACACCAGATTTGATCATATTCCAATTATTGCGCTCACGGCTAACGCTATGTTTGGAGACCGTGAGCGCATTATGGCGGCAGGGTTTGATGCTTATCTTGCAAAACCTATCACACGCATCGAAATAACAAACATGATTGGACAATGTTTGTCAGCATCGACCTCTGAGTAAATGAACCTGAAAACAAGGCACTTAGCATTCATGACTTGGATTGTGGAAACTTATGACTTGAAAAATCATAAGCACTGTCTTGTTGACTGTCACTCAACCCTGCCTCAAGCGCATAGTCTATTTGCTTGATACCTTGCCCAATCTTTGACCCAATGTAATCTGCATGGCTTGAAGTTTGTAGGGCAAGACTGGCATCCACTAAGTCATTGCTCGCGCGCAACAAGTGATGCAACAGTTGTCCACGTACCCCGTGAATATTGCCACTGATCGCGACCACGGCTTGTAGGTGTTCTTGTATTGTCAGCACTTTTTGATGCGCTTGTATTGCCAAGTAAATATCTGCTCCAACTCCCCCACTACCGACCATCTCGAAGCCTGTGATGTATTCTGCCATGCGATGAATGCAATCTAAGCTGAGGTGCAAACAGGCACGAATGAGGTCTTGTACTTTTTTTGTGACCATCCCACGGCTAGTTTCGATACAGACATCAATCAACAAATTCATAATGATTAAACTGCTGTCTTGATTGTGATTGATCTCTTGCTCAACTTGGGCGCGAATTGCGAGATATTTTTGATTGTCGTAAAGTTTATGATAGCGTCGATTGTTTGTGATCTGTGTCATAAGATTGTTCGCTTTCGATTTGATTTTATGGATTATTTGAAGGATATTAGGCTTTGGTGTAGAGGTTTCTGGCAATTAGCATATCTTTGGCAATCTCCCAAATAGCTGGGTTATGCTTGTCTTGCTGATGTTATTTGTTCGTGGCACTTTGCAGAAAATGCACAGCAGGTCCACAAACTTGAACGCCATTGCCATAACGTACTTGAAAGGGATATCGGAGGGGATTACACGTATGAGAGGTGTCTAAGGAGCTTGAGCGTTGCTCATCCTAAGTCATGGTTTCAAGTGCTTGGGGCAAGCCGAGCCGCCTTCAAGTCACCTTCGGTTTCCTCTAAGATAAGGTACATCAGGGTGATGAGTTGAATTAGTAACAGAGGCTGGCGTAGCACTTGGTATTCTTGAATTGTATAAGCCATCCATGTACGTCGATACTGATATTCTGCATCTGTCTTTGCTAAGATGTAGACCCATCTCTGTTTTTTACCTCCCCATATTGCGCGGATGGATTTGGCATCTGGATAATAGTCGCGGATATTGGCTTTGCTTAGAGTCACTGCCCCTTGCCTTTTGTGGATTGCGCGACCATCGATCAGGAAGCCTTGTAGAGCTTTTCTGCCTGCTAGTCCTAGATAGCTTGCACCTGTGCGTTGATATACATGACCTGTAAAACCTTTGCACACTAGGCGCATAGCACTATCAATCCGTGATTCGGTATACTGGGTTAGTGTATGAACCCACCAGTAATTATTCTCATATAGGTAATTATTAGCGCGTTCAATTAGGCTATCTAACTCTGCCGATGTGATCCCTGCACCCACCATCCGCGACTGCCAGATGTGATGTTTAATATGCGTTGGGTCACGCACAAAAGCTCTCTCAACTGTTGGGTAAGGTGATGGTCCATACATCAGTACTGCTTGGATTTTTCCTTTTTCATTCTTTAAACAGATAGCAACTGACCACACAGCAGGACAGCGTCTGCTGTAATGATGACGTTTGACAAAGCGGATAATTTCTTCTTTGTTTTGGGGGTATTTGAGGATACGCTGTGTTTTAGGCATAAGGTATCAGTCCCAGATGTCAAATACACAAGATGAAAACTTCCCCGAGTGCTTGATCTGTTGTTGATTCACCCATGTCAGGTCTTCATCCACAGGTAGGATGCGCCATTTCAAGCCCGACCACAGCAATCTGCGTTGTTGATATTCCATGCTTGCCACTGCAAATTGCTTGCAGACGGTATCGGTAGTGGTGTAAGGTCGTGCCTCATTGGTATAACGCCTTTCACCCGTCTTGACATTGTGCCAGTAGCCAACATGAAAAAGTGTCAATTGCTTGCCATCAGGCTTGTAGCATTGGCGACGTTCCCATTGACTCACCTCAATCGTTGCCAGTTCCTTATTGTCACGTTTGCGTTTACCGATGCAGGGCGCATGTCCACCGTCTTTGAGGTAAGGACATTGCCATGGGTAATCGCGCACACAACGCGTCGTATGATGTGGATCTGTCTTTTGCTGACTCAACTTGAAATACCACTCTAAGCCAGCATCATTGACTTTCTGCCAGAGTGACTCACGCCCAGGCAAGGCAATTTCCCATTGCCCAACCTGCCCTGCCCACTTTAAGCTCACCTCCCGTCCATCAGGCAGTGAGATCATCATGAGGGTTTACTTCCGAGTGGAATCACCTGCGTGATCGTCTGCGATCTCATATCTTTAACCAAGATTTGCACCTGCCCATCACGATATTCCAGTGTCACTTGATGTTCAACACTTTCACTGTCAGCATTGATGTCTGGAAAACCTAAGTGAATGCTATCTTTGTTGCCTGTAATTTTCACTGTCAGCAATTCATCTGAGATTGGGTCACAAAGATTAACGTGCGTTGCTATACGTTTACTGCGTGCATTATCATAGTCAAGGTGGGCTTGACTTTGTGCTTGGGTCGCGCGGTCTTCTTCCCAATCTGCTCTGATTTTGGGCAAGTAGGTTGCCAGGGCTTGGCTGATGCTCAAGCCTGATTCATAAGGACTAGCTAGTAAGGCACGGATCTGGTTTTCAGATCGTTGAATATCTGGAAGATAGTCAGCGAATTCTGCTCGGGCTTGTACTCGTAAAGCCACTAAGAAGTTTTGTTGGTAATCGCGGTAGTTTAAACGTTTTACAATATCATCGCAGTTGATATGATCAGGAACAACATTCGCCACTTGCATGGCAGCCATAAAACGTCGCACCAAATTTGTACCCAGAGAAGTGAGTTGGTCCTCACTACTATCTCGCGCCACTTCTGCTTTAAGAAAGTCTAAGATAAAATCTTGCTCAAAGTTTCCTAGGTACATCATGAAAGCACATAGTTCATTTGCCAAGCGATCTTCAATTACTTTTTCAGGTGCATACAGCACATCAGGGTGATGACATTCTAACAGGTAATCTAAGGTGTAGCCGTAGCTGTCTGCGAATGAGTCATCCCAGTAATTGTAGGCAAGGCTTTCAATGTCTTCTTCAGATAAACGACTGCTGACATATTGTCCATAACGTGACTCGATATCCTCGCGGTGCAAATGAGCAATCGGATGGTACCCATCCACGACACTGGTAAAATCTTTGGCGAAGTAATCCACAACCAATTCTAAAGCAATTTGATAGGGAATTTGGTGGGTCATGCCTACAATTGAGATTGACAGATCCTGCCCTGCCGTGATTGTGTCGGGCATCTCAATATCTGTCAGTGAACAATTTTGTTCATTGGTTAAGGCATATGGCAAGGCTCTCAATAGAAAATTTGTATTCATATTTCACTCTCTTTTTATGCTTATCAGGAAATTGTGGTATGCAAGGTGCAAATAATGGGGGGAGCGCGAAGTCTAACTTCCTTCGATGGCTATTATCTTTTTTGTTCTGGATGAGGCTTGTTGTAGCCATCGAAGCCTTCGTTTACATCTCGACCGCTTATGCCCCAGAATAGGTGACCATTAGCTAAAGACAACTTGCCATAAGTGGTCACACGCCATGGCGTACCATCGCGCCACGCCATACGAAGTTTGTTATTGTAACGCTCGTTAACATCGTGGTATGGCATCCCAGCATGATTTGTGAAACCCACGGTAGATGCTTGGGCTTCAGGCAATTTCTCGATCCAATGTAAAGCATCTAGATTGACCAGATTAATTGTCATGGTGCTGGGTAAATCTTTCTGGACAAAGTAAGTACGTCGTCCCTGTGCCTGATAACAAGCACGGATTTGATTGAGGATGTCTTGCTCGTGTGCTGGCATCACCTGCCGACGGATTTCATGAACGAGTTGCTCTAAGGTATCTGCTATCTCTAAGAGAGCCTGAGCATCCTCAATTTCTTTGATTTGTTGTCTTAGTCGTTGATAAACCTGTTGATTCATCTTTTACCTCCAAGATATTTTGAGTTTATTTTGCAAGAGACACTTAGTTGCAGTGTTTATGAGGTGCAGATCTTGCGGAGATTACCTAGCTGAGGGACTTTTATCCTTATGACTATTGGAAACTACTGCGCTTTCGCGATGTGGCTTAAGCCCGAGGTATGGGTGGTGAGAGTGTCTAAGGTGATTGGGGTTGATTTCATGGAAAGTGTTGTGGTGCTGATGGTTGTGAACCAGGTATAAATATCTTCACGATAGAGTAATTTACGCAGGTATTCACTGGCGATACTCGCGATAAATTGGTTAATTGTGGCACTCTGTAAAGAGCGCTCCAACAATTCTGCACATGATAAGGTTTCTGCTAACACTGCTTCTTCAGGGTCAGGTACAAGCAATTCGGGATATACCAAGCCTGCGTTGGGTAACTTGCTAATGCTCTTACGCGTTGTCTGGATATTTTGCATCGCATAGCTCATGCGCTCGACATCACCCGTATTACCAATCACCACCTGTCCACTATGTTTGCTGTTACCACAATCAATCCAGATTGCGCCTTTCGCATCAGCAATGGCTTGACGCGCACGCCAATTATCTACCGCACCGATGATCACAGTGCTATGCGCGTGACCGATATGCTGGTTATGGTTGAAAGGCTCAACAAACGCTTCAATTTCTAAGCCTAAAGCGTAGTTGAAGCGACGCGCGAGTTCGACGGCTTTATACATTCCTATATTTTGGGAGCTAAATAATTGACGCCCAACATTCTTAGATTCAACGATATCAGGGTCAACAAAGCGTAACTTGGGCACACTTTTACCACTGTCTGCCAACATACGCACGATACGCGCTAGGGTGCGGGCAATCTGCGCGCCCGTCCCACCACAACCAACTAAAACAATATTCTGAATATTACAATGAGGGTCAAAACTCAACATCAGACATCTACCTCCGAATCAATTTGTAAGATACTAGCAAGTGTTCTTTGTGTTGCCACGAGTTCGCGTTTGGGATACACACGCCGACGTGGTGCAGCATTCAATTCCAACAACATCTCACGCACATCACTCGGATGGCTCTTGCACTTACCGCTACAGGCATGATTGCCAAAACGACTGCCGAGTAAGGCTTGCCAATCTGCTTTGAGACTGATTGACTTCGTTTGCGGACGAGAGACATTACCCCAACAAATACCACCTCCTGTGAACACATTAGGCAGAGGGGCATGGTATAAGGTCTCTGTCAGTGATTCAGGACGCTTGGCACAGGCAAAGAGTTTGTAATCAGGGCTTCCACCATCTCTCGTCGTGCGAATCATGATGAGATGTGGCAGAGGCACACGTAGGGCTTCCTCTCGTCCTTCCAACCAAATCCCTGTGCGTTGTCGCTTACGGTAGCCGACAACGGTTTGTTTCACGCCCTCTTGCTCGTGATAGATGATGTCATCTGGAATGAAACCTGTTGTGAAGCGTGTGTTGCCCATCAAGGCACGCGCGAGACTAGCAGGGTCACAGGTAATCCCTGCTGACTTTTGGGTGGTGCTGTTAAGTACGATGTTGTTGGCATCGTCAAACTCAATGCGTTTATGTAACACCCAACCGTAGGGGTAACTCAGTAGCATCAGGTTGGGTTGCATCGTCAAGGCTTGCTCGTAGGTCATCCCATCGAATGTTGAGGGGGTTTGGGGTCTCGTCTGTGATACGGTCACGGATATTCTCTCCTTTATCTCTTAAATCTTTAATGTGTTGTGACGTAAGTTGAATCTTCTGGCGTAAGCAGGCTTGAATTACAGGGTCATAGATATGGGTCAGTCCAATGACCGCACTTTGCATAATTTCAGCGGCTTCTCGATTGATGAGACTGGCATACGCCACCTCGTCGGGTGTCCATTGCAGCGGATAAAATTCGTGTCCTACGTTTGCTGAATAATCCACACTACTGTTTCCAGAACAGGAAAACGTCAGGGCAATGGCATTCATCAAGGTTTCGTGTAAGGGACTGTGGCAATACGCCTGCAAAGACCACTTCAAGGTGTAAGCCACTTCCCAAGCATCATCAGGACTTTTAATCTCTTTAAGATAGTCATGTTCAGGGTCTTCTTCTAGATAAATGCCAAAGAGCGAGGCTAAGTGCCACTCGTCTTCACGCTCATCGTAAAAATCTGGATCACCCATATCGAAGCCATACCATTCCATTGGGATGCCATAAGCATAAGCATGACCCTCCCCATATGCAGTGACCAAAATCCCCGTTTGATTCTCAATTTCAACATCTATGAAATCCAATACCCGACGTGAGGACTCTCCCTTTCGCAATTTGTTGATCGCGCTGGCATAAATGTCTGGAAAGCAATTGCGCGCAACATGAATGCTCTCGCCAACCCTATCGCCTGCGTAATAGTAATCTGCAAGCTCCTCTTCTTCGAGAATCGCTTGATCTTTGAGAATCGAGAGTGGATCAATCCAGGCGACAGTCAATGCTAGTAAGGTCTTGGGGTCTTGAATCAAGGTCTGATTAATCTGTGAGGCTTGGGCTAAGTAATCACGGATATTCATAGCCCAAACTCCGGTATATATAACGTTGCGGGCACAGGTTTTACATCGCGTAAGCGTGTTGTCGCTCGCCAGCACCGTTCGGTATAGTCTTTCACTTCAATTGCCATTCGTTGTAATTGCTCGTGCGGAATGTGATCCAGCGGCGGTAAGAAGCCCATCGTATGATCTTGATAAGTGGCTTGAAGGGCTACGGATGCTTCTAATGTGAAGGGATCTGTTGTCCTGAAAATATCTTCTAATTCTTGGGCCGTAATTGTGAGCATCATGATGACCTCGCATTCTTGTATGTGATAAATTTGGCTTGGTGTATAAGCGCAAAGGCGGTATGATTGAATCGTTCCTTTAAGCGTAGCGACAGACTTTAAAAGGAGTCTGTCGCTATGCTGAAAAAGTTCTTTGCTACGCCTACCCTTTTTTTCCAGGGCGATTCATGAACTCTATAACGAGCTGACCATTTTGAACGCTGGTCGTGACCTTGGCGTTTTCAACTTCGGGATAGGTGAATGCCAACATGTGTTGGGCTTCTTCGTTGGTGAGGTTGACTAAGGTTTCATTTTCAACAATGCGCGTATCGCCAATTATGAAAACACGTTGCAATTGGCTGGTATCGGTATCTTGTACTTGATTATCTTGGATATTGTTGGACATGATATTTTGCTCCTATTTGGATTATATGAATTGAAAAAGGACTGCCTTATGACAGTCCCGTGATTTAAAAGAGGCTTGCTTGTGTGGTTTCTACTGTAGGTGAAGATGACACAGATGAGTCATCTTCATCGTCGGTTGCGAGGCTGAATTCATTGTATTCAGGCACGCCTTCTTCTTTCGCAAGTTCTGGTGATGTCAGAGCCTGAATCACAGGTGTTGGTTTTACGGTAAGTGCCTTTTCATCAACCACAAAGGGCTTTGTTACAGGGTCAGCACCACTTGCCTCGTTTGCTGGGTCTGTGTCACTTGTTGCAGGCACAGCCTCTGTGCGAGCTTCGTTTTCTAAGTCATCATCCGCTATAGCATCTTCAGCAGAGATCTCGACCACCACAGATGTATCACTTGGTACATCTTCATCTGCTTCAGCATTCATCTTATCTTTTTGTTCAGGTAAGACTTTAACGGCTTCACCATTGCTGTATGTGATGGTCATCGTTTTCTCAATCCCTGCATCAATCAGTATCTGCGCGACCTCACAGGCTTCATCCAAGCTATCGAATTTGAAAGTCGGATTGGCTTTATAGTATTTCTCTTGCAATTCAAACGGATCTAACATTTTACTCAGGGTGCGTCTTTGACCTGTTGCGTCTTGCAAGCGATAGGGAGCTTTCCCTTTGGCTTTGTCTTTTTTCTTAGAGGTTTTCTTCTTTTTGCTATTTTTCTTAGCCACAGGTTGAGCAGATTGGATGTCTTTGGGCGGATTAGCTTGTACCTCAACAAAAGCGCGCATCCCAGCATTGAGCGCAGCGCAAATATCTTTGAAGTCATCATAAACAAAACTCGATAGATGACCTAAATCACCATGACGCACGGTCACCGTTGCAGCTTTAGTTTTATCGACAGGTAACACCAGTGTGATGACCGTTGGCTTAGCTTCTTCAGTTACCTTGTCTTCTTTCTTCTTATCAGACATAGTTTTGTCTCCTTTCATTTATTGATAAATACCACCATAGGCATTGATATCTAAATTGAGATGGTGTGCGAGTTCGTGGTTGAGCAGTTGTGAATGTCGCCCGAAACAATGGAACAAACCAATTCTCGGGTTGTAGTAAGCATGGTCGCCGGGGAAGCGATCTTGGCTGTGATGAAAGGGGCAATAACAAGCGTACCAATCATCTTTTTTGGGCGTTGCACCATAGCGTGCCGTCAAAACTTGTAGGATGGCATCGGACAAACTCAGATTGAGGTCTTCAGAGCGAGCCTTTGCACGGCGGTTTCTAGGTCTTGCGTGGATTTTAGGCCTGGTTTGCTGTATCGCTTGGCTTAAGAGTTCGTAGCCAAAGAAGTCGTCTAAGTGGTACTCGCAATGTGTTTCATTGAGGACGCGACACACGGCATTTTGACGATGGGGTTTAGAGTTGATGGTCCTCGGAATGCGCAGCACTTGATCTGAAGTCATACTTGTGTCGCTTTGTAACCAGATGCTGATACCCTTGATAATGGCTTCTGCCCTTTCGATCTCATAGCTAGGACGCGCGAGCATCCAATACAGATGTGTCCCGCCCCCACTGGCAATCATCAAACTGGGTTCAGGAACAGTGTGAAGCGTTGAAGCCACCACACTAGGCTGGCGTTCAATATCTGCAAAGAGTGCAGGGATGGCTAAGATGTCTTCTTTACCGCCACGTTGATAACGTCCCAAATCTTGCTTGCGGTAACCAATTCCCACATAAGCACCCCACCCCAGCTGATTACTCTGATGCACCAATGCCAGTGTTTTATCTATAGCTTGTATATTGCTACTTAGGACATGACGCGACGGCACATAGCGTCGCTTATCAGTCGGATGAATCATGGTAAAAGTGATGAACGCGTCTTGTTGGAGATATTGGGCTTTCTCCAACAAGCGTTTGACAAGCGGATTATTCATGTGTTGTCCTTAGAAGAATGCGAGTTGCTTGAGTTCTACAACATCGCTATTAGAGGCATCGATAGAGGTATCGTCAGGAGTTGCCATCAGATCGAGTGTCTTACCTCTGCGTTTTGAGGATTTTCTGGATATTTGAGAAGACTTGCGCGGATGACGCTTTCTGATTTCTTTTTCGCCCACAGGCTGTTCTGCCCTCATTATGTTACTTGTGCTGGGATGACCCACGAGCGTGGCTTCCTTTTTATTGACACGTAGGCTGGCGAAGATGTCGAGTTCGATTGGAATCAATTTCAGTGCCATCAGTGACAATTCAATCACGCGTTTTGCTCCTTCGCCTGCATCTTCATAAAGCACCAGATGGTGTTTACGTAGATAGCTTCTAACAGTGCTGTGCAGACGCTTTTGCATCGCTGGCGATTTTAAGAAGTAGGGATCTTCAATGCCTGCTACTTTCTTCGTTTCGGTACGATCATCCCACACACCATCTCGAATGAGGAATAACAGGCTGACCAATCGATCTGGGTCAATTGATACATGCGAAAATTGCTCAAGGTATTGCTCGACAAAGTACATTTGTTTCATGTGCTCAGGTGAAATGCTCAATTTCAAAGGAGGTGTGATGACGGGATCTGCTGTTATCTTCTTAGCTTCCTCTCGTACAACAGCTCCCAATTCTCGTGTCGCAAATGTCACCAAGTCATCGCTTTCATCTTGCTCTACCTCGCTCTCCAATGTGCTGAGAATCTCATCCAGTTGACAATCGGAAACAACCAATTCTGCGAGCTGTTTCTGAGCAGTCGTGCTGTGTTGGGCGGTGATTCCCACAGGCATTACAGGGGTAGGACTTATAAGTGGCAAATCAGGTTCTTCAAAGATTACTGGCTCAGCGATGAATTCAGTTGTCTTGCTTGTATCATCAACTTCAACATGCCAGAAAGCGTTATCGTCCTTGGTGATGGCATCGTCAATCACATCTTGTGTGAATAAGTCACGCGGATCAACCAAAGCATCAGTTTCAGTGATGGCATTTAAGAGTGCCGCTTCAAAACCACCCTCGCCCTCGGTCAGCGAGTCCAATCCAGTCAACCCAGTATCGCCTGTTAGAATCTTGGCGGCACGTTGTTTACGACTCATGAGTTGTACAGCGCGATGCTCCATCGTGCCTTCATAAAAGAGATAAATGACCTCGCACTCATCTTGCTCTTGATTGAGGCGATAAGAGCGACTGGCCGCTTGCAACATCGTCGAGAGGTTGAAAGTGATTTCATAAAAAATTAAACTTGGAAATGCCAGCAAATCTAATCCCGTTTTCACAAGCTCAGGATTACAAATCAAAACATTCACACCTGAGAGCACTTGTTG
Source organism: Chloroflexota bacterium (assembly GCA_039200705.1). Taxonomy (GTDB): domain Bacteria; phylum Chloroflexota; class Anaerolineae; order Aggregatilineales; family Phototrophicaceae; genus JAUZRW01. The sequence continues at coordinate 24,477 of JBCCSC010000065.1, forward strand.
CTCGATGACTTTCTCACGGCGTTCTGCACTGACGGTATTGCGTAAGACATAAGGATTGGCTTCAGGCACATGATGGCGGATGATGGCTTCAAGTCGGGGTTGTATATCTTTGCTCGCAGTTTGACGTGCATAGACCACGACGGGACGACCTGCTTGCAGACGCGATTGCACCAATTCGATTAAGGCTTTTTCCTTGGCAAAGAGTCGTGTCTGATCTTCGTCATAGCTTTTTATCTGCGTCACAACATGCGCTACTTTCTTATTGCTCAGTGGATTGCGAATATTGTGGATGACCTTCATCGGACGAAATGGCGCATTGATCCAGCCCATCGACCATTGCAAATAGGCACCTCTAAAGCTGGTATCGCCTAAGCGTCGTTGGGCAATTAGATAATCTTTGAGCTTATCTTGGGTCGCTTTGTACTCTGTTGCGATATCTGCATCCATGCTCACTGGATGAGCAATTTCGGTGTACTCAGGCAGGTTTTTTCCGAGGTCTTTGAGGCTAAAGAAGATACTGTGGTTCAGTAACCAGCCTATCAGCATCGGACTACAACCAGGTGCTTCTTGGTACGGACGTTCGTAAGTGGATGTCCCTGTGTATGCACCGGTATCGCGGTCATAACTTGGACGTTCTTCTAAAACTTGTTCGCGCACCCCCATATCTGAAACCCAGCGTGATTCAGAGCGACCTCGTTGATTATTGATAAATCCACCGCGAACAGATTGCCAGACCTGACTACCTCGAACTTTAGGCGATAAACGCTCTGCCCCACCCCATGGGTAGTGCTGGCGCGTTTGCGGATTCAAGTGATACTCTATATTGAACATACTACTAGCACGTCCATTGAAAGGCGTGCCAGTTAAGCCCAAGATTTTCTGACTGATGTTTGCCAGTCGTCCGAAGGCTTCACCATTGCCTGTGCTTCCATTGGCACATTCGTGAATCTCGTCCCAGATCAGCAGATAGACACGATCTGGATAGACTTTTTTCAGGTAAGTGTCTAAGCGATAGCGTGGATTCTTGCTGGGGAATTTGTAACCTTCCTTGACTTGCGAGGCTTTGTCGCGCTTCTCTTGCCACAGTGGTGCATGACAAATAGCACAATTACGTTGCCCTTTCTTGAGCCATGCTTTTGTGGCGACAAGCACTTGTCCCTTGTGTTCGTATTTCACGACTTGACCACACTGCGGACAATGTGGTGTTTCTTGGCGTTGAATACGCTCGCTGGCTTGATAGCCATCGGGTGTCTCTGCACCCTGCTTCCAGAGCGCAATACCTTTCGTGCGCCAGATGACTGCAGGCTCATACCCACTCCCTAGTTTGGTCATATCACGTTTGATAAGTCCAATTTTGGGAATACCTGCCCCGATTTTGTCTGCTTTCTCCATGAAGGCTTTGATATCTTCATGGCGTTTGAGATGTTCAACCATCATATTGGGATTGATGCTGATCATCTCACGCTTCCACTTATCGATTAGGTGTGGCGGAGAAACAACCAACACCACCTGATTGTCAGCGATCTCCGCTTGCATCTCTTGTACTAATTGGCGAGCAATCGCGATAGCAGCACTACCACCCATCGCGGTTTTTCCCACGCCCATTTGTCCAATTAGTAATTGTCCTTTGATGCTACGAAAGCCTGCACTGATGGCAGCAATGACGTGTTTCTGCGGTGTGTAGAGCGGGTATTTACCTTTGAGACGAATCGCATTCAAGTAGTCGTGGATGCCTGCATAGTCGAATTTGTAAAGCGGATCGAATTTAGCACTCATGTAGTGCGCTAAGGCTTGACGATTCGTTTTGATGAAGTCTAAAATCGCCTCATCTCCTTCCATCTCGACCAGATTGCCATCGCTTGCCAGCAAGGTTATTTGCGTGGCGGGACGCAAGCGCATGGTGGTTTTCTTGATTTTGCGCTCAGGGTCTCTTGAATCTGTTTGGGTTTCAACCCGTGCCACTTCTTCACGTGTTTCAATCTTTGAGCGCAAGGCAACTTCACCGTGTTCAATCGTCTTAATGACTGCCCCATTGGCAACCCCTGCTGATAAGATTAAAGCTGTGTGTCCGGGACGTGGCATCACCAGTGGTTCAGATTGCTCTGCGACTTGCGGCACAGCCAAGAGATTTTGAAAGCCTGCATTTGTAAATGCCCCGTAGCTTTCAACTAAGGTCTGCCCTGTCGTGATCGTGATATCATTCGGAGCAAAGTAGAATCGCTTGCTGTTATTGGGTGCAGGCAGTTTGTAAATCGGGTCTGCTTGCACTGTCAAAAGTTGAGGGTTGTCTCTCTGCACGAGCAATTTATTATAAGTTTGGCTGGCATGAGCAGATTGCCCACGTTCCACGCGCGCAACCACAATGATCTGGTTATACTCGCCTAAGTGTTTACCTGGTAATGCCCAAATATCTGCATCTTGAGCATAATTTGCAAAGAATGCCAGCGCATCTTCAGTCAGATGATGCTGATAGACACACCACATCACAAGTCCCTCGACTTGTACCCATTTCCATGAATGACGTAGCATTGTAAATTCAACCCGTTTGTTACCTTTGGCAGCACGGTCATGGTCATAGGGTGGATTGATCCAAGCGATACTAAAGGCAGTGTTGCTGGCGCGCAGACGCATGGCATCTCCGCGCACGGCTTGTTTAGGACCAAAACGCGCGATACATTGCTCAGCGCGTGTTTGGTCCAGTTCATTGGCATAGGGTGTGACTTGCCAATGTTTGCTTGCGATCTCTAGAAAGTCACCCTCGCCTGCGAAGGGGTCTAACATTTTGTAACCCGCATGAGCGGGCTGGACGAGTGAGAGAATAGCATCATGATGATGCGCCTCGATTTTTAAATATCCCATCACCTCCTTGGATTGTGACCTGGCCATTTTTTTAACTCCTATGCTATTTTTTAGTCATTTTTTGTTGTTAGTTCTCAAAGCTATTGCGTGAGGGTTGCCATACGAAGTCTCTTTAAGCAGTGAAAATGTTACCTAGTTTGTGGCTATTGAGCCGTTCTACTAGACCCGAATCGGAAAACTCCCACCGTTCTCGTCATAATCATCGTCGTTCGGAGCATCGACGAGATCCAGTAACTGATAAATCAGCAATGTCCAGTCGATTGTGCGTGGCTCAATGTCGAACCACTCTTGGTTTGTCAACCACTCATAGCTCAATTTGACGCGCTGCTCAGGTAATTCATATAAGCACAATAATTTCCACTCACTCCATAACTCGGGATCTTTAGCAATTAAGAGACTGTGTTCTCGGGTGGTTATCAGCATGTGCTTGAGGGTTTCATAAGGATTACTGAGCGGATTGCTTGGATAATGTTTCAGATGAATCATCCCATTGTCGATTAGGTACAGGGTATCTTGTAAGTTCAGCTGAAGGTGTTGCTTGAGATCAGGTAATAACTGAATAACAAGCTGTGTTTCTTTGCGAGTGCTACCCACAAGATAGGCTTCGACCATGCCATACCAGCGTTGTGGCATATTATGATTCAGACTGATTTGCTTGCTACTGGCGGTGAAACAATACAGCTCACCAAGATGCAAGAGACTAGCACTGCTGTACGCACCATCGCCACCTTGAGGCGTGAGTTTGAACATGAGTTTTCTCCGATCTAAGGCTTAATCTAGGTAGGAATTTCAGGTTTGGATTCCACTTGGAATATTGATGATACGATTAGCGACACCCCCCGTAATCAGACGCTTCCAAGCCGTGGCATCCAAATTGAGTGATTTGAAGGTGATACCACCACCTGTTTTACACTCACGGATGAGCATTGCTGTCTGCCCTGCTTGCCACAGATAGTCTGTCCACTCAGCAAATACAGGAACGCTGACCAATTCGCGCACATGATGCAAGAGTTGTCCTTTGGCTTGGGCTTCACTCACTTGCATGATGTAGCTTGTGGCAGCACCCTTGTAGTTGGGGTCTATCCAGTCTTCATGCACGAGGATCATACTGACGAAGCGGGCTTCGGATAAGTTATTGATAAAAGCAGTGTACTTGCCTGTATTGCCTTCCCCGGATGTTAGTTCAAGTGATGGACCTGTTTCTGGAATGAGGTTGATGATTTGCCCTTGCGACAATTTTGCACGAATGGCTTCGACACCCGAACGCGGACCACCCATGTTCAGATAAATGAGCTTGCCTGCATGGGTCGCGTAGCCATAACAGAACACATTGGCAATCACTGAGCCTGTCAGTTCACCCACAGGGTCTTGTGGAATAGGTTGCGTTTTCTGTGCGATCACTGGCACTGTTGGCTTGAATGATGTCGCTGTTGCTAAGGTGCTGGCATGACGAATTGCGGTGTTGATGCTATCATCATCACTTGCATCTTCTGGCAATTTGCACGCTTGAATGATCCGCACGGCTGGCGGTTTTTCTGCATCGGGGTCACTGGCATTTGCTGGTGGCATGTTTGTTCCGTTTGGATTACAAACACCACAAGCAACCCATGTCCCTACTCTCTTGGCAGGAAACCAGCCTTTTGGTCCATCATCGTCTTCACATACACACAGAGTCTTTTCAGGCTCTTCTTTCACCTTAGTAGGATGATTTGCCTCTGATAGCTTGACCCCTAAGATTGCTTGTGCTTCCTCTAATGAACAGGGATCATGGGCATCGACATCAACGGTATCTGTTTTGGTATCTGCTAAATCACGATAGCGTTGTCTGGCTTGCTCTGCTGGCATACCCGCCATGATGGCACGACATTCTTCTGCATTGTCGAGAAGCTCTAGTAAGCTCTCTGGCAATTTATCGCCGATATAGGTATACGCACGTCGCTTGTAGCGCCAACGACAGCCTATAGCTTTGAGGGTATCACGATGCGCATAGGTAGCATCATTACCTGCCAGCCACCACCATGCTGCCTTATTAGGGTCTAGCTTTGAGTACTCTGCGATTAGTTGGTCACGTGTACTCTCTGGTGACCCGATTGTGCCATCTGCACGGATTGCCCACAGACCCACAGGGCTGCCCTTCGGACTGGTGTATGCGCCAATACAGGCACGATAACTTGCCTCACTTTGATTGGGTGGCAACATCCACTGCTTATCACGCCAGACAACAAGCCCCGAATCACTTTTAGATCTGCTTGTTAGGGTTTCCAAGATAGATAATTTATCTGCGCTCAATTCGATGAATAACCAGCCCTGACGCAATTTGGGTTTCTGCGGAATGTAGAGATAGACATAGCTATCTCGTTTGCTCGATATATCGACGACATTGGGCAAGATACTTAGCAGGACTTGCGCGACAATACCGATATACCCTATCTTCAAAGCAGATACACGCTTGCCTTGATAAGTTTTACTCTGTGTGCCATATGTTTTGGCGGCAATGATAGTTTGTTGGCTCATACTTGGGATGTCTCCTTTAAATTGTTTCAACAAAAAGAGCCTGCAACTTGTGGGTCACAGGCTCTTATCTAGGAATATGAAGGCTCTATTTCATTATTTTCGCAAAGTCTTTAGCCGAAAGGCGAAAAGTTAAGATCTTTCAGCCATTAGAGGCATTGATATATTTCGGGAAATAGCTTTGCAGATAACGTTTCACCTTTCCTCTAGGGTCTGGTTTAATGCCAATTTTTTGCAATTTTCGACATGCGATTATCGCCTCATCGATAGAGTCAACCTCGTGATGTTTAATATCTCTTGCACCGCATTGGGGGCAATAGTATCGTATGCTAAATGACTCAGGATATATAAAGCCTTTAGAATATCGTGAGTCTGTTGCCGTCATCTGCTCTTGGCAGACATAGCATTTTATTTTTTTCATCTATACACCTTCTTTAGACTCATTATATGGATTATCGAAGTTCAACAACAGTTGGTGGTCTTTACAATTTGTTTCCCCCACTACTCTTCAAGGTCTTTCAAAGTAATCACATTTCCCATTTTGGCAAGTTCAAGCAATAATTCCAGCTTGCCTATCTTGCCGTTAAGGTCAGATATAGTCTGGTTAGCCTCATCTAATTTTCCTTGAACTCTCTCTCGTTCCTCGTGTGCACTTTCTGCTCTTTGCCGCTGAACAGCAGCTTCTTGTACAGCCCTATCATTGACAGCTATTGCATCCTGTAACTGAATAGTAACCTCCTGCAATTTCGTCTGTAGTAATGCAATCTGCTTTTCTTCGCTGACACCGGTCACAATTGCAGCTACAAGTTCTGCACTTCCACGCACCCCATCTTTTAATTGTTCACGAACTTCGTCATATGTTCCGTTTTGTTGAACTAACAAAGTGTGTGCAAGCGCAAAAACTTCAAGATCATTGCTATCAAAATATCTTGTTGCCCCAGATTCAGGATTTGCATTAGTACTCAAATAATCCTTAAATTCGCTTGCCCACTTCCTAACAGTTTCGGGATTCATATTAAAATATTCAGCTACCCAACCTGTTTTTCTGCTCGTTAATTTATTCATGATAAGTCATTTCTCATTTTTGTTTGCAGAAAATCTCAAACACCTTATCTTTCTATCTCAGTTTGAGATTTGAATTATGGATGCCACATATTTATTTGAGATTTATTAATAGTATCACAATCTCATAATATCTCTACTGTGAGATTTTTCTCATATATTAGATGTTGC
>JBCCSC010000066.1:0-30160 GCA_039200705.1 Chloroflexota bacterium
AGAAAATCACAATGCCTGTAAATTACTAATCGAAATAATAGAATTGAGTAATGATTGGAATATTATTGAAGAGGTATTATATGGATTGAAAAATCAGACCATTAGCCTTGTTGCACCAATTATTATTGAACAACTAGGTTGGAGTCCTGTAAAAGAAGCAGCCGTTATAATGGCTGGACATCACAAATTATCAGGTGCATGGGATAGCCTTATACGAATATTAGACTATAAATCTGACGAGACAAGTGCTCTAGCACACTGTCTAATAGCTTTATACAGGATTGACAACGAAAAATTTAAAAAAGAAATATACTTCGATGACCGTGGTGTCATTAATGAGCTAGAAAATATAGAAAAATCGAAACCTTGGGGTTTTGGGGGTGGATACGATGAAATTACACACACTGTAAAGTATAAACAAGTTGCACAAGCTGTAATTAACCAGATAGCGTAACTTATTTTATTGAGGAGATTCCTTTATGCATCATTGTCGCGGTAGCTGCTAAACCCTAACTGACACAACCCTATATCCTCGTCTCACGCGCTTCGTACCTCGTTGCGTGCGTTTTACGTTTCCTATTATCACAGTACAATCACATATCCAAAGGAGTTCTCAATGACTCAATCTCAGTCCCGTCCTTGGTGGCGACGGTTGACCCTCTTCGTTTTGGCAATGCTTGCCGTTGAATTCATGGATGAGTTCTTTTTTAGTGCCTTTGAAACCGCACGTCCCCTCATCCGAGATGCCTTCACGCTCACCTACATCGAACTCGGCTTACTGACGACCATCCCTGTGCTAGTTGCCATTGTTGTTGAGCCAATCATCGGTCTCTTCGCCGATACCAAATATCGCCGACCACTCATGCTTCTCGGAGGCATCAGCTACGGCATCGGCTTGATTGTGCAAGGTTTCGCTCCTTCATTTTTATGGTTCATGCTTGGCGCAATCTTGGAATTTCCAGCTTCAGGCGCATTCATCAACATTGCCCAAGCCTCCCTCATGGATGATGCCCCCACGCGACGCGAAAACCGTATGGCACTCTGGACATTCAGTGGCTCACTCGCAGTGGTGATAGGTCCGTTAGCACTGGCTCTTTTACTCTGGTTCGGACTAGAGTGGCGCGTGTTCTTCATCAGCACAGGGATTGTCTTCTTCATAGTCTCGTTCGTGCTCTTGCTCTTACCAGCCAATAAAGCCTTACGCTCAACCGATGATGACGATGACGACGAACGTACCATCCGTGAGAACCTCCAAGGCGCGTTGGATTTATTGCGTCAGTGGGCAGTCTGGCGATGGTTGATTCTGCTAGAGTTTAGTAATTTGATGCTTGATGTGCTCTTTGCGCTCTTAGCCCTCTATATGGTGGATGTTGTTGGAGTCAGTCAAGCACAAGCGACCTTTGCCATTATCGTCTGGACAGGCGTTGGTCTACTCGGCGATTTCCTGCTGATTCCACTCTTAGAGCGTGTGGATGGCTTGCGCTACTTACGCTTTAGCGCACTGATGGAACTCATTCTCTATCCTGCCTTTTTGCTGATTGACCTCTGGTGGCTGAAACTGGTCATACTAGGCATTATCGGTCTCTTCAATGCAGGATGGTATGCCATCTTACAAGGCAAACTCTACGATGCTCTTGGTGACCAGAGTGGGGCAGTTCTGATTGTCGGCAATGCAGCAGGTATTTTTGGCGCAATTTTGCCACTGATACTCGGAGCAATCGCCGAAACGTTTGGACTCAATGTAGCGATGTGGTGCTTGCTCATCAGCCCTATAATATTGATGCTCGGCTTGCCGAAACGCGCATAATATAACGCAATTGTAAGCCGATTGCACACATGTTCTGTGTTATAATTAGACAACTGATAACTTAACAAAGTACATGACTCATGAACCGTTCAGATGCTGGTAAAAAAGGCTACGAAAAGACCAAAGACCAATTGGATGCTCATCGGCAAGCAAAAAGTGCGAATGCACGAACTCGCTATGAAGAGAATCCGAAATTTTGCATTACTTGCGATGAGAAAATTCCTTAGGAAAAACGCCGCAATAAATTTTGTAGCAAATCATGCTCTGCTAGTTATAACAATCAGGGGGTAGTGCGTGTAAAAACGACACATTCCAAAACATGTGCTCATTGTGGCAAGATTAAAGAAACACGCTACAACAAATACTGTGATGCCTGTATTGATGAAGGGGTTTACAATTATTCGAATAATTTGGAAGACATTAAATCGGAAAAAGGGATTCGTGCGTATTTACTACGGACACGCGAGTACGAATGTGAAAACTGTGAATTATCTGAATGGTTAGAAGAACCCATTCCATTAGAAGTCGATCATATTGACGGTAACCCTGACCACAATACGGAAGAAAATCTACGTCTGTTATGTCCTAATTGTCATGCGCTAACGGATAACTTCAAAGCAAGAGCACGTGTTAATGGAAAGAAAGGTCGCTACAGCAGAAGACGTATACAACGTCGCAAACGTTATGAAGAAGGTAAGAGTTGGTAACATGACTTATTGATAGATTGCCAAAAGCAGGTGTTGACAGAAAATACAGTTTTCTGTATCATTTTGAAGCAATTGCCAAATATTGGTGGTTGTTTTTTTCACGCCATAGTAGCTCAGTTGGTAGAGCACTCGACTTGTAATCGAGCGGTCATCAGTTCAAGTCTGATCTATGGCTATATATGGCTCACAAAGGGTCATATTTAACAAAAAAATGGGTCAGTGTCCCGAGCGGCAAAGGGGGCGGACTGTAAATCCGCTGCGAGAGCTTCGCAGGTTCGAGTCCTGCCTGGCCCACTGTAATATATAGTACTAATGCCTTTGTAGCTCAGGGGTAGAGCACACCGTTGGTAACGGTGAGGTCATGGGTTCAAATCCCATCAAAGGCTAATATATTTCCTCATAATATATAATCCATAAGGTAGAGTCAATTTAGGTGGTGAATCATGGCTAAAAAAGGCAAGCGTATTCTCGTCAAAATGCGTAGTACTGAAAGCGGACATATGTATTACACGGAAAAAAATCGTGATAATACCAAAAATCGTCTCGAACTCCGTAAATACGACCCATTGGTACGCAAACACGTTATCTATAAAGAAACCAAATAAGCGTCAGTATACAGTCTGACAGCGAAAATAGAAAATCTTCACGATGCGATGCTCAACAGTATCGCATTTTGTTGTTCGCATGCCCTCACTATGTATGCGCCATTTTGTTACTCGTGTTATTATATAAGAGTCATTGAGAGATAACACAAGCATAAGGCGAATATCATGACTGAGGCGACAAAGGTTTGTATCAAGTGTGATGTCAAGAAACCCGAAGTAGAATATAATTTTCGTCATAAAGAGCGAGGCATAAGGCATAATACCTGTAAGACTTGCCATTCTTACTATCGTCGCCAGCATTATGAAGATAATAAAGAAAAATATAAAGCAAAGGCACGGCATTGGAATCGCGAAAACATGTATGATTATCGTGCTGAGATGCGACGTTATGTATTTGAGTATTTGTTGGAACATCCTTGTGTCGATTGTGGTGAGAATGATCCAATTGTACTTGAGTTTGACCATGTTAAAGGCGAGAAGATATTAGCTATATCTGCTATGCTAGGCTCAATGGCTACAATGGAACGTCTACAAGCAGAGATTGACAAATGTGAAGTGCGATGTGCTAATTGTCATCGTCGCAAAACTGCTAAAGAACGGGGTTGGCATATCGTCGATTTAATGGCAGAATATGAGAGTAAGAAATAGTCTAGGGGTGTAGCTCAACTGGCAGAGCGTCGCTCTCCAAAAGCGAAGGTTCAGGGTTCGATTCCTTGCGCCCCTGCTAAATTAGACACCGTTCTTTAACCATAAGAGCGGTGTTTTTGTATACAGACTTCTGATGAGCCTATGGTATACTACAGCCATGTTCGTCCAGTCACGCAGTAGAGTTTTTTAGGAGAAAGCAAGCGAATGGCTACCGAAACAAAAGCAAAAAAAGAGAATCGCTCTTTTATTTCAAGCATTTTTACCTACTTACGCGAAGTCCGCACCGAGCTACAAAAAGTGAGTTGGCCTGACCGTGACGAAGTCATTAGCCTGACACGTATTGTGTTACTTGTAACTGCAGTGACATCTCTTGCTCTAGGTGCGCTGAGTATTTTCTTGACCTACTTCCTCGATAACATCGGTTTCGACTTCCCACTGGTTTTGGTCGTACTCTTCATTGTAATTGCAGCGACTACATGGTGGATGTTTAATCGCGGTGAGAGCAAGAGTTACTGATTTTTCAAAGAATGGCTACGCTTACGTAGCCTGTTGATTGCTCCAGAGATAGCATCAGCAACGCATAGATAAGTGAGGAGCAAATCGTATGGGTGAAACCCGTAATCCTTTTTTGCCACAAAATGATGATGATAACAGTGGGTCATCTGCCCCCGAAGTCATTGAGGAATTCGATACGACAGGCGCAGATTACGATCCCGAACCTGTTGAAATTGATGACGATTTCGACGATGATTTCAACATTGTACTGGATGATGGTACAGGCAGTGGCGTAGACCCATCAGAAGAAGGCAAGCACTGGTATGTGGTGCACTGCTACAGCGGCTACGAAAATAAAGTCAAACATGCGGTAGAACAACGGACTGAAACAATGGGGATGCGTGACCGTATCTTCAACGTCTTGATTCCTACCGAAGAAGAAACTGAAGTCAAAGACGGTAAGCGTCGCACAGTCGAAAAACGTGTCTTCCCTGGCTATATTCTCGTGCAAATGCGCCTTGACGAAGATTCTTGGTATGTTGTGCGAAACACCCCAGGCGTGACAGGCTTCGTCGGCATGGGCAACGAACCAACACCACTCACCAAAGATGAAGTCAATCGTATTATGCACCGTATGGAAGACCCTGACACCAAAGTGCGCGTTGATTTCAAAGTGGGCGAGAAAGTCCGTATTGTGGGTGGTCCATTCAACGAATTCATTGGTACAGTTGCTGATATCGACAACGATAAGGAGAAAGTCCGCGTGATGGTTGACTTCTTCGGACGCGAAACACCTGTCGAGCTTGACTTTCTTGAAGTGGAAAAAGTATAACGAGCGAGTCGGTAAATTAGTATTTCAAATCATCCCCCTTAATATAGGGGGATTTTTTGTTGGTCACCATAAAATAAAATGGATAATAAAACGATATTTAGCCCCCAAACAACAAGTATCGCTATTGCTAAAGAAGGTAGTAGAAACATCACAATTGCCAAGATGCTGACGACAACGAGAACATTTACCTCATATCTCACATATCGTAAAATGATAGGCAAACGGATAGATGAGATTAAGTGACACAGTGTCACCAGTAGCATACCACCAAGTGACAGTGAAAGCGCATGGACAATGCTCACGCTAGACTGGAAAGAAACGATGACCAACACAGGCAATAATGCAATCAAAAAGGGCAACAGTGTTTGTGTGAACATCAGGTTCAATCGCCCACTCGATAAAAATTGACGCATAAATTGCTTTTGCTGTAACGCAAAGTATGACCTTGTTATATCTTGTGGTGACAATCGTGATAAAACCAATGCAAAGACAACCCATGTCTCAATGTCGCGATAATCGCCTGCGCTAAATGTCCCTAATGTTAATCCGCCAAGAAGCATACCAAAAAATAATAAGCCTCCAATCCACTTAGGTGAAAGGCGAACAAGCATCAAATAATTCATTGCCCGTAGAGGATTTTGGGCGAAGTTTGGAGACCGCAAATAAGTTGGAAACTTATGTGATATAGAAGCATTTTGGCGAATATCGCGAATGATATCTTGAGCATAAAATCGTCCCCAAAAACCAAAGCGACTGATTCGTGCATAGACTTTGCTGTCACTGATGATGCGGTCTGCTGACACCTTCTGGGCGAGATAGAGTAGACTCGTTATCATCAAAATACTAAATATGCTAAATACAATCAGTTGGATATTATCAACATCTTGCAAGACAACACTATACCAAATGCGTCCCATGAATAAGACCATATCACGGACATAATATAACCCTACAAGTGAGATGATGATACCAATCCAAATCAGCCATCGTTGTGGTGGGCTAGCAAGATTATGCTTGATGATGCCAACGCCCCATGCCATCAGACCAGAGACATACCCAAGTATATTTGTCAGAATAAATATTTGCACGCCAATTAATGTCGCAGGAGCATCCATAGCCCACGCGAGTTGCATTGCAAATATAGTAGCAAAGCCAGACTGTAACAAGACAGGCAAAAACCAACGCGATAAAAATGAAACCAGTGCTAGACTGCCTTGATGTACAGAAGAAACAACAATGTGTTGAAGGTCAGGAGCAGATACTTTCAAAGGCGTGATGAACATTTGTCGAATGATGAGCATGAGTTGTAGCGTGAATATCAGAATCGGTATGAAATCACTCAAAATGCTCATATCTGGCAATATGTAAGATAGTTCTTGACTTTGTCGATATGAAACGTCGAGAATATATGCCCACATCATAAATAGCCAAAAGACCCAAAAACCACCAACATATATATAATTCAGAAGTGAATCATTGGGTTCAAAGCCGATAAAGCGCAACCCAACTTTAACATCGCGCCATATCCGTAATAATTGATAGTGCAGGAGTAGTCGAAAATCATTCCACATCGAACAATTCCGATAAATTCACTGTGTCATCAGGGTTAAGTATCTCTAGAGTAGCATTATTCAGATGCCAGATAAGGTCTGGTGTTGTTGTTGGCAAAATGGTGTGGGTGCTCAAAAGAACACTATTATTTCGGGCTATATATTCATTCAGCACATGCCATAGATTCAATTTGGCAAGGTCATCAAGTGGTCCGAACGGTTCGTCTAGTAGCAAAAATTGTGGTTCTTTGAGCAATGCAAGGCATAAGGATAATTTGTAGCGCATACCACGAGAAAATGTGAATGGGAACGTATCGCGATGGTCAATCAGTTGGAATGTATCTAATAGATTTTCCCCACGTGACTGCCAATCCTTGAGGTGATGTAATTCACCGATAAACTGCAAATGTTCCCATGCCGTGAGGGTCGTATAAAAATCAGGTGTATCTGGAACAAAGACGAGGTCATCATAGTAGGTACGGGGATGACGATGAGCCAATTTGTTGTTAACAGAGATATGTCCCTCATCAGGGCGTGACCACCCTGCGATACAGCGTAGTAAAGTCGATTTACCCGTCCCATTTTTACCGACGAGCATCACAATCTGACCTGTTTCTAGCTGTGCAGATACCTGACTGAGAATTTTGTACTCATCATATGCAAACGATACATCCACAATATCAATCATACTGGATTTATTTCCTGCCACTGACAGTAAAGTAGGACTTTCTATAAATGATTTTCCTAGTGACACTGATACATTTCAAGGGAAAATCATTATCTAAATGGAAAGGAAACTTGAGTTAATGTGAACAATTTTGCACGCTTATATTCTAGATGCTGATTTGGCTTAACTTTTTAAATGATAGGTCAATGCCAATTCGATACACGCTCGTAATTTGTCGATCGGTAAGTCTGTATCTATATCCAGCAAAATGGCTCGGTCACCTTCAAAAGTCAAATCATCAGCATACATCGTACGATACGTATCGAGTAACGTGGTACTACACGGCACAAACATCGCCACTTGCTTACTATCTTTCACCTTGTCGATGCGAACCGTTGTCCCGACCTTGCGCTTTTTCGGTAGATAGCTAATCTGTCCCCATTTGAGTGTTTCTTCCAACGCACCAATTTTCGGATTCTGCGATGCAACCTCCAAAATGAGATGACGTAACTGCATCAATTTTGCTTGGACATCCTCTGAATAGCGGTCAAACACTGCTTGGACATTGCTATTTTCTACAACAACTTGCATAGTATCCCCTAAGATATAGAATTTATGTTCTGAATATTGTACCATACTTTTTTGTTGTTGAATAAATTGGGCTAATTTATCCATGCGATTAATTCCCCAATTTGGTCTATCACCCAAACGAGTACAATACTATAAAAGAAAATCGCGACAGCTATCCCCAAAATACCAAATATTACCTGTCCCAAATCATATTTGCTTGTATCTTGACCAACATAATCTGGTTTAAAAGGATTAAATGACCTATTCATCCTGCCTTTTGCACGAATCGTGTTAATTCCTGAACCTAGACATACCGTAGCCAAGACGAAAAATAACAAATCAAAAAAGACATAAACAATAATTTTGCGCATTAGTCCATCCCGTTGAATAAATTCAATGTCTCTAAAATGTCGTTCAATGAATTGAACTATTTAGATTCAAGTGGTTTCCAGATATGTTCCCTACCTGTAGCTTGTGAGTAATCAATTACTGATAATCCTTGATTGATAATTTCATCAAGTCCCAACCCAAAATGTTGCTTTGCTTGCCTTACTTTCATTTGAGCATTTGGCTCGTCTTCAAATGTTTGCTCTAGTTGTAAGAATAAAGCCATATACCAGTTGTAGACCATAAGTACATCTAAACTGATAAAAGGCGTATCGTATCTACGATATTCCCTCACGAGCCTTTCCCAACTTTTCAGTAAATCATCAAATTCTTGATTATCGAGCCATTCAATCTCATCTTTCTTTGGCTTTGGTCTAAGCCATTGTTTCACAAAAGCAATTTCTGCTTCTCGCCTTGTCAGGTCATTGTAAATCATATGTTTTATCCTTCTGGACTATAAAGCATACTATGCTCTTTAATTGACTTATCACTTTTTCAGAAACTTCTGTACTAGGTACTTCTTTCCCTCAAAACTCAGCACACAGAACTTTCACTTTCTCCCTCTGTAGCTCTGAGTCTCGGTGGTTCAATCCTGCCCTACACATCCCAAGCACAAATCGCTATAATAATAATTCTTAGGGGCGACATATTTGTGTGTCGCCTCATTTTGCGCCTCATCATTAGGCTCATACACAATAAAGTCTGTAGCAAAGGAACAACAATGGCTAAGAAAGTCAAAGCAATTGTGACCTTGCAAATCGAAGGTGGTAAAGCGAATCCTGCGCCACCAATCGGTCCTGCATTGGCACAACATGGCGTGAACTTGATGCAGTTCACCAAAGATTATAATGCGCGTACCAGTGACCGCATGGGCGAAATCGTGCCTGCCGAAATTACGATTTTCCAAGATGGTAGCTTCAAATTCCGTCTGAAATCACCGCCGACAGCCTACCTCATCAAGAAGTATGCCAAAATCAAGAAAGCAGCGAGCAATCCAAAAACGGATGTTGCTGGCAAGCTGACCAAAGATCAGGTGCGTGAAATCGCAGAAATTAAGCTCAAAGCTGGCGATACCAACGCGCTTGATGTCGAAGCGATGATGCGCCAAGTCGAAGGCACATGCCGTAACATGGGTGTCGAGGTCGTTGAGTAAACTACTCAACCATATCATTACGGACGCGATACATCACGTCCCTACTAAGCATTGAAGACAAATCGTGGGAGGGCACGCGAAGCCCGTTTACCACAAAGGAGATCATCTTATGCCAAAACATGGCAAACGTTACCTCGCGGCAGCAGAAAAAATTGACCGTGATACTGAATACCCGCTTGATGAAGCAGTTGCAATGGCGAAAGAAAACGCCACAGCAAAATTTGACGAAACTATTGAAATGCACTTCCGCCTTGGGATTGACCCACGCCAAGCCGATGAGCAAATCCGTACTACTGTGATGTTGCCCAACGGACTCGGTAAAAAAGTGACCGTTCTCGTCTTTGCAGAAGGTGAAGATGCCAAAGCAGCAGAAGACGCTGGCGCAGACATCATTGCCGACGATGCGATTATCGCGCAAATCCAAAACGACGGCTGGACAGAATTTGACGCAGCGATTGCTGTCCCAAGCATGATGCCTAAAGTTGGGCGTTTGGGGCGTGTCTTAGGTCCACGCGGTCTGATGCCAACACCAAAAGCTGGCACAGTCGTTCAATCTAGTGATTTACCACGCGCAATCGAAGAACTCAAATCAGGTCGTATCGAAATCCGCAATGACCGTACGGGTAATTTGCACTTCCCGATTGGTAAAGCGAGCTTCACTGCCGAAGCCTTGCTCGAAAATGCCAAAGTTGCGCTCGATGTGGTCGAAGGACATCGCCCGACAGGTATGAAGGGCATCTACATGAAGCGTTTCGTCGTGACATCAACCATGGGTCCTGGTATCAAAGTCAGCACCTAAGCGACAGACTTTTTAAACAACAGAAGGCGTATCCAGAACGGATACGCCTTTTTGATTCACGGATTAGAGCTACCCGATAAACTCATTTCATTAAGTGCTTTCTGGGATAGACAAACAGCACTAGTAACAATGTATTGATGGTCAGCATCATCAAGTAGAGAATACCACTAGGTTCGACAGCGACCGTATAGCCTGTAAAGTAGACAAAATAGAGCGCATGAGCTAGCACCAAGCCTTGAAAACCACGCTGTTCGCCTTCCCACAAATGTAGAATTGACCAGAGTGTGAGCATCCCCACGCAACTGACCATCGCCCACCAAACAATCATCAGGGGTTGACGCAAAAAAATCCCAGAGAAGGGCATCAAAATCACTGTTCCAAGAGCGAAGAAGAAAAAATGAAATTGACTGAGCAAATAAGCGGTGAAGAAGCCATCAGGTGTGAATGTTTGTAATAAATCACTATTCTTGCGTTTTGCTTTTTGAAATAACATGAGCCATTAACCAATACTATTTGACACTTTTACTGTATCGGATTTTGTTGAATCAGCCAAATTAAGATAATTGCTCCGATGCCCATTCAGGATGCTGAATCCGATGGAGATAAGCGCGGACAGTCTCAGGCTCGGTGAATCGATGGAGGATGTTGGTGCTATTTTGCTTGCGCGGGGTCTTATCATCAGCCGTGATAGGAATGGATGCCACACCTAGAAAGGCATGAATACGCTCAATCGTTGCTGGCTTGAAGAGGTCGGTATAGTAAACGTGATGCCTTGGGGCAGTCCGCGCCTCGATTTGTTGATGCAAGGTCGCGTAGGCGGTTTCATAATCTTGGCGATGTGCCTCGAAAGTGTCTTCGTCCCACACGAGTTTTGGCGGTTCGACTGGTTTCATGCCGTAATATAGCGTCCACTCGGCGGTTTTGTGAGCAATCACCAATGAGGAATATTGCGCGAGGATGTTGCGTCGTTCCAGTAAAATGATGTGTAAGTCACTTGCCATCACATCATCAATGAGTGGCTGATTGTAGAAGAGCAAATGCTTAAAGCCGACCACAGGCTTATCCGACTGTGCCAGCATGTGATGCAGATAGGCAATCGGGTTCGCGTCGCGTTGGGCAAGGCTGTCCGCATCGTCAATCATGCCATCTTTGGTGAAGATTTTGCCCTCATGGAACAGTTCGTTGTGTCCATCAATCTGCGGATGCTGGTCAAGGACAGACGCGAGATAATTCGAGCCTGTCCGTGCATTGCAGAGAATCATATAGCCTGTGGACACTAGTGCCAGAGACCTGTCATGTGCCTGTATGATGGACGTACCGCGATAATCATCGCAATCAACATGACGAGATTGAGAGCAACGAAATCCATCATCTCGTACATGCCAAAACCGATAATGTTCAGCACAAACATGATTGCCAAACCGTAAACACCGAGGTGTTTGCCTTGTCGTAAGGCATTGAGGAAGAATAACTGAGGCAAGCCAACCCCTGCAAAGACCAGCAGTTCACCAAAGTAGACGTTCGTCATCCCACGAAATGCTTGAGGCTCAAGCAGGTTGACCATACCATAGACAAAGTACCAAAACGCACCGACAATCGCCAGCAATTGCACACCGATGAAAATCATCATGGGGCGTGTGAGAACGAAGCCACCTGATGCCTCGCCGTGTTTTGCTTTTGCATTAACTTTAAGTTGTTCTAAGCGATACGGCGTGATGCCCTGCATCTCATAAATTTCGCTGGTGCTAAAACCGTGTTGTTGTAATTCCCGACGAATAGCGACAGCACGATAATTCTGTGCTCTCAGTTTCTCGATTAAAGCCATACCATCTTCGTAAGTCATGGTTGCTTGAGACATACCGTACACTCCTAAAATTTATTTGGGTAGTGGTGGTCATGACACGCTTACAGTGTAATGTGAGGCATCAGTGTGTGTCACCCCTAATAATTAGGGGGATAGGGCAACGCGCAATGGGTTTGAAATTGTTAACTTGCGACGGTGCGATGTATGCCCAAAAGGGTTGATTTTGGTGTTATAGTCCCAGAAACAAAAGTTTCCATTGGTTTTTGGTTAGTCATTTTGCCTGCATCCCAAATGCCTTGTGCTTCTCGATAGATGGCATTGATGTCGCGCTTACACAGTATACCTGATTTACTGTCTGCGATGTTGTGCAGGTGAACGGTCATATGTTCGGGATTTCTGCTATCTGCCCACACAATGAGTATCAATTTTGGTGGATTTTGGCATGAGGTTGAGCGCAAAATTAGTTGTCTATCTCGGACATGCAATTTAATTTTCGTGTTTTCCTGTTGGCGGACAAGGCATGCCTTGTCCCTACGACCCTTGATTTTATTGGGTTTGTATAGGGTTGAGGCATGCCTCAACCGTTGATATTTTTGCTAAGGACTAAAAGCGTGTTTGTTAAAGAATGTGTTACATTCAGAAATCACCAGTCTTGTCACAATCGGTTCAAAACCGATTGCTATATCACTCTGGAAACCCACTGAAGGGGTTAATTTTAGTCCCTTTAGTGGACTTACCCTCAAATTTAGCCAGATATTTTAATATCTGGTGACGAAAAAGCATCATTTTCGTATTTGCAAACATCCTCTAGGGACTAAAGACTAAGTAAACTTTCGTAAATCGTTAGAAAAAGATGTAGCCCATTTTGGCGGACACGATACATCGTGTCCCTACGAAAATCATGTTATTGTAGGGACGGCATGGATGCCGTCCGCCTAGATAAACAAACACTTTCGTTAAATCTTTTCGATAACTTACTTAGGCACTTTTTACCAGTTCCCCGATAGGGAAAGCCCACTATTTGGACCTGCTTCAACTTCATACAAGGTCATGAACAAGTCATGTTTCAGTCCCCCGTGGGGAAAGCCCACTATTTGAACTCTATGTCACCCGTTCCCGTGTTGTTTATTGATGCGTTTCAGTACCCCGCAGGGATAAGCCACTATTTGAACTGGGATAGCAGGAAGGAAGAGCCAATCAAAGCGGATGTTTCAGTTCCCCGAAGGGAAAGTCCACTATTTGGACTCAGGCTTTGCTTGATTTTTTGCGTTGGAGGATTAAGTTTCAGTTCCCCTTAGGGATAAGCCACTATTTGAACTTGTGGCTGATGGTGATACGACACGCTATTTTGATGTTTCAGTTCCCCGCAGGGAAAGCCCACTATTTGGACGTATGACACAGTGAGGGCTTATTTACAACTGGATACGTTTCAGTCCCCCGAAGGGAAAGCCCACTATTTGGACTTACGACAGCCTCCCACACCCGACACACACAAAAAGTTTCAGTCCCCCGAAGGGAAGTTACATGATTAGCATACACCAGTCTAAAATTTTCCGCAAATGTCAGACCCATGTGAATTGCGGTTTCTTGAAAGGAATCAATGCCATGATGACCGCTTGCACATAATACGTTGTGCGTGTCAGAGCATCATCCGTCAGTAAGCCGATGCTCCCTGTGCTTTGTTTGCTGTTGTTGCGCCCGAACACAATATCATCGGCATGACCGAGTTCGTAGCCATCGCGCACCAAGTGTGCCACCTCTTGTGGCAGATAAAAAATACCTGTCTGTGCCTGACTCAACCGTTGTCCGTCGGTAATCACCACCCACGCAAAGACCGCCAATTGCTCGCCGACAGGCTTGATACCGCCTTCGATGCCAATCGCGTAATCGGCAGTGTCGGCAAGGGCAAATGCTCCCTGCGCCCGATTGATTGCGCCTTGTAAGGTTTCGTCGTGGCTCATCGGTTGCTCGCGGACGCCACTCGGCACAGCAAACGCCCGAAGCGTATGGGTCGTTTCGGGGAACATCTGCTGAAATCCGATGCGCGTTGCCTCTAATTTAACAGGGTTCTGGGATGCAACAGCAATCATTTAGGCATCAGGCTTGATGAAGCTAATATTGCTCCGTAAGCGTGCAAATTCAATTTCGTCACCATCGCGCAAACGATAGCGTTGATTCGCAGTCAGTTGGAAGCCATTGATGCGCGTGCCATTGGTACTGCCTAAATCTTCTAAGTAGAGGTAGCCTTCGGCGAGGGTCATCACGGCATGGTGACGTGATACCCCAAAATGATATGCGCCAAAGGGAGTCAAATCAAAATTAATCTCATTGACTTTAGCATCGCTATCGACAGCACGCCCAACCGTCACACGATTTTTAAGTGGAAGCGTTTTCTTCTGGTCACCAATCTTGAATTGGATGCGCCAGCCATCATGCAATTGAATCGCATCGTCATCGGGGTCACGCTCGACCATTGGCTCGGCTGCATCAGGGTCGGTGAGCATTGCTGTTTGCACTTCGGCAATTTCTTTTTTAAAGTTTTCGTGGTCAACAACGGTCTTATCCAGTACATCTTTTTTGTTGTCTAGGATTTCTTCTTGTTTTTTGGGGTCTTCAGACACGATATTTCACCTATAAATTGGCTCTTAAAATCGGAAATAATTTAATTCAATTGTGAATGAGAACTGTTCTTTTCGCAACTGACCTCATGTTACAATACATCCGATACACACATACAGTATATCATCGTGAGTCTATTATAACGTACTTAGCAATAATGTAATCACGATAATTATATGAAAACCGTCAATATCGTGTTAAACACAGGGCATATACCAGATGATAGAGTGGTTGCGAGATTCGTATCTAGCTCGTAATGTCGACTTTTTGATCTTCCGAAAATTAATGGGATAACCTTGTTTCAATGAGGCATGATACGTCACATTGGCATTAAGTTAAGCGTGAATCACTGTATTTTCGGCGGACACGATACATCGTGTCCCTACAATAAGGTGGTTTTGTAGGGACGGCATGGATGCCGTCCGCCCAAAATACAAGCAAAAATGCAAATTATTCACACAGAATGCCTTAGCTTAACGAGTATGTAACACGTCATGCGCCTACACCGATAAAATTATGATTTGTAGGGGGTTGGCGTGCCAACTCCACCGACATGATGTTTAGACTATCAATATCGTATCTATAAAATTGACTATATCTGAGTTGTACTATCTATCGAAATAGCAGGCACACAATCAAGACCAAGAAAGAGGCAAACACATGATTCGTAATTGGCTCATCCTAATATGTATCATCGCGTTAATGCCTCTCAGTGTTGTGCAAGCTCGTGACATCTTGGCGGATAGTACCTGCATCATTGATAGTACAGTAACGATTCAGGGGGCAGTCTTTGCCTTCTGTGAGGAACTGACCATTGATGGCACAATCAATGGTGATTTGTTTGCAGCCACAGTCGAAACGCGCATCAATGGCACAGTCAATGGCAGTGTGTATCTCATCGGTGGACAGGTCGATATTGATGGGCGTGTGCAAGGCGATATTCACTTTGGTGGCGCAGTCTTACGCATTAATCCTAATGGCATCGCTAGTCCAACCACCCAAGCAGATAACACGCCACTCCCCGACTCAATTACAGCGACATCGGTTCTTCGCACAGGAGCTATCAAATCGCTAACACTCAGCACGACGATTCATCCCAACACTCAAGTCGATGGAGGCTTTGTCGGGGTCGGCTATCAACTGCTTGTCGAAGATGGCGTGAACCTCAGCAATGAAATTAATTTTTGGGGGTCAGCACTCACCATTAACGGACGCATCAATGGCAATACTTATGCGATTGTCGGTGATCCTGCCTCAGATAGTTCACAAATCGAAACACTCTTGCTCCCCCTCAATTTAGATTTAGCCCTCGTTAATCCAGGGCTGACAGTTGGCGAAACAGGTGCGATTACAGGTTTGCTCAGCTATCAAGGTCCTGTCGAAGGGGTGATTGATGGGCGCATGACACTCGAACCACAATATATCCCGCCGAGTACGGTCACCTTAACCCTCGACGAACCTGATTTTGTGTCTTTGTATCTAAGCGAACTCGGCAGTGAATTCAGCACTTTGATGATTATCGGCATTCTGGTTGTTTTCTTCGGCAGTAAATTACTGGAAGCTCCTGTCGCCAATTTGCGGAATCGTCCCTTTGCTAGCAGTGCCGTCGGCATGTTGAGCTTCTTGCTCTCATTCCCTGTGGTGCTGATTATCATAGTGCTGAGTTTGTCTCTGCTCGGATTTTTATTCGTGTTAGGCTTTCGTGGGGTGGTGATTGCGATTGCGCTTGTACTCGGTCTGGTCAATGTCGGCGGCATTAGTATCTTCTACTTTGTGGCAATTTTTGTAACGCGGGCTGTCGTAGGCTTAGCGATAGGGCGACTCATTTTGCGAGTGGTCTTCAATCGGACGGATGTCACAGAACGTTTGTTGCCTTATATTGCCTTAGCGATGGGGGTATTCCTCCTCGCCTTAACCAGTTCCTTGCCGATTGTTGGCATTGTGGTCGATGCAGTGTCACTCTTCTTAGGCTTGGGGGCAATTATGCTCGTAATTACTGACCAATTTGAACGCATCCGTTCTGTTACGATTCCATCAGGGGATAACACATGGTATACACCGTCACCTGCTATCATCCGTGAACATCGCTATCCATCGCGCATTGAACATGCAACTATGCCGAAAGCCACACCACCACTGGAAACAGCACCAACCGAAAAATTACCATCGCCGAACGCACCAAATCATGGCACAGATAATCTCCCTGATGGCTTCGACTGGTCATTCTTTGATGATTGAACATTTTTAAAATGTCTAGTTGAGGTGTGCCTCAACCAGACGAAAAACTATGTATCAGTCCGATAAATCAAAGGTATACGACCAAACCGTGTCGGCATATGGACTCTCAAAATCAGGATAGACAATGCTCAATCGCTCATAATCAATATCCGTAATCTCGATTCCATTACTGGCTTGATAGGCAACAAACGCATCTAAATGGTCGCGTTCAGGAAAATAGATAGATTGTGCATCAGGGACTAAGCCAGCGATTTCGATACCGATAGTTTTAGGCAATTCATGAAAGACAATGTTCCATGTCAGGTCACTGCACTGAATGAGTTGCTCTCCTGCGGTTACACCGAAGCTCACAGCCGTTTCTCCGAATGTTCTATAAATGGCACTGCGTTCTTCATAATCAGGTAAAGTTACAGCACGTCCATCAACCGATAAAGTGATCTCCCCAAATTTGTAAAAGCCTGACAAGGAGTCATCAGGGAACTGCACACAGACCTCAACCGTCGTCGCACTATCAGATAGAACGAGACTGTTAAAATGGACTGCAAATTCATCAACTGTCGGTGGTGTGAACGAGTATAAGTCCTCAATAGGCACAATTTCATTGTATTGAGTAAATTGTGTCGCACGATACGGCACTTGGAATTCGACCAAAATTGTTGTGTATAAGTCTGCCCCTGAGCCTGTGGCAAGGGCAAGGCGCAAATCGAGGTAGGGACGTTCATCCAAATTAACATCACCTAATGTCGAATTTGCTAAAAGTTCGAAGCGTGTCCCAAGACTGTAGTGTTGGATAATTTGTTGCCCTGTATTCTCTCCATTTGGCTGGATACCATACCTAGAAAATCCCATCGTCGGTTGATATGTTCCAAGACGCTCATCCTCGTAATTCCAGAGTAAGGTCAACTCAACAGTGCCATCAGGGAGTGTCTCTAGAGGAATCGGATTACCATCACCATCTGCTAGTGTATATGCATAAACAAGCTGGCTGGAATCAGCATATGCCCAATCAATTGTGAGTGTCAAATCATCTTTGGTGACAGACGCATTGATAGGATTGGCTAATGCCTGAATGTCATCTAGTGTCACGGTGTAGTAGGGTTGTTGGCGCGTCATACCAAATGTGATACCGCCAATCACCAACAAGCCAATGAGGGCTGCAACGAGGCTGAGTCGTAACGAAAGTTGTCTACTTTGCCGTTTTTTCTTCTTCATTAGATTTTGCTCCTGTAGCTCATCTTCAATCGCATACCACAAATTGATATGTGTCGCATCCGATTTTTCGCTGATTGTGTGTAACGTGTCTTTGAGTGTCATAGAACATCCTCCGTCATGAGAGAGGTCAGGTTATCACGCTGGAAAAGGCGTTTCAGTTGTTGCCGTGCTTGATACAATCGAGATTTGACTGTGCCATGTGGGACATTCAGTTTATCCGCCATGTCGGCTTCGCTCAAATCAAGATAATATTTCATGACAATCACAGCACGTTTTTCGGGAGATAAGCGTTGTAATAAGGCTTGCACTGCATCAGCACGTTCTTGTTGCGATAGCGCATCTTCTGGATGGTCTGTCTTCGCAACGAGGTCGTCTAAATAACCCGTTTCTTCATGGAAGTGCTCTAGCGAAATCGTGCGTTTCTGCTTTTTGCTCGCCCGAATCGCTGCATGAACCACACTCCGCATGAAATAAGGCTCAAAAGGGCGTGTGCTGTCAAAGTGTTCAATCGCTTCGTAGACTGCGATAAATGTTGCTTGGACAACATCGCGTGCCATTGCCTTATCTTGTGTCACTAGATACGCTGTGCGAATTGCTTTTTCCTGATAGGTTTCGACTAACTTTTCGAGGCTTTGAATATCCCCCTGCTTCAAGCGTTGGATGATTTTGTAGTCTTCCAATGCGCGTTGTCCTTTCCAGTGTATCTGTCGATGGGATCCTCATCACACTTTATAGACTTAACAGCAGTCGAGGGTTCAAAATTGCTTGAAGATTGACGGGACAATAGCAAAAAGGAGCTTTACAGCACGAATCGTCACGAGAGGCTAATACCATCTAGTTGGTAGGAGATGTTCTGAAATATTATTTTGCTTGAGTTTATGGATAAAGACTCGTTATGTTCTTGCTTCTACAAAGGCTTGATACTCTTCCTCAGTGACAAATTCGCCATTTTCAATCGTGCGGTCAATGAGCTTGCGCCCTTTGTCAAAATACAGGGTGAATTCTGCTTGGAAAGGACACCGTGTGGCACTCGCTACTTTACGAATCCAATAACCATCTGTGTCATCTGTCAGCGATAGGTCACTACCGAGATTGATGCGGACTTGCACAATTTCTTTGCACATTTTTGGCTTCACATAGACGTAATAGCCATTATCACTTGGTGTGCCACCACCGAATAAATTTTTGAGAAAGTTCATGCTTGCGCCCCATAATTATTGCTACGTTATTCTCCGCAACCATACCGTACCATGCGTGTTTTTCAAGGAACAAATTCGTAATACGCTCTGAATACAATTGTAGACAAGAATCCAAAGTAATTGCATCAAAATCATATTCACCGCCAAAACGCAAAGATCGCCAAGAAAAGATTGAAAATTGAAACTCTTTTTTATGTGCATTGGTTGAAACAAGAGGATTTGTATTTGTATCTCAAAATTCTTCGTGCTTTTTGTGGCAATTTTAGGGGGCTTTCTGACAGGCTATAACAGACTATTTTGCTATTAGACTATCATGCTGTAACAGCATCGTTAGAAAGCTGTCACAAAAAGAAACATAACTCTAACGAGATGCGAACGGCTCTCTGATAGAATATTTGTTCTGATAATAGTACACTTTAAGTCTGATATGTCGGAATTGAAAATCATGGGAGCAATACAATGACACCACCTGAAATTGACTTAGAAAGTCTGCGGGTTTTCCGCTTTGTGAGGGATTATCATCGCCAACATGGGATGCCACCATCACAACGTGAGATTGGCACGGGGACTTTCATGGCACCTGCAACAGTGATGCAACATGTCGCGAGACTAGAAGCGAAAGGGTGGCTCACACGGGAATATAAAATTCCACGTTCTATTCGCCTGAGTGACCTCGCACCAACTGATAGCCAATTTGATTCCTTATGGGATGAATTCATTGCATTGATTGATGCTCAAAATGCGTCAGAGCTTGATTGATTTTTTCCTTGTGACCTCAATCATAGGGAATGCCATTTAAATAATCCCAAAAAACCATCATAACAATAAGTAGGGGTGGCATACACGACACCCGATGCTTTTATGATAATCACGGGTTCGCTTTAGCAAACCCCTACACACCATCACTTTTGTATCACACATCATCAGTCATCGCTGACCGTAAAACTATGACGTAGCACCGACATGGTGGTATCACTGATTGTCACCATATTAAAACTCGGTAGCGTATGATAATCATGCATCAGACGCTCGTTACTAGGGTCTTGATGACTCTTAAACTGACACCACGACGACCCACCTGAAAGATATGTGATGCCATCACGCATTTGCTGTAAATTTTGGTGAATGTGCCCATGAAAAACACCATGAATCCGATGGCTTGCTTGCACCAAAATCTCATGCAATGTTTCGCCATTTTCGAGACGCATCCACTCGTCTAACCAAGGCACATAACTTGGCAATACATTATGATGAATCGCTATCATCAATGGATGCGTATCATCGCTTCGGCAAATTGCATTAAGCCAATCAAGTTGCTCTTGTGTCACACTACCTGACGGTTTCTCAGGATCATGTGGACCATTGCTATCGAGGCAGACGACTTGCACCCCTTTGACCATTACATCGTAAAAATAGTATGGTGCAATCTCATCCTCAGTTCGCTCTATGAGGTCACGTTGCATCGCTTGACCATCATCATGATTGCCAGCTAGATAATAAATTGGCACATCAATCTCTGTGAAGACCTCGCGCACCGTTGTATAAATATCAGGTGCAGGATCATAAGCGACATCACCCGTATGTAAGATAAAATCTGGTCGATAGGGTAGGCTCTGAATTTCTCGCACTAGGGCTTGTGCGCCAAGCATCGGTGTATAGGTCGCATAATTGACGATATAGCTCAAATCACGATTGATATGCGTATCGCTGATGTGTAAAAAGCGTAGGGGAGTGTCGTTTGTGGACATGGAAGCATCTCTCATTTATTGTATCAAGTTGTATATCCATTGTAGACAAGAGATAGCAACTGTTGCCAATGATATGTATTAAATGTTCGTGAATAGCAAAAGTGGAGGATACTATGAGAAGTATCCTCCGCTTGCATCGAATTAATCATGGATAGGTGTCGGCGTACTGAGACCTATCATATCCATACTCATCTCGTACAGACGCTTCGGAACATTATTATCAATCATCGCAGGTGGGAATTTTGCTAACTTGCCTTTTGTATCATAGTAATTGCCTGATTGTCCCTCGTATCGTGCTTCTGATGCTAACAAAATCGAAGAGATAGCTGCATTTTCTGGCTTTTGATTACGCATCATCAATTTGAATAGCGGAAAGATTAGACGTAAGAACCAAGGCATCATATCTGGTTGTACATTTTGTGTCATATTGGTGTTGGCGGCACCAGGATAAACGACATTGAGTGTTACACCTGTTCCCTCTAAACGCTGTGCTAATTCATAACTTGTCGCCATCATCACACGCTTAGCGTGGCTATAATGACTCAGCGATATAAAGCCCTTTTCTGCTTGCAAGTCGTCAAAGTCAATTGACCCATCACCAACTTGTCCGCCTGTCACATTGATTATGCGACTGGGTGCACTATCTTTGAGTAAGGGTAATAATTCATGCGTGATGAGTAATTGAGCGAGATGATTGACAGCAAATGTTGATTCAAAGCCATCAACCGTAGTCCATTTTTCTTGAGCCAGCCAACCGACATTATTCACTAGGACGTCGAGTTGTCGATAAGTTTCACGAACTTGTTTTGCTAATGCTCGGATGTCATCAAATTTCGTGAAATCTCCCAAAAGCAAATCAACCTTGTCATTGTTGCTACGTGCTCGAATATCACTTACACCTGCTTCGCCACGCGCTTGATTGCGCCCTGTAACAATGATATGTGCATCGAGTTTTGCCAATCCAATGGCTGTTTCGCGCCCGATACCACTTGTACCACCTGTGATAAGAACTGTTTTGCCTGTCATTGTTGCCATGTCGCGCTCCTTATTTTTGTTTGCAAGCTATTTAATAGCAAGCTACCTATACTGATAAAAATTGTTGCTTCGTAACAAATCAAATATTGTCATTGACATACGGATTATGTTGAAGGTATCTCAGCGACTTCAATATTTTGAATTAATTTTTGGAGTAGTTCAGCCAATAATAAGCGTTCGGCTGGCGAAACATCATCAAGCAATTGTTCTACCATCTGTTGATACAAATGCGAGATTTTATCTTGCAAAGCTAATCCTGCATCCGTGAGGACAAGTACCTTCACCCGTGCATCATCAGGGCTGATTTGCCGTTTGAGGTAGCCATTGTTCACCAATTGATTGACAAGTTTGGTCAAGGTTGGTGAGGCAACATCCATATCCTGCAACAACGAACGATGTTCAGCACACTCACAGCTTGCAACACGCGCCAAGACATCCAATTGTGCTGAGGTCAAATCGTAATCAGCTAATAGGGTGTCCATCTCTTGCCGAAAAGCAAAATGTGCCCGTTTGATAAGATGCGGTATTTGATTCATAAACGACCTATTTTGTTAGCTTGCTATCTTTATATGCCAAAAATTGTTAAGCGTCAAGCATTTCTGTATAAGAACTTTGTCTGATAAATGATTGTGGTGATGGCATTACTGTTCTTTTTCCATATGAAACATAAAGGACACTCATACACAGAGTGTCCTTCGGCATTGTTACTTTAACTCTCGTCAATATCGTTGCAATCACCAACGAGTGAGATAATATCCTCACGGACATAGCTATCGTCTTCAAGTTCGTACCAGATAAACCCATCGCCAGGTTCAGTTTGCGAGACAACTTCCAAGGTTTCACCTGAACTGAGTTGTCCTGCGATTTCGGTGCTGGTGCTTGGTCCACTGCGTTGATTGACATTGCCACTAGCGACCACATTGCAGACACCAGGTTCAAAGAAGGGGGTATCGTAAACCCACATATTGCGAATTTCACAATTGGAACCAGTGTCATCAGTGAACATTGCAACCCCAAAAATACCGCGAGTTTCGTAAATTTCGTAACCTGATAAGACCAATTCGCCATCGATATAGAGGGCTAATTCTTCGCCTCGTGCGACCACAATCAGATGAATAGTATCATCCAAGTCGAGCGGGAATTCATTGAATACCGATGAATTCTCTTCACTGCCGTCATTGATGATTAGAGTGCCATCGCCATCGATACCAATGAACAAGAATTCTTCAACTGGGTCAACACTGTCATCAACGCGCAATAAGATACCGCATTCTTCGTCACGGCTACTTTCAGAGTCAAATGTCAACTCAACACCCATAATCACATCCGTGCGATTACGATTGCGTCCTAGTGTGGTGAAGAATCCACCTGTACGACTGATGAACGCATAATCTTCACCAAATAAAAACGCATTACCAGAACCGACAATACCAGCTTCTTCAAATTGCAACATCACATCGTCACTCGTGCCATCGAAGTCATCAATTTCATCTGGTAAGTCTGAGTCACTGCTGGAACTGGTATCTCTATCGTCGTCATTGTCATCTGCGTCGTCATCATCGTTATCATCGCGTGAGGGTGGTTCGAGATTGCTTTCTTCTAGTTCCCAAACCCAGACATCATCGGCATCACAATCAACACCTTCTGAGCGTAACAAACCGACAAAGCCCTCACGCACACTTAAATCATCTTCTTCATAGAAGAGTTCACCATCGACATAGATAGTGATTTCATCATCGAGAGCCACGACAATGATATGAATTTCTTCGTCAACATCTTCACCATGACTATCAAAATCAATTGGTCCTTCGGTGTCTTCTTCAAAGATGATGTCGTATAAATCCACTGTTGCAAAACTTGTCACACCGACGGCATGGAAGCCATCATCGGCAGTATCACGGTAGGTCAATAAACAAAATTGATAATCCTCATCATCAACACCATCAATTTGAAGAGTTGCAGCCATCACGAAATTAGTCAAAAAATCAGGTGTGTCAAAGGGGATGAAAATATCATCGTCATCATCAAAGCGTATACGATTTTCTTCAAAGACGACCTCACCACCTTTGTCGCTGATGTAACCATCGTCTGCCAATTGCTCAATGACATTCTCAATGTCGCCTGTCGGGTCGTCAATTTCATCAGGCACATCTTGAGCAAAGGCTGGTAAAGCAAAACACAGCAAACAAGCAATAAGTAAAACACTCTTTTTGAACATTAGCTTATCCTTTAGCAATTGATACTATTCTATTGTATGGGAAAATGAGTTTGCTGCATCTTAATACTCATTAAGGATGTGCCAAATTTTGAGATGATGATATTTACTGCCAATGGATTATTGCATCTTAACCATTACGAGTAGATTGTGCCTGTGTGCATAAGACTGACCCCGTATTTTGTAACCACGAATTGAGGTCAGGACTAGACGTGTATCCTTGCGTGGTTTGACTATATATATTGCGTCCCAAGATAAACATATCACGGGCATGATGTGTCCATTGGGCGAAGTCTTGTGTTAGAACGCTCTCGCCATCAGCATAGACTGCTAGTGCCATAGCGAAATCGCCATTGGTACGTGCCATTGCAGATTGCAAACGTGCCATTGCAATCATCGCCTGTGAATCACTATCCGCTAAGGTATTCGAGGCATTATCCGTGCCGAATAAACCGCCCACCACTGTCGGATTGCCACACGATTCAAGTTGCATCACCACAGCGAACATATCAGGGCTGATGTCTGTGCCACTTGTCCAGCTAGCGATGTCTTCCGCCCATTGTTGGACAGTTGGTGTGAATATAGGCGACAAAATACCATTCGAGGCAACTTGGCGTGTATCACTGATGTTAGTAGCTTGTTCACTAGATGCACTAGCGACATTACCATTATTGAAAAATGCAAATGCACCCATCCCGACAGGAATAACTAGCAAAATAGCAATCAACCCACCATAGACTGGTTTACGATAAGACTCAGGGATGCGTTCATGCACCATGCTGGCTATGTCAATCAAACGCTCACGATAGCCTGCCCAGTCCAACTCCGCGATAATTTCAATCAGTACAGCAATGACAGCTAAAACGCGGTCAAAGAACCAGATGAAGCCCTCACGCGCAATCGTAAATGCTCGCAATGCCATACTTGGATTGTATCCATCAGACGCATTAGTTGCTTCAACAGTAGTTACAGAATCTTCGACTTCAGCAACAGGCTCAGGTTCGGCAATAGGTTCTTCGACCTCAGGAACAGATTCACTAACAACCTCTTCAACCTCAGCAAGGGGTTCAGGCTCACTGACAGGTTCTCCGGTTTCGGCAACGGGTTCAGGTTCACTAGCGACCTCGGTGACAGGCTCTGGCTCACTGACAACCTCTTCAACTTCGGCAACAGGCTCTGGCTCACTGACAGGTTCTTCGACCTCGGCAACGGGTTCAGGTTCACTAGTCACTTCAGCAAGGGGTTCTGGCTCACTGATAGCTTCTTCGACCTCGGCAACAGGTTCATCTATTGTTTCGGATGGTGTGTCCTCGACGGTATCATTAGCTAGGTCAAGGAGGTCATCTCGTTCATCGCTTGGTGGGTCTTGTATCATCATGTCTGTCATGGTTCTGTTCCTGAGTCGATGTTTCTTACGAATGTATCGTTAATTTGACGAATTATCTTAATTTTATGACAATTTACAGTCAATAAAAATTGAGAAACACTCAGGAGACATTACAATTTTGTTGCATTAGCTTACGAAATCAGTTAGAAGCAGAGGAATGTAATCATGTCAACCAGAAACGTTGAGCATCCATATCTTGTTGAATGGTGTGGTTAAGGCGCAAATATTCTAAGTGGGATAAAGTCTCGGCAATTGCAAAACGCCATTCATGCGCCGAAAAACGCCGAGTCTCGAAGATTCGATTCGCAACTTGATAAGGCGTTTCTGCACCTTTTTCGAGTGCGTCTAAAGTCACATCTAAGCGATGTTGATGATGTAATAATAACTCGCCGATACGTCCTTCCCAATCTTCAATAATCTGTCGATGTCCAGGGAAAGCGCGTCGCACATCAAGTTGCGATAATTGCCGTAACGAATTGAGGTACAAGCCTAGTGGATTGGCATCACTGCCATCCCACAAACCAATATTAGGTGTAATTTTCATCAGCACATGGTCACCTGATAGCAACAGTTTATCGTCCTCGTCGTAGAAAATTAGTTGTCCATCACTATGACCAGGGGCATGTAAGGCTTTGAATTGACGATTTCCGAGGGTGATGAGGCTATCATAGTCGATGATTTCTAAGTCACGGGGATGGGGTAAGGTCATGCTATGGGTGTTGCCCATGCTATTTTCGACATCTGTTGCCATCTCATTTGGCATTCCATTGTCTCGTAACCAGAAGCGCAAAGTCACATCAGGATTGACCCATACATCCAACATCTGCTGATGCTCACGCGCTGATAAATAGAGGGGAACATCATTCCCTGCTTGATGTGCCATCAGCGTAAGCCATCCCGCCAAACCAAAATGGTCAGGATGCACATGCGTTAAAACAATTTTTTCGATATCAGCTTCCGTGATGTTTAGCTCTTCAAAGGCTTGTTGCCATGCCCGACGACTCGCTTCCCAATTGATGCCACAATCGAGGATAGTCCAGCCATTTGCGCCAGCTAATAAATACACATTCACATGGTCAAGTGCAAAGGGCAGAGGCAAGCGCAGTTGATAAATATCGTCTTCAAGTTGTTTTAGCGACAGTGTATTACTCATTCGATGCCCTAATGTTGACTGTATTTCAGCTAGAGTGTAACGCGAAATAGCATTCTCGTCAGTGTTATTAGACAATGTGACAATTTTTTACAGGTTTTTATATCTTTTATGACCTGTTCCGTGTTATAGTCCTCGCTATATTGAACAAAGAGTATTTTCAGTCCAGTACCTACGGACTGCCACACCAAATACCGTATTCTTTGGACAATTATCAGGGACGAATGGTGGATGGATTCACATCCACCCATTCTTTTTATCACTCCACCAAAATATACATTTCTGTTGATAAGTCACTTATAATTTTCTGCCAGTTTAGCTTGAATTGACGGAGAGATGCTTCATGACTGTCACACTCAAATGGTACGATGATGCACAAACCACGCTGATTTACGAATTTAAAGGCGCATGGACATGGTCAGATTATGACGAAGCGCGTGCTGCCTGTCGTCGTTTGTTGGATACTGTCGATTACGGTATTGACCAAATTTATGATTTTACCCACGCACCTGTGCCACCGAGTGGTAGCGTAAGCAAATTTTGGCAAGTTGCAACAACCAAGCATGAAAACACATCAGGCTTGATTGTTGTGGTCGGCAATAACAAATTGACACAAATGTTAGCCAACACAGTCGGCTCATTGATTAACAGAGCCATCCGCAATTTTGATATCAGTTACGTCACCAATCATGATGCAATGGATGAGCATCTGCAAAAACGTCGCGCTATTCATCGGGCTGATTGAGACCTCATCCTTGATAACTATTTGACGATGTCTTACATCGCAGTCAGACCACCATCGGCTGCGAGTGCCACTCCATTAATGAACGAGGCTTGGTCAGAGGCTAACCAGACAATGGTATTCGCAATTTCTTCGGCTGTTCCCATCCGTCGCATCGGACTCGCCACACGTACATTATCTGCAAGCTGAGGGGCTTCATCCACAAGGTTACCGACCATCGCTGTATCCGTGAAGCTAGGGCAGACAGCGTTAACGCGAATCCGCTTACTGGCAAATTCTAAAGCTGCCGACTTCGTCAGACCAATCACTGCATGTTTACTGGCACTATAAGGTGCATTACCAGGGAAACCAACCAAGCCAGCCACTGACGCAAGGTTGATAATCACGCCCCCTAATTCGTTCTGTTGCATCATCGGAATTTCGTACTTCATGCACAGCCATGTCCCCTTGACATTGACGGTCATCACACGCTCAAAAGCATCAGTTTCTTGCTCATGAATGCGCCCCATGCCACCGCCGATACCTGCATTATTGATAGCAATATCCAGTGTGCCGTAGCGGTCAACAATCGCATCCATCATGGTTTTGACTTCATCTTCGTTGGAAACATCTGCGGTAATGTAAGAGGCTGTGCCCCCATCTGCTTCGATTAAACGCACCGTCTCCGCGCCATTATCGGCATCGACATCACTAATCAGGACATTTGCGCCTGCCTTTGCGAGTGCAATTGCTGTTGCTTGTCCGATGCCGTTGCTACCGCCTGTCACTAAAGCTGATTTATTTTCAAACATTATCATCTATCCTCGTCTTTAACTTAAACTATCCATAGATTCTAACGTGAAATCAGCAATTTGGTTGCAACTCAATCAGAAAGTAGATAGCGTGTCGATGCTTGTTTCAAAATTTGCCCTTGCAATCATCGTTTCTTGCGCTATACTATTCAATATAGTCAAATTGCGAGTATAGCTCAGTTGGTAGAGCGACTGCTTGCCATGCAGTAGGCCACGAGTTCGAGTCTCGTTACTCGCTCAAAGACTTCCCACAATTTGTGGGATTTTTTGTTTAATGTGCTTTTCACCTCTAATTAGCTATTAGTATTCACTTATAGCTAGTCTTTCCTGACTACTTTTGATAACTCCTGAACTCAATACTGACAAAAACATCTCAAAACCATCTGTATGGATGGTGACAGGAATCTATTTCTGCTGTATAGTATCAATAAGTTGATGACCATCTGTGTAGATGGTAAAGGGATTATTATGGCAGATACAGAGAAAATTACAGTCAATATCAACGTGGTTGATTTAGGCAAAATCGACTTACTCGTTGAAGAGGGGTTCTATACCAATCGTACAGATTTGATTCGCACCGCGATTCGTAAAGAACTACACGAGCAAAAATCACACATTGATGATGTGATTCAACGCAAACACAAAGTGATGGGCATCATGCGCTATAAAGCTGCTGATTTAGAGAAATATCGTGAGCGTGGCGAAATGCTAGAAATCAATGTCGTGGGCTATCTAAACATTGCGGATGATGTCACCGCAGAATTAGTAGAGGCAACGATTAGTCGTGTCAAAGTTTCGGGGATTGCGACTATGCCCAAAGAGGTTAATTTTCGTTTACACGATTTGAATAGAATGGGAGACGGCACATGAGTAATTTTTTATTGATGGTTGGAGAAATTTTGATGGTGCTGGTCTGTGGTTTTGGATTGAGCATATCGTATCAAGTGACTGATCAGCGTAAGAAGAAAAAGAATGATGAGGTAGATACATAATGTGGCTTATTTACCTTATGGGTGCAATTTTCACCATCCCTATTCTAGCCATAATCGGGCTTAATCTATATGCCATGCTGACTCGTCGGCGAGAAATTGCTTTCATTGAGAAGGGTGGTTACCAAGCAACTGACCCTCTCTTGCAAAGGCTCAATCCTGAGCAATCGGCAATTGTCTATTTCACTAATGACTTCTGTGCGCCGTGCAAACTGATGCAATGTCCACAGTTGGATAAATTACAGTCCATACACACTGATTTGACTATCATCACAGTCGATACGATTGAACAATCTGATATTGCCCAACGCTGGCAAGTTATGTCCGTACCGCGAACTGTGGTCATCGGGAAAAATCATCAGGTGCATACGGTGAATATGGATGTGACTGATGCTAATACACTAAATCAGCAATTGATTGATGCAGAGAGTCAAATCACTGACGATGTGACTATCAACAAATCGGATACATCTCTCTTCCGCTTACCTAAGCTGGCGATTAGTCGTCCACAATGAAATGAGAATCAAGGCATCCTTCTAAGTACTTCATCCTATAAATATTTTGTGTAGGGGCGTAGCTATGTCTGCGCCCACGCGGGACGACACACATGTTGAGTCTATTTGGGACAACCCCCTACCTTGTATCCATTTTAGACACCCCCCGACCCATAAGTTTACTCGTATCTCGTGCCATATGTTCAAAACATATGGCTAGCTTGTCTTGGGAAGTGCGCTAAAGGCACTGCTTTTGAACCCCTTTTAGTGGGTTTCCCATTTTGAACTTAGCGGATGGTTTTGAACCATCCGTGAGA
>JBCCSC010000067.1:0-30020 GCA_039200705.1 Chloroflexota bacterium
ATTATAACGGTTCTCTTGGGTAAATATATTTGCAAGACTATCAGGATTCTCAATCGCTTCATAAAATACTTTTTTGCCATGTGCGATTATGCAATTCAGCCAATCGAAGAAGCCTAATTCATTACAACCACAATTGATAAAAACACACGCTGACCACAATTCACGATTATATGCTTTGTAGCGCAGTTGTTCGAAAATAAGATAGTATTCTCTAATCTCGGCGATAGTTTTCATGGCAAGTTCAGAAATCAACCAATCACGCATCTCTGCAATATCGCCATCACATTCTTTGCGAGCAGTCTCGATCAATTCCCAGAAATCGTCTTCAGTCATCATCTTGACCTAGCCAGAATGAATCAGGCAATGGGTCATCGAAATCGTCTGTCATTTGAAAGGCATTGGGATGTAAATTAGGGATACGCTTCCCCTCTTTTTTGGGCTTCGAGACAATTTTAATTTGTAATTCTTGACCTTCGCTGAGTTCAACATCCTCTAGCAGACGAATTTGACCATTTTCATAAATTGCACGGATTGTCATCATGATGAATCACTCCCGTTTTTAACCATTGTAGCATGATGCAAATCACCATTCGCCGACAAGTTCAATTTCGAGTTCGAGGTCAATGCCCTGTCGTTGTCGCACCACTTCTTGCACATGACAAATCAGATTGTAGTAATCTGTTGCAGTCGCATCGCCATGATTAACTATGAAATTGGCATGTTTCGATGAAACTTCGACACCACCGATACGATAACCTTTAAGACCACTCGTTTCAATCAAGCGACCTGCATAATCACCATCAGGATTCTTGAAAATACTGCCTAATGTCGCACCTGATGGTTGTGTGCGTTTACGATAGGCGTTGAACTCAGTCATGCGTGCTTTGATAGCTTCAGGGTCATCATACGGCAAAATGAAATTGACTTGCAATACGACAAATTGCCTATCGTCGCGTGCTTTGAGTATACTCGTCCGATAATCATAGTGCATTTCTGCGTTGGAATAGAGTTTCGCGCCTGAGCGTTCTAACACGACGACATCGGCAACACTGCTTGCCATATCATCGCCATGTGCACCAGCATTATTGACAACTGCGCCACCGACTGTCCCAGGCACACCAATTGCCCATTCCATCCCTGCGACACCATTTTCAGCACAATCGCGTGCGAGGCGTAATAAGCCTGTCCCTGCCGATGCTGACACGGTGCGTCCATCATGCCAATTGCCATAGGTAATTTCACTGACCCGATTGACGACCACTAAGCCACGTACCCCTGCATCTGAGACAAGGATATTCGCCCCACCCCCAATGACACACACAGGCAAGTTATCATCCCAAGCTGTTTGTACGACCTGTGCTAACTCTTCCAGGGATTTTTTTGCGATGTAAAGCCAATCGGCAGTTCCACCCAGCCGAGATGCCGTGTATTTAGCAAGTGATGTATTTTGTGTAAGCGATGGTAGGTGTAAATTGGCAAGCTGGCTCATGACTCGCTTGCCTCAAGTTGATTGAGGAGTTTGATACCAATCTCAGGGGCATCGCCTGCACTCATAATCAAGATAACAGCAGGTGCAGAGCTATTTTGCACTAGATAAGCCACAATCTCATCAAATGTGGAAAAGTGTTGTGCGTCAGGATGATTGATGTCATCCATTAACGCTGAAATTGTCACACTTGGGAAATCAGAGGCATGTTCACGCGCCGAGTAAATATCGGTCACAATGAGATGATGTGTTTCATCAAATGAGCGCGTGTAATCTTCCCACAAAGTGTGTGTCCGACTGAATGTATGCGGTTGCCAGATTGTCCACAGTGTATGATGTGGATAGCGTTGGCGAGCAGCATCAATCGTCGTGCGAATCGCTGTTGGGTGATGAGCATAATCATCAACAATCACAATGCCATTGATGTCCGCACGCACATCGAAACGTCGTCCTGCGCCTCGAAATGTGCTGAGAGCCTCACTAGCGACAGCAAACGATATGCCCTGTTGCTGAGCAACAATCAAACTTGCTAGTGAGTTCAAAATATTATGCTGACCAGGGATGCCTAAACTGACTGTTCCTAATAGTTTTTCATCGACAATGACATCATAAAGTGTCCGACTATTTTCGTAGCGGATGTTGACTGCACGCCAATCGGCAGATACATCAATGCCATAAGTGATAATAGGCATTTGCGAATTTTTTCGCCTTTGTGCGAATTGTTGGGCTATAGCATCATCAGCACAAACGACTAAGAGACCATCATCAGGCAATCGCTCAATGAATTGCGAAAATGACCCTACAAGTTGTTCAGGCGTTTTGAAAAAATCAGGATGGTCAAATTCGACACTTGTCACGACAGCTGTGTTAGGATTGAGTCCGTGAAACATATTGTCATACTCATCGGCTTCAATAACAAAGGCTTTTCCTTGACCAGCATTCGCATTGAGACCTGTGTTGGCTAATACACCACCAATGATATAACTGGGGTCAGTATCAGCTTCTAGTAGAATATGACTAATCATCGATGTGGTGGTGGTTTTACCATGTGTGCCAGCAACGGCAACTACATCCGACCCAGTCATGATAGTTGCCATCACATCTGACCGTTTGTAGACAGGGATATTTTGCGCCCTCGCCGCAACAACCTCAATATGCCCATCAGGCACAGCCGAAGACCGAATGACCACATCTGCATTATCAACATGGCTTGCATCATGACCCTGATAGATGGTTGCTCCTAATGCTTGAAGTGCTTCGGTTTCTTTATTAGACCGTAAATCACTGCCTGTCACAACATAATCTCGCAAGAGCAAAATCCTTGCAATTGCTGATAATCCCGTGCCAGCAATGCCGATAAAATGTATGTGTTGCTCAGGTGTGAGTTGAGGTTGGTCTTTCAAAGTGGGTGCTTTCTAAATTGCTGAATGCTATAAGGACAGTAAAACAACAAAGACTAAAATCAAGACACCAATAGATAGTGCACCACCTGTGCCATCTGCACCACCACCAAGAAGATACATCGGCATCAAGCCTAATGATTGTGCTGTTGGCGACGCAATATTCGGTGCGCTGACATATTGTTCAAAAGGATATTCCGTAATATCGAGGAAATACCAAATCGCACCACCAATTAGATAGCCGTTGATTGCCCCTGCGAGTGAGCCTATCAAGCCATCTTGCAGATCATCATCATCACGGAAGCCACCACCCCCGACTTGTTTGGCTTGATAGACGATGAAGACAATCGCGGTGAATAATAGCATCTGAGCGATAAATAACTGTTGTGAGGTGAAGCCGAAAAATATCGTTCGTAAAAAGGCATCAAATTGGAACAGGGCAAAGGTTGCCAAGATAATCCCTGCTGTGGCTGTAAATTCTCGTTGCCAGCCTCTGAGAAAGCCGATCACCGCAAACGCGATAGCGAGTAACCACACAAACCCGATAATCTCAATCACAGTGACCTCCTAAATTAGAATGAGAACAACGATAAACAGCACAACAACAACCAATGATAGTAAAGCACTTTCCCCTGCTGTCCCTGTCATCAGATAAATCGGCAAGTTTTGTACCATATCAGCACTCGGAGACCCTACAGCAGGTGGACTTACCAGAGCCAATGGATAACTTGGAAATGTCCCTTGCACCCCTCGATAATCAAGGAAAAACCATAATGTACCCGAAATCAGATAGCCATTGAGTGCGCCAACAATGCCACCGAGGACCTTTGTTTGTAATTCTTCGCGGTTATTGCGCCGACCTGCGCGTGCTTGTAAGGCACGTGTTTGATAGGCGAAAAAGACAATCACTGTGAAGATTGCTGACTGAATGTAAAAAACTTGTCCAGCAGGTAAATCATTGAAGAGGACACCTGTTATCACACCACGAAATTCCCATAGAGCAAAAATCGCTAGCATAATCCCAGACAAAGAAATGACTTCTTTTGTCCAGCCTCGTAGCCAGCCAACGTAGGCAAAAAAAGCTACAAAGATATACACAATCACTGATAGTTGAATCATTCCGATGTTCCTCCAGCGAGTGCCAATAATTCTTGGGCGATATTCTCTGAGCCATTGCCAGTGAAGAGCGATTTCGCACACGCTTGAATCTGCGATAAATAAGTATCATCGCGCACTAGTTTTTGCAAAGTGGGCAACAATTCATTTTCCATTGTATCATCATCCATGCGAATTCCCGCACCACGCTCTGCCAACCAATCAGCATTCACCCGTTGGTATCGCCATGCGTAAGGATAGGGCACTAAAATTGAGGCTGAGCCAAAATAGGGAAATTCACCTAGCGAACTCGCGCCTGACCGCCCTAGTACAATATCTGATGAGGCGAATGCTAAACCCATTTCGGCACTATCCAAATATTCAAACAGATGATAATTCGGATGCGTTAGCCAGTCTGAGACATGTTCGCGTGTGCGCTCATAATCGACTGTCCCTGACACATGAATAACCTGAACTGCCTCTTGCAATAAGTCCGATAGAATATTACCAAGTGCGATATTGATTGTCCGTGCGCCACGACTACCCCCTGTAACTAACAGTGTCCTTAGCTCAGGGTTCAAGTCAAAGTGCTTTATCGCTTCTTGCTTGCTTGCTGATGTGACAGCATCACGTAAAGGATAGCCTGTTGTTACTGTCTGTCCATCACGGAAATATTGCTCAGATTCAGGCACAGTCGTTGCTATTTTTTCTACAAAACGCCCTAAAACGCGAATCGTCGTCCCAGGCTCAATATCAGGTAGATACACCAGCATCGGAATTCGCATCACCCAACCAGCAACCGCTAATGGCACATTTGCCCAGCCACCCGTTAACAAAATTGCTTGTGGGCGGTCACGCAGAATGTAACTTAGTGATTGCATCAAGCCTAATCCCATCTTGAATACACTTGAGACAGCGCGTAATGGATTAACACCAACAATTGGACCTGCGAAGACTTCTCGGTAGGCATCAAAGCTAATTTGAGAGGCATCGACCAGACGCTTCTCGAAACCACCGCCACCGCGCGTGCCGATGAAGACTAGCTTATGCGCGTCGGCTGACTTGCGAAGCACCTCGGCGACGGCTAGCGCGGGATAGACGTGCCCGCCTGTTCCCCCAGCCGCTATCATGAGATGAGCCATCTTGCCTCCGATTTGATGCATTTTCGCGTAAAGTAGCCACTCGGCTGACATTGAACATCAAGCCAACACCGACCATCGTCACCAACAATGCCGAGCCACCATAACTGATAAATGGCAATGGTAGCCCTGATGTTGGAATAATGGCTGTCATAACCGCAATGTTGAGCAAGGCTTGCACTGCAACCCACAATGTCAAACCAATAGCTAATAGTGACCCAAAGGGGTCAACTGCCCGTCGCGCAATTTGGAATCCTCGAATAACAAATACAACAAAGAGCAACACAACAAACGATGCACCGACCACACCTAATTCTTCACCAATCACCGCAAAGATACTATCAGTATGGGGTGCAGGAAGCGCATTATTGAATTTTTGAGTCCCTTGACCAAGTCCCTTACCTGTCCAGCCCCCTGTGACAAAGGCTGTGATAACTTGTTGCGTATGATAATTTGCTTCCGTTGGGTCAGATAGTGACGCGACATAACTATCCCAACGATCACCTGCATAACCAACATTCTGAACAACGAGGACACCCAAAATCAAAGCGACAATGCTGACAATGACCAAATGCCAAATCCGCGCACCAGCGAGGAAGAACATGACACCTGTAGTCAGACCAATAATAACAACTGTCGAATAATCAGGTTGCAGCGCAATCGGAACAACAATCAAACCTAGTAAAACACCGAATGGAATCAAGCCAAAGAGGAAGCTATCAGGTTTTGTACGTCGAGCACCGAGCCATGCTGCCATATATAGCACCATCGTGAATTCTGCCAATTCACCAGGTTGCAATGACCCACCAATCAAGGCACGTCGGGCACCAAAGGTATCATCCCCGAAGAAGTTGACCGCTACGAGTGCACCAAATGTCACCAGCAAGAGCAACGGCGCAAATCGTCGCCAAAAGCGATAATCCACCACAGCGAAGATAACACAGGCTACCAATCCTAGAACAACATTCCGCATGTGTTGTGTCAAGAAAATAGTTGTTGATGAACCAAAATCTTCCAAACTCCAGTTGAAGGTCGTGCTGAAAACCATGCCAGAGCCAATCGCCAGCAACAAGCCTACAATCAATAGCAAAGGCATATCAAGTGTTGCTAGATAACTCATTTTCTTTTCGTTGGGACGCGATTGGTCATTGCTCTCATCAATAAAGCGAGGCATTGTCCGTGCGCGTGGTCGAATGGATTGATCTACCATGTTCAGCCTTATAGTTTACAATCTTTACAAATTATTATACCGCATTACGATAGCTTTATGTGGCAAAACATCACTGAAATCCATTTCCTAAGCATATCCATAATAATCAAGCATCTCACGCAATTCTGTGTTGACGATTTGCTGTTGTTCATTAGTTAAACGTTCGCGCCATCGCCCGACAGATTTCGTCGAGAGTGGTTTCGCCAAATTTTGATGATGTTCATACCATTGATGTTCAACAGTAGTGTCGCTCTTCCAGAAATCAAGCATCACAGGCTTATACGGTATCCCTGCAAAGTCACAGACACGCTGTAGGGTTTGTTCAGGGTTCGATACTAAATCTTCGTAGCGCATTTCAGCAAATTGCGATGCTGGCAAAGATTGCTTAATTTTAATCGCACGTTGCATCGCTTGATTCCACCGTTCAACGCTTGTATCGACCTCGAATGCAGGCATCTTAAGTAGCGATGAGACTACATCACGTCCATCACGCAAGACATGCAAATATTTCGCCTTGGGGAAGACCTTCATAAACCAATGAAAATAAAGCATATTGTCAGGTGTTTGGTCACCCCACACGGTTGCATTAGGGAAGTGAACATCAGCATAGCGTAGATAAATGAGGTCAATCAGGCGTCCTAGTGACTTTTGCTCATCGGGTAACGCACGTGCCTGGGCATACATCGCATTAAAATCTAACTGCCACATATCATAGAAGGTGCTCACTTCCATATGTGATAGCACAGTCCGTG
The DNA here is from genome assembly GCA_039200705.1 of Chloroflexota bacterium. GTDB lineage: Bacteria > Chloroflexota > Anaerolineae > Aggregatilineales > Phototrophicaceae > JAUZRW01. The sequence continues at coordinate 7,083 of JBCCSC010000067.1, forward strand.
ATAGATTTGACCAACCGATTTCTTGCATTGACGCATAATGCATCATCATCAATGGCAATTTATCGTTCTCAGGAGGCATTGCAAGGTCATTGCCCATGACCAACATACTGCGAAGCAAGGTTGTCCCAGAGCGACCTGCACTAACGATAATCAATGGGTCACAACTCAGCGAATTGCTACTATCTGCTAAGGGATAAGATGACATCGGCATCAACAACCGAGCAACACGCCGTGCATTGTAGAGCCATGCCGTCGTCCTCAGAGGCAAATTCTGCATCAGTCGAAGCATAGCCTTATGAATCCTCTAGTTGATTGACCAACTCACGGAAATGCTCACCACGCGCTGCAAAATCTTGATAGGCATCGTAACTTGTGCCTCCAGGGGATAGCAGAACCACATCACCTGCTCGGGCAATTTCAGATGCTTTTGCTACAGCACCATCCAAATCATCCACAACATACAGATACGGCTCTTTTAATCCTCTTAAACGGAACATGCGCTCAGTAATCGTGCGAACTTGCTTTTTACCTTCTGCACCAAAGAGAATAATTGCTTGTGCCTTCTGCATACTCAGATGCACCGCTTGATCCCAAGGCAAATCTTTATCTGCACCACCCAATAGTAAAATCAGTGGGTCATCAAAACTCTTGAGCGCAGCAACTAGGCGTTCAGGAGCAGTTGCAATGCTATCGTTAACATACATCACATCATTGACAGTTCGGACAGTTTCTAGGCGATGTGGCACAGGCTTAAAGTTGATGATGGCTTCGCGCATCGTTTCAGGGGAAATCCCAGGACGGTCAGCCGCTAGACCGAGTGAGCCAGCTATCGCACACGCAGCTAAGACATTTTGAATATTATGCTCACCTAATAGAGGCACTTCTTCTTTTTCGCACAGCACATGAGGCACATAATCATAACTGGCTGTCCCTGACAACATCAGACGATTACCAATCAAAAATGTGCCATTGAGTACCATCTGGCGACTACTAAATTGAGCGAGTTCGCCCTGTACCGCTAATTCAAGCGATTTCGTAATTTGGTCATCTGCCGATAGCACTGCCATATCGCCATTGCGCTGATGCTTGATGATATTGACCTTGGCATTGACATAGTTTTCCATTGTTTTGTGGCGGTCAAGATGATTGGGCGTGATGTTGAGGATTGCACCAACTTGTGGGCTGACAGTCATCAAATCAAGCTGGAAGCTCGATAATTCCATGACGACCACATCATCGCGTGAGATGTCGTCCAGCACATCCAAGAGCACATCACCGATATTGCCACCAACCCATGTTTTATATCCTGCCCGTCGTATAATTTCACCGACGAGTGTTGTGGTGGTAGTTTTGCCCGCACTCCCTGTAATTCCGATCACAGGTGCAGGACAGCGTTCGAGGAATAATTGAGCATCATTGGTAATCGGCAAGCCTCGGTCACGCGCGATTTGCAACATCGACAAATCGAGAGGCACACCACCTGATACACATATCATCGCCACGCCATTGACTGCATTATCAGGATGCTCACCTAAGATAAAGCGCACATTGGGGTAATCTCGACGATTAAGATTGAGTTCCTCTTCAGTGCGACTATCATTGACGACCACATTCGCGCCAACTTTGGGTAGCCATCGCGCGAGAGCTTTACCTTGTCGTCCAAAACCGACTACAAGGACTGTTTTTCTATTCAGAGGGTCTTTAGTTTGCATGATGCCAGACATTCTATTTCAGACAAAATGGTTGTATTCAAAGGGCATGACGCATCATGCCAAATATATTGTATTCAATTAGAGAACCGCTAACGCGACACCAATCATCGCACTTAGTAGACCAACTAGCCAAAAGCGTTGCACGACTTTGGTTTCTTTCCAACCGACCAACTCAAAGTGATGGTGCAATGGCGAACGCTTAAACAGACGTATATCCTCACCCAGATAGCGTCGGGAGAACTTCGCTGATGCGACCTGCAAAATGACACTCATTGTCTCTGCGACAGGAACAATCGCAATAATCGGCAATAAGAGCCATTCACCTGTCATTACCGCAACCATGCCTAATGTAGCTCCCAACGCCAATGAGCCAACATCGCCCATGAATAAATCAGCAGGATGTGCATTGAACCACAAAAACGCAAAACATGCTCCTACGAGGATGAAGCACAGTTGCATCACAAAAACTTGTTCTTGCAAAAAGGCAATGATGCCATAAGCAGCAAAGGCACTCGCTGTGATAATTCCTGCTAGTCCATCCATACCATCCGTGAGATTAACCGCATTCGACATCCCAATGATGATAAACATCATAATCGGAACAAAAATAATGGGACTCAGAGGAATGCTTGCAGGGAACAAGGGCAACTGTAACGAGTTCGCAAATTGGAAACCACCTTGATAAAAGGAGAAAATCATCGCAGCACCAAATGATAAGAGTATCTGCCCTGCTAATTTCGCACGCGCCGAAATTCCCTCACCTAATGTACCACGCGATAGCTGAATGCCCTCCCAATCATCAATGAAGCCTAGAACTGCGAAGCCTACGAGCACACCTAGAGGCAAGAAGATACTTGCCCCTTGTCCTGACAGCACAATGCTTGAGATATTCAGAGCGAGCATAATCGCAATCGCAGGGATAAGAATCATGATACCACCCATCGTTGGTGTACCGATTTTTGCGCCATGCACATCTAATAACTCGGCGCGGACTTGCTTACCCACTTTGAGGCGTTTCAAGATTTCGATGAATGGTCCACCCCAAATCACCCCCAACAAGAAAGTGACACCTCCGATGGACAAGGCTAACGGTAATGCTGTATCCATGAATTTTACTCGTGACTATCGTTTAGTTTGATGTTGCATTGGCTTGGGCTTGCAAACTCAGCCGAATATCGTCGGTTGGGATGCCCAGCAGAAGGGCTAAGCGTTGTGCAACGGTACTGAATAATGGCGCAGCCGTTTGACTCCCAAAGCGATTGGTACGCGGACGGTCTAACATGATATAAACAACCACTTCTGGGGCATCCGCAGGGAAAAAGCCCACAAAGGAAGTCCGTGTTTGCCCTTCGACACCAAGTTCATAACCTAGTGGCGTCGCAATTTGTGCTGTCCCCGTTTTGCCTGCAACCGTATATCCAGGAACGAGAGCTTGTGTTGCCCCTTCTTCGACCACACCAATCATCATTTCGGTTACGATATTCGCCACATCGGATGAAATCACACGATTGACTTGTGGTCGTGCTTCACGCAATTCATCACCATCGACAATCGCACGCATCAAATGCGGTTGATAAATCAAGCCATCATTCGCAATCCCTGCAACAGCAGTTATCATTTGCAGTGGTGTGACACCAATTGCTTGCCCATAGGCACTGGACGCGAAATCTGCCTCACTCCAATTTGAGTCACCATAAACATTCAAAATTCCTGCTTCTTCACCTTGTAAATCAATGCTTGTCGGTGAACCAAAGCCAAAATCTTGCAAAATACGATAATATGTTTCTGTGCCATACTGGTCGGCAACGGTCAACGCGACCTCTGTCGCACCAATGTTGAGCGAGTTAATCAGCAATTGGCGCGCATTCATCGGACCATAAGCATTACGATCCCAATTTACAACTTGGATACCACCAATATCCAACAAGCCCGTATCGTTGTATGTCCACTCAGGGGTGATTGCACCTGTTTCTAGACCAATAGCTACCGTGATGACTTTCATCACTGAACCAGGTTCAATGACGTAAGATATATTTTGATTAGTCAACAAATCTGGGTCTGTGAGGGCAATTTCACCAAAATTATTGGGGTCGAAAGTGGGATACTGCGCCATCGCTAAAATTTCGCCATTGCGCGGATTCATGACAATGATGACACCGCCATCTGCTTGATAGCGTTCAACACCTAATGCCAACTCTTGTTCCATATAATATTGAATATCGCGGTCAATGGTCAGGATAATATCGCGTCCACGCTGATTGGTACTTTCAGCCGTTACAGGAATATCAAACGGAATGGTACTCACTTCTTGGTCAAGTGGGCGACCTGCTAGGATTTCATTGTAACTGTCCTCAATACCCATCACACCAACGGTATTGTTATCATTGGATTGATTGGTAAAGCCAATAATTGGACCTGCTAGCGATAACTGTGGATACGCGCGACTAGAAAGCGGATTAATCGTTATAGAAATTTCATCTAAATCGAGAATTTGTTGTCCAGCATCAGCAGGAATCCCTCTATCAATTTGTACCCAGACTAAATCTTGTGTGATGCGACTATAAATATCAAATTCATCTTGATTGAGAATTAACCCTAATTCTTGCGCGATGCGCTCAGGCTCACTGACCAAATTCGGACTGACACCAATTTCATACTGTAGTTCGTTGAATGCCAGTGGCACGCGATCACGGTCATAAATCACACCCCGTTCGGCTGGTAATCGTAAGACAGAGCGCGTGTTATTCTGAGAGCGTAATTCAAATTCTTGGCGTACCGCAGGTGATAATTGCTGCAGGCGAGCCAATGCCAGCAACATCAAAACACTAGCTAAGACCAAGCCACCTGTCACAATTGGCAGACGACCTTTAATCACATTCAAGCGTGAATCAATCGTGTTTTCCATAGATACGCCTCCCTAACGACCAAATGCCCGAAACTCGTTGACAAGTCTATCCCAATTTTGCTGTATCCAGCCAGCAAAAGTTGCATCATATTGTGGCACATCATCAACCATCATATCCTGATTGGTGACAAAAATTTCTTCAATCGTCGTGGGGTCATAATCAGGCACAGAAATATGTTCAATATCATTGGGAGTTGCAACACGATACCCCAGTGCTTGCGCTCTTTCTTGCAAGCGTGGCACAGTCTGCAAGCTAGCAATTTCAGCCCGTAAACGTTCATTTTCAATTTCGAGGCGGTTGCGCTCATCAATGAAATCTTCAATCTCACGGTTGGTACTGGCATAGGTAGCAATTTGGGATAATGAAATTCCACCAAATGTGAGTGTCATGATAACACCTAACACAAGCAACCATGCCACTTGACGTTGTGGCTGGAAACCTGTGCGGTTGAGTGTATGTTTTACCCAGTTCGACATTCGCTAAAACAATCTACTATCGCTTAAATTTTTTCAACGACGCGCAATTTACTACTACGACTGCGCGGATTTTGCTTAATTTCTTCTTCCGATGGCATAATCGGTTTGCGTGTCAACAATTTGACAATCGCCTCTTTTTCTTCAATGGATGCCATGCCTGGTGGTGCGATAATTTCTGTACTGGCTTCTTTGAACGCTTGCTTGACAATGCGGTCTTCTAAACTATGAAAACTGATGACCGCCAAACGTCCCCCTGATTTTAGCATATCTATCGCAATTGGTAGAATATTTTCAACCGTCTTGAGTTCGTCGTTAACGGCAATTCGCAATGCCTGAAAAATCCGTGTTGCAGGATGGATATTCAATTTATGACGATTCGGCATGTGGTCAGCAACAAACTCTGCTAAGTGTTGGGTGCTCTCGAACGGTCTGCTTGAAACAATATCGCGTGCCAGTTTACGACTGTGTTTTTCCTCACCATAATTGTAAAAAATATCAGCTAGTGCTTCATCTGACCATGTATTGATGATGTCACCAGCCGTCATATCATTGCTATTGGGATTAAAGCGCATATCAAGTGGTGCATCATAACGGAATGAGAAGCCTCGTTCACCTGTGTCGAATTGCATCGACGACACACCTAAATCTAGCAAAATTGCATCAACTGATTGCCAAGCAATTTGACGTGCATGATATGCCATATTGAGATAACTATCATGAACAATCTGTACACGATTTGTCAATTTACCGAGTGTTTCTTGGGCAATGCCAATTGCTTGCTGGTCAAGGTCGAATGCAAGCACCTCATCAACCCCTGCTTGGAGCAAGGCTTTAGTGTGTCCACCTGCACCGAGTGTGCCATCAATAGCACGTGCTACTGACACACCCTGAGGTACGAGATAATCTAAAGTTTCTTGCAATAAAACGGATATGTGTTCCATCAATTAAAAATTCAATTTGAGCAAGTGGTCGGATTCAGCTAACACCGTTGACACATTATCCAGTGTGATGCGCCATTGGTCAGGTTGCCATAATTCGATGAATGTTTCCATCCCAACTAGTAAAATCGTATCGTTGATAGCACCATATTCCAGAAGATATGTAGGGATATTGACGCGCCCTTGCTTATCGAGCGATAGTTCGACTGCACCAGAAAATAATAAGCGACGCAAAGCGCGTGTAGTCGGATGCGTCATCGGCATTTGGCTGAGTTGTTGTGTTACTTTTTCCCATGTTGCTTCGGGGTAAATCACAAGATTTTTATCCATCCCGCGTGTGAGAATCGCACTATCACTGAGTCTATCACGATACCGTGCAGGGATGATTAAACGCCCTTTGTTATCAATCTGATGCGAATATTCACCCCAAAACATACTTTGACACCCTCAAAATTTATCAACAGCGCAACGTGTATAGAATCGTGCAAATTATAGCACAGGATAATCACATCTGAGGCGTATTCAACAAGCAATTCTAAATCCACTGAACATTCGTAGAGACTTCATCAAAAGCCGATATTTGCTTGTTATGGTCACAGAAAGAACTTACTTGCTTAAACAAATCGCAAAAGGTGATACTCCATGCGGAAATTACTATTCATATTGCTTATTTTCATGCTATCCACTATTTGGGTCACTGCTCAATCTGAAACCTTTGATGCGTCCTATAATGCGCTTGTTTTAGAACACGATGGACAAGAACGAACAGCCCATCTTTACGTGCCAGAGGGTGAGATTCAGGGTGCGATGATTGCTCTTCACACCATTCTCTCATCAGCACGCGCAATGGAAGGCATGACAGGCTTGAATACAATTGCCGATGAACGTGGCTGGGTCATCGTATATCCTGAAGCACTGCAATTATATTGGGATGATGGACGCACCTCTGTCGATTTACCACCGAATAATGGTGCAGTCGATGATTCAGGCTATTTGGCAAGTCTTGCAGATTATCTACGAGACACCTATGCAATCGAGGATGTCTATCTGACAGGCCATATGCAAGGTGGCACAATGGCATTACGCGCTTTATGTGATTACCCAACTGCGTTTGATGGTGTTGCTATTGTCAGTGCCTTGATGTGGAGCTATCAAACTGAGACTTGCGCCGAACAAACAGGTACAAATCTGTTATTTATCAAAGGCACAGACGACCACATTTACTGGGATGAAACGCGCGTCATCGGTCAAAATACAGATTGGACACTTTTGGGTGTGGTCGATTCCTATCGCTTTTGGGCAAATCAATTCGTCTGTGACACACCTGTTGCATCCTCTGTTGAAGGGTCAGTATTAGGGATTGCCTCTTGTGAAAATGATTATCAGGTTGCTTTTTTGCCTATCATTGGCGTTGGTAACACTTGGGTACGACGTGGTGAAAATTCGCTCAATAATGTGGGCTTGGAAACTGCCGAGATTATCGCTGCTTTTGTGGCACAAGATGACAATTGGGAAACAACAGCCGTTCAGCAAAGCCTGATTGATACGCTACCACGCAGTTACATCACCTATGTTCCACCATCTTATGACCCAACAACTCCGACACCTGTTGTCATTTCCTTGCATGGACGAGGGGCAAATAACATTAGCCAAGCGCTCAGTTCGGGCTGGAATGAAGTAGCGGATGAGCATGGTTTCATCGTTGCTTATCCACAAGCCTATGATGCAAACTTCAACGATCCACAACAGGCTGATGCCGTCTGGTTCTATGAGCGTGGTAATCCGATATTCGGTAATTTCCTACAACAAAATGATGATGTCTTCCTAGATAATATGATTGCTGAACTCAGTAGTCTTTACAATGTGGATGCAACACGCCTGTATGTGAATGGCTTATCCAATGGAGGCTACATGACTCATCGCCTCGCTTGCACTCGTAGTGATACCTACGCAGCCTTTGCATCAATGGCAGCCAATGCACCTTATGGAGTAAGTATTTTCTGTGATGAAGTCGATGTACAATCCCCTATCCTGATTTATCACGGTACATCCGACACGATTTCGCCGTGGGATGGTGCGACATTCCCCTTTGCTGAAAATGATGAGGATGCCTATATGCTTGCCCCCATTCCAAATACGGTGGCGTTTTGGCTCGATCAAAATGGGTGTAGTAGCAATTATGCCGAGACTGATTTACCAAATGATGATTCTGGTTCGCGTGTGGTGCATGTATCATACACCGATTGTCCTGAAGATGGTGCAGTAGAACTCTATGCTGTCATCAATGGCGGACATGTTTGGCATGGGGTGCGTGATTTTGAGAGCGACTTTTTGGGTGAGGTCAACATGGATGTTAATGCGAGTGAAATCATCTGGGAATTTTACAGTCAGTTCACATTAGATGGTCGCATTGACACAGAAAGCGAACAGCCTGAACCAGACCGTACAGGCATAGGTTTCCCTGATATTTCTGCAACAATTAATACACCATTTGCCCCCCAAGACGAATAATTTGCTATCGCAACTGGTCGGATAACACGCTAAAATAGAACATATATCCGACCAGTTTCTAACTTAATGTGCTATGGCTTATCAAACTCCTGAACACGTTCAAACTATTCTTGATAATTTGCCTCTAAAATCAGGGTGTTATCTGATGAAAGATAAAAACGGCAAAATTATCTACATCGGCAAAGCCAAGAAATTACGCCATCGTGTACGGAGTTACTTCACAACCAATGCTGATGGAAACGCCAAAACGCTACGTATGAGAGCATTGGTGCGCGATATTGAGTACATCATCACGCAAAGCGAAGTTGAAGCCCTCATCCTTGAAGAAACACTCGTTAAAACACATAAGCCACGCTACAACGTCTTACTCAAGGATGATAAACGTTACCCGTATATTCGCATTGGTTGGGCAGATGACTATCCGAAAGTGGAAACCACGCGCCGTGTCGAAAATGATGGCGCACGCTATTTTGGTCCTTATGCTGCGATGTGGGCAGTCCAGAACACGCTCCGTGTGCTACGCAAAGCCTTCCCATATTTAACCTGTGACCGTGATATTGATGGCACAGATGAACGGGCGTGCTTGTTCCACGATATTAAATTGTGCAATGCACCTTGCATTGGTGCAGTCAACCGTGAAGAATATCGCGCGATGATTAAAGAGCTAATGGATGTTCTCGGTGGACGCTCTGAAAAAGTCTTAAAACGTCTCGATAAAAAAATGACACAAGCATCAGAAAATCTCAATTTTGAAGAAGCAGCCGTCATCCGTGACCAAATTCAAGCGATTGAGTACATCACCAACCGACACAAAGCCGTTAGCCCCAAAATGACTGACCATGATGTTGTCGCCCTTGCCCGTGATGAAGGTGAAGCTGCTGTACAGATTCTATTCATCCGTAATGGCAAGCTCATTGGTAGCGATTCGCGCATGTTGGATAACACGGTTGATGAAAGTGATGAATCTGTCTTAGAGCAATTCGTGACGCAATTCTATAGCGAAAGTAGCGACATCCCCAAAGAGTTGATTCTGCCAGAAAATATCGAACAAGCCCGTATCATTGAACGCTGGCTAGGCGATAGACGACACGGCACAAAAGTCAGTATTACTGTGCCACAACGCGGTAATAAGCGCGATTTGGTCAAGATGGCTCAAGAAAATGCCACCGATGCTCTACGCTTGATGCGAGCACAATACGAAGCCGATACCACCAAGCACGAAGATGCCCTCGCCGAGTTGCAAGAAGCACTCAATCTACCAAAGCCACCCAACCGCATCGAATGTTACGATATTAGCACCACACAAGGGACGGCTATCACAGCGAGTCGTGTTGTTTTTGTGCAAGGACGCGCTAAGAAGAGTGAGTATCGTCGCTTTAATATTCGTAGTGTGACGCATGGCGGACCTGATGATTTCCAGTCAATGCGAGAAGCCCTCACGCGACGCTTTGCACGCTGGCAATCCACCAAAGATAATGACGAAATCGCTGTCGATGGCAAAGATAAAGACCTCACATGGAAGTTACTCCCAGATTTACTGCTAATTGATGGTGGTAAAGGACAACTCAATGTCGGGATTGAAGTGCTGAAAGAATTTGGCTTATTTGAAGTTGTTCCTGTCGCTGGCTTAGCAAAACAATTTGAAGAATTATTTGTGCCCAATCAAAAGCAGAGCATCATGCTACCACGCCAGAGCGAAGGCTTGTATCTCGTCCAGCGTGTGCGTGACGAAGCTCACCGTTTCGCAATTACTAGTCATCGCAATCGACGCTCCAAAATCGGCATGACCAGTCGCCTAGAGATGATTCCTGGCATTGGTCCTAAAAAGCGTAAAGCCTTGATGAAGCACTTCCAAAATTCAATTGATGCCATCAAACGCGCCGACAAAGCCGAATTGATGCAAGTTGATGGCATTAGCGATTCGCTTGCGGATATGATTCTGTCGCATTTGGATTGAGAATGCCTAATATCTACAATGAATTCGCAAGATATACAAAACCAAAGACACAACCAGCTTGAATTGCAACTGTTGGAATAGCAACAGCAATACCTAAGAACAACAGTCGTCTCAAAACATCGACACTATCCCACAAATATTTTGCAAGATTAACACTCACGATATAGCCGATAATGCCCACGATTAAGGCAACGACAGGTATTACAAACCAATCAAGAGGTATTGAGCCACCGCTACGCATTCCATTAGAAAATATAATCAAAGCACCAGTAAACCCTAGCAATGCCATTGTCCAAGCGATTGCAAGCCCACGAATGCTGTTGATTGCAACACTTCGGCTAAATGGACGCGCTAGCCATCTCGAAGCCCTAAACATAACATAGATAGCCAATAATCCAGCAACAGCTATGGCAATCCATTTAACATACCAAACGACAGGATTCTTTAGATAATCCGCAACACCAAAATCACCTGTTGCTCTCACATAAAATGGAATGCTGAGAAGTGGATTACCACGAGTCGATATATAAGCATCTGGACGCATATTCAACTCAGGAATTTCATTTAATTGATTATTTCTCAAGTTGAGATATGATAACTGCTCTAAGTTACTCAATTCCAGTGGAAGCGTGGTAATCTGACTGTTCGTGATATGTAACTCTCGCAACTGGCTGAGATTGCCAATTTCGGGTGGAATGTCTGTCAACTGATTACCACTCAGTCTCAACACCTCTAACTGACTGAGGTTACCAATTTCGGGTGGGATCTCTGTTAACTGATTACTGATCAGTCCCAACACTTTTAGCTGACCTAACATACCAATCTCGGATGGAAGCGTAGTAATCTGGTTATTTGTGATATATAACTCTCGCAACTGGCTGAGATTGCCAATTTCAGGTGGAATCTCTGTCAACTGATTACCACTCAGTCCCAACATCTCTAGCTGACCTAACATATCAATCTCGGATGGAATACTAGTCAACATATTGTAAGACAAGTCTAGTTTAGTGAGATTAGTGAGTTCAAAGATTACACTTGGAACTTCTGTTAAGTTTAGACCTATTAAATCTAACTCACTGTCACCATTTTGTTGCATTTCTGCAATGCGTTCTAAGATGATTTCTTCTGGTGTTCGATTATTCTCTTGTGCGTACCCCATACTGCATACCAAGACTGTAGTCAAAAGTGTGATGAGTAAACGTTTCATGTTTAGGATTCCCCCTGCCTGAATATAATATGATTACAGTGTAAGAACCTAAATCTGACACGCATAGAAATTATCCACAGTAACTATAATTTGCAAAAATAGTCACTATTTTTATAATACTTAGACTGATGGTTTTTGAGATTTCTTTTCTAGTATGATTCTGTCACATTTGGATTAAACGTATATAGCTAATCATTCAGATAAATCTTCATTCAATAGTTGGTAAACCTATCCAACTCATTGTTCGCTCTTGACGTTCCACCTCGTCCCACTTGGCAAGTATAGCTACTACAGTTGGATCAAATGAACCATTACAATTCGGACACACCAACTTTTCAAAATTTCGATAAATGAATTGGTGATGTTGCACTACTGGTCGAGCTGCAAACTCTGATGAAGCTGGTAGTAATGTGTGCCAAGCACTTCCACAAAACCTACATGAGATCACATCATATTCAAGTACAATTGTATATTTAAATTCAATAGGTTCAGTTATTGTATACTTCAGAGTTTGATCTAGTTTATCTAAGTCAACATCCTGATTATACCAATACACATAATACACCATAGCAAATCCCCAATCGGGAATTGTTCTAGCAATAATTGCTCGCATATTCGTAGAACTTCGAAGATAATCTTTTATAAAATCAGATGGTTTGTGTATCTTCCAAGTCATCTTACCATCGTTGAGTGTGTCAGGAATTTCTTCACTTTTCGCAATATAGTATAGATCATTATTTTTGAGTCTTATTAAACGCATTTATACTTCCTAATAGGCTAAATGAATGTCTTATAGAGACAATCCTTCGCGCATGTATCTATCCATTGCACGAGTTGCAATCACACTAGCAACAATCGGCAACCACAAAATTCCGACACCTATTGTACCGATTTCCATCAACCAGAGTTGGTCAACATCGCCCATGCCTTCCCAGCGTGGCAGATGATAAGTCACAGTCATTGCGCCTGTAAATGCTAGCACTAACAGTAATATCCACAATGGATTTTGCAAACGCAACGGAAAATGCTTATCGAGGATGGTCGTTTCATGAGGGTCACGTCGTAACCACAGAATTAGCCAGCAAAGTGCCAAAATCGTTACCGTGATAAATAACGATGCACCAGAAATTGTCCCCTGAATAGCTTGTACTAGAAATAGCAGAATCAGCACCATACTCGCAATTGCCCATTCTAGCGGTGATAAGACCAAGTCATCAGCAGTGACCTCCTTGCTGATTTGCCTCACGACAAACAAATAAAATAGCACAATCATCGCAAAACCGATGCCAGCCACGGCATACAGTTGGAGCAATGGCACAGTCTCAAATGTGCCTCGTAGCTCAGGTATCCAGCGCATCCAAAAGCCCCAATAAACACCCAGCCATAATCCAGCAACGGCTTGATACCAGCCATAATGCCGACCACGACCATTCATCCATGCGAGGAACACAGCCCAGAGGATTAATTGCACAAGCGCATCACCACCGATAATGCGCGTCAGCACAGAATCAGGCACGAGTGTCCAGCCAATCTCAGGATTTATCAGCAAGTTATAGACTATAGCTGTCCCAGCCAAGACCACCATCGCATCAAAACCATCTTGAATACGATAGCGTTGGGCAATGTCCAGTGTGAGGGTCGCCAGCACAACAAAACCAACAATTCGCACTAACCAATCCAACAAAGTGTGATTGAGGGGGTCTGTCCAGAGGATGATTTCGCTACCAAAGCAAAACAGCGCACCTAAGAGTAAGCGCACTGCCCATAAATTTATTGAGGTGTTGATGGTCACGCTTGCAATGCCTTAGCCACTGCCCGAATAACAGATAATATTGTCTTTTGGGATTGGTCTGCACCATCCAATGTCGCGTTCCAGCAAGTGAAATGTACCACTTTCACATCTGCCGAGATGATTGCATGTTTTAACGACGCAATGCACTCATCAACAGAAGGACCACCTTCCGCAGGGTAACCCACCGCAGGATGGTCATCTAGGCGGATAATATCTCCATCAAAATGAATGTATAGAGGTGCATCATTCCAATCGTAATCAAGTTCCCCCGAGAGTGTCTCCCAATGTGTGAGATTACTATCGGCGACCAATTGTGCTTCTTCGGGGTCAAGGTCACGCCCGTCTGTTAGATACACTTTATGGTCATTAACAATTTGGAGGTTTATACCTGTCATCAAATGTTGATTGCCCATGCCGACCATTGCTGCTAGTGGCATCCCACCGAGGAAACCACTCGGCGACGTATCTTCTGTGTTGAAGTCACCATGCGCGTCATACCACAGCACCGACGGACTGACTTGTTCCAGCCCTTTCATGTTGCCAAGGCAAACCGTGCAATCATCCGCGATAATCAACGGTAGTTTATCATCAGCGAGAGCTTGTTGAATTGCTTCTGCCACAGCCGAATTGACTACATTGACGGGATGCTCAAAAGCATCAAAATTTGGCGCAAGGTCAACCCACTCTGCGTCAAACTCAGCCGATATGCCACTATTTTTGACCATATCGACTGAACCACTATAATCCGTTTTTTCCCCTAACCAGTAGGGAACACCAATAAACACTAAATCTGTCATCTTAGCGAATCACCAAGCCTTGACCCACAAAAATGCTATTCAGATTGAGGATGCCATTGCGTTCAGCGATGTCATAGACATTGACCCCAAAGGCACTCGCAATCGAGAACATTGTATCGCCAGCCCGAACCGTGTAAACGCCATTGACCAAGGTCGGCAGTGTTGCAACTTGCGTTGATGGCACAACAACCACAGGACCACCGATAGCTGGTTGAGTCGGCACGACAAAATCCGCAGGTGGGATGATAATCACTGTGCCGGCTTGCACATAATTCGGATTAACAATGTTGTTAAACGCTGCGATTTGTTGCCATGTCACGCCAAATTGCTCACCAACACTGCGTAGGGTATCACCAATATCAAGGCGATAATTGCGTGGGAAAGTCGCAGGACCACCTTGTGCAGGGAGTGTCAGCACTTGCCCGATTGTCAGGTTGCTTGGTTGAGCAATCGTGTTGGTATCAATCAGAGCTTCGACAGTCGTATTATAGCGAATCGCAATATCATTGAGTGTTTCGCCTGCCCCAACAGTATGTGTACGTGGCACAGTGAGTGCAACAGTCGGAATCGTCAGCACTTGACCAACGCGCAGACTATTTGGGTCAATGAGGTTGTTGGCTAGCAAAATCGCATCCGCATCGACATCAAAGGCATTGGCAATGCTTGTTAAAGTATCACCAGCTTGCACAGTGTAGGTTTCATTTTCTTGTGCTGAGACTGCCCCAACAGCCGTCAACAGCGCAATGATGAGTAACAAAACTAATTTACGCATAATTATATCCCCTGTGTTATCTGAATAAGCTGTATTTCTATTGTAAAGTGAAATTCTTAAATCTGCTTAAGTATTCCAAGTAAGAAAAATTTTTAGTTTTGTTTTGCTAGAACCTCTTTTGCTTTTTTCCGAACTTTCTCCGAACTGTCTTCTAGGAGTGGTATCACATGAGAAAGTATAGAATTATCTTCATATTCATTCAGCAATTCAATCGCAAAGTGACGCATTACAGGACGGTCACTAGATAAGTGCTCTAATGTACGGTCTATAAATCGTTTATCTTGTGACCTACGAACAACGATTATAATTTGTACATACGCTGTCCCTGACTGGTATACCTTATCTTCGTTGTACAGCACAAGAACGTTGTCAACAACTTCTTTAGGAATAGGAAATTTTCGGTAGTTATAATTACTCAACCCCTCATACAGATGCGCCCAAATATCCTTATTACTGGCAGAAGCAACTAAAAATTCTGAGATTGCAACAAGTAACCACAAAGCTCTCTCATCGTGATAAAAGTAGTATTTCTTTAGATATGTATAATTATTGTGGATTAACGACCCTAGGAATAAGGTCTGCATACTCTGTTTGGTGGCAAGCCAAATTGCAATAACGCTTAACAAGTTATCTATGTATATTGCCTGAGTATCATTCTCATCAATGGGGGGTGTATAATCATCACCGTAGGCTCGATATTTCGCCATCTCCGCTGGTGAGCGTTGCGGTGGTTTCTCATAATTTAAAATGTAGTCATCAAGCAATTCATCAATTTTCATGTATTGTCTGATAATCTCAACTAACTCATCCTTCATGATATTATTTTTAGTTAAAATTTGTCTCAGTCTTGCTGTCGTCATATCGCTTTGTAGAGCATCCAAAAGTTGCTTATTTCTTGCATTATCCATCACTCACACCTTCACCAAATTTGGGTCAATGATGTATTGCCACCAATTGTTGGAAATACCATTTGTCTCACCAATGATGTGTGGCATATGCCGAAACCACCACAAATGATGCAAGCGAATATCACCATTGCCCCACTCTTTGCAATTCACAATCCGAGGCTCTCCCGATAAATCAGGAAAGGTGTACCAATTATCGCAATAACTTGGCACAAGACTTGGATTGCCCCAATCATAATCTTTGACACTATTCGGAGCGAAATGCACATTGCCACACTCGGCTTGTTTAGGATGCGTTTTATCATAGCGGTAAAATTTCTCCCATAGATTGGCATCGTCTGTTACGTCCTCGTAGACTTTGAATAACATCGACTCAGCACGGTGTCCGAGGTCTTCGAGCATTTCACCTACACCACGCTCAAAATTGAAACCCATAATCACAAATTGACGTTCGGCATGGTCAGTTTTATCAAGTGGAGGCGCATTGCACCAAAAGGCATCCTTGCCACACATGATGCTCTCATAGTAGCCACCATAGGGATGTCCGAACAACCAGACTTCATCAATCTCACCAGTATTGATACGCTCTATCATCTTAAACTTTTTCACCAGCAGATGATAATCCACACCGTCGGGGTCATGAAATTTACGTTTTTGCCAGGCAGATAAATAAGTCTTTTCATCATAACGGAAACCATCGCGCTTCATCGGATAGCCATCGACAATGATATGCTCTACAATTTTATAATTAGCATAGCCATAACTCGCCCAACGCACATCCTCAATATAGGCTTCTGCGAGTGCTTCCGAATCATTCCAGCCAAAATATTGCTTGATCGTTTTGCCCCCTTGCGATTTCAGCACAGGGTCATGGGTAATCATCAGCACCTTTTTATGCACAGGCTCAGGTTTCAGCGATGAGTCAGGGTCAAAGCCATACTTAGGATAGTCAATCTTGAATGGATTGCTGTCATTTGCATTGAAAAATTCTCGTAGAATGTTCATAGCGCATTCTCAATTCCATAATTTTTGGACATGACGTGTCATGTCCCTACATAAAATTGATAGTTGTAGTGACTTGGCGTGCTACACCTAATCATAAAACATCCAAAAGATAGCCCACACGCAAGGCTGACCGTTCCAGCAAGTTATCGGCATTGGCTAACGCATCATCCAATGACATTGGCTTATCCACTATCGAAAAAACGGCTGTCACCCCTGTTTGATGTAATATAGAATCATGCACATTCAAGCCTCCGACGAGTGCAATCGTGGGAATACCATGTACTTGTGCCAAACGCGCCACCCCAATCGGACCTTTGCCATAGACCGTTTGCTCATCCATTTGTCCCTCACCTGTGATGACTGCATCAGCCGTTTTGAGTATGTCTTCAAAATTATTATAGTCGAATAGCAAATCAATCCCTGAACGAATCTCGCCACCGATAAATGCCATCAAGCCTGCCGACAGACCACCTGCTGCGCCTGTCCCGACAATATCTCGGATGTCTGCACCATGTTGCGAAGCGATGATGTCCGCAAAATGTGCTAAATTTTCCTCTAGTGTGATAACATCCTCAGCAGATGCGCCTTTTTGAGGTCCGAATACAGCAGAAGCACCTGTTTCACCGAGCAATTTATTTTCTACATCGGATGCAATGATGATTTCACAATCTGCCCAGCGTGCATCTAAGTTAGACGCATCAAGTGTCGCAATTTCCGTCAGATGACCACCACCCTGTGGAATCTCATTGCCGTTTATATCCAACAATTTGACACCTAATGCACGAATCGCACCAGAACCACCGTCAACAGTTGCGCTACCGCCCATGCCAATAATAAAGCGACGTGCACCCCGTTCTAGCGCATCTTGTAGCAGTTCACCTGTGCCATAGGTTGTCGCATCGAGTGGATTGCGCTCCTTAGTTGTTAACAGTTCGATACCCGATGCCAATGCCATTTCAATCACGGCGGTTGTGCCATCAGGTAGAATGCCATACACAGCTTCAACAGGTCGCATGAGTGGGTCATGGACAGTTAATGTGATGCGTTCGCCACCCTGCGCTAACCACGCATCGAGTGTGCCATTGCCTCCATCAGCAATCGGTAGCTTGAGGAGTTCAGCATCAGGCAAGGCTTGGGATAATCCTCGTGCAATGGCTTCAGATGCTTGCCCTGCTCCCAAGCTATGTTTAAATGCTCCAGGCGCAATTAAAATTCGCATGATAAATCTACTTTCATGATGAATGAAATAATTTATCTACTATTATTCACGACTTATCAGATTCTTGCACAGTATCTGCCCCATGTCGGCGATAAATCGGTACAACAGGCAACAACGCTACCGCAGACAATGATAGTGCAGTCTTGATGGATGATAACGAACCAATCAAACCGATAATCGGAGTGCCAAGCACATTTCCTAATGCAATAGACTGCCAGTACATCGAAATGACTGTTGCACGCACGCCTGATGTTGTATGTCGATTAACCCATGCCATGAATAGTGGCTTGGTGGCATTGCGTAGTGTTTGACTGAGCCAAAAAGCAAGAATCATGCCGTAGAAATAACCAGTCCAAACAAAAATCAGATTGCCAACAACTGTCCCTATTGCAAAAATGGACAAAATCCAAGCGACAGGTACATCAGGTCGCTTTTCCAGATGACGCTTTGCGATTTCGAGGGCTGGAATCGTCAACAACATCACACCAGCCGACATTACGCCAAACCAGACAACGGGTTCAATAAGTGGTATCTCAAAATTTTCGACAATATGACGTGGATAGAGTGCATCAAAGCCACCCGCAGACACACCAATGATAATACCTATCCAAATCACAGATTTTAAAACAGGCTGTTGACGAACTTCACGCACACCATCAAAGAACGTCTCAAATGCACCCCATCGGGAGGACGCTTCACGTTGAATCGGCTTGAAGCCATTTTCAGGCATCACGATTGCTAAAATCACTGCCAAAATGAGTGTACCAATCCCACCAACTATAATCGGTAAAGCTACATCAATAGTGCCGATAAGTGTTGCTGTGATGATTCCCACTATCGACGACACTTGTCCGATTTGTGACCCACGCACAAATAGCTTGAGAGCCTGTTCCTCACCAAGTTCATCAACTAACCATGCTTCAGGCGCACCACTCACAAATGTGAAGCCAATGCCCCAAATGAGTTGTGACACAAGCACCCAATAAAAGGATTGGAAAATGCCCTGTATTAAGAACCCTATCCCCCAAATCACATAACCAACAACAATTGACCACTTGCGACTATAGGTATCAGCGATGACCCCTGTTGGAATTTCAAAGAATAAGGTGGCAGATTCGAGGACAACCCCAATCATCGCTAGCTGAAAAGGGTCACTGGTCACTTGTGTTGCAAAGTATAAGCCAGCAACAGCAAGCCACATTGCAAAGACAAATGGCGCAATCACACGGAAAAGATAATAAGCACGTAATGCTTGGTTTTGGGTTTTCATCACATTGACATTGTGAATTTATGAACAATAGCTGAATTATACAGCCCTTCATCGCCATCACACAAGCAAACGAACCTTACGTTTCAGATACGGCACGGTGAATCTGAGCAAATCGCGTTATAATCGTGTCATACTCTTTATCCAACAACCATTGGGAGGAAGTTTATGCAAAAACGTATTCTAATCAGTGTCAGTTGCTTAGTGGTGACTGCGCTGTTTTTAACCTCAACAATCAACCAACCGAGTTATGCCCAAGATAGTGAGCCAACATCGATTCCTATCTTGCCTGATGCGACGGAAGATTCCGCAGCTCCCGTTGCACCAATTGTTGCGCCTCCGAGTGTTGAGCAACCACAACCCTTACCTGAATCGACTGCCGACCCTGAAGCAACCCCTGCTGTTGATACACCAGCAGAAGAGGTAGCAATCGATACCAACGTTTGCCCTATCGGTGTAGATGATTCTTTCACGGCTGTCGAAATTTTGTGTACGGATACAGCATCAGGCAACAGTTGTATCGGTAACGGCACAGTGAATGCCTCATTCAGTGGTAGCATCGAAGGCACATTTTCACAAGCGAATGACCGTGTTGCACTCACTAGCCTTGACCGCATTCAACTTGTCTCAGGCACAACATGGACAGTCATCCGCGCGGAATTGCAATTAGCAACCACTGACGGTGGCGATATTGCTCAAACGACGATGTTCGCTTATGGCAACTTAACCCTCACCGACACAGGTCAAGTTGCATCGGGTGCAGGACGTGATGGTACTGTATTGGCAGCGAATGGTATGAATGTGCGTCGCGCTCCAGGGGCAGCAGGTGTTGTCGTTTGGCAATTACAGGGCGGACAACAAATTGTCGTTACTGGTATCTCCCCAGACCGTGAATGGTTGCGGATGGTGATTCCAAATGAGTTTGCAGGCACAGGTTGGGTCTACGCGCCTTATATTGAGGTTGCAGGAGGCAATGAAACGCTTGAAGTTGTCAACGAAAATTCGCCTGTTCCTGACTTAACACCACCCCAATTTGCACCTGCTCAATCTTATGAATTGCTGAGCGAATTACCACCAACGGATTGTGACCCTGCTGCACCACTTAGCGGATTGCTGCTTCAATCACCATCAGGCTTACCCGATGCGGTTCGTTTACAGATTAATTCTGCTGAAATTCAGATTAGTGGCACAGTTTTCATCCAAGCATTAATTGGTGAGCAATTGCGTGTCAGTGTCTTGGAGGGTCAAGCAATCGTCCTCGCTAATGGCGGAGAAGCGACTGCAACAGCAAATGAACGTATCAATGTGCCGCTTGATATTAATTTGGTCGTCAATGGCACACCTCAAACTGAAGCATTTGACTCAGCAGAACTCGCTGACGTACCTACACGACTGTTACCTCGTGGTATCGCTTTTGGCATAGAAAATTTCGATACAACAGAAGTAGACACCGCACCAGAAGATACAACAACAGAGTCAAGCGAAGCCGAAGAAGAAAGCAACACAAATTTTGGTACACCACAACCAACGACAGAGTCAAGCACAGCGACTTGTACTCTCACTGCGCCTGATGAAAATCGCAATATCCGCGCGGGGGCAAGCACTGAATTTGAAACAGTACAAGTCCTACAAGCAGGTGAGAGTATCGAGGCAGATGGTCAAGCTATTGGGGAACTCAATTTAACGTGGTATCGCACAGTCAATGGGGGTTGGATACGCATTGATACGATTGACGCATCAGTAGGTTGTGACACTCTACCAGTCGTAGAAACACCTGATTTACCCGAACCTATAGACACACCAGAGACCGAGACAACAGCTAGCTTGAGTTCAAGCACACTTGCACCATTAGTCTGTGATGGCTCAGCAATTACAGGCTCAGCCACATCAACAGGCGAAGAGACATCCATCGCTATTGGCGGCACATGGACGGCTAGTTCGGGCACAACGGTCACTTTCAACACCCAAGGTGGCATGTTACGCCCTGAATTTGGTTCGTATATCAAATTGATTACCGAAGATGGCACTGAACTCGCAACATCAGGTGAGAGTGTTAGTCTGACGTATACCGTCACTGCGGATACAGTCTTTGAAGCACGTTTTTCAGCAGCCAATAATGACCTTGTCGTCGTTGCAGCAAGTTGTAATTAGCAGACACAATTTACATCATCAACAACTTATAAGAGGTAAGCTATGATGCTTGCCTCTTTTTGTCCTCATGAAATATATCCATTGCGTTACAAAGATGTTCAGAAATTGTTCGCTTTTGCTAATCTTAATCCTTTTTGCTTGGATGCCCCTATTCAATCCATTACAATAAAATCATATTAAAAGTCATCAATTTTATTGCACATCACTCAATTTATTCAAAAATCCAAAGATGATTATCTCATGAGCTTACCCACTAATACCTCTTTTGCAGAAGAAATCAAAACGGGTCGCCTCAAACTACTGAATTATACGTTAATGGCGATTAGCTTTTGTATTTTGATATTCATGTTATCGTTTGGGTCTTTATCATCCTTAGACCGCACTTTTTTCACCACATTGATACTTACCAGTTTAATCATGTTTGTATCCAGCTGGTTTTCTAACTACTCTTTAGGCAAGATACCGCTCACTGTTTCTGCGTGGATATTTATTTTATCGCCAATGTTTGCACTCGGACTCACTATGTCACAATTAGGGTCTGATAGCCTTATGTTTGTGCCTTTCATTTTCCCTATAGTTGTTTTCATCGGTGGTTTGCTTGTCTCACCAACAAGTTCCCTCACTATGACTATTTTAAGCATTGCAATTGTTATCGGCGCACCAATGCTTCACCCTGATGTAGTCAATGTCACGGGGACACAATGGTTCGCCATCTTCTTAACGATTCTCTCAGCGTCCTTGGCGGCGATTGTTACAGGTGAACTCTATCAAGTCACACAATGGGCATTAGATAACTACAGTCGTGAACGTCGAACCAATGAAGAGCTATTTGAAAAACGCCAAGAATTACAGAAGAGCCTCAAACGTGCTGAAATCCTCGGCGAAAAGTTGATGGATAGCAATCAAAACCTCGAAATCGCTAATGCTGAAGCAGAGGAAGCAAAGCATTTTCGTGGTCAATTCCTCGCCAATATGAGTCATGAATTACGCACACCACTGAATGCAATTATCGGATTTAGCGAAACTATGTTGCAGTTCCCGATCATGTATGATGACCAATCACTACCCCCTGCCTATGAGCGTGACCTCACCCAAATTTACAATAGTGGGCGACAATTGCTACACGTCATCAATGACATTCTTGACCTTGCTAAAGTTGATGCGGGGAAACTTGAAATCCACATGCAAGCTATCGATCCTATGCCTGTCATCAATGCCGTGATGTCCACAGCTAAGGGTCTATTAGGGACAAAACCTGTCAAATTACAATCAGATTTGCTTGACCCAATGCCAGAGATCTGGGCAGATGAATCGCGTTTGCGA